>CAMDBI010000005.1 GCA_945889005.1 Bacteroides fragilis
CTATGGGCATTGATTGGTTTGAAGAGCAAGGTTTGTATAACCTGACATTAAATTACGAACGGTTAAACAATTTAAGGAAACCGCCGTGTGCGAAAGCATGCACGGTGGTGTGAGAGGGCGGGGGAGTAATCTCCCTACCTACTCGATTAGATTGCAAAAAACCCGCTTAAAACATGTGTTTTAAGCGGGTTTTTTATTTTCTCTATCGCTGAACAACGGTTGGTGAGCGAAGTCGAAACAAATCGAAGTGGCGGAGAAAGAGGGATTCGAACCCCCGGAACCTTACAGTTCAACAGTTTTCAAGACTGCCGCAATCGACCACTCTGCCATTTCTCCGCCGCAAAAGTAAAAACTTTCTATTACTAAAAAAAAAAATCTTTATATTTTTCAAAAATATTTGATTACATAGCTGATAGGTAGCTATTTAAAAACATATTATTTGTCTATTCGGCCGATTTGTATACTGCTTTATTAAAAATTATGGTCAATAAGCTTTAATATAAATGTTTCTTATTATTTTAAAAATTACTATACCTATAAAAAGAGGTGAGTAGGAACCTTGGGTTTAGATATTAACCATGATTACTGCAAATTGTTAATAAAAAAACGTAAAGAGCTTACACTGTGCGATATTAATTATAATTAATTTATATTCATAGTTATATATAATACTAATTAAAGTATAACATTAGATAAAGCTTGTATATATTAATTTATATGAAAGCATTTTTTTGGTTAAAAATTTGCAATTCAGAACAAAAAAACTAAATTTGTGTAGGTTTTTATAAATAAATAGTATTTACCCTAAAAACGTATTGTCATGAATAAAGCACAACTAATCGATGCTATTGCTGCAGAAGCAAAATTAACTAAAGCTGATTCTAAAAAAGCTTTAGACGCTTTCATTAAAGCTACTACTGTTTCTTTGAAAAAAGGTGACCGTGTTGCTTTAGTAGGTTTTGGATCTTTCTCAGTTACTAAGAGAAGCGCTCGTACTGGTCGTAACCCTCAAACTGGTAAAGAAATTAAAATTGCTGCTAAAAAAGTATGCAAGTTTAAAGCTGGTAGCGAACTTGCAGCTGCAGTTCAGAAATAATCAAAACTTGATTTTCTAGAAAAAGGGATACTTGTTATCCCTTTTTTTATTTTACTTTGGTGTAAAATATCGATTACGACTCAAAAAGTAATAAACTAATAAATTACTTGTTTGCCTTTAGAAAATAAAAAAGCAGTATAGAATAAGTTTTATACTGCTTTTTTTATGAGTTTATACAATTACTATATATTGATCGAAGCACTCAACTTCTTTCAAATTATATACAAAGCTTATTCATCATCGTCGCCGTCGTCTGCTGGAATATTGCTTACCTCATCGTCTTTGTCGTCGTCGTCGGCTGCATCGGCAAATTCATCGGCTCCAGCAATGGTGTCGTCGTCGCTTCCGAAACCTTGTTCCTCGAATTCTTCGGGATTGGTGTCGATTTTTACGGGTACTTTTATTAAATAACTAACATCTGGAGTATCTAAAGTGACTCCGTAAAAAAAATTGTCGCCATGTGTGGTTACTTTAAACACATGGTTTGTATAACCATCAGGATACTTTTTTATCAGCACGTCAAGCAATTCGGGTGCCAAATTTTGTATACTTACTATTTTATTTACCTTTCCCATATTTTGATTTAGAATTACGCTGCAATTATACATTTAAATTTAAAATCATGAAAAAATTTTTTAATAAAATCAATAATTTGTTTTGAAATTTATTTATGTCTTTCTATTTCAGCAAGAAAGTTTATTCATTAAATATTTTTTTCATTTAATCTAAGTTAATAAAAACTAAATTGAAAAAACAAACAAAATTTTAAAAAATATTTTAAATCACAGATATTTCAGTACCTTTGGAGCATCAATGGTGATTCTGTTTTTGTTTAGAATAGAGTAAAAGGGAACCCGGTGCAATACCGGGGCTGTACCCGCAGCTGTAAGCTCATTAATGGCATTGAACGACACTTCCGCCACTGTCCCGGTACTTCGCGATGGGAAGGCAGTTCAATTGCAGAGTTAGCCAGAAAACCTGCCATGATTTAGTATTTACCACACTTCGGGGAAAAAGTGTTTAAATAAAAGTATTCATGAAAAATCTTCTTTCTTTTCTTTACTTAATGCTATTTTTGCAAGCTGTACATAGTGAAAGCTATACCCGTATAGTTTCTTTAGCGCCTTCACTAACCAAACACATTGTACTGCTTAGTTCCGAAAAAAATATAGTGGGGTGCACCAATTATTGCCCCATAAAAAGCAATACTACTGTTGTTGCCAATGCTCTGAATGTAAATTTTGAACAAATATTAAAGTTAAAGCCCGATATTATTATTACTACCGATTTGACTAGTCCTGAAATCATTGCAGGGCTTAAAAAATTAAAACTCAATATTCGTATATTTCCTTTACCCAGCAATTTCGAATTGTTGTGTAAAGAATTCATTGAGGTTGGAACGCTTGTGGGTCATAAAAAAGAGGCTGAAAGTATTGTAAATAAATCGAAGCAAGATCTTGTAGTGTTCCAACAATCTATAAAGACCGATAAAAAACCTGTTGTCTTTATCGAAATTGGTGCAAAACCTCTATTTGGTGCCATCGACAATACTTTTATGGCCGATTATATTAGATATGCCGGTGGGTTAAACGCCTTAGCCTCTATTAAAAATGGGGCAATTACCCGCGAAAGTGTATTGAAAACCAATCCTGATGCAATTTTTATTGTTACAATGGGTGTTTTGGGCGACGAAGAAAAGAACGTATGGTTGGCATACAAAAACATGAAGGCTTCCAAAAACAATTCGATCTTTCTGATCGATCCCGATATGTCGTGTAGTCCTACTCCTCCCGATTTTGTCGAGATAACAGGGCAAATGATTAAATGCATTTATAAATAGCCCTATTGATATGAATTTTATTCAAAAGTGGTATATATCTGTCCCATTATTGCTAGTTCTATTGCTAATATCGTCGGCTATCTCATTGTCTACTGGCGATCTGAGCGTTTCAGTATTCGATATCCCCTCTATTATTCGATCAAAAACTGAAGGGATCGAATATACTGTTTTATTTGATATTCGATTGCCTCGTATTATTTTGGCTATTGGCACAGGTGGTGCATTGAGTGTAGCTGGTGCTATATTACAAGGTATTTATCGCAATCCTCTTGTCGAGCCATATACTTTAGGTATTTCGGGGGGCGCTGCAATGGGAGTGGCCATAGCCATTGTTTTTGGGCTGAATGTGGTATTTGGAAATTCCATTCTGCCAATTGCCGGATTTGCAGGAGCGCTGTTAATTATTGTTCTTTTATACTTGCTTAGTCTCAGTCAAGGGCGTATAAAAATACAGAGCATGCTTTTGACCGGGGTTATGATTAGTTTTATTACTTCTTCTTGTATACTGTTGCTCATGTCAATTACAAGCAAGGAAAACCTGCATGGAATCATATTTTGGATTATGGGTTCGCTCGACGAACCCGATACGACAATGGTTTTTGTAGTTCTGTATACATCAATAGCAGGCTTGTTCGTTTCTTTTCTATTTGCTCAGCCTTTAAATGCACTTAGGCTTGGCGAAGAAAAAGCCCGACATCTGGGAGTTAATACCGATGTGGTTATTAGGGTACTGTTCGTTATTTCGTCTGTTCTTACAGGTGTTTCGGTAGCTGTTGCAGGTGTCATTAGTTTTGTTGGACTGGTCATTCCTCATTTAATGCGAATTCTCTTCGGTACAGACTATCGTAAGTTGTTGATTAATAGTTTTCTGGGGGGTGCCGTGTTTTTGGTTTTGTCCGATTCAATTGCTCGTACAATTATTGCGCCCAACGAGTTGCCAATAGGTGTTATTACGGGCATTATCGGAGGGGTAACATTTGTTGTTCTATTAGCACGTATTGGAAGCAAAAAAATATAAAAGGATGTCTGCATTACTTCAAATAATCGATTTTTCATGTGGATATAAATCGGGCTTTTGTCTCGAAAATATAAACTTATCGATAGAGAAAGCTAGTTTTACAGGTATTATTGGTCCCAATGGTTCTGGTAAAACCACTTTATTTAAAGGCATTTCGGGTATTCTTCCCAAACACAAAGGACAATTGTTGCTCAATAATAAAGATATGGGGCACATGGGCTATAAAGAAAAAGCCCGACATATAGCTGTTGTAAGCCAGTTTATTGATCCAGTGGCTATTTCGGTCGAAGAATATGTTCTCATGGGTCGATTGCCGTACCAAGCCAATTTTAGTTTTTTCGAATCGAAGGAAGATATTGACATTGCGCATCATTACATGCAACTTACCGATATTTGGCACATGAAAGATATGATGCTCGACTCTTTAAGTGGAGGCGAGCAACAAATGGTTGCTATTGCTCGTGCGCTTACCCAACAGCCCGAATTGCTCTTGCTCGACGAACCAACTGCTCATCTTGACATTACGCACCAATTAAATGTTATGAATCTTATTCAGAAATTAAACAACCAGTTGCAATTATCGGTTCTTATGATTATTCACGATTTGAACATGGCAGGGGAGTATTGCAATAATTTAATTTTAATGAATAATGGGAAAATTCATTGTGAAGGTACGCCCGATGAGGTATTGAACTACTCCAATATAGAAGAGGTTTACAAAACAGTTGTAATTTCGCTAAAAAATCCACTTTCGGGTCGACCGGTTGTTTTTCCTGTTTCGCAAGATGTGTTGAATAAAAGAATATAATAATTTGCAAATATGCAAATGTGCAAATGAAAATAGATGCTATTTATTTTTTTTGTTGTAAAATGGTGAGATGTTATATTAAATTCTAATGGAAATAATCTTTATAACAGGTGGTGCTAGGTCGGGGAAAAGCAAATTTGCCCAACAATTGGCATTGGAAAAGACCACAAACCCAATATACATAGCCACTGCTCGTCGATGGGACAGCGATTTCGAAAATCGAATAGCCCGTCACCAATCGGATAGAGGAAATAATTGGCAAACTATTGAAAAAGAAAAAAATATTAGTGATATTTGTTTAGAGGGAAAAGTTGCAGTTTTGGATTGTATAACCCTTTGGTTGACCAATATCTTTGCCGATTGTAATTTTGATTTTCAGAAAACTTTGGACGAGGCTATAGCTGAATGGAAAAAATTTTCCGAAAATGAAGGTTTTGTATTGGTTGTAAGCAACGAATTGGGTATGGGTGTTCATCCCGAAAACGAAGCTGCCAGAAAGTTTGCCGATATTCAGGGCTGGGTAAACCAACTTATTGCAAAGAATGCAAATGAAGTATATTTAATGGTATCGGGTATTCCGTTGAAAGTAAAATAATTGATGTTGATAATTCTAACGTTTGTTTTTAAATATCTTATACGATGAGCCTACAAGAAGACATACAGAGAAAAATAGATTTAAAAACCAAGCCCCTTGGATCGTTGGGTAAGTTGGAAAAATTGGCAATGAAAATTGCTGAAATTCAACAAACACTTTCTCCATCGCTCAAAAATCCGCTTATGTTGGTATTTGCAGCCGATCATGGTCTTACCGACGAAGGAATCAGTCCATTTCCTAAAGAAGTTACCTACCAAATGGTTATGAACTTTATTAGAGGAGGAGCTGCAATTAGTGTTTTCTGTAAGCATAATGCTATAGCATTGAAGGTGATAGATGCTGGAGTCGATTTCGATTTTCCGGGCACGAACTCAATTACCAATGCTAAAATTGGTAAGGGAACAAAAAATATTCTTCAAGAACCAGCCATGACAGTTGAAACCTGTTTAAAAGCCATGAGAAAAGGCCGGGAAATAATGAAATCGGAATTCGATAAAGGTTCCAATATTGTTGGATTTGGAGAAATGGGTATTGGAAATACCTCATCGGCAGCTCTTCTTATGAGTCGATTTACTGGAATTCCCATTGAACAATGCGTTGGAAGGGGAACAGGCTTAGACGACCAGGGTCTTTTGAAGAAAAAAGAGATTCTTAAAAAATGTATCGATAAATATTCCTATAAAGATCCAGTTGAGATCTTAGCTACTTTTGGAGGATTCGAAATAGCTATGATGTGTGGCGCTATGCTCGAAGCTCAGAAGCTGGGCATGGTTTTGCTTATCGATGGATTTATAGCTACTTCTGCATTGCTTGCCGCCCAAAAGATCGATAATGCAGTGTTGGACAATTGTATTTTTTGTCACGAATCGGATGAACAGGGTCATAAGTTGATGCTCGAATATCTTAAAGCTGAACCATTGCTTAATTTGGGAATGCGTTTGGGCGAAGGTACTGGAGCAGCATTGGCGTATCCAATCGTAAAAGCGGCTGTTGCTTTTCTCAACGAAATGGCAAGTTTCGAAGAAGCTCATGTGAGTAATAAATAATTACTAATGACTAATTACTAATGACAAATGTGCAAATAAATCGTTAAAAAGGTTTTGTAGAAGTTATAGAAATTTGCACACTTCGGCTGCATCACTACATAGCATTTTCATATTAGTCATTTTCAAATTAATTTCTATGAATACTTTACTTTTTGCAATAAGTTATTTTACCCGAATTCCGGTTCCTAAATGGGTTTATGCTACAGAAACACCTGTCGACAAAGCAATACGATATTTGCCACTTATTGGAATACTTGTTGGTAGCTTTGGGGCGCTTATATTGTATTTTTGCCAAATGCTAATGAGCTATGAAATGGCAATTCTCTTAAGTATGGTTGCTACAATAATCATTACTGGGGCTTTTCACGAAGATGGATGGGCCGATACCTGCGATGGTTTTGGCGGAGGAGGGAATAAAAATCAGGTTCTGACAATAATGAAAGATAGCCGGATAGGTACTTATGGTACTATTGGGCTTATAATGGTATTACTTGTAAAATTTCAATTGCTCATAGCAGTTACCCCCGGTAAAATATATTTTTCGCTCATCGCGGCTCATGCACTTAGTCGTATGTTGCCGGTACTTATGGCTTATACATCGCAATATGCTGGTGTTGAGGATCAATCAAAATCTAAATTTCTGGCGCATAAAATCAATTGGATCGATGTTGCTATAGCAGCTGTCTTTGCATTGTTGCCCTTTTATTTTCTTTCGTGGTCTAAGTTCTTTCTATCTATTCTCCTTTTGGCACTTGTGTTTTTGGGAATGAGATGGTTTAGCCATCGACGAATTGGTGGATTCACAGGCGATGTACTTGGTGCTATGCAACAAGTAGCTGAAATTGTTATATATATATCGGTTGTATATATTCAGGACAATTACTAATGAATCTTTGGGCTATTCGTCATACTAAAACCGAAGTTCAAGAAGGCATTTGTTATGGTCAGTCAGATGTAGGTCTCGCCGAAACATCTATCTACGATTTAGAAAAGGCTGTAGCCTCTTTCAATAATCAGAAATTTGATATCATTTATTCGAGTCCCCTTATCCGGTGTGCTATATTGGCTCAACATATTGCTCAAGGACAAGAAATAATCTACGATTCAAGGTTGAAAGAATTGAATTTTGGTCAATGGGAATTGATTGCATGGAATGATATCTTCAATACCCCGTATGGCAAACATTGGATGGATAACTATATCGAAACACCTTGTCCGGATGGTGAATCTTATATGCAGCTTTTCTTTCGAATTCAGGATTTTTATAACGAAATTTTATTGAAACACACACAAGATAATGTTTTACTTGTTACTCATTCGGGCTGTATCATTGCTTTTCATTCTTTACTCCTGAAAATTACTCCCGAAGTTGCTTTTAAATTTCATCGCCCCGATTTTGGACAAATTATTAAACTCCTTTAACCATCAATCATCAACTATCAACCTTCCACCTTCCACTATCCACTGTCCACTGTCCACTGTTCACTGTTCACTGTCCACAGTCAACTATTTTCTCCCTATCAGCTCGTTATAACTGCCGCCCATTCTATATCCCAGAATATCTACCGTAATATAATCGAAGCCATAAGTTTTGAGTTGTTTGTAAACCTCTAATCGAATCGATTCATCGAACAATCGATTCATGTCGCTTTTCGAAACCTCAATTCTGGCAAGTTTATCGTGGCATCGAACACGTACTTGTCTGAAACCAATGCTTTGCAGATAATCTTCCGATTGCTCTACTTTTCGCAAATCGTCGGGTTTTATTTCACTTCCATAAGGTATGCGTGAATACAGGCAGGCAGCAGCGGGTTTGTCCCAAGTTTCGAGTCCCATTTTTTTCGATAAAGTTCTGATTTCCTCTTTCGTAAAACCAAGTTCCATCAATGGACTTTTCACTTGAAGTTCCTTAATGGCTTTTTGTCCAGGTCGGTAGTCGTTCAAATCGTCGGCATTCGAGCCATCTATAACCCATTTGAAACCCAATCGGTTGGCCTCGTTAATGATGTTGCCAAATTCCATTTTCTTGCAGAAATAGCAGCGGTTTTCGGGGTTAAAGCGTATTTCTTCTTCAATTTTATGGTCGGTAAGTATTACATGTTTGGCTCCAATTTGTGCCGAAAGTCTAATAGAATCGTCCAATTCTTTTCTCGAAAACGAAGGAGAATCGATTGTAATACCAATGGTTTTACTGTCCAAAGCCTCTTTAGCTGCAGCTAGCAGAAAGGTGCTGTCTACTCCTCCCGAAAAAGCAATTGCAACCGATTCGAGATTTCTGAAATAATTGAGTAATTGTTGGTACTTTGTGTCTAATCTTTCCATGAATGTTTATTTTGTAAATGACAATTGAAAGGCGCTATTGTTCGGTGCTCGTAAATTAATAGTTGAAAATATTAAATATTAATACCTGAAATTGTAAATGTGTATGTTTTCTATTTTTTGTGCTGAAAATAATTTGATAAAGAATTTGAGTATACTTACTCATAGTATATGTTTTTCAATCTATTAAACCCCTTCTGGGGTTTGTGTTGATGTAGCATTTGTACCACGGATTTTATCCGTGTTATTCAAATTAAAGCCTTTCAGGCTTTGACTATTTCTCAAATACAGAAAAAACAGACATTACTTATTAAATAACAATTCTCCGTGTCTTTGTGTCTCTGTGTTTAATTCAGGGTATGCATTAAAAAAATAGCAAATACAAATAAACCCCTATCCCTTTAAAAGGGGCAATAACAGATTTGTGCTTTTATAAACCACTGCTCTGTTAGCCCTCCTTTTTAAGGAGGGTTGGGAGGTTATTAAATTCAAAAAATATATAAAGCATTAAATAAAAGCAATATGCGATTAATTATAATGCCGTTGCCTTGTTGTTTCAAAAATATTTAAAGTTTCATTGTCAATTGAATTCTTTTGCGAGATGCATCTACTTCGAGCACTTTTACCCTAACATGTTGGTGAAGTTTAACTACTTCGTTGGGATCTTTTACAAACCTATCGGCCAATTGAGAAACGTGTACCAGTCCATCTTGTTTCACTCCAATATCGACAAATGCCCCAAAGTTGGTAATATTTGATACAATGCCGGGTAATTCCATGCCGGGAATCAGATCGCCAATGCTATGTACGTTTTTGTCGAACTCAAACACTTTAACAGCGCCACGGGGGTCGCGCCCAGGCTTCGACAATTCTTGTAAAATGTCATTTAATGTTGGTAATCCAATTTTGTCTGAGACATACTTTTTAACATCAATTTTTTTTCTAGTTTCTTCTTCTTTCAGTATCTCGGCAATATCGACATGTAGGTCTTTAGCTATCTTATCAACTATATAGTAACTTTCGGGGTGAACGGCACTATTGTCTAATGGGTTTTTCGAATCGGGTATTCGCAAAAAACCTGCCGATTGCTCAAAAGCTTTGTCGCCCATGCGTGCAACCTTTTGTAAATCTTTTCTCGATTCGAAGGGCCCGTTTTTAGCTCTGTAATCGACAATATTTTGTGCCAATTGAGGCCCCAGTCCCGAAATATACATAAGCAAATGCATACTGGCTGTGTTTACATTGACGCCTACTCGGTTTACGCACGATTCTACTACCTGGTCGAGACTTTCTTTCAACTTTTTTTGATCTACATCGTGCTGGTATTGACCTACCCCAATCGATTTTGCATCGATTTTAACGAGCTCAGCCAATGGATCCATCAAACGGCGACCAATTGAAATGGCTCCTCGAACAGTAACATCGTATTCGGGAAATTCTTTTCGGGCAATATCCGATGCCGAATATATAGATGCGCCATTTTCGCTCACTACAAATACCTGCACATCGCTATCGAACTTTATTTTCTGAATAAAATGCTCTGTTTCTCTGCCAGCTGTTCCATTTCCAATGGCAATAGCCTGTATTTTATAGGAAGTCACCAGGGTATTTATTTTTTTCATAGCTATGCCGGTCTCATTTTGAGGCGGATGGGGATAAATAGTTTCATTGTGAACTGGTTTTCCTTGTGCATCGAGACATACCAGTTTGCAACCAGTACGAAAACCCGGATCAATAGCCATTACACGTTTCTGCCCAAGTGGCGAAGCCAGTAACAATTGGCGAAGGTTTTCGGCAAATACCCTTATGGCTTCGTCATCGGCTTTTTCTTTATAAATTGTTTTGGATTCGTTTTCAATAGAAGGGGCAAGAAGTCTTTTGTACGAATCTTTAATGGCTATTGAAACCTGATTCGTAGAGGGGGTGTTGCTTTTCAAAATAATTTCGTCTAGTATTTCAAGTGCTTTATCTTCGTCGGGTTCGATCGATAATTTAAGAAAACCTTCTTCTTCGCCTCGGCGCATTGCAAGGTAACGGTGCGAAGGGCAACGTTTGAGCTGTTCGCCGAATTCGAAATAATCTTTATACTTTTCTCCTTCTGTTTCTTTTCCTTTTACCAATTTAGTCGAAATTACTGCTTCGTGAGCAAACAGTTTACGTACAGCGTTTCGGGCACGAATGTTTTCACTTATCCATTCGGCTATAATATCGCGGGCTCCTTCGAGGGCTTCATCGGTATCTTTTACCTGGTCGTTTAAATATTTCAGCGCAATGGTTTCAATATCGCTTTCGGTTTGACGCATTATTAAAGCTGCTAGGGCTTCTAGTCCTTTTTCGCGTGCTATCGAAGCTTTGGTTTTGCGTTTGGGCTTATAAGGAAGGTAAATGTCTTCCAGCTCGGTTAGTGTCCAAGTCGATTCGAGCTTTTGCTTAAGTTCGGCAGTAAGCTTGTTTTGTTCTTCTATCGATTTAATAATTGCTTCGCGGCGTTTTTCGACTTCGAGTAGTTTATTGTACTGCTCCTTGATAGATAGTACTGCTACTTCATCGAGACTTCCAGTCATTTCTTTGCGGTAACGGCTAATGAATGGAACTGTTGCGCCTTCGCTAATGAGTTTAATTGTATTTGTTACCTGAAATTCATTAATATTCAGGTTTTTAGAAATGATAGAGGGGAAAATATTAGGCATATTAAGTTTGTTTTCAAATGGGCAAGCTCCCTTTTTAAAGGAAGCGATATACTATTGTTCGGAATCGATTAAAGCCATAATTCGTTCAATCTGTTTCTGCTTATTTACTTCTCGCAATCCACGTGCTGTTTTAGTAAAATATTGGTGCCCCGATATAAATTTTATTTGAAGTTTGTTCCAATCGTTTAGCGTTCCTATTTTGTTTATTTCTTTAAGCTCCCTATAAAGTGTATTCGAAACAGGTATAAAATCGGTGCGTCCAAGATAATCGAGGTCAGCATCGCAGATTATTTCTTCCAAAAGATTTTTGGGTTTGGGGGGCAATTTGGTAGCTATTATTATTTCGCAAATTCGGTCAATCTGGCTTTTCGAATATTTGTATTTTGGCAACATCGCCCGCACCATTTCAGTTCCATGATATTCATGATTGTCGTATGCTTTTACATGACCCACATCGTGAAACAAAGCCGCTGTTTTGAGTAAAAGTATTTCTTCGTCGGTACATCCTTCGCCCCAGCCAATAAGCTCTACCTCTGTTACTACATCTACTGTATGTTTAACATTGTGGTAATAAAGATAGGGTGGGAGTTCTTTTTCAAGTTTGTCGAGTATCATTTCTTGAATGTCGGTAAATTGAATGGATCCAAAGCGTGTGAAAAACAAATCGTTTACTTCGCGTCCATTTCCGTCGATCGACAACTCGGGGATCAAACCTTTAACCGAATAAAGATCAATATCGCCTTTGTATTTTATAGGCATTTTACCATAATGATCGCACTCAAAAAACTCTTTAACAAGTTCATAAGTATTGGCAGAGATCAATATTTTGCCTATTTCTCCCGACGATTCTATTCGAGTTACAATATTTACAGTGTCGCCTTTCAAATCGTACGATATTTTTTTTGTCCCCGAAACAGTTGCATTAACTGGACCGGTATGTATACCAAGTTTAATATCCCATATCTTGCCATTTTCTTGTTTATATTGGCAATCGTCTACGGCTCTCTGCATTTCGATTGCTGCCAACACTACATCTATAGGGTTTGTAATATTCTTGATGGGAATTCCTCCAGCTACCATGAGCGAGTCTCCAATGGTTTTTATACGAACAATATCATATTTCTCAATAATGCTATTAAGTTGAAACAAAAGAGAGTCTAGCATATCCATTAAATGCTTCGATTCTGAATTGTCGGTAATTTTCGAAAATCCATGAATATAGCCAAATAGTATGGTTACCATATTGAATCGTAGACTGGGAGTATTGTCCGATTCTTTTTTAAGGAATAATGATTGATCTTTTAGCTCTTCGAAACTTAAACGAAATGCATCATTCTCTTCTGTAAGTTCGTTGACACGTATTTTTAATGCTTCGTTTTGTTCCCGTAGCAGATTGTTTTCCTTTATTAATCGATATATTCTTTTTACAAACTCGTTTTGCATAGAAGTGTCAATAGCTATAAAGGTAAAAATACTTAAAATTCGGAAAATATTGTAAATTTGCGGGGTTTTTTAATAGAAATAAATCAACAATAGTTTTTAATAATTTGTATTTATAAAAAAATAATGCGCTTATTTATTGTATTACTTCCTTTTTTGTTTTTCTTGATTTCCTGCGAAGAGGGGACCAATTGCGATGCATCTATTAACGCTGTAAAAATAAAGTTTAAAAAAGAATTGTTAAAAAATACCAAAGATACAACTATCACAGGTTTTGGTGCACGTGGTATTTATCCCGAAATCAAAGATTCCATTTTATATAATAATGATGATAAATTTCTTACCACAACTTTGCCATTGTCCAAAAATAGCGATACGAGTGTTTATGAGTTTTATTTTTATCATCCAAAGGATACAATATTAAATACAACTTTTAAAATTGATACCGTATTTTTTGTTTATTCCCGAAAGGTCGAGCTTGTTTCGAGCGATTGTGGCTTTGTAATTCGTTTCGACTTAAAAAGTGTTCTTCTAAAATCTAATCGTGTAATAAAAGGTATTACATTGAAAAAGCCAGTTATCGATAATCTAACAGATCCAAATGTTGAAGTTATTCTTTAATATATTATTTATTATTACCCTTTGCAATTTGTATGCTCAAGACAGTGCAACATTCAAACCGGGAGTTTTTATAGGTTTTGATCTTGCTCGACCTGCCATAGCATTGTATAATCCCGAGCAACATACTTATGAAGCTTCTCTCGATTGGCGATTTACTAAAAAATATATGCTCTCTTTCGAAGTCGGTACTACTACAATCGATTTAGACAAACAAAGTTACTCTTATAAATCGGAAGGAAATTATTATAGAATGGGGATAAATTATAATTTCTTGAAACTTTCACCAGATTGGGATCGTGGAATGTTTACTGTTGGTCTAAAATATGGAATGAGCAATTTAAAACATTACTCACCCCAACTTACTATCGACGACAGGTATTGGACTATATACAAAAGCAGTCTTCCCGAATCAAAAATTAATAGCCAATGGATCGAATTGTCGACTTCACTCAGAACCGAAATATTGAAAAACATCTATTTGGGTTATACGCTGAAAATGAATTTTATTGTGAAAACCGACAATAACGGCTCTATGAAACCTTATTATATCCCCGGTTACGGAAAAGGAGTTTTCACTTCGTTTCCGCTTATCAACTATTACATTTATTATATGATACCTTACAGAAAATAGCGGCAACTTTTAAATAAAGTTAAATACAATACATTTATTTCTTTTCAGCGTTTTATTTCAAACTTAAGGAATGTTTTTTGATTCTTTTTGATCAAAAATAAAAAATTATTAAAATTGAAATATTATGAAAACTAAAAAATTTGTAGGTCAATTGCTATTTGTTGTACTTATCAGTGCGATAGTAACATTTTCAATCAATTATTATTTCAACAAACAGTTAGTGCAAAGTGGGCAATTTGTAACAGAGCCTCTGCAATATGTCAATTACTCGGCAAGTGGTCAGCAAATGGTCGATCTAACGCTAGCTGCCGAAAAAACAGTACATGCTGTTGTTCACGTGCGCATAAAATCCGATGTCGAATATTCAAATCCGTTGATGGAGTTCTTTTATGGAGGCAATTATAGCCAACGATCGCAGCAAGTAACAGGTTTTGGTTCGGGGGTTATAGTTAGCAGCAACGGTTATATTATTACCAATAACCATGTTATAAAAGAAGCAGGCGATATTAGCGTAAAACTCAACGACAATCGCGAGTTCGATGCCAAAATTGTTGGCTCAGACCCCAATACCGATATCGCTGTATTGAAAATAGAAGCCAACGATTTACCTTTTATTTCTTTTGGTAATTCAGACAACCTACGATTGGGCGAGTGGGTGCTTGCTGTTGGCAACCCATTCAATCTAACCTCTACTGTAACAGCAGGTATAGTAAGTGCCAAATCGCGTAATCTAGATATTATTCCCGGTCAATATAGCATTGAGTCGTTTATACAAACCGATGCCGCATTAAACCCTGGTAATAGCGGGGGCGCTTTGGTTAATGTTAATGGCAATTTGGTTGGTATCAATACTGCCATTATGTCACCCAGCGGTGCATATTCTGGCAATTCATTTGCAGTACCTGTTTCAATTGTGAAAAAAATATATGAAGACATTAAGCAGTTTGGAACCCCTCAGCATCCCAAATTGGGGATAGTACCTGTCGATGTCGACGACGAAATGGCTAAAAAATATGGACTAGGAAAGGTTACTGGAGTATATGTTCAGGATTTGTCTACTAATGGAGCTGCCATTGATGCCGGAATTGAAAAAGGCGATATAATAGTAAAGATTAATGAAATAATGGTCGACAATTCAGCGCAACTTATCGAACAGCTCAATAAGTATCGCCCTGGCGATCAAATTACTGTTGACTTAATACACGATGGTAAAAATAAAAAGCTTAACGTAACATTGAGGAATGTTCAAGGTACAACCAATCTTTTGAAAAGCGATCCGGAGGGAACCAGCATATTTGGAGCTACAGTCAAAAATCTTTCGCCTCAAGATAAACAATCTTTACGATTGAAATATGGTGTTCAAATAGTCGAAACAGGTACTGGCAAATTTAAGCAGGCTGGTATTGGTAAAGGTTTTATTATAACTCGTTTGAACAATAAAATAATTAATAATACCGACGATCTTATAAGCATTATTAATAATTCTCGTGGTGGTGTATATATAGAAGGTATGTATCCCAATGGCTTGATAGCCTATTATGCATTTGGCTTGTAATTCAATGAGGGCAACTCAAATTAAACACAAAGACAAATTCATTTGTCTTTCGAAGAAAATTCTTCCATTTTTTTTTATTATTTTAAAAAAACTTACTACATTTATCATAAATAAAAAATGGTCTTAAACATATAATTTGATTTTTTTTGTTTAATTTTAGTTTAATAAGCATAAAGTTTTTTAATTTTGCAGCTCTTATTTTAAACATAATGTCTAACTCATTAATTTTTAAAAATTTAAATGGCTAAAAAATTATTAAACGCAGAAAATGAAGAGGTTAATGACGATTCAAAAATCGTAACCGACGAATTGGTTGAAAATGCTGAAATCGATTCGGAAGAATTAGTAGAAGAAGTAGAAGAAATTGTTGATGAATTTGAAGATGACGATGAAATTATTGAAGCAGACGATGTAGAAGACATCGCTCAGATCAAGAAAAAACAATTTGAATCGCAATTGGCAGACTTCGATTGGAGTCGTTACACCAACAAAGGCGATGTATACTCGAAAGAAGAAAAAGATCACTTTTCTTCAATGTACGACAAAACCCTTTCGACTGTTGCAGAAGCAGAAGTGGTTGACGGAACAGTAATTTCGATGAACAAACGCGAAGTAGTTGTAAACATCGGTTACAAATCGGAAGGCGTAGTAAGTTTGAACGAATTCAGGTACAATCCTGAACTTGCAATCGGCGACAAAGTTGAAGTGTATGTCGAAAGCAAAGAAGACAAAAAAGGACAATTAATTTTATCGCATAAAAAGGCTCGTTCGCTCCGTTCATGGGATAGAGTAAATGAAGCACTCGATAAAGACGAAATAATTAAAGGTTTCATCAAATGTCGCACCAAAGGTGGTATGATTGTAGATGTATTCGGTATCGAAGCATTCTTACCAGGTTCGCAAATCGATGTTAAACCTATTAGAGATTACGATGCATTTGTAGGTAAAACTATGGAATTCAAAGTTGTAAAAATCAACCACGAATTTAAAAACGTAGTAGTATCGCACAAAGCACTTATCGAAGCCGAACTCGAGCAACAGAAAAAAGACATTATCGGTAAGCTCGAAAAAGGTCAGGTTCTTGAAGGTACTGTTAAAAACATTACATCTTACGGTGTATTTATCGATCTTGGTGGAGTCGATGGTCTTATTCACATTACCGACTTATCGTGGGGACGTGTTAACCATCCAGAAGAAATCGTTAAGCTCGATCAAAAACTTAATGTGGTTATTCTCGATTTCGACGACGACAAAAAACGTATTGCTCTTGGTCTTAAACAACTTACTCCTCACCCATGGGATGCACTCGATGCGCAACTTGCAGTGGGCGATAAAGTTAAAGGTCGCGTAGTGGTATTGGCCGACTACGGAGCATTTATAGAAATAAACACAGGAGTAGAAGGTTTAATTCACGTTTCAGAAATGTCGTGGTCGCAACATCTACGCAGTGCTCAGGAGTTTTTCAAAGTTAACGACGAGGTTGAAGCTGTTATTTTAACTCTCGATCGCGAAGAACGTAAAATGTCATTGGGTATCAAACAACTCAAAGACGATCCTTGGGCTAAAGTTGAAGAAAAATATGCCGTTGGTACTAAACATACAGCTAAAGTTCGCAATTTCACCAATTTTGGTGTATTTGTAGAAATTGAAGAAGGTGTAGATGGTTTAATTCATATTTCGGATCTTTCGTGGACTAAGAAAGTGAAACATCCTGCCGAATTTACCAATGTTGGTGACGAAATCGAAGTGATGGTTCTAGAAATTGATAGAGAAAACCGTCGTTTAAGTTTAGGACACAAACAAATGGAAGAAAATCCTTGGGATGTATTTGAAACACTCTTTACAGTAGATTCGATACACGAAGGTAGCATTGTTGAAAATGTCGATAAAGGTGCTGTTATTGCACTTCCATATGGTGTAGAAGGATTTGCTACTCCTAAACATTTGGTTAAAGAAGATGGAACAACAGCTAAAGTTGAAGAAAAGTTAGAATTCAAAGTAATTGAATTTAACAAAAGTGCAAAACGCATTATTCTGTCGCATAGCCGTGTTTGGGAAGATGTAAAACGTACCGAAGACAATGCAAGTAAAAAAGCAGAAGTAGAAGCTACAAAGAAAGCAACAAAGAAAATAAAAGCCAATATTGAAAAAACAACATTAGGCGATATTTCAGAACTTGCAGCTTTGAAGACTGAAATGGAAGAAAACCAAAAAAAAGGTAATTAATATTTCAGAATAGTCAATAGACACAACTCTAAATAATTGTACAATGGAATTCAAGATTGAAAAACAGGACAATTACACATTAATCAGGGTTTTAGAAGAAAAACTCGATACTCATATTGCTCCGTCGTTAAAATCGGAACTGGTTTTAATTTCTGGAAATGGAGAGAAAAATATAATTCTCGATTTAAGCAATTGTCGTTATTGCGATTCTTCAGGACTAAGTGCTATTCTTGTGGCCAATCGACTTTGTAAAAATGCAGGTGGTAAATTTTACCTTACTGGATTAAACGAAGCAGTTGAACGACTTATTGTTATATCGCATCTTGATACGGTTCTCAACATAGTTGAAACAATTAACGAAGCGATCGAGAACATTAAATAGTACTTTAGCCATGTGCAATGTCTTTTTATGTAACTATTTTAGGGAGTAGTTCAGCTATTCCTTCATATAAAAGAAACTTAGCCGCTCATCTGGTCAATCACGATGAGCGGCTTTTTTTAATTGATTGTGGCGAAGGTACTCAAATGCAATTGTTGCGTTATAACCTGAAATTCCATCGAATCAATCATATTTTTATTTCGCATCTTCATGGCGATCATGTATTTGGCTTGTTTGGCTTGTTGGCAACCTTGTCGATGGCTAATAGAAAAAGCCCACTAAATATTTATTCACATTATTCACTCGAAGAAATTGTTCAAACTCATCTTAAACTTTTCAACTACGAACTTACATTTCCTCTTATTTTTCATAAGATCAATCACAAAGATTCACAAATTTTATATGACGATAAAAAACTTGAGGTACATACAATTCCTCTTAAACATAGAATACCTTGTGTAGGGTTTTTATTTAAGGAAAAGCAGAAACTTTTAACAATCAATAAAGAATTAATATCTGTTTTTGATATTCCTGTAAAAGAAATATTTAATATCAAATCGGGAAGCGACTTTGTGACAAAAGAAGGGCGCGTAATACCTAATAATGTATTAACCCAAAAGAGTGCCCCCCCAAAATCTTATGCTTATTGCACAGATACATTGATCCAAGAAAAAAATGTAGATTTAATAAAAGATGTAGATTTGCTTTATCACGAAGCTACCTTTCTAGAGCGAGATGCAAAACTTGCCAAAAATACGTATCACTCTACAGCCCATCAAGCAGCAGCACTTGCTCAAAAAGCAAATGCCCAAAAATTAGTTATTGGGCATTTTTCTAATCGCTATAATAACGATTATGATTTCTTAGTAGAAGCCAAATCTGTTTTTGAAAATACTATTTTAGCCGAAGACGGTGCTACTATAGAAATTTCTTAAACGTTGAAACTTTTTACCGAATCTTGTACTGAACCATATATTTCAAAAACATTGTGTAATTGAAGCAATTTAAATAATTCCATTACCTCTGTTGCCACATTGCATATCTTAAATGCTCCATAATTGTTGTTTGCTACTTTCATTACAGAAAGAAACACTCCAAACCCCGAACTATCAATAAACTGAATTCCTTCAAGATTAATAATTAATTTTGTGTTAGGTTTGTTAAATAAACTTTTCAATTCTTCTTTAACGGGTTCCGAAACAAGTGCATTTAGCCTGCTAATATCGTTAAATGTGGCTACTACAACATTGTTAATTACCTCGGTTTTAATCATTGCCATATTTACTGGTTTTTTTGTTGATCTATAATATAGTTATGCAATTCCTCAATTGCTTCTGTGCATTCTATCATAAAACGTGCAACAATGGATGGATACATCTCTTTTTTTTCTCCATGACCCGCATTAATCTCTAATTCCTTTAGAGCTGCAGCCAAATCGGTCATACCCATTATTGCTACAGACGATTTTGCTTTATGTGCTATTCTGCCTAAATTCTCCCAATTTTGAGATTCAAGTGCCATTTGCATATCGTCCGAAATTTCTCCAATTTGCTCTGTAAATATGTCTATCATTTCGGCTATCAATGTGTTATTGTCGCCAGACATATTCTTTAAATACGCCAAATCTGTTCTCATTTTGCAACAGTTAAGTTAATTGAATTAATTGTAATAATAATAATTTTATTTTAAAAAATAAACAAAATATTTTTCAAAAAATAAAACTATCTTTTATACTAAACTCATACGTTTAAAGTTACAGATTTTTTCTTTCTTTTTTCATATAATTAATTGTTTTATGAACAATTGTTATTAAAATGATTTGTATTTTTCGTTTTTGATTCATTACTTTACTCATGATTTAATTGTCTTATTTTTGATATTCAATTAAATAACATGAATGCATATTCATATAATTAATAATTAATGATTTAGAGATGAAGAAGTACTTCTTTTTTATATTTATTTTTATAATTGCTTTCAATATTAGAGCCCAAGAAACAGATCCAAATATTAAAGCTTCATTTATAAAATTCAATTTGGCCGCAAAATTTGTTGAAGAAAAAAAATATTCTCAAGCAATTGATGTATTTTCTAAAGTTATTGAATTAAATCCCAGCATGGAAAAAGCATTTTTTCTTCGTGCCAAATGTAAATTTGCAAATAACGATATTCGAGCCGCTATTCTCGATTTCAATACAGTTTTAAAACTCAATAAAACTAATGGAGAAGCATACTATTACCTTGGATATGCAATTTTGAAAACCGATACCTCTAAAGTTGATATAGAACTTTTCAATAAAGCAATTAACAACGGCTATATAGAGGCAGAAGTGTATTATTATAGAGGTGTTGTTCGCATGATTAAAAAGGATTTTTCAAATGCCATTTTAGATTTTTCAAGTGCTATTGAGAAAAAACCAGACTACGCTGTTGCGTTTTACGATAGAGGATTAGCAAAACTCAATAATAATGAGTTGCAAGCAGCTATTGTCGATTTTCAACAGGCAGTATACATCGATCCGGAACTTACCGATTCATACATCAATTTGGCTTATTGTTTAATATTCAATAACGATTTCCAAAATGCTATAAAAGTTCTTACAAAAGCCATTGAACTAAACAATAATAATATTATGGCATTGAATAATAGGGGGGTAGCATATTTTAAGATGGGCGATTTAAGAATGTCGCTTACCGATTTGGGTAAAGCCATAAAGATTGATAAAGCCAATTTTAGGGTACTTAATAATATAGGTATTGCTCAAGCAAAAGCAAAAAATTCAAAAGTAGCAATAGATGCTTTAAATTTATGTATAAGCTCAAATCCACAAGCTAGCGAAGCTTTTCTAAATCGTGGATTTATAAAAGAATCGGGAGGAGATCTCAATGGAGCATGTGCCGATTGGACTTCGGCATATAAATTGGGAAATACGAACGCGGGAAACTATATCAAAGAATGTAAATAATACTATATGAGAATTTTATTACTTTTTTTAGGATTAATAATATTTGAGAGTTCATATTCGCAAGATAATTTTAAAATAAAAAAAAGAACTTTTAAAGTCGCCGATGAAGGTTTTGATCAGGCATGGGATGCTGTGAAACAGGCTGATAAACTATTTTCAAAAGGTCAAACAGTGTACATTAATGCACGCGAATTGTATAAAAAAGCTTGGAATTATAATTCGGGTAATGCTCAGTTGAATTATAAATTGGGAATCTGTTATTTAAATACAGATCAAAAAGGGGAAGCAGTCACATATTTTAAAAAGGCTCTTGAAATAGATCCGAAAATTTCAATCGATATTCATTTTTTATTGGGCAGGTCTTTACAAATGAAAGGTGAATTTAATGATGCAATAAAATACTTTAATATTTCAAAAAGCACATTGACAAAAAGGCAATTGAAAAAGCTGAAAGTCAATATCGATTGGTACATCGACGAATGTCAGAATGCGTTGGTGATAGTAAATGAACCGGCAAGAGTTATAATTTCGAACGCAGGTAAAGAGTTGAATTCAACGTTCGACGATTTTTACCCTGTTGTATTGGAAGGCGAACAAAAGATGTATTTCAATTCGCTTAAAACAATTGAAAATAAGAAAAAGAAATTGGATAAATACAGGTCTTTTGCTCACGATATTTATGTTTCTGAAAAAGAAAATGAAAATTGGGGAAAGCCTAAACTTGTTGCAGATTTATACTCCAAAACATCAAATAACGCTATTATTGATATAGCTGCAGACGAAAAAACCATGTACATCTATCGTGAAGAAAAAGGTATGGGCGATATTTATGTTTGTAAATGGGATGATGAAGATAAAGTGTGGAATGATCCCAAATCGTTTAAAAAAATAAATAATAGAGGTTCAAACGAAAGCTCCGGAAGCCTATCACCTAAAGGTGATAAATTTTATTTTATTAGCGATAACGATGAGGAATCGTTTGGCGGGAAAGATATATACTATACTACTTTGGAAAAGGGGAAATGGACTAAACCTCGTAATATTGGTTTTCCAATCAACACCTTATACAACGAAGAAGCAGTATTTATTGCTGCAGACGATAAAACACTTTATTTCTCATCAAAAGGTCATTCTTCTATGGGAGGGTACGATATTTTTAAATCGGTTATGGACAATAGTGGGAAATGGAGTAAGCCAGTGAATATTGGCTATCCAATTAATACACCCGACGACGATTTGTTTTTTAGAATTCAAGCAAACAATAAAGTTGCATATTATACAACCATTAAAGAGGGATCGTTGGGTGAAAAGGACATATTTAAAGTTGTGTTTTTAGGAGCAGAAAAAGAAATGATTGCTTTGACTGATGTTGCTCCAATGGCTTTTTTAAACTACGACAAGATCGATTTGTTCAATAAAAAAATTGAAACAGTTACTATCGATACATCTATATATCTAAGTGGACGAATTTTAGACAAAAAAACTCAAATGCCATTGATGTCAAAAATTGAATTTATCGATTCAGATATTAGTAAGGTAATATCTACTTCAATTGTAGATTCTACAGGTGTATATAGGGTGTCGTTTCCGAAAAAGAAAAATTATGGTGTTCAAATAACATCAAATGGATATTTGCTTTTTCTCGACATAGTTGATTTACTAAAACTTCCGGGCGACGATAAGCTAATCAAAGACTTTTTACTTACGAAACTTGAGGTTGGTACTAAAGTCGTGATGAAAAATATTTTCTTTCCAAATGGAAAAGCCACACTATTGCCCGAATCTTATGCCGAACTTGGTAAAGTGCTAATATTCTTGCAAGATAATGCCACGTTGAAGCTCGAAATATCGGGACATACCGACAATTTGGGAGGAGCTGCGATCAATAAAAAATTATCTGAAAGTAGAGCCAAGTCGGTTGTCAATTATTTGGTGTCGCAAGGTGTTGATGAGTCTCGTTTGACCTATGTTGGTTATGGTCCAGCACAACCTGTTGCGAGCAATAAAACGAAAGCAGGGCAAGCGCAAAATCGTAGAGTTGAGTTCAAAATAGTTGGAAAATAATAAATGTTAATAAATAGTTAATTTTATTATTTTAATCATACAATTATTTTAAAACTATACATCTACTTTTGAACCCTTATTTTTTTTATTCAAACCCAATGAAAATTACCCCTTTTAATAAGTTTCATCAGAGTTTAGGTGCTAAAATGGTTCCTTTTGCTGGTTATCTGATGCCAGTTGAATATAACGGAATAACCGATGAACATTTGTTTGTTAGGAGCAGTTGCGGACTTTTCGATGTATCGCATATGGGAACAGTATGGGTTAAAGGTCCAAATGCTTTAGCAACACTTCAATGGCTTACCACTAACGATGTGTCGGCTTTGACTCCAGGAAAAGCACAGTATTCATGTTTCCCAAATGGTAAAGGTGGCATTGTTGACGATTTGCTTGTATATAAATATGACGAACAAAAATATTTTTTAGTTATTAATGCTTCCAATATTGAAAAAGATTGGAATTGGATGCTTGCTAACAATAAATTTGGTGCAGAACTCGAAAATAGTTCCGATAAAATTGCACAATTGGCCTTGCAAGGTCCTAGAGCCGCTGAAATACTTCAACTACTGACTTCCGACAATGTTGCAAGCATGAAAAGCTTTACATTTAAGGAGATTACTCTGGCTGGGGTTAGCAACGTAATTGTTTCAACTACTGGATATACTGGAGAACATGGATACGAAATATATTTTTATAAGGAACACGCCGAGACAATTTGGAATGCTTTGTTTAATGCAGGTGGCGAATTGTTAAGACCTGTTGGTCTTGGTGCTCGCGATACTTTGCGTCTCGAAATGGGCTATAATCTTTATGGTAACGATATCGACGATACTACTTCGCCAATTGAAGCTGGTTTGGCATGGGTTACAAAATTTACCGATACAAAAGATTTTATCGATAAGGCATTGCTCAAAAAGCAAAAAGAACAAGGACCTGAGCGTTGCTTAGTAGGTTTTGAATTGATAGACAGAGGAATTCCAAGGCATTACTATGTAATAGAGGACGAAATAGGCAATAATATTGGTGTAGTTACCTCGGGAACCATGTCGCCTTCATTAAAAAAGGCGATTGGAATGGGTTATGTTAAAAGCAAATTTTCAAAGCCGGGAAGTGAAATATTTATCAGGATTAGAGACAGAGCTATTAAAGCAAAAATAGTTAATAAACCATTTTTGATTAAATAATTGATTTAAGATCAATTAAATTGTTAATTATTTTACATAAGATATTTATATTGAGAGATTTAAGTAAGGTTGAAGTTTGTTTTTCTCCTGCAACTTATCAAAGGTTTCATAACAAAGAAGCTAATGTAGTGGTGGTAGATATTCTACGTGCGACCTCTGCCATGTGTACTGCATTTATGAATGGAGTTAAATCAATTATTCCTGTGGCAACACTTGAGGAAGCTCAACAATTAAAGCAACAAGGTTATTTGACTGCTGCGGAGCGCGATGGAATTAAGCCCGATTTTTCAGATTTTGGAAATTCGCCTTTCAATTTTACAAAAGAAAGAATTTGCGGACGAGATGTAGTATATAGCACAACCAATGGAACAATGGCTGTAAATATGGCAAAAGATTGCAACAGAGTTCTAATAGGTTCCTATTTAAATATAGATGCATTGGCTCAATTGCTTATTAAGGACCAAAAGGATGTAGTAATATTTTGCTCGGGATGGAAAGATCGCTTTAGTCTCGAAGATTCGGTTTTTGCAGGAGCATTAGGAAGCAAACTATTAGAGTCAAAGCATTTTGATAGCAATTGTGATTCTCTTGTAGCAACAATCGATTTGTGGTCAATAGCTCAACTCAATTTAATAAAATATATTCAAAAAGCTGCACAAAGAGAGCGTTTGAAAAAAAATGGACTTGACGATAGTATTGAATATTGTCATACTTTGAATTTAACAGATATAATTCCTTGTTATATTGGAGGTAAGCTTGTTTCAATAAATGATTGTGAATAAAATAACAAAAAACAAGTTTTTAAAATTTTTTTCACAGATAATTAATTATTTTTGTAATTTCAATTTTTAAACTAAATCGATAGATTCTATAAAATTATTTTTATGAAGAAGCACAATTTTAACGCTGGGCCATCAATTCTGCCACAAATTACTCTCGAAAATTCAGCAAAAGCTGTTTTAGATCTCAATGGAATCGGTTTGTCGTTAATCGAAATATCACACAGAAGCAAAGAATTTGAAGGTATTTTGGATGAAACTATCACATTGTTCAAAGACCTTTTGTCGATTCCCGAAGGATACTCTGTATTATTTTTAGGAGGAGGAGCAAGTATGCAATTTTGCATGATTCCGTATAACTTTTTTGACAAAAAAGCTGCATACCTTAATACAGGTGTTTGGGCTACAAAAGCCATAAAAGAGGCTAAATTTCATGGAGAAGTTGTTGAAGTAGCATCTTCAAAGAGTAGTAATTATACATTTATACCAAAAGATTTTACAATTCCGACCGATGCCGATTATTTCCATATCACGACAAACAATACCATATATGGAACTCAGCTGAAAAAAGACTTGGATTCGCCAATTCCAATGATTGCCGATGCTTCGTCTGATATTTTGAGTCGCCCGATAGATGTTTCGAAATATGGAATGATTTACGGTGGTGTTCAGAAAAATTTGGGACCAGCAGGTGCAGCATTTGTTATTGTTAAAGACGAAATCTTAGGAAAGGTTAAAAGACCGATACCTTCGATGCTCGATTATAAAGTACATATCGAAAACAATTCATTATATAATACTCCTCCTGTATTTACAATCTATGCATGCTTGCAAACTCTCAAATGGCTCAAAGGGCTTGGAGGAGTCGAAGCTATTAATAAAATAAATGTTGAGAAAGCCGCATTGTTGTACAACGAGATTGATCGCAACAAAATGTTTAAAGGAACTTGTGCTGTAGAAGATCGTTCGGATATGAATATCTGTTTTGTAATGGCCGATGAGTACAAAGAATTGGAAGAAGACTTTTTGAACTTTACTAAAACCAAAGGAATTGTTGGTTTCAAAGGCCATCGTTCGGTGGGTGGTTTCAGAGCCTCTACATACAATGCTTTGCCTCGCGAAAGTGTGGTAGCACTTGTCGATGCCATGAAAGATTATGAAAAATCTAAATAATAGTTGCATCTCAGTAGCAGAGCTAAATTGATGCGACTGAGATGAATTAATATAAAATATTGTAAAAATGACAAAGGTATTAGTTGCAACAGAAAAGCCTTTTGCAAAGGCTGCTGTAGAAAGTATTAAAAAAGTAATTACAGATGCAGGGTTTGAATTTACTGTATTTGAAAAATATACTCAACAGTCCGATCTTGTTGGAGCTGTTTCGGATGCCGATGCAATTATAATTCGTAGCGACATTGTAGATCAAGCAGTAGTCGATGCTGCAAAAAAACTAAAAATAGTAGTTCGTGCAGGGGCCGGTTACGATAATATAGACCTTAAGGCATGCACTGCTAAAGGTATTGTTGCAATGAATACGCCCGGACAAAATGCTAATGCAGTTGCCGAGTTGGTTTTTGGTTTACTTATTTACACTGTTCGTGGTGGTTACGATGGTAGTACAGGTATTGAACTACGTGGAAAATCAATAGGTATTCATGGGTACGGATATATCGGAAAAATAGTAGCTTCTATTGCTAAAGGATTTGGAATGAAAGTACATGCCTTCGATCCGTTTGTAGACAAAACTGTAATGGACAAAGATGGTGTTGTATACGAATCTGCAATTGAAAGCCTATACAAAAACTGTCAATTTGTATCGCTTCATGTTCCTGCCAACGACAAAACAAAGAAAAGTATCAATTACGATTTGTTGAAACTGATGCCCGAAGGTGCTACTATAGTAAATACGGCTCGCAAAGAAGTAATTGACGAAGAAGGAATGCTTAAACTTTTTGCCGAACGCAAAGATATAAAATATGCTTCGGACGTTGCTCCAGATACGATCAAGGAATTTGAAGAAAAATACAAAGGTCGTTTCTGTTTTACTTCTAAAAAAACAGGCGCACAAACTCACGAAGCAAACAACAATGCTGGTATTGCTGCTGCAAACCAAATTGTAAATTTCTTTGTTAAAGGCGACAAGACTTTTCAGGTAAACAAATAATAATTACTAATGACAAATTACTAATAATTTGTCTTGGTGGTATTATAAGGATCTATAAAAGAGAGGCTTTTAGATAAAAGGCTTCTCTTTTTTAATTTAAATAGCATTTTTCAAAAATATTTTTCACTTTTGTGCTCCAAAAATTTTAACACAAATAAACTCTAAGGCTATCACAAAGTAACACTAAGAAAAAATTTACTTTATGTTACTTCGTGATGTCCTTTGTGAAACTTTGTGGTTCATTAAAAATAATAAATAATATGGCAATAGTTAAACCATTCAAAGGTTACAGACCTACAAAAGAAATAGCTGAACAATTGGCAAGCCGCCCGTACGACGTATTGAATAGCGACGAGGCTCGTGACGAAGCTATGGGCAATAAATACTCGTTTCTACATGTTGTAAAATCAGAAATTGATCTTTCAAAAGACATTGACGTGCATAGCGATGAGGTATACAATAAGGCAAAGGAAAATTTGCAGCAATTCATCAAAGATGCTTGGTTGAAACAGGATTTAAAACCTTGCTATTATATTTATGCACAAACCATGAATGGTCGAACTCAATATGGTATTGTTGGCTGTGCTGCTACAGAAGATTACACCAACAATATAATAAAAAAACACGAATTGACCCGTCCCGATAAAGAGGACGACCGTGTAAACCATATCAATATTACCAATTTCAATGCAGAGCCGGTATTTTTTGCTTTTCCTGATCACGCTGAACTTGACCAGATTATAAAAAATACTGCTAAAAATGCACCGATCTACGATTTTACGCTACCCGATGGTATAGGACATCATTTCTGGATGATAGATAACGAATCTTCAGTTAAACGTATTGAAGAAATATTTAAGAACGATATAAAATACACGTATGTAGCCGATGGACACCATCGTACCGCTGCAGCAGCAAGGGTAGGAGCAGATCGCAGTAAGAAAAACCCAGCACATACTGGCAACGAAGAGTACAATTTCTTTATGGCAGTTCATTTTCCTGCTGGTCAATTGGCAATAATGGATTATAACCGCGTGGTAAAAGACCTAAATGGAAATACATCTGATCAATTTGTCGAAAAACTTAAGAAAAGTTTTGATATTAAAGAAGTGGGCACATCGGAATACAGACCATGCTGTTTACATAATATCTCAATGTATTTAGGAGGAAAATGGTATTCGTTGCAAGCCCACAGTAACACGTACAACGACAGCGATCCAATTGGAGTACTCGATGTAACCATTCTCTCGAATGAAGTACTGACTCCAATACTCGATATTACCGATCTTCGCAAATCGACTCGAATCGATTTTGTTGGAGGTATACGTGGTTTGGGCGAATTGAAACGCCGTGTCGATAGTGGCGAGATGGCTGCTGCATTTGCCATTTACCCAGTTTCGATGAAACAGTTGATAGACATTGCCGACTCGGGCAATATAATGCCTCCCAAAACTACCTGGTTCGAACCAAAGCTCAGAAGTGGTTTGGTAATACATTGTTTGGATTAACAACTTTTCATATTTTAAAAAAATAATTTTATAAATACGGAGGCACAAAGGCACAGAGTTTTAAATAGAATAACTCAGTGTTTCTGTGCCTCTGTGTTTTTTTATTATATACATCGATTTTATAAGTTTTTTTAAACTCATAAATGACCCAAAACCTTAATGCAAATTAATATTTGCTTAAAAAATTAAACAATACTTAATTTATTAAGCAAAATAGTTTAATTTTGAATAATTAATTTTTAGTACAAAAAGAATAAAAAAGATTAATACAATAAAATTATGGATTCGCAGGCGTTATCGTTAAACACAACTATCGAAAAAATCAATGCAAATGTTTTGAAAATGCTCTCGGAGCGAGGTAAAAACATTTTCTTTCCTAAACTTGGCATTTTGTCTCAATCTGCTCAGGCAAAAGGCAAAGAAATAAATGCAACAATTGGAGAAGCTGTAGAGGATGATGGTACTTCGATGCACCTTCCTGAGTTCGATGCTTTAATAAATATGCCTACTGCAAATATATTTCCGTATGCACCAAGTTTTGGCAAGCCCGAATTGCGCACTCTTTGGAAGGAATCAATTTATAGAAAAAACCCGTCGTTGAAAGATAAAGTAATTAGTAATCCGATAGCTACCAATGGTTTAACTCATGGTATCAGCATGGCTGGGTATATGTTTGCCAATGAGGGCGATACTGTTTTGCTTTCGAACCATTATTGGGAAAATTACAATCTTATTTTTGAAAATAATTATGGGGCAAAGATTTCGACTTTTGAGCTTTTTAGCAACGGAGGGTTCAATGTAGCTGACTTTTCAAAAAGACTGAACGAGATTGAAGGTGAAAAAATAATTACACTTCTCAATTTTCCGAATAATCCAGCTGGATATACACCTCTGGTTTCCGAAATTAAGGCTATTGTTGCTGAAATTAAAAAAGTAGCAGATAAGGGTAAGAAGGTAATTGTACTGATTGACGATGCATACTTTGGTTTAGTATATGAAAAAAATGTATTTACTGAATCAATCTTTGTAGAATTGGCAGATCTTTCGGAAAATGTTTTGGCTGTAAAGCTCGACGGGCCTACTAAAGAAGATTACGTGTGGGGTTTTCGTGTTGGATTTTTGACTTATGCCATTAAAGGTGGAAATGCTGAGCTTTATGATGCACTCGAAAATAAAACTGCCGGAGCTGTTCGTGGCAATATTTCTAACATAAGCCAATTGTCGCAATCGCTTTTACATAAAGTGTATTCGGCTCCAACGTATGAAGAGTCGAAGAAAAATAAATTCGATTTACTAAAGAATCGTTACCAAATACTTCGAAAAGAACTTTCGAATTCGAAATATGAAGAATATTTTACAGCACTTCCTTTCAACTCTGGCTATTTTATGTGTATTGAACCTAAAAAAGGTTTAGTTGCAGAAGATATTAGAAAACACTTGCTAGAAAAATATAGTACTGGAGTAATTGTGTTGGGAAGTGTTATACGTTTGGCTTTCTCTGCTGTACCTGTAAACAAATTGCCCAATTTGGTTGAGAATATCTACAAGGCTTGTGTCGATTTAGACAAGTAATTTTTTTTTATAATAGTACTGTATAGTTTTGGTTAAAGCCTAATATATTGCACATTTCATTGCCGTTGGTTTTTAGTCTACGGCAATGAATATCAAATAATTATGAGCATGTAGTTTGTGAATTATCGCCTTCCAAATAAGATTGAAAAAGGTATTGGGGGGCTTGCGTAATATATACTGCTGTTTGTTTATCTATATTTTCGTTTTGATAAATATCGGCTAAGTCAATTATGGCTGTAAATCCTTTTTACCTATTGTATTTACTATTACATTACGGTGATTTTTTGTTTTTCTGCCTATGTATTTAATCAATGAACAAAGAAAAACAAATTATTTCAACTTAATTTTCTCTGTCAATCATAATTGCTTATAGTTTTATATTCAATAAATTGTAGTGTTTTTAAAGCTATATTGCTAAAAAAACAGACTTGGTGGATTGGTAGTTTAAATTTAGCTAAAAAACCAAAACTGTTCACGATTAATTATTCCATCGATAAAGTCGGAAATGTTAAAACCAGCTGTAAATATCAGATAAACAAGAATATTTTTATTGCGTAAATTGCATTTTACAATTTGTGCTATTTTTCTTCGATGAGCGAATTGAAGAAAGTTTCGTATTCGCTTATTGTATTTTCTATATTGAATTGAAATTTGGCAGCCTGAAGCCCATTTTCAATCAAACGTTTTCTTTCGTTTTCATTATAAAGAACAGTTTCAATTTTATTAGCAAGTTCTTTGCAATCGCCATCTTCGAACCAAAGTCCATTTTTCTCATTGTCGAGCACATCGATAATTCCTGCATATTTGGTGCCAATTACTGGAGTGCCAGATCCCATAGCTTCTACTAAAACTAGTCCAAAACCATCTGTTGTCGATGGAAGCACCTTTACATCAATTATTTTGTAGTAATTCATTAATAGAGCCTTGTCAATTCTACCGGTATAGATTATTTCATTTTTAATATTATTATTTACAACAAATTCATTGAAAAATCCTTCATTAACACCAATAAATATAACTTTTATTGAAGGATCGAGATATTTTAAAGCAGATAATAATTGTTCTTGTTTTTTGTGACGTGAAACACAACCAATGATTTTATCGTCGGGTTTAAAACCATGCTTTTGCTTTAATTCAGATATTATTTCGGGGTTTGAGAAAGTAAAAATTTCATCTGGCAAACCATTGAAAATTGCTTTAATATGCTTTGGGGGGTAACCTTTTGAAATAAAAACATTTCTCAGTTCATTGCTAACGGTTACAATTTTTTTGGTGTTTAGAATATAAAACCATCGTTGTAATATACCACCGTCGCTTCGAGGGGTTTGTCTACGAGTATGAACAATAATGGGGTCGATTCCATAAAACCATTTTGCAAAAATAGTGGTATAACGGTCTTTACTCGATTGAGCATTAATAATTTGTATGTTATTATTTTTTACTACGTCTCTTATTTCGCGCATATTGGTTCTCGAAATCTTCGATTTAAAATGCATAGGTACAGCAATGGCTTTGCTGTTTTTGAGAAGATTCATTAAATAACAGTCCGGATGACAACCAACAAAAACATTGTGCCCTCTTGCTGCCAAACCTTTTGAAAGCAATGCAATAGACTCTGATGAGCCTGCACCTTGATAACCTTCGTTTGTGATAAGTAGAATATTCATTTCAATAGTATAAAATATATTTTTCAATATTGATTGTGCGAATTTAATATTGAATTCAATACATAATCATTTAAAATGAAATTTTTATGTTCATAAATTGTCAATTGCATTTTTTATGAGAGATAGTTAAACCCTTTTATTTTACTAATTTTGCACTGAAAATTAAAATAAGGTTCATGGTACATTTTTTTGAAAGTGCTCAAGGTATAGTTTTTACAGTCGATTCGAAGGTTTCGTTGATGTCGGAAGATATTGAAAAACTAAAATGGTTATTTGGTAATGCTCAAGAAATCAAAAACGAAAAGGTTTCGGGTTTTTTTGTTGGTCCACGCAAGGAAATGATTACCCCTTGGAGTACCAATGCTGTTGAAATATGCCAAAATATGGGTGTTTTTGGTATATTCCGCATTGAAGAATTTTACAAAGTATCATCAAAGTCGGCAAAATACGACCCAATGCTTCAGGCAATGTACGAAAACGTAGACCAGTCTGTTTTTTCGATAGACCGTAAGCCAGAACCCATAGTTTTTATTGACAATATAACTGAATACAATAAGAAAGAGGGCTTAGCTCTAAACGAAGACGAAATTGCATATTTGGAATCGTTGCCAGCAAAGCTGGGCCGAAAATTGACCGATAGCGAGATATTTGGTTTTTCGCAAGTGAACTCGGAGCATTGTCGCCACAAGATATTTAACGGTACTTTTATTATAGATGGGGTCGAGAAGCCCTCTACATTGTTTCAATTGATAAAAAAAACCACTAAAGAAAATAATAACAGAGTGGTATCGGCTTATAAAGACAATTGTGCCTTTATAGATGGACCAAAAGCCGAACAATTTGCTCCTAAGAACCAAGACAGGCCCGATTTTTTTGAAGTGAAAGATATTGATACCGTACTATCGATAAAAGCCGAGACACATAACTTTCCAACTACTGTAGAGCCGTTCAATGGAGCAGCTACAGGTGCCGGAGGCGAGATACGCGATCGTATTGCTGGTGGTAAAGGTGCATTTCCTGTTGCTGGTACCGCTATTTACATGACTTCGTATGCTAGAACCGAGGAAGGGCGCGAATGGGAAAAGAACATAGCTCCACGTAATTGGTTATATCAGAAACCCGACGATATTTTGGTGAAAGCATCGAACGGGGCAAGCGATTTCGGAAATAAATATGGTCAACCACTTATATGTGGTAGTGTACTTACATTCGAACATTTGGAAGCAGGCAAGAAATATGGATTTGATAAAGTGATAATGCTTGCAGGCGGTATAGGATATGGCAAGAAACAAGATAGCTTGAAAGATACCCCACGTGTAGGCGATAAAGTAGTGTTGCTTGGAGGCGACAACTACCGTATTGGTATGGGTGGAGGAGCTGTGTCGTCGGTAGCTACCGGAGAATATGGCAATAAAATTGAGCTAAATGCTGTACAGCGTTCAAATCCAGAGATGCAGAAACGTGCATATAATGCAATCCGTGCATTGTCGGAGCTCGATCACAATCCAATTATATCAATTCACGACCACGGCGCTGGAGGGCATCTCAACTGCTTGTCGGAACTGGTCGAAGCAACCGGCGGTACTATTGATATAAGCAAGTTGCCAGTTGGTGACCCAACTCTTTCTGCAAAGGAAATAGTAGGTAACGAATCGCAAGAGCGTATGGGGCTTGTAATGCACGAAAATGATATTGAATTACTAAAGAATATTGCAGATCGCGAACGCGCTCCTATGTATGTAATTGGAGAAACAACAGGAGATCATCAGTTTACATTCAAAAATCCCGTGAATGGTGAAAAACCAATTGACCTGAAGCTGGAAGATATGTTTGGCAATCCGCCCAAAACTATCATGCGCGACAATGCACTTGACACAAAGTATTCGGAACTCAAATACGATGTAAGTAAAGTATATGAATATCTCGAAAGCATACTTCAACTCGAAGGAGTTGCTTGTAAAGATTGGTTGACCAACAAGGTTGATCGCTCTGTTACTGGTAAAATAGCTACACAGCAAACAAGTGGTCCATTGCAATTGCCATTGAACAACCTTGGCGTAATAAACATCGATTATGCAGGGCATAAAGGTATGGCAACCTCGCTGGGGCATGCTCCAGCTGTTGCCATGATAGATTCAATGGCCGGATCGGTTATGGCTATTGCCGAATCGTTGACCAACATTGTGTGGGCTCCAATAGAAGGTGGGCTTAAAGGAGTTTCACTTAGTGCAAACTGGATGTGGCCTTGCAAAAATGAAGGCGAAGATGCCCGACTATACGACGCTGTAAAGGCTGCGTCGGATTTTGCATTGGGATTGAGCATTAATATTCCAACCGGAAAGGATTCTCTTTCGATGACACAGAAATATCCAGATGGTTCGGTAGTTTTTTCTCCCGGAACAGTTATTATTACAGCAGCCGGAGAGGTTAAAGATATAAGAAAGACCATTTCGCCTGTCGTTATGCACGACAGCACTTCGAAATTATTATATATCGACTTTTCGGGTTCTGCATTTGAATTGGGGGGTAGTAGCTTTGCTCAGGTAATCAATCAACTTGGTACAAAAGTACCCAAAATAAGTAGTGCTGAATATTTTGCCAAAGCATTTGAAGCAGTACAACAACTAGTCGAGAATAAAGCAATTGTAGCCGGTCACGATATATCATCGGGAGGTATTGTTACAAGCCTTTTGGAGATGTGTTTTGCCGACAACACAGTAGGTATAGATGTTAATCTTTCGGCTCTAGGCGAAACCGACGATGCAAAATTACTCTTTAGCGAAAACCCTGGAGTTATAATACAGACAGAAACACCTACTTTAACTTTAGCATTTTTAATTGGTTGTGGAGTAAGGGCATTTCAAATAGGCTCTGTAACACATTCTCGCACGTTGAATATAAGTAATGGAGCTCAGACATATAGCTTCGATATTGATAAGTATCGCGACAAGTGGTACAAAACATCGTATTTGCTCGATAAAAAACAAAGTGGCGAAGTAAAAGCCCTTGAACGTTATCAATCGTACAAAAAGCATGAGCTTTCTTATATATTCCCTGAGAATTTTACAGGTAAGGCTTCGCAATATGGCATTGATTTGCATCGTAGAAAATCGTCGGGAGTGAAAGCTGCAATTATTCGCGAAAAAGGGGTAAATGGCGATCGAGAAATGGCATGGATGATGTATTTAGCTGGTCTCGATGTTAAAGATGTACACATGACCGACCTTATAGCAGGTCGCGAAACACTCGAAGATATCAATTTGATAGTTTTTGTTGGAGGTTTCTCAAATTCCGATGTATTAGGCTCTGCCAAGGGCTGGGCTGGGGCATTCTTGTATAATCCAAAAGCCCGACAAGCACTCGATAATTTTTATGCACGCCCCGATACCATGAGTCTTGGTGTATGTAATGGTTGTCAATTGGTTATTGAGCTCGGGCTTATAACTCCAGATCATGCAGATAAGCCAAAAATGTTGCACAACGAGAGTCATAAGTTCGAATCGGGCTTTATCAATGTAAATGTTGAAAAGAATCAGTCGATTATGTTGAATTCATTGTCGGGAACACGATTGGGTATTTGGATTGCTCATGGCGAGGGTAAATTCGAATTACCCTATGACGAAAGCCGCTACAATATTGTAATGAAATATAGTTACGCATCGTATCCGGCCAACCCAAACGGTTCGAAGTATAACACTGCCGGTATTTGTAGCAACGATGGTCGACATCTTGCTATGATGCCTCATTTGGAACGTGCTACCTATCCTTGGAACTGGCCTTATTACATGACCGAAAGAAACGATGAAGTAAGCCCTTGGATAGAGGCTTTTGTAAATGCACGCGAATGGATAAAAAAGAATAAGAAATAATAGTCATTTCTGAATATTATTTGTCAACTTTATAGTTCGTTTTGGTGTTTAAATCAAAATTATGAAATTATGGCAAAAGTTAGAGAAATATTAGATAAAAAAGGACATGTTTACTGGTATGTAAATCCAGATAACACTGTATTTGATGCCCTTGAACTTATGGCAAGTAAGGATGTTGGTTCATTGTTGGTTTTGCAAAACGGTCAATTGGTTGGAATCTTCTCTGAGAGGGATTATGCCCGCAAAGTAATATTGCAAGGTTTAGCATCGAAAGTGTCGAAGGTTTCTGAAATAATGACACGCGACGTAATGTGTGTCAATCTAGATACTTCTGTTGAAGAATGTATGGCTATTATGACAAGTAAACATATCAGGCATTTGCCAGTTCTCGAAAACAAAAACCTTGTTGGAGTAATCTCGATTGGCGATGTTGTAAATTCGTATATAGAGCAGCAACACATTACGATAAGTGATTTAGAAAATTATATTTATGGGGGTAAAATATAACCTCACTTCTTATGTATGAAAAAAAATAAAAATTGGTTTGTACTTTTTGGTATTTTATCTGCGATTGCTGTTGCTCTTTATTTCTCAGATAATACAAGTACTTATCGAAGAACTCAAATTGAATTTTCGGTTAAGGATGTACAGGACATCGAAAAGATTATTATTACTCAACAATCTGATACGTTCGAATTAAAAAAAAATGCTGGTCAATGGGTATATAGCAATTTTTCAGTGGCTAGAAAAGAAGCACTAATTAATTTGTTTAGATTGATAGGCGAAATAAGTGCAAAGGCTCCTATTAGAGGTAATTTTGATGATCAATTTAAAAATGGAGCATCGGTGAGCATATTTGATCATGAAAAGCTTTTGAAGAAATACATAATAGCCGAGGATACATTAAAACATATTACGATCGGTCGAATCGTGGGTTCCAATCAGGTGTTTGAAATTGAAGCTTTAGGTTATCCTCCCAGAATTTTACCATTTTTCAGAACCGACAAACTATGGTGGCGCGATTTAGTGATTCTTAAGCAAAATCCTGAACAAATAAAATCAATTACATTGCAAAACCTCCGAAATCCAGATTTGTCATTTGTTATACGTAATTACGGAAAAGGTCAATTTGGTGTAGTTCAAGGGAAATCTGACAAATTGCTTCAAAATGTATCGTCAGACCGCTTGATTCAATACTTGCAGCTTTATACCAACATAGAGGTATCGGAATATATAGATTCCGAAAAAGTCGATAGTATTATAAGCTTGCAGAATCAAATGTTTACTATTGCTATTGAGTCTATATCGAGCGAATCGTTTATAATTGAGGCTTATGAAAAAGTAGGTGATTCCAATCAATTTTTTATTTTTACAAACAAGTCGCAACTTTCAATTGCTAAGTATGTTGTGTTCGATTTGCTGATTGTTCATCCAAACTTTTTTTGTAAATAGCTAATAACCATTGTAATAAAAATAATTGTATAAGTATGTTGTTTAAGTAGTTTTGAACAATTTCATTTTATATATTTGTGGAAATTTGAATAATAATAAAAAAAAACTAAATTATAGATCCAATGAAATTTGTAGTTTCAAGCAGTAGCTTATTGAGTCATTTACAGGCAATTAGTAAAGTTATCAGTAGTAAAAATACTTTACCCATACTCGACAATTTTTTATTTCAACTTACAGGTAACCAATTAAATATAATAGCTTCCGACTTGGAAACAACGATGGTAACCACCATGAACCTCGAAAATGTATCGGACGAGGGCAAAATAGCTATGCCTGCAAAACTATTGCTCGATACACTAAAAGAATTTCCGGAACAACCCCTAACATTTGAGATTAATTCTGATGATTACAAGGTAGTTATAAGTTCTCAAAATGGAAAGTTTACTATTGTGGGTCAAAATGGCGAGGACTTTCCGCAAACACCCAAGATCAAAGACGACAAAAAAGTTATAATAAAACTTAAGGGCGATGTGTTGTTGAGCGGTATTAACAAGACTATATTTGCCACAGCCGACGACGAATTGCGCCCTGTAATGAATGGAATATTTGTTGAGCTGACTTCGAAAGATATTACATTTGTTGCTTCCGATGCCCATAAATTGGTGCGCTACAAACGTTCAGATATTGAAAGCTCGGTAGATGGTTCATTTATTTTCCCCAAAAAACCAGCATCTTTATTGAAAAACCTGGTTTTAAAGAGCGAAAATGTTATGGTCGAGTTTGACGAAAAAAATGCATATTTCGAACTAGCCAATTATAAAATGATTTGCCGTTTGGTTGACGGTACTTACCCAAGTTACAACTCGGTAATTCCAACCAATAACCCCAATAAGCTAACTATCGATCGTTTAGAATTGTTCAACACCCTTCGTCGTGTGTCAATATTTGCAAACCAAGCAAGCAATTTGGTTAAATTGCAACTTAAAGGCAACGAAATAGTTGTTTCGGCTCAGGATATTGATTTCTCAATTTCAGCATACGAACGTTTGATGTGCCAATTTGAAGGCGACGACATGGAAATAGGTTTCAAATCGTCATTCTTAAACGAAATACTTTCAAATATTGGCTCTACCGATGTAAAGATCGAATTGTCGGATCCGTCACGCGCAGGTATCGTACTTCCGGCAATAAAGGATTCTGAAAACGAGGATATTCTGATGCTTCTTATGCCAATGATGATAAACGCTTAATTTCGTGCATAGTGGACAGTGGACAGTGAACCGTGACAGTAACACAAACCACGGTTCACGGAACACGGTTCACAAAACACGTTATATAATGAATTTAAATCTTAAAAATCCCTTAGTTTTCATCGATTTAGAAACTACAGGTTTAAACATTGCGTCTGACCGTATTATTGAAATAACTGTACTTAAGATACATCCAAATGGCAAGGAAGACGTAAAAACTTGGCGTATAAACCCAACCATTCCAATTCCTGAGAAAGCCTCTTTAATACATGGAATTTACGACATGGATGTGAAAGATTGCCAAACATTTAAAGACTTAGCCAAGAATTTGGCAAATGAGATGGAAGGTTGCGATTTTGCGGGTTTCAATTCTAATAAATTTGATTTTCCATTGCTAATTGAGGAGTTTCTGCGTGCCGATGTCGATTTCGACCTAAAGAAAAGAAAGTTTATCGATGTTCAAGTAATTTTTCATAAAATGGAGCAGCGTACATTGAGTGCTGCATACAAATTTTATTGCAACAAAGAACTTGAAGATGCCCATTCGTCGAAAGCCGATACCATAGCTACTTTTGAAGTGCTAAAAGCCCAACTCGACCGCTATCAAGGCGCAAAACATATCGATCACAACGGAGTTGTGTCGGAACCCATAGTAAATGATATTGATCAGTTGTCGAAATTCTCTGCACACAATGTCAATGTCGATTTTGCAGGTCGTATTGTTTATAACGAAAAAGGGGTGGAAGTTTTTAATTTTGGCAAATACAAAGGCGTTTCGGTCGATGAAGTGCTATTAAAAAAAGATCCAAATTATTACAATTGGATGATGAATGGCGATTTTCCGTTACATACCAAGAAAGTGCTGACACAGTTGAAGTTGAGAGGCGGAAAACTATAAGAGTTTTTTAATATATAATAAATATGCCCTACATAGAAGTAAACATAAGCATTACACCTTTTTCTGAAGAAAATTGCGATATAGTTACAGCTTACTTAGCCGATTTGCCTTTCGAATCATTTTCAGCTGAAAACGATTGTTTGAAAGCTTATATTCGCAAAGAATCTTTTGATAACGAGTCGATTAAAGATTGTTTAGATCAGGTTAAAGAAATGGCGATCAATTGCTCGTATACATTTACCGAAATAGCCGATGTAAACTGGAATAGCGAATGGGAGAAAAACTTTGACCCAATATTGGTCGACAATATATGTATGGTGCGCGCTCCATTTCACTCACCTGTAGAGGGTTTGAAGTACGACATAGTGATAGAACCTAAGATGTCGTTCGGAACTGGGCATCATGGCACTACCTACCAAATGATAGACGAAGCTTTGCGAACAGATTTTGCAAACAAAGTGGTTATAGATATGGGTTGCGGTACAGGAGTATTGGCAATATTGGCTGTGAAAATGGGTGCAAAATCTGCTATCGCTATAGATATTGATCAGTGGGCTTATGACAACACCATAGAAAATTGCTTGAGAAACAATGTTACTCAAATTAAAGTATTGTTGGGCGATGTAAGTCAAGCCAACGGTTCAACCTGCGATTTAATGTTTGCAAACATTAACCGTAATGTGCTTTTGGCAGATATGGTTACTTACAAAAACAATGTTATAAAAGGAGGAGTGCTACTTTTAAGTGGTTTCTACACCGAAGACCTCGATATGATTAGACAATCTGCAGAAACTAACGGATTTGTTTTTAAAAAACATACTGTCATGAACAATTGGGTAATGGCTAAATTTGTGAGAGGATAGTGATTTGTATTTGGTGATGTTCGATATAAAATTGTACAAAGTGGTATTTGCATTTTAAATGAAAATATTATATTTGTTCAATTTTTTACGCAAAATAACCTAATAAACCTCATTTTTTGTGCATACTAAGTGTATCTATTTGTTTATTCTCCTTCTTTTTACTAGGTTTTGTTTTACTCAGGATTTTGTAAAAGATTCTACGGTTATAAATTTTGGCAACAATACTATTCGACCTGTTTTATATTCGATCGATTCGGTAATTGACCAAAGAACTGAACTATCGTCGAACGTGTTGCGTATCTCTGAGAAGAAACAATATCGGTATATTCCTGTAGACTATTATTTTGTAACTCAACAGTCAATAGCATCTAATATTAAGCAATTAATTATCGATGATACATTGTCGGACGAGTCGATAAATTTAGTATTAAAGAAATTTGAAATTAACCACCGTGGGGGAATTCTTCCAGCATCGGTATTATCTGCACAAATTTCAATCTATAAAGGGAAAATAAATAGTCGTAAAACCCTTGATGGGACACTCATATATGAGACAAGTGGGAAAAAACCCAATAAGAGAAACTCTCAAGAATGTTACGAAAATCTTATTGATTCATGGCGTTCGGATTTTATTATCGATATAAAAAGGTTACAATCGAATCATTCCGACAGTATTTATCATTACAGAATAGGCAAAGAAGATGCGAAAACACGTCTTTATTGTTCTTCAGCGTTTTATTATGGTATCGACTGGTGTATGCTTGATGTTAATCTCGGATTTTACGAACCCGAAGCATCGAAGCGATTTGTTAGGCATTCACATTTTTTTAGATATAGAAACGAGAAACGGTTTGAATCTGTCGCTATGGGCTCAAATGCAAGCCATTTCTATTGTCGTATAAACAAAGACTTTATATCTGAAATTGAAGGAAGATTTTGTGTTGGCTTTAACCGTTGGCGCGATATGGATACCTTTAAGCATAAATTGTATGATATTGCCAATGTCAATGCAAGTATTAAAACTGGAATATTGTATTCGCCTTTCGACAAAAAAGGTATTTCAATGGGAGGAGGACTGCTGCTTGATAGTTATTATATTTACTCATTAAATATACAGCTCAAACCTGCTGTATATTTAATATTTGGAATAAGCCTTTAAACCCGTGAAATGAGATTGAAAAACAACATAATAGTCCCAATAATATTGTTTGTAATTTTAGGTTTTAATATACAATCGATATCGGTAATTGCTCAAAATTACACCTTATCGGGTTATGTTGCAGATAGTCTTAGTGGTGAAACCATTATTGGAGTTACCGTTGCTCTCGATGGTACGAGCAAATCAACAGTGACCGATTCAAAAGGCTTTTATCGTTTAAGTGGTGTCAAAGCCGGAAACAATCGTCTTTTTTTTTCGCATATTACATACAAGAGCACATCAATAAGTGTAAGAGTTAGTAACGATTTGCTTTTGAAAGAAATTTTGCTTGAGGAAGATAAGATATCGATAAAAGAAATAGCTATTGTCGGTGTTGGCAACAAAAGGTTGGGCGATAGGGAAGTAGAAACGAGTTTGATAGGTTTGTCGTTAAAAGCAATAAAAACCATACCTGGCGCTGGTGGCGATGTTTTTAAAGCAATCAAATACCTTCCGGGAATCGAAGGTGGTTCGCCTTTTAGTCCATTGGTCTCGGTTCGTGGAGGCGACCCTTCGGAAAATCTAATATCGCTTGATGGAGTAACAATTTACAACCCTTATCATGTTGTTAGTTCGGCGGGTGCATTTAATACCAATTCGATAAAAGATGTAGAAATAATGCTCGGGGGTTTTGGTGCCGAGTATGGCGGACGCAATTCTTCTATTATTAATATAGTTACAAAAGAAGGTTCAAATAAAGGCTTTCATGGCGAGTTTGAACCCTCATCGAACAATTTTACTGGTTATTGCGAATTTCCGGTATCCGAAAATTCAAAAATGACCCTTGCCGGACGGTTTTTCTACCCCATTATCAGCAATTTTGCATTGTATTCAAACAATTGGTTTTACGATTTTAACCTTTCGTATGTATATAAAATAAATGAAAGAAATAAAATTTCAATGAAGTATTTTACTTCGCGCGATAATCAAGATTTTAGTATTAAAGAAATATACCAGTACATAGGCAATATGATTAGCGATGAAGATGTTAGTCAAGTCTTTAATAATTTCGATATTAGTAAGACCAACAAATGGAAAAACAATGCCGTAACTCTTATTTGTCAAAGTATTATAACTCCCCGTCTTATTTTCGATAGTCAGGTATATGGCTCATTTCACTCGTCGGAAAATGCTTCGGGTTTCAGCTTCAAAATACACATTAATGATTCTTTTCCCGATATTAAATATGAGGCCAATACACGTTTTTCGAGTAGTATCGACGACATTTGCTTCAAATCGTCGCTCAATTGGAAACCAACCGAATGGAATAGTATAAAATTTGGATTTGAAGCCAATAATTACAAATTCTCAAATTCGGCAAGTATTAGTAATTTTGAAAAAGGACAAGAAAATCGCAAACCCTTGCTATTTGCTTTTTTTGTTGAAGATAAATTAAAACTAGGATCGCTTATCGTAAGACCTGGCGTGCGAATGAGCCGTTATAGCCTTACCGACAATTATTATATAGAACCTCGAGTCAATGCTGTATTGAATCTTTCTTGGAATTGGGAGCTTAAGGCCGCTTGGGGTCAATACTACCAGTACATAACAAGTATGAACACCAGCGAATATGAGTTTTCGCAAATGCTCGATTACTACTATCCGCTTCAGAACCTAAAACCAGCTAGCTCTGAGCATTTTATTGTTGGTTTTGGAAAGAAATTAAATCAATCCTTATCGGTTTCTTTCGATGCTTACAAAAAAAACATAAAACGGATTTATACATTTAACCTCACTCAAAGCGAAATAGAAGCATATAGCTTTGCCGATAAATTGCAACAAGGTCATGGCGAAGCGAATGGTATAGAAATATTGACAAAAGGGCAATACCAAAAACTTTCGGGTTGGACATCATTAGGCATTGGGCGCACCACGAGAAGCTACCCTCAATATATGAATGGTAAAGATTTTTTGTCGGACTACGACAAAACATTTACATTTAAAGGTGTTTGCAATTATCAACTGTCCGAAAACCTATCGTATAGTGCTGGTTGGTTGGTATTGTCGGGGCGCCCGATTACAATTTCGACTACTTCGCAACAATATTTTTCGTACGACCCCAATGCCAACAATCTTGCTATGTCGCCTCAATATGTTACTCGCGAAAAAAACAATGCCCGATTGACCATGGTAATTCAGCTCGATATTGGTTTCAAGAAACAGTTGCGCGAAGGGTTTGGAGCTAAACTTAAGAATTGGTTACATGCCAAAGAATCGTATGTTACCGGAAGCTTGCAGAACCTAACTTTTTTCAGACGTAACATAGATTTTTATATGTATGAACCATCTTCGAATTATTATTTGCCAATAGGTGTTATGAATTTATATCCTGTTGCTGTAATTGGTTATTCAATAAAGTTTTAGACAATGAGAAAAAATAAATTTTTAATAACATATTTTGTTAGCATATTTCTACTAATAGTATCGTGCGACGAAGCTATTGATTATTATTATGGTACACCAATGCAGCCCATATTTATGGGCGACGACCAATATGAACGTAAGTTGAATATTTTTGGCATAATACAACCCGATCAAAAATCGTTTATTCATGTTCTGCAAACCACTCCAACAAAAGGCGATACTATTACAAATTTATATATTGAAAATGCCAATGTTGAGGTTGCAGAATACGATACAATAGGGCAAATATTAAAATCGAATTTTTTATTTTCTTATCCAGATTCGGGCAGTATTTCAATGATACCCCAATACAGTTGTAAAAATATTAAACCTCAGGCTCATAAAAAATACACATTCAATTGTACTTTCGGCACATTTCCAGTTGTCTATGCCGAAACAGTAGTACCCGAAGTGCCCCAGTTGGTAGCAAACTCATTGCAAGTTTCCACAAAAAGGGTAAGTTTTAAAATAAGTCGCGACACACTCGCTTATATGTACGATGTATATTTAATCAGCGACAATAATTTTTACTCGAAACGTATTGTAGCAAGCGATTCAAGCGAATTGTCAGTAGAATTAAATCCAAGCAATTCGTCTAATTGGAAAATATTAAAAATATTCGCTTACGATAAGAATTTGGCTTTGTATTTTTCAACATCATCCAATTCGTTTTATAGTTTCAATACCTATCGTCCACCTATTACAACATTAACAGGCGGTTTTGGTTGTATTGGATCTATTAATTGCAACTTCTTTGAATTAGTCATTAGTAATTAGTCATTAGTAATTTTTTTGGTTTATATCTTCTTTATATCTTTTTTTAAATAATCATTTTTCAGAAACTTTTCAGAACTATTTTTGGAGCTAAACGCACCCAGATGAAAAAGTTACTGATTATTTTATCATTGTTTATATTATTGAATGTATATGGCAACCGCTCGAACCAACAGTTTAAAAAGTTTAGTGGCGATATTGCATTGTTCAATTCAGAAATTATGCAATTTATCGGCTATTCGGGCGACGAAGAGCTGAACCAATTTTTAACTTTTTTCAAGCTCAAATGGGATTCGCTCGAATATACACCCGATCAACAAAAACAAATAATTACAATTTCTAACTGCCTTATCGAAAAAAAGATAAGACCAACTCCAGATTATATTAGTTTTATTAAAGCACTTTTTTACTTCAGCGATAGTAAACACGATAAAGAGAGTTTCCAGCAATGGCTCAATGGAGTAGAAAAATATTGTAGCCGGAAAAAAGCTAGGATTTCAATATTTGTACAATTGTGTACAAGTGCACTTAACCTTTTAGACAAACAATTGCTTTTCGAATCGAGCTCAACACAATGGAAAACAAGTAATAATCAGTTTAAGTTTATAACAACAAATGAGTTAAAAGTAGAAATTAATAATACGGATCTTATTTGTTTTGCCAAACACGATAGTATCAAGATTTTTAATACTTCAGGTTTTTTCTATCCCGAACAAATGATTTGGAGAGGAGAGAAAGGTTTGGTTACCTGGGAGCGAAGTAATTACGATAGAAATACTGTAAATGCTAAATTATATACATACAAAATTGAACTTAACAAATCGACCTACAAAGCCGATTCGGTTGAATTTACAAACACCAATTACTTTAAATATAAATTGTTGGGAGTGCTTGAAGATAATGTAATGCAAATTATGACTGCAACTAGCGCTACATTTCCAAAATTTGATTCGTATCAAAAAACTTTTGAGTTGAAAAACCTATACAAGAATGTCGATTACAAAGGTGGTTTTTCTATGCAAGGATCAAAGTTATTGGGAAAAGGTAATGATGAAGCTTTGGCAACCTTGTTTTTTTACCGCAACGATACACTTCGACTCAAAGCATTTTCAAAATATTTGATTTTTACCCCTCAGAAAATTTCAGGGAATAACACAGGTGCTAGTATTTATCTTGAAAACGATTCAATTTATCATGCCAACCTATTGTTTACCTATTCGGTTCAAAATAGGGAAGTTACTTTATTGAAGAGCGAAGAGTTTACTGCCCAATGTCCCTTTTTAAATTCGTATCATAAAATAGATATGAACTTTGAGCAATTGGTTTGGCGAATCAACGATCCGATACTTTATATGAATTCGACACCCGGTTCTGCACAAGGGAAAGCAACGTTTGAGTCGGTCAACTTTTTTAATTATTCCAACTATCTCGATATAATGAAGTACGACGAGCAGCATCCCTTGTTTCTGCTAAAGAGATACGCGAAAAAGATCAATTTGCAGAAGTTTTATGCATCGTCGTATGCTGAATCGCTGGGTTTGCCCATCGAACGTATACAGGAAACTTTATTTAGACTTGCTGTTGAAGGTTATATTTTTTACGATGCTAAAAATGACCTAATAGAGCTGAAAACTAAAATGTACAATAACCTCGATGCAAGTGTTGGTCGTATCGATTACGATGTGATAAAGTTCAATTCGGTAACCGATATGCCTTTGGAAAATGCTAGCCTTGATTTGCGGAATCTTGATTTGCGAATCAATGGTATACCTTTTATTCAGGTGAGCGACTCGCAAAATGTTGTTTTTTACCCGAAAAACAATCAAATAATATTGAAGCACAATCGTAATTTCCAGTTCGACGGTACAGTGCAAGCAGGTTTATTTACATTTTATGGAAAAAAATATATATTTAACTACGATACCTTTAAAATGACGCTAAACGATGTCGATTCAATTAGGATTAAAGTAATTACCGGGTATGACAATTTTATGAAACCAATTACTCACGATGTTAGCAATGTAATCAATAAACTTACCGGCGAACTTTTTATCGACAAAAACGACAATAAATCGGGACGAATCAACTACTCACAATATCCATTGTTTAGATCAAAGGGAAACTCCTATGTTTACTACGACGATCCCAATGTATTTAAAGGAGTATATAATCGAAGCAGTTTCTATTACAAAGTTTTTCCTTTTGAAATGGATAGTTTGGACAATTTCAAAAAAGAATCGATGAGTTTGAAAGGCGAATTGACATCGGCCGATATATTTCCACCCATTAATCAGGCATTGATTTTACAGCCCGACTTTTCATTAGGTTTTTATCACACAACGCCCGGCGAAGGTTTGTCGACTTATTTGGGTAAAGGAAAGTTTTTCGATGTTGTACAACTTTCTAATGGAGGCCTAGTCGGTCATGGACGGCTCAATTATTTGACTTCTATGACGAAAGCAAAAGATATTTACTTTTTCCCCGACTCGGCAAATTCGCAAGCCGAGGATTTTACTATTGCTTCGTCGGGAGCAAGCTATTCCGATGTAATAGGCAAGGACATTTATTTACATTGGATGCCCAAAAAAGACCATTTATATTCGAAAAGTACAAAAACGCCTTTCGATTTCTTTGGTCAGCAAGGATATTTGACTGGAGCTCTCGACCTATCGCCTGGCAAATTGACCGGTTCCGGATTTATGAATTTGATAGCGGCTAATGCCAGTTCGAAACTTTTTGTTTTTGGCAATAAGGTAGTTCAGGCCGATACCATGTCGTTTCAGCTAAAATCGCTGCATGGAGAGGGTTTTACTGTGCTAACAAACAATGTTAAAGCAAAAATCGACTACAATTCTCGTATCGGTAACTTTAAAGCAAATACCGATTCAACAAGTGTCGAATTTCCGGAAAACAAGTACATATCGTACTTACAAACCTTTGTATGGCGAATGGATAAAAAAGAACTCGAGATGGGTTCGTCGCAAATACACAAACCAAGTGGCGATGGAGCTCAATATGGCTTTCAGGATGAAGTTCTTAAAGGAGCAAAGTATATATCGACCAAGAAAGGACAAGATTCATTATATTTTATTTCGCCAGTTGCCATTTACGACTATGAAAAGAATTTGTTGAAAGCCTCACAAGTTGAATATGTAGATGTAGCCGATGCCCGAATCTTGCCGAAATCGAAACAATTAACGATTGAATCCAATGCAGTAATGCAAACGATTGGCCAATGTGATATAATGGCAAACAGAAGTACCCGTTTTCATAAAATACATACAGCTAGAGCAACCATTGCTGGTCGATACGAATATAGTGCCAGCGGTCGATACGACTATAAAGACATAAACAATCAAATTCAAACTATCGATTTTACTGAGATTAAAGTAGATACTTCGCGACAAACAATTGCCAATGGAGTTATTACTGAACCCGATAATTTTACACTCAGTCCAGAGTTTTCGTATCAGGGAAAGGTTAAATTGCTGGGAGCTCAGAAATATCTCAATTTCAATGGAGCTACTCGCCTCAATTTTATGTGTCCAAACTATAGCTCTACCTGGACAAAGTTTGATACTATTATAAACCCCAACAATATCGAAATACCCATTAGACAGCGTATTTTCGATATAAACTTGAACAGAATTTATGCAGGAACTTATCTTACAGTAGACTCAATACATGTATACTCCAATTTTCTTGCTCAACGAAAAGATTATAACGACGGATACATTGTTACTGCCGGTGGTCAAATAAGCTACAACAGCGATAGTGCTACATTCTTGATAGGACAAAGAGATAAACGAGAAAACCGCAATGTGTATGGGGGGTTATTGAGCATCAATACCAAAAGTTGTATTCATAGAGGAGAAGGACCTGTCGATCTAAATATCGATTGTGGTTTGTTTAAACTTGCAAGTTCGGGGAGTTTAAGTCACGACCTAAACAAAGACAAAGCTACACTTGACATTATGCTTTCGCTCGACTTTAAGCTCAACGATCAGTCCTTAGCCATTTTTGCTCACGATCTCGATAGCTTGGGCAAAGACTCGGTCGATATTACAAAAGGTGCTATTCGTAAAAATTATACCAACCTTATTGGACAAGATGCATCAAATATCTATTATACAGCCTTCGAGAAAGAAGGTCGACCCGCGGTAATGCCTGTAGAGCTTAATAAAACCATTATTATTACCAGTGTAAAGCTTTGGTGGGACGATGTTTCGAACTCGTACCGTTCTATAGGTAAAATAGGTATAGGCATTGCCAATGGTAAGCAAGTAAATGCCCAATTCGACGGGTTTATGGAAATATCGAGAAAACGATCGGGCGATTTGCTCGACCTTTACCTGAAAATCGACGACAAAAACTGGTATTATTTCGGATATACACGTGGCGTAATGCAAGTGTTGTCGTCGAACAAGAACTTTATAGCTCCTATAGCAGCCATGAAACCATCGCAACGTATGACTTTGGCAAAAGGCAATCAGCAATCGTACACCTATTTGCCTTCGCCCGAGCGAAAGAAAAGTCTTTTTTTAAAACGTGCCGAAAAAATGGAATCGGTCGAGCAAGATGAACCAGAACCTATTGAACTGCCTCAAGATTCAGTTGATCAACCCACTATTGTTGTGCCAGATTCATTAAATAAAAAGTAATTCTAATTCAATGTCTTTAAGTAAAAGAAATTAAATAAACCCCAACCCCTAAAAAAGGGGCAAAAACAGAGTGGCGAAGTTGTTTTCCCTCCTTCTTAAGGAGGGGTAGGGGTGGTTAATTGCTTTACAAAACAACTTTGAATTCAAATTAAAACTGTTATTCAGTATGAGGCAAATAGGCATACTATCCGATACCCACGGCACATTTGACGAATCGCTCGAGAAATTCTTTGAACCCTGCGACGAGTTGTGGCATGCCGGCGATATTGGAAATCTCGAAATAGCTCATAAAATGGAGAAATTTAAACTTCTAAAAGCAGTATCGGGCAATATCGACGATTATAAAGTACGAAGTATTTATAAGCCCTTGCTAAGGTTCAATTGCGAGGATGTTGATGTAATGATTACCCATATTGGCGGCTATCCCGGAAGATGGGAGCCGGAAATTAAAAAAATATTTGAGTTGAATGCCCCAAAACTTTTTATTTGCGGTCATTCGCATATTTGTAAAGTTATTTTTGATAAACAATACAACATGCTGCATATAAACCCGGGAGCAGCCGGTTGTTCGGGGTTTCATGCAGTAAGAACCGCCATTAGGTTGAAAATCGATAACAAACAGATAAAAGATGTGGAAGTTTGGGAAAAAAAAAGAAATTGATTTGAGCAACTACAGAGTTGAAAATGCTTGCATGGAGCAAATAGGAAGAGTTAAAATGAAACTTATAATAACTTCATTTCTTTGTTTATTCACTATGAATATGAATGCGCAACTTGACTTCGAATTGATCGAAGTGTTGAATAAACAAGCTGAAAAAAATGAACATACTGTATTGAGCGATTTCTATTGCCAGCTACAAAAAGAACCCAATTTGCAAGAGTCCAATACAATTACGTTGCGAAGGGGACAAAAATATATTTTTTATTTCAAAGGATCAAAAGCAAACTCAACCGATGCTGAAATAAAAATTTATGCACCAAACAACAAGCAATCCTTTTCGAAAGCTCAAATAAAGAACAACGAAATAGGCGAACTTCGGTTGTTGAGCTCTATTACTCAAAATTTTATTATTGAAATAACCAAACCCAAAGCCGGAATATTCAATGGCTTGGTATTAGTAACATTAGATAGCAATTGACCATGAACATATTTTACGCACCCGACATAGCCGGCAACCAATACATGCTCAACGAAGACGAATCGAAGCATTGCATAAGGGTTTTGCGAATGCAAGCCAGCGAAAAGCTTATACTGATCGATGGTCGCGGAGGCTACTATCGCGCATCTATTGCCGATGCTCATCCCAAACGATGTTTGCTTGTAGTCGACGAGACCATACTCGAATACGAAAAGCCCAATTACAAGCTACACATTGCCATTGCTCCAACCAAAAACCTCGACCGCCTCGAATGGTTTGCCGAGAAAGCTACCGAGATAGGTATTAGCGAAATAACACCCATTATTTGTGATCATTCGGAACGCAAAGTAGTGAATACCGAACGACTCGAAAAGATAGTGATTGCAGCCATCAAACAATCGGTAAAAGCATATAAACCGAAGATAAATGAAGCTATTTCGTTCAATTCGTTTATTAAAACACCCAAAGAAGGTTTCAGATTCTTAGCACATTGCGAAGAGGCAGATAAAAAATATATTCAACAATTGTACAAACCCAGTTCAGATGCACTGATTCTGATTGGACCCGAAGGCGATTTCTCGACAACAGAAATAAACGATGCTATTAAGGCGGGTTTCTTGCCCATTTCGCTTGGCAAAAGTCGTTTGAGAACCGAAACGGCAGGGGTTTTCTCTTGTAGTCTAATTAATATTTTAAATGATTAATAACCGACTATTATTAATATTAGATATGAGATTCTTCGCTCCACTGCGTTACGCCTCGCTAGGCGGCAAATGATAATCGAAGGGCTAAGCGGCATTTAGCATAGCTGAGCTCCCTTTGGTCGGTTGCAATGCCGCTTGGAATATAGTCGAATTTGCAAATTCGACATTTAAAAAATCACAACAAAGACCATGTAATAGCAATATTTACATGGTCTTTGTAATTTGCAGTATTATGTAAACAATACATAAAGTTGATTTTGTAATTCAGCATTTATTTTTTATTTTAGTGCAAAATAAGCAATGCCAACTGGTTATCAAATAAAAGAACAAGATGCCCCTCATTTCATTACCTCTGATCGGCGTAGAATGTACTAGAAGCACGGTTCGGCGAAGCACGGTTGTTGAGCGTAGCCGAAACATTCGCTTCGTCGGACTATATTGGTGGCATTTGCTACAAGTATGGAATATAACACAAAGAGCCTCGGGAGTCTGGGGCTTTTTGTGTTTATTTAATAAGTTCAATAATTTTAGATATCACGTTATCAAGGAAATTGGGTTTAATCGATGTCGCTTTTGACAATACGAGGCTTTCGTTAAGCAAGAATATTTTATGTAGTCGAATATAGCTTTTTAGTGGTAGTTCTTTATTGTCGGTGAAATCGGTCGGTTTAATAGATAAAGAAAGTGCATCTTCTTTATCCTTAGATGTAATTTGAACCATCAAGTAATCGCCGGTTTTGTTTACTTCATTGTTAGAAATAACCAACGCTGGGCGTTTTTTGTACAGTGCCGCATCGGCAAACGGAAACTTAATAATAACGATATCGCCTTTCTGTAACATGTTACAATACTTTATCCCATCGGTTATCTTCTTCCGAAAGCCACTCCTCGGCTAATGATTTTTCGGCCATTAGAGTAACCACATCAATCATTATATCCGTTTTCCCTTTTTCCTTTTCTTTACGAGGCTTAATAGCCTTGATAAAATTTACACTTTTGAGGAAATTAAGGGCAAAATCGGGAGTAACCCTATTGTCAATTGTTATTACAAACTGGTTTTGCATAGTTTAATATTTTTACTACGAAGCATATTCTTTTTTGTAAAATTACAAAAAAATAATCAATGTTACCATAATCCCCCCTAGCTAAGCGGCAAATGATTAGCGAAGGGCAAAGCGGCATTTAGCATAGCTGAGCTCCCTTTGGTCGGTTGAAATGCCGCTTGGAATATAGTCAAATTGCAAATTCGACATTTGTTAAGTAATAATGCAATTATAAATTTTAAATGCGAAATAAGTTGAATTGCAAATTCAACTTAGTGAGGTGTAAAATACAAACTTAATTCTATTTAAAAAATTTACCTTTGTGAATAAAAAATAAAATATGTCAAATATTGTAAGTCAGTTATTTAATATAAAATATCCCATTGTTCAAGCCGGTATGGTATGGTGCAGCGGATGGGAGCTAGCTAGTGCTGTGAGTAACGAGGGTGGGCTAGGAATAATCGGTTCAGGATCTATGTCGCCCGATGTATTACGTATACACATACAGAAAACACAAAATAACACTAAGAAACCTTTTGGAGTAAATGTTCCGCTTATGTATTCTCGTATCGAAGAGATTATGCAAGTGATCGTCGAAGAGAAGGTACCTGTAGTAATTACCTCGGCAGGTAACCCGGCTACATGGACTTCGAAGCTTCAGGAAAAAGGTATAAAAGTTGTACATGTAGTATCAAACTTGAAATTTGCCTTGAAAAGTCAGCAAGCCGGAGTCGATGCAATAGTTGCCGAGGGGGTTGAAGCAGGAGGGCACAACGGGCGCGAAGAAACAAGTACTTTTGCACTTATACCCCTTATTCGCAAGAATGTAGATGTTCCGTTAATTGCAGCCGGTGGTATTTTCTCTGGGGCAAGCATGTTGGCGGCTATGGCATTGGGTGCCGATGGTGTGCAGATTGGTTCTCGATTTGTGGCAAGTATAGAATCGTCGGCTCACCAGGCGTTTAAAGAACGGGTAATTGCAACCCACGATGGTGATACTCGGCTTGGAATGCGAAGTGTGGCTCCTGTTCGTTTGATTAAAAATAAGTATTCCGATTTGCTCGAACAAGCCGAAATGCGTTGTGCATCGAACGAAGAACTGCTTCAAATAAAGGGCTCTGGACGCTCACGCGTTGGAATGTTTGAAGGAAACATAAGCGATGGTGAACTGGAGATTGGACAGGTTGCTGCTTCTATCGACGAAATATTGCCAGCTCAAACCATTATGGACAATATAATTTCAGAATACAATAGTTTGAAATTATTATTTAATTCATCCAATTCTCGCTTTGTATTTTGAAATGTGTTTTTAAATAATTAGATGAAATATCTATTAGTCCTCATATTTTTTATTGTTTCTGTAAAAGTTTTATTGGCTTCACCCATAAGCCCTGAAATTAAATATATTTCTACCGACCCCATAACCGGTAATATTCTTATCAGATGGAAGAATATAACTACCAATGGCGTTGAGAAATTTATCATTTATAAGTACGAATTAAATGGGCTTGCCGATCAGTGGAATGTATGGGATACGGTTCCAGTAGTAAAAAATGTGCCTTTATTAGATTCTTTTATTATTCACGACAAGGATTTGGTCAAACAAATGAATTTCTATAGAATCGAAATTGTTGATATTTCTGGTAATGTCAGTAAAAATATATCTCACGATAAGCCCTTTTTGAATGCAGCGTCCAATATTATACTTCGTGCAACAATCGACACATGTTTACGTAAGGTACGCTTTAATTGGAGTCAGTATTATGGATATGGGCATTCTAATGCTGTTTTAGAAATACCTTATTATTTGTATAAAATAAATGAAAAAGGGGAGGAGCGTGTTTTGCCAGATCCTGTCACTTCGCTTATTTACGATACATTTAGAGTGGTCGAAAATCTCGACATTAACAAAAGTATAAAATATGTTGTAAAAGCAGAGCAGAAGAATTTTTTCCCTCCATATATCAATTCGTCAAATTTAATTGATATTTATCTGCCCTTTAACGATACTATGCAGATAATAAGTTTGAATAGTCAAATAAGTCAAAATCAAAAGGTGCAATTAACGTATTCATTATCAAAGGAAGTTGCAAATGCCGATTTTTTATTGATGAGATTCAACGAAACTTCAAACATATTTGATAGTATACAGAAATTATCAAAAATTACGGGAAAGATTATACATTTTGAAGTTGACGAAAATCAGCAAGTGAAAAATATTTACAAAGCTGCTTTGTTAAATACATGTGGAAAACCATCTGTTTTTTCTACTGAAAGCCAGAATATTCAATTGACAATAAATAGAATCAACGACATGGTTCAACTTCAATGGAATACTTACAACAAGTTTGAAGGTAATACTAACAGATACGATGTTTATAGAAGTGTATCTAGTCAGAATGAATTTATTAGCGCTATACCTCCCATTCAAAATCAATATTTCGACAATATTGCCAATATATCTGATGTTTCGAATACCGGGGTTTTATGTTATGATGTTGTAGCTTACGAAAGCAACAATCCAAATAATATAAATGCCTATGTACAATCGGCAACTGAATGTATTACAATTGAAAATCTATTTAAATTGCTTCCCACAGTTTTTACTCCAAATGGAGATGGTAAAAACGATACATTTATACCATTATTGAAATTTATACCCAAAGACTTTTATATGATTGTAACCGACAGAGCCGGAATTAAAGTGTTTGAAACAACAAAAGTTGAAGAAGCATGGAATGGTCACTACAAAAATGGAGCAAAAGCAAAAGCGGGGGCTTATATTTTTTATATAAAAGTTAAAAGCTTCAACAATCAAACTATAGAAAGAACTGGAATAGTCAATATAGTGTATCCCTAATGAGTTTGTTTTAAATATAATACTAAACATTTTTAACGTTCGATCAACTATTACCAAAACCAACAATTTTTCCTACATTTGCCAATAGCCAAAAAGGCAAAAGGGTAAATATGATAGGTACACTCACACACGAAGAGGAAAAGGAAATAAACAGGCTTTTTTACGATTTGCTTGACAATACTATTAAGAGCGAAAGTGCAGAAGATCGTTCGCAAATTGAAAAGGCATTCAAAATAGCTTTTGAGGCTCATAAAGAAATGCGACGTCGATCGGGGGAGCCATATATTATCCACCCTATTGAAGTTGCTCGTATAGTTATAGAAGAAATTGGTTTAGGAGTTAAATCTGTTATTAGTGCTCTTCTTCACGATGTAGTTGAAGATACCGATTATACGCTCGAAGAGGTAGAACATAATTTTGGACCAAAAGTAGCTTCGATAGTCGATGGTCTTACCAAAATTGGGGAGCTATACAATAACGATTCGACCTTACAAGCCGAGAATTTTAAAAAAATGTTGTTGACTCTATCAGACGATGTAAGGGTTATTCTTATAAAGCTTGCCGATCGCCTTCACAACATGCGAACTCTCGATGCGATGCCTCACGACAAGCAGTTGAAAATAGCATCGGAAACAATCTACCTGTATGCACCTCTCGCTCATCGTATGGGCTTGTATATGATCAAAACCGAGCTCGAAGATCTGAGTCTTAAATATCGATATCCCGATGTTTACTTCGAAATTCTGAGTAAGATAAACGAAACTGAGCAACGTAGGCTTATGTTTATCAATAAGTTTGTATTGCCCATCATTATTAAACTCAATGATCAAAAAATAAAATACGATATATCGGGAAGACCAAAATCGGTCTATTCGATTTGGAATAAAATGCAGATAAAAAAGGTTCCTTTCGAAGAAATATACGATTTGTTTGCTGTACGAATTGTTTTTGAAACCGATCCCGATATACCTGAGAAAACGCAGTGCTGGAATATTTATTCGATCATAACCGACATTTACGCTCCTCGTCCCGACCGATTGCGCGATTGGGTGAGTACACCAAAGGGCAATGGATACGAAGCGCTTCATTTAACAGTAATGGGTCCCGAGGGTCGTTGGGTCGAGGTGCAAATACGAACCACACGTATGGACGAGATTGCAGAGCGCGGATTTGCAGCCCATTGGAAATACAAAAAAGCAGATTCGCAAGAGTCTGAGCTCGACAAATGGCTCAAACGGGTTAGGGAAATGCTGCAGTCGAGCAACTCCAATGCTCTAGAGTTTATGGACGATTTCAAACTCAACCTTTTTTCTTCAGAAATACACATTTTTACACCCAAAGGTGAAATAAAAACCTTGCCAAAAGGAGCTAATATACTTGATTTTGCATACGAAATTCACTCTCATATTGGCAATAAAGCCATTGGTGCTAAGGTCAATCACAAACTAGTTCCTCTCAACTACGAACTCTCTAGTGGCGATCAGGTAGAAATTATTACATCAGACAAGCAAAAAATTCAGCGCGAATGGCTCGATGTTGTTAAAACACTCAAAGCAAAGCAAAGTATTAAAAATGCGTTAAAGTCTGAGAATAGAAACCGTATTGAACGGGGAAGGCATATTTTAGAAAAAAGACTTCTTGAAATAAACCTTCACCCAAGTTCCAGAGTAATGCAAAAGTTACTGCCCGCCTATGGTGTAGCTACAAAAGAAGAGCTTTACAGTAAAGTTGGCAGCGATATTATTAATCTCGACGATCTTAAACGAATCGTAAGCAAGAATACGCTTAATAAATGGATTCGTTACTGGGAGCTTACATTGGGTATTGCAAATACAAAGTCGGGCAACGACACTAAACCTGAAACTAACGAAAACAATAATACTCCCAAAAAATATACATCCAAAACACCTTTTGTACTAAAAGAAATTCAGGAGGGTTCGAGTGCAAGTTATAACATAGCAAAGTGTTGTAGCCCAATTCCTGGCGAAGATGTAATTGGGTACAGGAATATGCACGATCACATTGTGATTCATAAATCGAAATGCGTCAATGCTGTGAAACTTCTGTCGAGCCAAAGCGAACGAATTGTTCCTACTCAGTGGACTATTCACAAGATTTTGTCTTTTATGGTTCGAATCCATATTGTGGGTATCGACCGTTTTGGAATATTTAACGTGATTATTAATGTAATATCGAAAGAGTTAAAAGTTAACATACGTAATATTAATATTGCTGCACACGACGGCATTTTCGAGGGCGATATAGATTTGTATGTTCACGATATCGAAGACGTCAATGTACTAATCGATAAAATTGGTGCAGTGAAAGGAGTTGAAAAGGTATCGAGAGTCGAAAGCAAAGAAGAATAGTGATTTGTATTATTGTTATTTTTACTATTCAATTATATTGACCTCAATTTCGAGTTTAATTTTAAATCTATTTTTTACCGATTCAATTATTTCATCTGCCAAATCGAGAATTTGCTCTCCAGTTGCCTTTTCATAATTTACCAATACAAGGCATTGCTTGTCGTGTACCCCAGCATCACCTTTGCGGTAGCCTTTCCAGCCACATTGCTCGATTAGGTATGCTGCAGGAATTTTTACAGTTCCATCGCCATTGTCGAAATGGGGCATATTGGGAAATTGTGCTACGAGCGTCTGTGCCAAATTATTATCGACCGATGGATTTTTAAAAAAACTACCGGCATTACCTATAACTGATGGCTCGGGTAGTTTGCTTTTTCTAACATTTGTAACTACTTCGCGTACATTGGCAATGGTAATATTTTTGTAAGCCGTCAATTCGTTCATTAAATTGCCATACGAAATATTGACTTTTGGAATTTTCGAGAGCTTGAATGTTACACTCCAAATTAAAACTTTCGATTTAAGTAACTGTTTGAATATACTGTTTCTGTAACCAAAGCTGCACTGCTCATTTGAAAATGAAAATGGCTGCATGGACTCTAAATAAAAGCCTTCAACTTTTACAATTGTATCTTTTACTTCGCTACCATAAGCTCCAATATTTTGAATTGGACAAGCGCCTACCGTTCCCGGAATGTACGATAGGTTCTCGAGTCCACTCCAGTTTTTGTCTACGGTATATTTCACAAGTTCGTCCCAAACAACACCCGATCCTACTTTTACAACTACATTTTCGTAGTCCTCAGATAAAACAACTATTTCGCTATTGATAGGTTTCAAAACCAAGCCGTGGTAGCTGTTTGTAAATAACATATTGCTACCTCCTCCTAAAATCAGGTGTTTAGGATATTGTTTAAGTATTGATGGTAAATCGTCAATGGAATATATTTCGTAGAAATTATCGGCACGAACATCTATTCCAAAAGTATTGTAAGGCAATAGAGAAATATTTTTTTCGATTTTCATTTTTAATTGTGTTGTATTTGAGCAAACGTATAAATATATTTTTAATTTCGAACACAAATAAAAGAACAAATGAGCAAAAGGCCTCAAGCCATCATTTCAGTAATAAACGATATTGTAACCGATCAACGTGTTTTTCGCATAGCATCGACCTTACAGAAAGCCGGATATGAAGTATTAATCGTTGGTCGCATAACACCCGGTAGTCCAGTTTTATATAATTTTCCATTTCATATAAAACGCTTTCGCTTGTTAATCAATAAAGGACCATTGTTTTATGTATTATACAATGTGAGGCTGTTATTTTTTTTGTTGTCGAGACGTTTCAATATATTGTGGTCGTGCGATTTAGATACATTGTTGCCCAATTTTGTAGTTTCGAAAATAAGAAATTCTTTTTTGGTATACGATAGCCACGAGCTGTTTACCGAAGTGCCCGAATTGGTCAATCGTCGAAATGTACAAAAAATATGGCTCAGCATCGAAAAATTGCTTTTACCTCATATTAAGCATTCGTGTACGGTTAGCAATGGAGTGGCTTTTGAATATAAAAAAAGATACGGTATTGATATGGTGCTTGTTAGGAATGTGCCTTTTTATAAACCAACTAAAAAAGTTGAGCAAATTTCAAGTTCTGATAAAAAGAAAATTGTTATTTATCAAGGTGCAATAAACCTTAATAGGGGCATTGAGAAAGTTGTTTTAGCATTTAAATACATAGAAAATGCTGAGTTTTGGATTGTCGGAACCGGCGATATAGACCATAAAATTAGCAAATTAATTATTGACGAAAAACTATCTGATAAAGTAAAAATGCTCGGGCGAATTGTTCCCGAAAAGCTTCAGGAAATTACCCCTCAGGCTCACTTGGGCATTTCGCTCGAAGAAAATACCAACCTTAATTACTACTATGCCTTGCCAAATAAACTGTTTGATTATATTCAGGCACGAATTCCGGTTTTGGTTTCTGACTTTCCCGACATGGCGGGTATTGTAAAGCATTACAATATTGGAGTTACTACTAATGAATTTAATCCGGTAAAACTTGCACTTATTATTTCAAAAATGCTTATAGATACTGAAAGTCGTGTTGCTTGGCGACGCAATTTGGAGACTGCTGCAAATGAACTTTGCTGGGAACACGAAGAAATTAAAATATTGAATGCTTTTAGGTAAAAAAAACGAAACCCCGGGAATAGCAGTCCCCGAGGTCTCTAACACTTAAAAACGTAGTTTGGAATCTTTTAAAATATTTTTACACCTACACTAACCTTACCCATGAAACCAAAACTATCTTTACCCTTAATGTCAAACATTACTTTTGTGCGATATTGAGTTTTTTCGATCGACCCAAGATAACCTCCAAAACCCATACTTCCTTCTATAAATGTATTCTTACTCATGCTCAATCTGCCACCTAAGCCAACATAGTGTTCGATAGATGTAACAGTTCCATTCATATAATTATAAGCCTTTCCATTGACCATCATAGTAGGAGCTACTATATCGGTATGTCTGTAAATACAATTGTAATTGAAAAAAGGAACAAATTTGCTGCGAGAACTAATGTGTAATTTTTTGCTTTTAAACATGTGAATGTATTGAACTTCTGCTCCCGAAATTAATCCAGACTTTCCGTCGCCAAAAATACCTACTTCCAAAAGTCTGTTGTTGCTTTGAACAAATACATCGAAACCTGCTTGGTAACCAAAGCCACTGTTTGTCGAAAAATTGTTAACCTTTACTCCATATACAGTTTTTGAACCATTGCTATTAACCTGCGCAAATGATAATGCTGCTATCATCATCAAACTTGCTATTGTAATTGTGCTTTTCATGGCGTTTTTTTTAAGTGTTTTGTTAATACAAAAATACTTCAACAAAAGACCTATAACGCTTTTATGTATATGAGATGCCGCAGGCTTTCTAGAGATAAAACTCAACTCCATAAGGTAACAAGGCTCACCGTATTTTTACTTTTCGTCAACGAAAAATGCACGTTCGTCAATATTTTTTAAGTTTTGTCAAAAGGGAAAAATTGTATATTTGAGAAAAAATGGTATATTAGATTTCGGAATCAAGACAAAAGATTTCTGTATATAGAAACAACATTTTTTCAATACCAATGTTAATCATTATCAATTTACTTAAACACTTTAATTTATTATGAGAAAACTAATTTATTGTATTGCCCTATTGGGTTTGTTTTTAGCCTCTTGCGAAGACAAAAAGAAAGAAACACCTGACGTACAAACTGCCGACACCATTACAGTAACAATGGGTGCAGAATATGCCAACGATATATATTACAGCCTGTCGCAAGGCGAAGTATCAAAACAGAATCGTACCGATTGGCAATTGGCTTTCGAGTCTGAAGCTCAGGGTTGTGGTATATTAATTAACGATGGTGCAGGTGTAGAAGTTTTTACTTATCCAGGTAAAACAATAGCCAACTTTGCTGATACTTTGTATCCATCGACTGTTAAAGGTGTAAAACTTTATAATTCGACATCGACCTGGATCAAAGCAGGAGCACTCAATACTTATACCAATGTTCAAGCATGGGATTTTGGCTGGGGTATTTATAATGCCTCAAATCACATGCTCTCAGGCGATTCTATTTATATAATTAAGTATAAAAATAGTACAGGAACATTTGTTACTCAAAAACTTGCTATATTAAAAAGAGAACCTATTGGTCATTATTACTACTTTGCAGTAGCTGATACTAATAAAGCAGCTTCATATGACACAATTAAACTTTCAGGTGACCAGAATTTAACTCAACGATATTTGTATTATTCATTTTTATCACCATCTAAGATTTTAAATAGAGAACCTGACAAAGACAAATGGGATTTATTATTTACAACATATATGATACCTTTTTCACCATATGCTGTTCCGGGAGCCAAATCGAACGAAGGTATTACTGTGTTTCTTGCTTCGGGTGCCGATACTCTTAAGAAATATAACGAAGTTACTTATAAAAAGGGCATTACATCAATTGGGTCTGATTGGTACGAATTTGACCATGTTACACGTTCATATATTATAAAAAAAATATTTTTTTATGTTAAGGTTGATGATAGCAACTATTACAAAATTAAATTTGTAAGCTTCGATCGTTCAAAAGGTATTATCAAATTTATTAAAGAAAAAATAGAGCTATAACAATGAGGCTCTCAGTTTCGATAGTTTCTCTTTTTCTCATAGTAATTTTGTCATATAGCCAGCAGATTAGTGTAGTGGTTAAAGATTCAGCAACAGGAGCACCTCAGAAGGGCGCTCTTGTTGTATTAAAAGAATTTACAAAAAAGAATTTCGTATACGAAACTACGGGAGCAGATGGTTCTGCCATTTTTAACAATTCATTGCCTTGTGTTGTTAATATTTCGGTCGAAGGTTACAAAATTGTATTTGATACCTTGCGAACCATCGAAACGATTTTTTATCTTAGTCCGAACTTTTACAAATTTGGCGAAGTAGTGGTTACCGGTCAAGCAAAGCCTGTGGCTATCGATCAATCGATATACAATATCAAACTCATTGGTCGCGACGAAGTGCAGAGTCGACCAGCAAGCAATCTTGCCGAATTGCTTACTTCAGAAACAAATATAAACATTAATCAAAATGGAGCATTGGGTAGTTCATTGAGCTTACAAGGTTTATCGGGCGATATGGTCAAAATATTAATAGATGGCGTGCCGCTTGTTGGTCGCGAAAATCGTAATGTCGATCTGTCAAAAATAAATATTCAAAACGTTGATCACATTGAGATTGTCGAAGGTCCCATGTCTGTTGTATATGGTACCGACGCTTTGGCAGGAACCATCAATATTATAACCCGCGAGCAATTGTCGCACGAGGCGAATTGCTCTGCAAATGTATATAGTGAACTAAATCGCAATTACAATATCGATTTGTCGGGTGGTTGGCAAAATGGGAAGCACATCATTTCTTCTGACATTGCCCGTCATTTTTTTGAAGGTTATAGAGCCGACAATCAACAAAGAAAGTTTATGTGGTATCCACATCTCGACTATACTGGATCTATTAAATACATTTATAAAAAAGAAAAATCGTATTTTAAAATTCAAAGCAATCTATTAAATCAAGAAATGCGTAATCCTGGCGAAAATCCTATATATGACCCTTTTGTAAAGGACGATCGCTATATTACTAAAAGAATTGTTAATACAACGGAATGGCGAAAAACATTTTCCGAAAAGTTCAATTTGCAAACTATTGCATCGTATCAGCACTATTCGCGCAATTCGGAAATTTGGTCTAATAACCTTGTTGAATTAAATACCAAACTGATCGAAAGTAGCCAAACATTGTTCGATGTTGTTACATTGCGAAGTGTGGTTGAAAACCAGCTAAATAATAATGTTTTTATACAATCGGGTGTCGATTATGCAAACGAGACTGCAAATGGTGAGCGTATAGGTGGTTATAAAGAAATGTACGACGTTGCAGCATTTCTCAATACCAAGTATTCGAGTAATACAGTGTTTGAAATACAGCCTGGTGTGAGATTAAGCATGAATAGTAAATACAAATCGCCGGTAATTTACTCGGTTAGCCTCAAATATGCTCCCGAATTGCCTTTTAATGCACGTTTCTCAATTGCTCGTGGTTATCGTTCGCCGACCCTTAAGGAGCTATACCTCGAATTTAAAGATGGGTCGCACAATATAACAGGAAACGACTCGCTAAAGCCTGAATATTCGTACAATTACAATCTGTCGGGAGGTTGGACCCCAAATGTGATGGGAAATATAAGCATTCGAATAAGGAACAGTTATTTTTTCAATACTATTCAAAATAAAATCGATTACTTGTATTCGAGCGAACGTCCTACCGATGCCAAACTTATTAATATTAAGTCAGATAATTTCAAAACATTGGGGCAGAATATTAATGCTGAGTTTAGTTTTTACAACAAAATAACTCTTGGTGGAGGATGGGCATTGTTGGGTCAAAGCAAACCATTGTCGGTCAACAAAATTAGTTTTAGTCACAATCTTACCGGATCGCTGATTTACCGTACTTTAAACAGAAATGTATCGTTGTCGTTGCTATATAAATATAATGGCCCGTATATTCGATATTTCTCAAAGGTCGAAAACAATGCAACTTATATCACTGAAGGACGAGTCGATCGATTTCATAACCTCGATTTGGTTGTTAATCGGAGTTATTTGAACCGAAGCATAGAAATTAAAGCAGGTGTGAAAAATATATTCGACAATGTTAGTGTTTTGTCGACTGGTCAAAACGATCCTCATGGTAGTGGAGGCGAAGGTGCTATTGTCGGTTGGGGGAGAACTGTTTTTTTAAGTATGCAATACAATCTGGGCAAAAATATTGAATAATGAAACATGCTTTTTCCCTTATATTATTAGTATTTATTATTAGCGGTTGTTTCGATGAAGATAAGCGTATAGAAACATTGCCTTTCAATGGTCGTATCGAAAAATCTATTTATACCCATCATTTATTTTACAATCTCGACTCGGCAAAGGTAGTTGCTAGCTTTACTATTGATACGTTCGATTTGGCCTTCGATTGCGAACCAAATGGATGGAGAATATTTGTGAATTCTGGAAAAAAATTAGTTTCCGCAAGAACTGGTTTGACCAATATTTCTGAGCTTACAGATCGACCCTCAAATACAATATTTGGTTTTGATTCACCAGCCATTCACGACTCTACGCACATTGGCTTTTGGCCATCGACACCAAATGAAGTATTTGTTATTGGTCGTATTGAAGACGGAACGATAAGGCTAAAATACAAATTTCAGATGTTACAGCTTGATGAACATTATTATAAATTTGCATTTGCCTCATTTAATGGGGTTGAAACAGTTGACACTGCGATTGTCTATAAAAATAATTTGAAAAGAAGAGTTCTTTTTTCATTTAGTAATCCTGAAAAAGAGTTAGATATTGAACCCAATAAACAAACTTGGGATTTACTTTTTTCTTCTTACCTCGATTCGTTGCCTTACAACAATATAAAATTAGAATATGAAGTAAGGGGGATATTGATCAATAAGGGCGTAGAAGTATCGGTCGATTCAACTCGAGATTACAATGAGATTAATAAAGAACTTATTTATACATTCAATTTTAGCAAAAAACAAGATGCCATTGGCTGGGACTGGAAATATTACAGTATAAGCGAAGGAACATATACCATTCTATCGTATCGTACTTATATCGTTAAAAGTATGACAGGTAAATTTTTTAAGATAAAATTTGTAGGATTTAAAAATCAGCATTTAGATTATGGCTATCCAAAGTTTATTTTGGAACAGCTGTAGTGATGAAAATATTGTAATTTTGATAATATAAAAAAATTGATTTTATTATGAAACTAATCTCAGTTATTGCATCAGGTGTAGTTACACTCGCTTTAATCGCTTATTCTATAGGTGTTATCAGTGAAATTCGAAAAAAGATAATTAGCAAAAGTGTTCTTTATTTTATTACTTTGGGTTTAATCCTCGATATTGCCGGTACCATTATGATGATTATTGGTTCAAGCAAAGGACCAATTTCTTTACATGGGCTTATTGGCTATTCGTCGCTTTCGCTAATGCTTATTGATACTTTGATGATGTGGAAATTGTATAATCGTTTAGGTTTTAACTCGCAAGTTCCTTCTAAGTTACATGTTTATACTGTGTTTGCGTATAGTTGGTGGGTTGCTGCCTATATAACAGGTGGTTTGTTGGTGGCTTTGAGATAACTTTAATGACTAATTACAAATGACTGATTACTAATGACTAATTATAAAAAATAGTATACGTTTTTGTAATGAGCATTTTATGGTTTTTCGATTCAATAACAAATAAAATCCTTTTAGCATGAAAGCAATGATATTTGCAGCTGGAATGGGTACACGTTTGCAGCCCCTTACAGCAAACAAACCCAAAGCCCTTGTTGAAGTTGGGGGTACACCCATGCTCGAAATTGTTATTAGAAAGCTTATTCTGCAGGGATTCAACGAACTCATTATTAATGTTCACCATTTTGCCGAGCAGGTAGTCGATTTTCTCAATAAAAACAACAACTTTGGTGTATCTATAACTGTTTCTGATGAGACAGACTTATTGCTCGATACAGGTGGAGGGCTCAAGAAGGCTGCCTGGTTTTTCGACGATGGAAAACCTTTCTTAGTTCACAATGTAGATGTGCTGAGCAATATTGATCTTCAGTTTTTGCTACATTACCACGTCTGCCAACCCGAGGCATTGGCAACGCTTGCTGTGAAAGACCGCTTTACTTCGCGTTCATTGCTCATTAGCGACGAAGGCTATTTGACCGGTTGGCGAAACAACAAAACAGGCGAAACAAAAATATCTCGACCAAACCAATCGCCTATACCAATCGCCTTTCATGGTATTCAGATAATATCGCCTGCAATGTTGCCTTTAATTGATGAACAAGGTGTTTTTTCGCTTACCAATGTCTATCTTAGGTTGGCTCAGCATTATTTAATAAACACATACCGCAACGACAACGATATTTGGATGGATTTAGGTAGTATCGAGAACCTGAAGAAAGCCGAATTGTATTTGAAAATGTGAAGATGTGCAAATTTGAAAATGAAATATCATTTCCACATTTTCAAATTTGTCATTTTCAAATTATAAATATTTTATCTCCACCACTTTCAAAAATTTCTCTTCGAGCAAACGAGCAATACGCCTTATAACTGTTCGGCGTATTTCCAATTCGACAGGCAGGTTCGGATCTTGATGTGCCACGTTTATTCGGGTGCCAATTAGAAAGCTTATTTGATCGCTATCGAGCAAATTTCGGGCAATAAGGTCGGCTGGACCCTTGCCCAATTGAATATTACTATTGTAATTCTGTAGTATTCTGTTTACTTTGCTCAAAGTCAGTATTCCTTCGGTATACAGGTCGATGCTTTCGATAAAAGAAATTGGTGGCAGTTCAGGATCGTCAATGTCTTTACCTTCTTCAATAGCCAGATTAAGCTCTCGGGCAAGAATATCGCCCGTAGTACCTCCACAGACTATTTTGGTGCCCGCAAATTCGTTTATTAAATTGGCAAATTCTTTATCTTTTTCTTCTTCAAATGGCGGGCCACTCACCAACAGCAATTTTCGAGGTTCACGAAAATAAATAACACAGCAACTTATATCGTCTTTTGCTTTAAATACGTCGTTTTTGTATGCTTCGTTTATGACTTTTGTTGCCAGCTTATTTGCGGCAATATTGGGTTCTTTGTTAATAAGGTTTTGAATATATTGTTTGGCGCCATTTACACCCCAGCCCATGGTTAAAACATTTGATCCCAAGCCCGATTGCGAAACCCCATCGGTAAAGAAAATAATTCGATCTTCTTTTTTGGGATAAATGCTACAACTTTTTATTTCTTTGCTTTGCGATTTCTTTGAGTTTATCATCAGGCAGGTCCACTCGGGTTCAAGTATTTTTTTACCTCTAACGATGATACACTGAGGATTGTCGTACTCGAGAATGTGAGTTTGACCGTTGAGTTCAATGTCTATAACGGTAAAAGTAGCGTATCCTGTTTTTCGTTCGCTGCATTCGGGCAATGTATTGATAATGATTTCGGCAGTTCGGTTTTTCTCTTTGTGTTCGATGGTAAAATTCAATGCAAAGGTAGCTGTAAGTGTGCCCAGAATATTGGCTTTTACACCATGTCCCATGCCATCTGAAAGCACAGCAATGATTCGTCCTTCTTCTTTTATTTTTTTGCTCAGAAAAACATCGCCACAAATCCTTTCGTTGTGACAAAATATTTGTTGACACCCGACATCGATATGAAATTGATCTTCCATTTATTTCTCTGTTCTTTTTTTGAACGACTCCATAATCGAATTGAGCATTCGTTCGGTTTCAGAGGCACCTTCGCCTAGCAAAAAGCCAATTTGCTGAACCATTTCCAAGTTTTTGTCAATCACTTCGCTTACTCTGGTTACGACTTCTTCCGAACGTACTTCGGGGGTATACATATCGCGAATAACAGCCCCAGCTATTTTCCCTGTTTTTATAGGAAAAACCGAAACATTCAACAGGTTTTGGTCTATATGAATGTCCTTATTTTGTATTTCTTCGTTCGACTCTAGTACGTATGTAACTAAGTTGTAAAATGTATAAGGGAAAAGGGTTTTAATATCGGCGCCTACCAAACCGGGTATTACTTCATTAATTTCTTTAACTTCGTCGCCCAACATGCTTATAAAGCTGTCGTTTGCCAATATCACCTTTAGATCTTTGTTTATAATTACCAGACCTGCCGGTAGTTTTTTGAGCATGGTGTTGGTCATATCCGATGCTTCGCGCGACGCCTCATGTTCCTTATGAGCTTTTTTCTCCGACTCCTTAAGAGCGACCTGCATTTGCGCCAATTTTTCATTGGTTTGTTTGAGCGATTTTATGTACTTATTTTGCGATTGCATCGAAAATGTATTGCAAAGCTGAGGAATCGATAAACCTTGCGCTACAGCTATAGCATGTTCGCGGCACGACGAAAAACCACACGATCCGCAACCCGTTTCTTCTTCGTCTTTGGCTTCTTTGCCCATCGATTGAAGTATTCCCGATATCTCTTCTTCTTCAGGATGGTGCATTCGTTGGTCGTCGTTTTTAAATGTACATGAAAAATCGAGTTCTGTATATTGTTGGCGTTGTAAATCCCATTTTTGTATGTCGAAACTTTTTGTGCGTTTATTGGCATATTTTGTTACAAGACTTCTCCTAATAAGTTTTTTCCCATTTTTACTAGTGCCAGGACCCATCATACACCCTTCGCAATAAAATAAATTGAAATGTGCGTTTATGTTTTCTATTGATGTTTCGAATTCGCGTAAAGCATTCATCGTGTTTACTTTTCCTTCAGCAGTGAGGATGCTTCCCTCTAATATTTTTTCATTTAAGTCGGCAACTTGTAAAATACCATTACTAATCGGAAATATTGATCCCATGTAACCTACGGGTTCGTCAAAGTCCGAATACTCTACCATTCCTTCGTTTATATCTTTTTCGTCGAACAAAAGCCTCAATTCTTCAAATGTCAGAACTTCATCGATCTTTTTTAAACCATCATATTTTAAAATTTCATTCTTAGCAGCAATACAAGGACTAATTTCAACTATTTTGACATCGTTGCCAAGTTGACTTCTAATTGCAAGTGCAGTTGCTATTCGGGGCGAAACAATGGGAGCAAGGTTAGGTATTAACTCGGGATAAAATTTTTCAATGTAAAAAACAACAACAGGGCAATTGGAGGTAATATAATATTTACCCTTAAAATGTTCGATTAGGTTTTTATATTGTTTGGCAACCAAATCGACACCAAATGAAATCTCGAAGACCCCTTGAAATCCAAGTAGTCGAATCATTTGAACAAACTTCCTGTAATCGCTTATGTCGCTAAACTCACCTGCTATACTGGGGTCACAAATTGCTACAACTTTTTCGTCGCTGGATATCAATTTGCTAACTCGTTCTTTGGCAGAACTGTATTTAATGGCATTGTACGAACATGAAATTGTGCAATTGCCACAACCGATGCATCTTTCGTTAACAAATTGAGGCATTTGTTGGCTCGACGATATTTTCAATGCCTTAACCGGACAGGTTCTGACACATGCATAACACATGGTACACAACAAGGAGTCGATTTCTATGAGTGGTTTCAAATTAATTGCTTATTTATAACAAATCCAAATTATTTTTATTAATTGCTTTAACAAAACAAATTTGATAGTTTTATGTCCGATTTTACAAGTAAAGTAAAATAAAAAAATGATACTGCACAAATTTCTTGATCATGTTGGTTGAATTAAATTCATTACTCGAAAAATATAATTATGGCAGAGAAAACCTGATATCAATTCTTCAGGATGTTCAGGAAAACTATGGTTACATTCCAGCCGAAGCGGTTAAGGAAATTAGCCATAAACTTAACCTGCCTTCGAGCAAGATATTTGGAATGGCTACTTTTTACAACCAATTTAGATTTTCTCCCAAGGGAAAATATCATATTAAATTGTGCTATGGAACTGCCTGTCATTTGGTGGGAGCATCAACTTTTCTTAAAGAAATAGAGCGATTACTTAAAATAAAAGATGGACAAACAACAACTGACAATTTGTTTAGTCTCGAGGTGAAATCCTGTATTGGAAGTTGTGGTCAAGCTCCAGTAATTGCCATTAACGAAGAGTTTTACCCAAAAGTAACTATTGAACAGTTGCATGAGATCATTAGTAATATCAGCATCTTAAACGAATAGCATTGAACGAGACAGCAAATATAGTCCAACATCTTTTGTTTCAAAATCCGGTTCAGCCAAGCAAGAAGCTAGAGCAAATGTTGTTATTGCTTCGTCGCGAAAAAATCAATATTCCCATAATATCTATTGGGGCAGGTACTTGTGGTATAACTGCCGGGGCTAATAAAATTGAAAGTATTATTAAAAACTACCTTGAAGAACGGCAAATAGTTGCACAAATTGTAAAGGTGGGTTGTATTGGTATGTGTTCGTTCGAGCCTATAGTCGATGTTCATATACCGGGTAAAAGTCGAATATTCTTTAAGAATGTCGATGTCGACAATGCAGGAATTTTAATGGACGATGTGTTTAATGGAATAATTCCAGAAACTAATGTAATTGGACAAATTGTTGATAATACTCATCAAAAATGGCATGGAGTAACAAGTTTCGATAAATTACCTTTTTTTGCTTTGCAGCATAGAGTAGTGCTAAAAAATTGCGGTATTATCAATCCCGGTGATATAAATGAATATTTGGCACATGGAGGTTATCTGGCCTTTTCCAAATCTATTCAGAATTATTCGCCTTCGCAAATTTGCGATATAGTTGAAGAAAGTAAACTTCGAGGTCGATCGGGTGCCGGATATCTAACAGCTGCAAAATGGAAAACTGCTGCTGCTCAGAACAGTTATAAGAAATATATAATATGCAATGCCGAGGAGAGCGATCCCGGAGCATTTATGGATAGAACTATTGTAGAGGGCGATCCCCATAGGCTTATCGAAGGCATTGCAATTGGAGCCTATGCCATAGGTGCATCTTCCGCTTACATTTATATTAGAAGTGAATATAGAGTGGGTATTCGTTCGCTCGAAGTGGCTATAGACCAAGCCAAGGCAGCAGGTTTGCTTGGCGAGAATATTTTGAACAGCAACTTTAAACTGGAAATTATTATTAAACAATGTCCTGGAGCCTTTGTTTGTGGCGAAGAAACTGCACTTATCAATACAATCGAAGGAGAACGAGGCATGCCCGAAACCAAACCTCCTTATCCGGCAACCGATGGCTTGTTTGGCTACCCAACTGTAATCAATAATGTCGAAACCCTCGCCAATGTTGCTTCCATTGTGCAAAATGGTCCTCAATGGTTTGCCAGTATGGGAACCGAAAAAAGTAAAGGCACAAAAATATTTGCTTTGTCCGGAAAATCGAAAATTGTCGGTTTGGTTGAGGTTAAAATGGGAACAAGCTTTCGCGAAATTATTTTCAATATTGCCGGAGGAATCAATAACGATCGAGCCTTTAAGGCAATTATATTGGGTGGACCTGTCGGTTTTCTTATTCCGGAAAAAGATCTAGATACACCCATAGATTTCGAAAACCTCGAAGCCAAGAAATATGGTATGGGCTCGGGAGGAATGGTTATACTCGATGATGAAGTCTGTATTGTCGATACATTGAACTATTTTTCGCGATTCATGGAATTTCAAAGTTGTGGAAAATGTATCCCTTGTCGCGAAGGTACCAAAAGAATGTACGAAATTATACGATCGATTACACGTAAACCCAATTTGGCATTGGGACAATCGGCACTTACACGTTTCAAAGGAATTATCCAACTCGATACCCTAGCCGATGTTATGAAACTTACATCACTCTGCGGTCTTGGGCAGTCGGCTCCCAATCCATATCTTAGCTCTATAGAAAATTTTAAAGAAGAATTTGAAGAACATATTTTCGAGCACCGATGCAGGGCTGGAGTGTGCAACGAACTCCGAACTTTCTCTATACATGTCGATATTTGTACCGGATGCGGTCTATGTGCCAAAAAATGCCCCTCGAATGCAATTGTTGGGTCAAAACGAATGCCCCATTTTATTGTTGAAGAAAAATGTACCGGGTGTGGCGAATGCTTCGAAATTTGTAAATTTAACGCCGTAATAGTAAGCTGATGGATTTTACTATAGAAATAAACAATCAGCAAGTAACAGCTTCGAAAGGCGAAACCATACTTGAAGTGCTCAATCGAATTGGTATTGAAGTGCCTACGTTATGCAGTATGAAGAACTATGCGCCTACTGGTGCTTGTCGAATGTGTGTAGTTGAAGTCGAGGGTCGAAAAAATCTAATTCCTTCATGTTCGTTCAAGGTCGAAGAGTGGATGAAAATTAAAACACATTCGCCTAAAGTTGTAAAAGCTAGAAAAACAATAGTTGAACTTTTGCTTGCCGATCATCCCGACGATTGTTTGTATTGTGAGCGTAATGGCAGTTGCGAATTACAAGACCTTGCAGAAGCCCTTCATATAAGAGAACGAAATCTTACGGGTCGCAAATCGCATTTGCCTACAGATAAATCGAGCCTAAGCATAGTCAAAGAGCCTAAAAAATGTATTCTTTGTAGGCGTTGTGTTCGCGTATGCGACGAGATTGTTGGAGTTTCAACATTCGAACGATCTTATAGAGGTATCAATTCGGCTATAGAGACTGCTATGCACTTGCCACTTTCGAGCTCTAACTGTATCAATTGCGGGCAATGTACTCTGGTTTGCCCTACAGCAGCGCTTACCGAAAAAATAAATTTTGCAGAAATATCGCCTTTTATTCATGGCTCTGAAAAACAAGTCATAGCCCTGTTTTCGCCTACCATACCTATCACCATTGCCGAGGAATTCAATATTCCTCTCAATAAAGATTTAAATGGTATTGTAATAGCGATACTTCGCAAAATAGGCTTTAACAAAGTGTTCGATACCTCATTTGGCGCCGATTTGGTCGTTATGGAACAAACTTGGGAATTGCTCGATCGAATAAAGAACAATGGAAAATTTCCAATGTTTACAAGTTGTTGCCCTGCTTGGGTCAAGTATGCCGAACAGTATTACCCGTCGTTACTGCCCAATTTGACAAGCACCAAGTCGCCTCAGCAAATAATGGGTGCAATCATAAAAACCATTTATGCTCAAAGCGAACAATTAAAGGCAGAAAATATACATACCGTTGCTATAATGCCATGTACTGCCAAGAAATACGAAGCTATGCGTCCGGAAATGACGCAAAAAGGCATTACAGAGGTCGATACTGTAATTACAACCCGCGAATTGATAAGGCTTATTAAAATGTATGGCATCAATGTGCTGTCTATTGAACCTGAGCAACCCGATAGCTTTTTCTCGGGAAAGGGGTCTGCAGGCAAATTGGTAGGTGTGTCGGGAGGAGCAGCCGAAGCAGCCGCCCGAACGATTTATGCTGCTATTACCGGAAAGGAGCTTTCTCAATCAAATTTGATTGAAATTAGAGGCTTTCAGGGAATCAAAGAAACTTCACTCAATCTAGACGGAAAGCAATTAGGAATAGCTGTAATTAATGGTATGGCAAATGCTCGAATTTTGCTCGACGAAATTATTCAAGGTCGCGACGATATACATTTTGTCGAAGTAATGGCTTGTCCTGGTGGATGTATTAATGGCGGCGGACAGCCTATTAATAGAGGCTCAAAAAGTCTCGATATTAAAAAAGATTCGATTTACGAAATAGACAGCAACGAAAGTATTAAGTCGGCACATTTGAATCCGCTAATAAAAAATATTTACGAAAAATATCTTGTTTCACCATACAATCCTGCAAATTTTTCGATACTTCATACACACTACAACAAGTTAGATACCATGTTTTGATATGAGTAAAAAAACGATATTACTGGCTGGCTCCGACAAAAAAAAAATGAGCATTTTTAAATCGTACTTCGAAAAAATGACTTATAAAATCATTATATCATTTTCTCAAAAAGAAACTGAAAGCATTATTGCAAGCCATAAACCCGATTTAGCCATATTTGATTTAATTATGGAAAACGAAGACAGTGGTTTTATATTAGCATATAAATTCAAAAAATTGTACCCCGATGTGCCTGTAATCATTCAATCGTCGTCTTCAAAATATAAAAATATCACATTCTCATTAGATACTGTAGAAGAACGAAAATGGATAAAAGCAGATGCAATTATCGAAAAAACAACTTCGCCCGATCAGCTTCAAAAAGAGATTTTTAAATTGTTGAAACTGTAAATTCTTTTTTATATTATTTTACAAACTACTTTTTTGTATATTGAATATTGTTTAAAATATATATTTATAATATGTTAGCAATACAAGGTGAGTGATTTGATTTTACTAATAGATTCTTTATTTTTGCATAATACTAAAAAAAAGACTAGGTTTGAACAAATCAATAATATATAAAAATTATAATTTACACTTGCTCCCTTAAATGGCCGAAAAAGAGAAATTACCGGAAAAAACAGTCGAACGCTTAAGCGAATATCGTCGTTCGATGCTCAATTGCCTTGCTCAGGGAAAAACACATATTTTTTCTCACGATTTGGCTCTTTTGCACAACATAACAGCAGTTCAGGTTCGTCGCGATGTAATGTTTATGGGTTACACCAGCTCACAACGTAAAGGTTACGACATTAAAGAAATGATAGAGGTTATTGGTCGGGTGTTGGATTCGGAAAGTGGTCTTAATGTTGCTATTGTTGGTATGGGTAATTTGGGTAAAGCTATTACTGCATATTTTACAGGCAAACGATCAAAACTTAACATTGTAGCAGGTTTCGATATCGATCCGGACAAAACTAATATGACCATTTCTGGTGTTAAGTGTTATCCACTTAGTTCTTTAAACGATATTATTAAAAAGAAAAATATTTCTATAGGCATTATTACAGTTCCTCCGACTTTTGCCCCCGACATTGCAAAGCTTCTTGTAAACTTCGGAATAAAAGGAATTTTAAACTTTACGTCAATTCCATTAAATGTCCCAGAATCGGTCTTTCTTGAAAATTACGACATGATTACTTCATTAGAAAAAGTAGCCTATTTTGTCAAAGAAAAGAAATAACAATTTTTCTATTCTTTCATTTGGCGAACTTCGAACAATTAATTAACTTTATAATTGAACTTTGAAACATAATAATAGGTATTCTAAACATATCAGAATTTGATTTGTTTTAGTAATGATATATAGTTAATTACAAGTGCTTAATGTCCGATTCAAACACATATCTGAAGCTTTTAGGTAATATTAAGGTACTGTCTGATTATTTCTTTCATTTAGATAGATCCGTTGGACGTTTTGTTGAAAATGGTCAAAATATTTATTCTGGATCAAAAGAAGCTGCATTGATGCTTAAAATTATTCCACTGTCGGAACCCGATCAATTTCAGTCAATTATTGTCGATGCAAACACGAAATTTCTTGAACTTATAGAACTTTCTTCAGATCAGGTATTAAATCAGCCTATTTCAAATATTGATTCTATAAAAGGAATCAAGTTTTTCGATTGGAACAATATAACTCGAGATATAAGCCATGGTAAAGGGCATGCAATATTCGATTTTTTTACTCCACAATTGGGTAAATGGCTTAAATTTACAACTATTACACCCGAAAAAGGGATGTTAATTGTCCTTATTTCAGATATTTCAGATACAAAGAATTCTTTGACACCTCATTATGTAAAAGTGCAAAGTGAATCGTTAAAGCAAATCGTTGAATAAATAGACTATATAAATTGGAAAAATATTTATATCATGTTGAAGGCATGTCGTGTGCTTCGTGTGCAGGTAATGTTGAGAAAATGCTCAAAAAAGCTCAAGGAGTAACAAATGCCTCGGTCAATTTGGCTTCAGCTTCGGTTACTGTCGAGTCTGTTTCAAAAATTAGAATTTCAATACTTCAGCAAGAACTTTCAAAAAGTAAGTTTCGTATTTTCGATAATGCCGCAGAGCATTTGTCGGTCGACAATAAATCAAAACAAATGTTTGGGAATGTAATCTGGTCAATGGTTTTCAGCATTCCGGTTTTTGTACTGTCAATGTTTTTTCATCACCAACAATGGACTAACTATGTAATGTTTGTATTGTCGTTGCCAGTAATTTTTTATTTTGGCCGTCGTTTTTTTATAGATGCTTATAAAGAAGCCCGAAATTTTTCTACTAATATGGATACATTGGTAGCTTTGGGTTCTGGCACCGCATTTTTTACAAGTAGTATTAGTATTTTTTTTCCAAATGTATTTTCTAATAACGGTATAGAACCCTTTAACTATTTAGAATCTGCGGTATTAATTATTTCATTTATTTTGTTGGGCAAATTGATGGAAGAAAGGGCAAAATCACGCACCCTCAATTCAATAAAGAAATTAATTGGATTACAGGCCAAGTCGGCTCAAATTATTAGAGACGATAAAGAAATTGAAATGCCTATTTCTCAAATTGTAGAAAATGATATTGTTATAGTTAAGCCTGGTGAGAAAATTCCTGTCGATGGTGTAGTTGTCGATGGAGAAACTTTGGTAAACGAAAGTATGCTTACCGGTGAAGCTACGCTTTGTCATAAAGAGAAAGGAAGTATTGTAAATTCTGGTACCATCAATACCAATGGTTTTATAAAAGTTTCTACATTTAAAGTGGGTTCAGAAACGCTACTTGGCAAAATGATTAGTTTTGTTCAACAGGCACAAGGAACCAAAGCCAATGCTCAACAACTGGCCGACAAAATTGCATCAGTATTTGTTCCGATAGTTCTAGCTGTTTCACTAATGACATTTATTATTTGGGCTTTTTTGGTCAACAATCCAAATATTACCATAGCAATTGTTAATGCAACTACAGTGCTTGTTATTGCTTGTCCATGTGCATTGGGCTTAGCAACTCCTACGGCTGTAATGGTTGCAGTTGGTCGAGCTTCAGAAATGGGTATTCTTGTTAAAAATGTTAGAAGTTTCGAAAAAGCTAATAACATCGATGTGCTTTGTCTCGACAAAACAGGCACTATTACCGATGGCGAAATTTCAATAGTCAATTGGTACAATTTGCCAACTATAATTGAAGATAAAGATTTAACTGTAGTTCTAAGTGCCGAAAAACGAGCATTTCATCCGCTGGGAGCAGCAATGGTTCATTACTTAGAATCGTTAAAAATTGAATCTGCCGAATTGTCAAGTTTTCAATATTTGCAAGGGAAAGGAATTGTTTGTGAATTCGGAACACAGACATATAAAATTGGAAATGAAGCCCTTGTGGGTAGTTTCTATGCTATTCTTTCTCAAAAAGAACAATGTATTGTAGATGAGGCTAAAGATAATGGTTATAGTATATTGTATATTACTCGCGACAATAAATTAATTTCGATAATTTCGGCTACAGATTCACTCAAAGCAGGTATTCATAGCTTGGTAAAGCACATTAGCGATAAAGGAGTCGATATTCATTTGTTATCGGGCGACAATTACGAATCTGTAAGCAAAACAGCAATTCAAGCCGGAATATCAAATTATAAGTCGCAAATGACTCCGTTCGAAAAAGCACATTATATTCAAGAGATTCAAAATTCTGGCAAAAAAGTTGCAATGGTTGGCGATGGAATAAACGATGCTCCGGCTCTTTCGCAAGCCGACATTAGTATTGCCATGCACAATGGTTCCGATATTGCTCTCGAAACTGCCGATATGACTTTGTTGAGAGGCGATTTGTTTAAAATTAATTCGGCTTTAAACTTATCGACTTATACCAATAAAATAATTTATCAAAACCTTTTTTGGGCATTTTTTTATAATGTAGTAAGTATTCCAATTGCTGCAGGTGCGTTATATTATTCTTTTGGTATAATGCTTAATCCTATGATTGCTGCATCTGCCATGGCTTTTAGTTCGGTGTCGGTTGTATTGAATAGCTTGAGATTGAGAGCCTTTAAATAGGGCTTATTGCTATAAGAAAACAGTTCGATCTGTTCTTCAATAATCTCTATTCGCCAATAATCTTCACCAATACTCTTTTTCTGCGTTTCCCGTCGTATTCGCCATAGAATATTTGTTCCCAAGGACCAAAATCTAGTTTACCTTCGGTAATAGCTACAACTACTTCGCGACCCATTATTTGGCGCTTAAGGTGAGCATCGCCATTGTCTTCGAATCCATTGTGTTTGTATTGCGAATGGGGCTTTTCGGGTGCCAGTTTCTCGAGCCAGACTTCAAAATCGTTGTGCAATCCGCTTTCGTCGTCGTTTACAAAAACACTAGCAGTAATGTGCATGGCATTAACCAAACATAGCCCTTCTTTTATATTGCTTTCGCGAAGGCATTGATCTACGTGATTTGTAATATTTATATATTGTCGGCGATTGGGTATGTCGAACCAAAGTTCTTTGCGGTAGCTTTTCATTTCGAATTTATTTAATAAAAAAAGCCTATGTATAACACAGGCTTTTCGAATACAAAATATCGAATTTTAATTTTCTTTTAAACCAAACATAATGGCAACGCACCCACTAATTAGTTCTTCGTTGGTTTTGCCCGATGGGTGAACTTTTACAATTATTTTTAACTGCTGACTTGCTTCTAATTTGAAGTCCCATGTACGAGCAAAATTGCGGTCTTTATTGTTATAAAGAACATTTTTATCTCCGTCTAATACTTTAAACTCTACATTGGGCAGTGCATCTGAACCACAAACCGCTATTCGATAGTCGGTATTGCTATAAAATGTTTTATACAGTTCAGCTTCTTCTCCTTCAGATAAGACTGCGGCATTATAATTGCCATCGTGCAAAAAAGGTTCGAGTTCTACAAGACAAATCTTTTTTGCAAATCCTTTGCATTGTGCATTAACTGTAATATTCGTAATAATAATCAACGAAAAGATGAGTAAAATATAAAATATCTTTTTCATACTATATTATATTATAATGTAAAGTTGTTTCTAATGGTTTTCACTTTGTTTGTTAAGTCTACAAAATCTTTGGGATCAACTTTCATTTCCGATTTCGATTTCAATGTAGTAACATTGGTTTTTGGGTCGGTAATAGCTTCAATTTTTCCCGGTTTTATTTCGAGTTTGTTATACACGTTTTTTAAATCTTCAATTATAACTATTAAAGATGCTACATCACTATTATCCTTGTTTTCTTCAAGTAATTTTAAAACGATGTCGATCGATAATTTTTGTTCTACAATACGTTCAACCAATTTATTGTTGTTAATATTTGTAGGATTAACCATTTGTGTCGATATATATAATCCTTCGACCCAACCGCCAACCAGCACAATAGCAGCAATTGCTTGACGATCGTTTTCTTTAAGGAATGAACTTGATGACATGAATGTTTCAGAAATAATATCCATAATTATATCTCGGTTATTGATATTATCTTCGAGGCGTTTAATTGTATTTTGATCTATTGCATCGAGAATGCCTAAGCCATCAGCCATTTTCTTTGAGGCTTGCATATAATTTATAGTTGTTTGTGTTTGGTCAAACAAACTTGCAAAGCTTAAATCTGTTGTGTAGATACCTAAGTTTAAAGCCATTGATTTGTTGGTTGTGTAACTAGAAGTATTTGAAGTTGGGTTTAACAATTTTTCGTTATATGAAACCCCAGCAGATTTAAGTAATAGAGCTGTTTCGAGTGGAGATGGAAGTGAATAAAATATTTTTTTTGCCTGAGTAACATCGTTTAAAATGTCCTGATCAACTTCTACTTGAATTTCATTTTGATTAACTTGCTGTTTTTGGCCCCCATTGCAAGATGAGAAAAGTATAATAGTAAAGCTAACCATTATGGAACAATTCTTCAGTAAAAATAATTTTCTACACATAACTATTTATTTTTTAAAACTTATAATAAGTTAATGAACGATTTATCTTTAGTAAAAATAGGATATATTTTACAAATATACAATATATTGATTGATAGCAATGCTTGTTTAATACATTTTATATTTTTTTTTATTTAAAAAAATGAAATTTTAAAATGCAATACCATCTATTAATAGTTTTTCATATTCTTTCGATAGATGAGTTGTCCAACCTATTAAGTAACTGGTAAGTGGACCTATCTCTAGTTTATAAATATTTTTGGCATATGGGTCTTGCATTGCATCGTTGGGTAGCAACTTGTTTGCATATTCAATTTTCGAATCGCTTTTTCGATAAACACTTTTAAAAAGTGGTGCAGCTCCAAACAAGCCTAGAATATTGTGAGATATTTCAGAGGGATACTTGTAACTAACAATGGCAAACTCTACATCGTCGGTCGAGAAGGTGTTGACTGCAACCGAAATATCGACTCTGTAGTAATTGTTAACCATAAAAACTAATGCTACACTTTCTACATTGTATTCGTCGCGCAAATAGGCAATTAAACGTTCTTTGGTTCGGAGGGTTTTCACTTCCGGAATACCATCTTTGGGGTTAAGGTTAAATGTGGTGCCTACCTTTTTGGCAATATCATCGGCCCAATCGTTTAGGGCAATCATTCCCTTTTTTACCGATGGTTCGTATACCGTATTTTTAACAGACCCATTGGGAAGGTTTTTTGTAACCGTAGCATATGGCTTACCAATATAATAATTGGTTTTTAGTGTAAGTTGAATATGATTTTTGTTGGCTTGTTCCGAAATCCATTTAGCTGCAATTGATATGGAATCGAGAGTCGAACGAATGTCAAAATCTGTCCAAGGCGATGTTTCTTTTGTGTCTATAAATATAAAGTATAGAAGTACATCGCCTTTTAGTTCTTTACATACATTTTTATACATTGCCTTTTTAAAATCGACATGCTTTAATATAGGAGACGCTGTTAATAAAAAAATAGAGCAAAATATGATGAATCGTAAGAAAAATTTCATGTATTAAGGTGGTTTAAAATTCAGTTTACTACAAATATATAAATTAAGTTTAATTTCTAAATACTTGTTGCGCTTATTAATGTTCAAATATTCAAAAAAAACTATTTATTTTCCAAGAAAAACTTACATACCGATGAAAGTCCACACTCGTTACACTTAGGTTTTCGGGCTGTGCAAACGTACCTGCCATGAAGTATAAGCCAATGGTGAGCCTTTGGGCGTAAATCGTTCGGAATATTATCCGATAGTTGTTTTTCGCATTCGAGCGGAGTTTTTGCTTTTTGAGTTAGACCAATACGAGCCGAAACTCTAAATACATGCGTATCGACTGCTATTACAGGTTTGTCGAAAAGTACCGATGCCAATACATTTGCAGTTTTTCGACCAATTCCAGGAATTTCTTGCAATCGATCTACGTTGTCGGGCAATTGACCATTGAAATTGTTGATTATGCTCTGAGACATGCCTTTAAGGTTTTTGGCTTTATTATTTGGATACGAAATGTTTCGAATATGTGAAAAAATATCTTCGACAGTCGCTGTTGCTAAAGATTCAACTGTTGGAAATGATCGAAAAAATGCTGGAGTAGTCATATTTACTCGTTTGTCGGTACACTGAGCAGATAGGATTACTGCAACAGTTAGTTCATAGGGATTTTGGTAGTGAAGCTCTGTTTCTGCAACAGGCATCGTTTTTTCAAAATAATTAATAGTAAATTTATATAAATCTTTAGTATTCAATTTTTTATGCATTAATTTAGAGTAGTTACAAATAAAATTAATAAAAGCTATTGTTTTTTAAATTACCATTTTGTAAGTTTGCAAACGTAAACAAAAAAACAATATGTCTGTTTTAGCTTCTTTAGTTGGATATTTTTATTTCTACTTTTTTTTTGCAACTCAAAAAAGCAGGGACTGATATGATTTTGACAAAACGAAAAAATTAAAATATAAAAAGTCCCGGTCTTAAGCCGGGATTTTTTGTTTCACAAACTTCATATATATTATGGTTACAAAGAAAACGCTTAAAAGAATTGCCATTCAAGGTGGATATGGTGCCTTTCACGAAATAGCAGCCAAACATTTTTTCGAAAATGAAGAAATTGAAATTATACCAGCCAATACGTTTAAAGATTTATTTAAATCGCTCAAAAACAACCATGCCGATTTAGGTATTATGGCTATCGAAAATTCACTTGCTGGTAGTTTATTGCCCAATTATAGCTTGTTGCAAGACTCAAATATGAAAGTAATAGGCGAGGTTTATCTTCGTATAAAGCAGAATTTAGCAGCACTACCTGGCGAAACTATTGAATCTATTAAAGAAGTATATTCGCATCCGGTTGCTATACTTCAGTGTCAATTGTTTTTCGACAATTACCCTCATATTACTGTTGTCGATAGCATAGATACTGCTCTTAGTGCAAAAGATATTGCCGAAAATAAAAAGAAGGGCGTGGGTGCGATTTGTTCTAAGATGGCTGCCGATAAGTATGGTCTTAATATTTTGGCCGAAAGTATTGAAACCAATAAAATGAATTATACTCGTTTTTTAATATTGTCCGATAAAATTGGGTACCACAAGGTCGATAAAAATGTAAATAAAGCGTCACTTACTTTTGCCTTGCAAGATAAAAGCGGTAGCTTATCGAAGGTATTGTCTATTCTATCGTATTACGATATTAATCTTACAAAAATTCAGTCGATGCCTTTGGTTGGGCGCGATTGGGAGTATCAATTCTTTATCGATGTTATAATTACCGACTATGTTATGTATAGACAGGCTCTAGATGCAATCCGCCCTTTTACATCGCATCTCGATATTATGGGCGAATATTCTAAAGGGAAAACAGTTTTTGAATAATAGTTTAAAAAAATTGAAAATAACAGTAGTCGAGTAGTCGAGTAGTTGAGTAGAAAAGGTCTACTCAACTACTCGACTACACTGCTACACAACTACAATTAATACGATGGAACAAAAATTTGATTTACAGCCTTTTACTTTTGAAGGAGTTTCGACCAAACGTCCGTTGATAATGGCTGGGCCATGTAGTGCTGAGAGCGAAACACAGGTTTTGGATACTGCAAAAAGATTGGCCGCCAATAATGTTAAAATATTTAGAGCCGGAATTTGGAAACCTCGTACCAGGCCCGGTCAATTTGAAGGTCTTGGTACTACTGCCTTGCCTTGGATGAAAATGGTGAAGGAAGAAACAAAAATGTACACTGCTACTGAGGTTGCCAATGCTAAACATGTTTATGAAGCATTGAAATGGGGTATTGACATTTTATGGATAGGGGCACGAACCACTGCAAATCCATTTTCTGTGCAAGAAATTGCCGATGCTCTTAGAGGTGTCGATATTGCAGTGATGGTAAAAAATCCGGTAAATCCCGATTTAGAACTTTGGATGGGTGCATTGGAACGATTATATATGTGCGGAATTACTCGTTTGGCAGCTTGTCACAGAGGATTTTCAATATTCGAAAAACAAGAATTTAGAAACGACCCTAACTGGCAAATTCCTATTGCCTTAAAAACACGTATGCCCAATATGCCTGTTATCACAGACCCAAGTCATATTTGTGGCAATCGAACAGGTTTACTTTCGGTTTCTCAAACAGCCATGGATCTTAATTTCGACGGTCTTATTATCGAAACACATCCAGATCCCGACAAAGCATGGAGCGATGCCAAACAACAAATTACACCTGAAGCATTGAGCGAGTTGCTTTCGAAACTCGTTATTCGCGAAGCAGAAGAAAATGTTCAATCGAGCGAGCATACGTTAGAAGATTTACGTCAGAAGATCGATAAAATCGACGATTCAATTCTTGATATTTTCGAAAAACGTATGATTGTCGCCGAGCAAATAGGTCAATACAAAAAAGATCATAATTTGTCGATATTACAATCGAAACGTTGGGAAGAAATTCTTCAAAAACGTATTGCAATGAGCGCAAAGAAAAATCTTAGTGCTGAATTTACAGATACTATTTTTAAAGCAATACATCAAGAATCAATCAATCACCAAACTAAAATAATGAACTCTTAATTCGTGTTTAGTGCATCGTGCTTAGTGTATCGTATTTCACGAATCACGAATCACGGTTCACTGACAACGAATCACGGTTCACTGACAACGAATCACGAATTAAAATGGAACAATTTACAATTGATACAGGAGGACAAATTTCCAAAATACTTTTGGGCGAAAGCATCGAAAATTTCGTAAATTATATCCCCAAAGCTAAGAAAACTATTATTGTAACCGATGCTAATATAATTAAACACTATTCAAAGTGTTTTTCGCAATTTCCTGTTATAGAAATATCGATGGGAGAGGACAATAAAACTCTTTCGACTGTAGATTATATAATGGAGCGACTTGTAGAACTCGAAGCCGACCGAACAACCTATATAGTTGGTATTGGTGGAGGCATAGTTTGTGATGTAACTGGTTTTGCAGCTTCTATTTATATGCGTGGTTTGCGATTTGGCTTTGTTTCTACAACACTATTATCGATGGTCGATGCCAGTGTTGGCGGGAAAAATGGTGTAAACCACCGTGGATACAAAAATATGGTGGGCACTTTTAACCAACCCGAATTTGTAATTTGCGACTATATGTTGCTACTAACCCTCGATCGACAAGAGTATCTTGGTGGTTTTGGCGAAATAATTAAACACGCAGCCATTAAAGATGCAGCCATGTTCGATTACATGGAGCAAAATAGCAATAAGGCATTGAATTACGACTTTGAAGTTATTCATCAGCTTATTAGAGATTCGATTGTGATAAAATCGCGAGTCGTTGAACAAGATGAAAAGGAAAGTGGAGAACGCAAGAAATTGAATTTTGGACACACCTTTGCTCATTCGCTCGAAAAACATACGAATCTTTCGCATGGTCAGGCTGTAGCTGTTGGTATGGTATATGCTTCGCGTATGTCGGCCAATATAGGACTTATTTCAAATGCCGACGCAGATAGAATAAAAAAACTGGTTACTGCTTATCAATTGCCATGCGAATCAAGCATCGATAGCAAAACCCTATTCGATGGCATGAAAAAAGACAAAAAACGAGAAGGGGATGGAGTACATCTCATTCTTTTGCAAAAAATTGGAGAGGCAATTATCAAAAGTTTAACATATAATCAATTGGAGGAAGCAATCGATGATTTGCACTGCACTAAGTAGTAAGGACTTTGAAATGACTCGAAAACTTGCATCACAATGTGAGTTGGCCGAAATACGTATCGATCTTTCTGAATTTACTAAGGAACAAGTAAAAGAGCTTTTTTCTTTTCATAAAAACCTTGTGGCAACTTGTCGACCCGGGAAATTGTCGGAACAAGAGCGTAAAGAATTGCTTTACAAAGCAATTGAAAATGGTGCAAAGTATGTCGATATAGAAATAGAAAGCGACAACGAATTTAAAAAAGAATTAATAACTTTGGCTCGTAAGCACAAGTGTTGGGTCATAATTTCATATCATAATTTTGAACTTACCCCTACCCGTGAGGAACTTGAAAGTATTGTTTCGCAATGTTTCATTCAAGGAGCCGATGTCGCAAAGGTTGCAACAATGATTCAAAAGCCTTCGGACAATGCCGATATTCTTTCTCTTTTTACACAAGGCAAACGAATAGTAGCAATTGGCATGGGACAATTAGGAAAAATTACACGTGTTGCTGCACCCATGCTCGGTGCAGAGTTTACTTTTGCTGCTTCTTCCGACGGTCGGGTTACTGCACTGGGTCAGGTAAGCGATGTTGAATTGAAAAAGTTAATAGAATTAATAAAGTAATTTGAAAATGAGCAAATGTGCAAATTTGAAAATGGTATTTTTTTCAACTGCTCGTTTACTAAAAAGATTTTAATAATATGAATAGTTTTGGTAATCAATACAGAATAAGCATTTTTGGCGAATCGCATGGGCCAATAGTTGGAGTAACTATTGGAGGCTGTCCGTCTGGTTTACCGCTCAATGAAGAAGATTTTATGAGCGATTTGTTGCGCCGAAAGAGTGGTTCTAAAGGAACCACCCCCCGTCAGGAAGCTGATTTGCCAAAGATTGTGACTGGTGTATTTAATGGACATACAACGGGCGCTCCTTTAACTGTACTTTTTGAGAATACCAATACCCGTTCGGGCGACTATGCCGAGTTTAGAGATATACCTCGTCCGGGACATGCCGACTTTGTTGCATCGCAGAAGTATGGCGGATTCGAAGATTATCGTGGAGGAGGACATTTCTCTGCACGTCTTACTCTCGGTCTTGTTGCAGCTGGGGTGGTTGCCAAAAAACTTATAAACCCAATTGATATCAATGCTCAGCTTATAGAAGCAGGAGGAATTAAAGATATTGAGAAAGCTATAGACCTGGCTATTGCCGAAAACGACTCAATTGGCGGGGTTATCGAATGTCGTGCTCAAAATATGCCTATTGGTATTGGTGAGCCTTATTTCGATTCTATCGAATCGCTATTGGCGCACATGATATTTACCATTCCTGCCACCCGAGGAATCGAATTTGGTACCGGCTTTGAAGCCGCTCGCATGAAAGGCAGCGAACACAACGATACGTTTATTGGCAAAGATGGTAAAACCAAAACAAATCATGCCGGTGGCATAAATGGTGGAATTAGTAATGGTAACGAATTGGTATTCAGAGTGGCCATTAAACCAACTTCTTCTACATCCCAAAAACAACAAACCTTAAATTTCAAATCGGGCGAAATAACCGATTTTGTCGTTAAGGGTCGTCACGATACATGCGTGGCACTTAGAGCTCCGGTTATTGTCGAAGCTGTAACTGCTATCGTTATTGCCGATTTAATGCTGCAAAGTCAGAAAATAAAGAAAATTGTGTAATGAACTACTTATTTATTGTAATAAGTTGAAAATATTACATTACCCTATGAAATAAATTTTATTTTAAAGCTTTGATGCGCTGAACTTCTGTATTTAGTAATAAAAAATTTTTTGAAATGATTACATTACCAAAAAAATTAAGAAAGATAGAGGATGAAGAATGGCGTGAAGTGCCCAATTCGAATGGTCGATATTGGGTAAGCAACTATGGTCGAATTAAATCTTTTACGTATGATAAAATTGAGGGTGAAATAAGGAAGCAAACCCCGGTGAAAGGCTTTAATTCCATTAAATTTAATATTAACAAAAAAAAAGTTGCCTATTATACTCATAAATTGGTAGCCGAATTGTGGCTCGAAAAGCCTGAGGATGGAGCAGATCATGTCATCCACAAGGATTGGAACAAAAAAAATAATCATTACTCCAATTTGCAGTATGCTGGTAAAGAAGAAGTTGCAAAGCGTACAGCCGAATATTTGAAAGGTGTTTATGCCAATCCGCGAAGACCCAAAAATATTTCACGGGCAAAGCTTACACCCAAGCATGTTGTTATGATTAAAAAACTATTGAACAAAAAAGTTCCCAATGTGGTAATTTCTAAGATGTTTTTAATAAGCGAGATGCAAGTTACACGAATTAAACGTGGTGAAAATTGGGGGCAAATACAAGTGGATGAAAATGAATAATATAAAAAAAGTTTTATTAGTCGGAGCAGGTAATATGGGAGCCTGGTTGGTCGAAGAGTTTTGTCTCGACTACGAAGTGGCCGTGTTTGATCGTGATCTGAAGCGAATGAAATACCTGTTTAAAGCGCATCGTTTTTCAAATCTAGAAGAAATAAAAGACTTTGCTCCCGATCTGATGATCAATGCTGTAAGTCTTCAGTATACATACGAAGCATTTGACATGGTAATGCCATATTTGCCTCAAAATTGCATTGTCTCAGATATTGCGAGTGTAAAAAACGATTTGCCCGAATTTTATAAAAAAACAAAACGAAGGTTTGTTTCAACGCACCCGATGTTTGGACCAACATTTGCCAATTTGAAGGATCTAAGCAGTCATAATGCCATTATTATTAAAGAAGGTGATGAAGAGGGGCAAAAGTTTTTTAGAAATTTCTATAAAAATTTAAACTTAAAACTATTTGAATACTCGTTTCGCGAGCACGATAAAGTAATAGCATATTCATTGTCAATACCTTTTACTTCGTCACTAATTTTTGCTTCGTGCATGAAAAAAATAGATGCTCCTGGAACAACTTTCAAAAAACACATGTCTATTGCTCAGGGACTCTTGTCCGAAAACTATTACCTATTATCTGAAGTGATGCTCAATCAATATACTCTAGAACAAATTGATAAAATTAGGAGCAAACTCGATAATTTGTCAAAAATGGTACAGGCAAAAGACACACCAGCTTTGCACAAATTCTTTAAGGAATTGAAAACAAATATTGATTAATAAAAATATAGTAAGTATATTCAAAAAATTAACCAACAATTTATATTGATTTTAAACATCTTTTGACATATCTTTGCTCTTTAGTTTACATACTTTATATTTTACTTTAGATACTTCCGATCGTACATTCTTTGGGAGTTTCGTCACACGTCAAAACGATGAGACAGCTTAAAATTACAAAATCTATTACGAATCGCGAAAGCGCATCGCTTGATAAATATCTTCAGGAAATTGGTCGCGAAGATTTGATTACAGTTGAGGAAGAAGTTGAATTGGCTCAGCGAATTAGAAAAGGCGATCATGAAGCTCTCGAGAAACTTACTAGAGCCAACTTGCGTTTTGTGGTTTCGGTTGCAAAACAATACCAGAATCAAGGATTAAGTCTTCCCGATTTAATCAACGAAGGAAACTTAGGACTTATCAAAGCTGCCGAAAAATTTGACGAAACACGCGGATTTAAATTTATTTCTTATGCTGTATGGTGGATCCGACAATCGATTTTGCAAGCCTTGGCCGAGCAATCGCGTATTGTTCGTTTGCCCCTCAATCAGGTTGGTTCGCTCAACAAAATAAACAAGGCGTTTTCTAAACTAGAACAAGCCAACGAACGCACCCCAACTCCCGATGAGCTTTCAGATACTTTAGAAATACCGAAGGAAAAGATTCAAGATACGTTGCGTATTTCGGGTAGGCATATTTCGGTTGATGCTCCGTTTATCGATGGCGAAGACAATAACCTGCTCGATGTAATGGTCAACAACGACTCGCCCAATGCCGACCGACAGCTTATTAAAGAATCGTTGAGTAAAGAAATAGACAGAGCTCTTTCTACGCTTACCGAACGCGAACGTGAAATAGTTCGTTCGTTTTTTGGAATCGACTCGCACGAAATGACCTTGGAAGAAATAGGCGATAAATTTGGTCTTACTCGTGAGCGTGTGCGTCAAATCAAAGAAAAAGCCATTCGTCGTTTACGTAATACCAATAGAAGTAAATTGCTTAAAACGTATTTGGGATAGGCGATAAGTTTCTAATTTAGTCAAACATCTGTTTTGTTACTTTTCGGATTGTGAGCTACTTGAGTTTGGGTTTTCGCATTTAGGATTAAGTAATTTTTTTGCACAAAAATATTACTTATAAAAAAGTGCCATTGCAGATATTCGACAAGCAATTTTGTTTTTCAAATACTCTGGGCTTATAACTTTTAAGTGTTCACCAAAACCTAATAATTCACGTTCGAGTTCGAAGTTTGGTATTACCTGAATAAAAAATAATGAGCCGTTTTCTGTATGTTCAATAAATTTTTGAGAACTGTGAAAGGGTTTTGTAAAAACATATAGAGCATTCTCTTTTGACACCCAAAATACTACATGTTCAACAGGCTTGTCAAATCTTGTAACACCTATAATGTCTTTAAAGTATAGGCTTGGTTCAAAAAATGAGTTTTCTATAAAAGTATTTTTTTCATTAATCTTGATTTTTAAAATGCGGTCGAGAGGCATGGGTGAAATCGTTTCCGAATTATTTCTTTTACCAAAAGCAAACCATCGGTTTCTGTATTCTTTTAGTAAATAAGGTGATAAATGTTTGACAATAGGTTTTGTCTGTGTAAAAGATTGATATACTATTTTTAATTGCTGTTTAGTTTAGAAGAAGAAATATATATTGAAATAATTGAAAAAATGCCTCGTTATGAAGAGCCATATTTTAATTTATTATCTATTTATATTGAAACAGATGAAAATGATAAATTCGAATTTTATTATCAAAATTAAAAACAAACTCACTTCCACACGATTGGATACCCGACTATATTGACGATATACGTTCCGTTCAAAAAGAGTTCGAAGGTTTAATTCAGCAAGTCATGCAAACTACTTTCCTTGTAGAATGTACGCTTTCCGATTTTTGAGAATGTAATTTTGCCAGCTTGACGGAGTTTCCAAAGTGTAGTGGTACGATATCCAGTTAATTCTTGCATTTGCGATTCCGATAGCCAGCCCTGAATTGTTAAATTGTTTTCTGTTTTCATAATTTTTTGATTTTTTATTATGAAAGCAAATATATGTTAATGATTATAAATGATATATGACAGGTTCTTTGCAAAGAAATGCGAAAAAGCAGTCATGTTAGATGTTCAAACTATGTTCAAACCGATAGAAAATAAAAAAGGGTTTGAATTGCTTCAAACCCTTGTGTTTTCTATGTAGCGCGGGGCGGGAATGATCCGCCGACCTCATGATTATGAATCATGCGCTCTAACCAACTGAGCTACCGCGCCATCTTGTTTTAATTGCGATTTTGTGTTCGAATATAATGTAAATAGAAGTGCTGAACTTCAATTTGCTTATTGTCAATTACAATCAATCGTAATTAAAATTTTGAGGTTGCAAATATAAACTACTTTTTTTATTTATTATAATTTAAGCCGTGCTCTTGGAGTTTTTTTTGTGTTTTTTTAAAAATTTACTGAATTGTCGAGAGTTAATAGTATTGCAATATTTTTTAAAATGTTTTGGCTTTGGTTAAAAGCATCAAGAGGCCTTAGGTCAAATGAAACCTACATGATCGACTACGTTCGCCAATGAGCATGAAAAGTGAGGTATCTTTGCACTAGTATTCATATTAAACAACAATACTATGGCACAAGAAGTTCACTTTGAGCAAGTCGTGGCCAAGGGTTGCGGACTTGACGTACACAAGGAAACTGTTGTAGCAACAGTTTTCGGGACAGCAATTCAAACAGAAACACGAACGTTTTTGACAGAATTGAGAGACTGGTTTGATGAGAAAAAGAAAGAAGGACAAATCAAATACTACCAAAATAGATTGCAAAAACAATATATGTTTATATTCAATTACTTAACAAGGGCAGCTTACTGTCAATTTTCAAATGAAAATTGCTGATAGAACTTGTTTGTTTGCCAGATATCAAGATATTACTACCGATTTAAGAGGTCAGTTAAATGAATCTGTCACAACGATAAATGTGGGTTCGTTAAAGGTTGGCATTTATAATTTTCAATTATCAAATAAAGATGGGGTAGTTGGCAGGAAATTTATTAAAAAATAAGAGGTTTAGATCTTTTGGCTGTCTGACCGTTAGATGTTAATTGAAACAATTACAATCTAAATAGTACACAAATTTATAATATGCACTTTTTATTTTGTAATGATATTTACATTAAAAACTCTATTTTTGCTTCAGAACATTAATTTTTCAGTGTGAAAAAGCTTTATTTTCTAGTTTTAAAAGAGTTTGTAGGTCCTTTGTTAATGACATTTCTTATTGTTGAGTTTCTGCTCATTATGCAATTTTTGTGGCGATACATCGACGATTTGGCAGGTAAGGGATTGAGTGTTGGTGTTTTTCTAGAACTTATGTTTTATGCTGCTGCCAGCATTGTACCTTTGGCTTTGCCGCTTTCAATACTTTTGGCTTCACTTATGACTTTTGGCAATATGGGCGAAAATTATGAGTTGACAGCAATCAAATCGGCTGGTATTTCGCTGATGAGAGTTATGAGACCACTTATCTATATCATTTCTTTGATTTCAATTTTTGCTTTTTTTTATTCAAATATTTCCATGCCTTTTTTCAACATGAAAATGCGGACATTGCTATACGATATTAATGGTAAGCGTCCCGAAATAATGATAAAAGAAGGAATTTTTTATAATGGAATAGACAATTATAGCATAAAAGCAGGGAAAAAGAATTCTAAAACCGGAATGTTGTACAATCTTATTATTTACAATCATACTCCGAATAGCAATTCGTCTAATGTAACGGTTGCCGATTCGGGCAATATGACAATTACAGCAGACAAATCGAAGCTTATAGTAGTTTTGTACAATGGCTATAATTATAGCGATATAAAGAGTTTTGGCAATAGAGATGGTAATACCTATCCATTTCGTCGCGACAATTTTAAAAAGCAAACATTCAATATTGAGCTTACAGGCTACAATTTGCAACGCACCGATGAGTCGCTCTATAAAAATCATTATCAAATGATGAATATGAGGCAATTGAATGTTTCAATTGATTCTTTTAGAATCGATTGCAATGTCGATGAGAGAAATTTTTCGAAGGTTCTTATTGGCGAATCTTATCCAAAAGAAATGCCGATGAAGAATTTTAGAAGGAATTTGGAGTTTAAAGATAGTATTAAACTGTCTTTTCTTTTAGCCAAAGACTCGACTGTTGCTGTAACTTTTAATGTTGAGGAAAAAATAAATTTTATTCAATGGGGTGAACCGTCTGTAAAAAATGAAACTCGACCAATACCTTTAAAGCCAATTCTTGTTTCAGATAGTATTTCGAAAATCGATTCAATTAATCAAATAAATAATCTTAAATTAAACAATGAATTTCGGATTTGGAGTGCATGGGATTCAATAAAGCTACGCGATAAAAGAGTTAAAATTCATCAGGTTATAGAGACCGTCAGATCTGCAAAAAATATTGTTAGCACAGAAGCATCTATAAGATATTCGAAAGTGAGAAGAATGCACAAGCACGAAATAGAATTGCACAAAAAGTTTACCTTGTCGGTTGCTTGTTTGGTATTTTTTTTCTTAGGAGCGCCACTTGGTGCTATTATTAGAAAGGGCGGTTTGGGAATGCCTTTGGTTATTTCAGTTTTGTTTTTTATTTTCTATTATATCATTTCTCTTACGGGCGAAAAAATGGTTCGTGAGTCTGTTTTTACCCCTTTTGCTGGTATGTGGTTGGCGTCTTATATTTTGTTGCCGATAGGTATATTTATTACTTACAAAGCTACACACGATTCGTCGCTCATGAATATGGAGCATTATGTTAAGTGGTACAATAAAACAATAAAAAAGAGCTTTAATTATATTAAAAATAAGCTTCAGCCTGTAGCCAATGAAAATACTGATATTAACCAATAAACCCCCTTACCCATCCAAAGATGGAGGCGCAATTGCTACAGCCGGTCTAGCTGCTGGATTGGCCGATGCAGGGAATCATGTTCATATTTTGGCTATTAATACACCTAAACATTTTTCTGAAACGTATTCAAATCAGTTTAACATTACGGTCGAATATGTATTTGTCGACACTCGTATAAATATCTATCAAGCCATTTACAATTTGTTTTTTTCGAAAGAACCCTACAATGCAATAAGATTTTATCATTCCAATTATGCCGAAAAGCTAATTGGGATTATTAAAACCAACGATTTTGATATTATTCAAATTGAAGGTCCGTATATGTTTTATTATTTAGATATTATTCGGAATAACACCAGTGTTCCAGTTAGTTACAGAGCTCATAATATTGAACACGAAATTTGGCAAAGACTTCAAAAGGGAGAAGGAAATCTTTTAAAAAGGTTTTATTTTAATACATTATTCAAAAGAATTAAAAGATTTGAACAGGGCATAATAAATAAATATGATTTATTAGTACCAATTGCCGATCGCGACCATTCGATTTTAACTCAGATGGGCAATACAAAACCTGCATTGGTATCTCCGGCCGGTATTAACGAAGATATCTTAAAATATAAATCGGACCTAAACACGGTCAATGGTTTGTTTTATATCGGAGCCTTAGATTGGAAGCCCAATACAGAAGGGTTGAAATGGTTTGTTGATCGTGTATGGCCTGTATTGTCTGAGAAATATTCAAATGTTAGTTTTACAATTGCCGGAAGAAATGCTCCAAAAGAGTTTGTTTCATTTTTAAAACGAAAAAATGTAAATTTTCTAGGCGAAATCGACGATGCTTATGCATTTATTGCAAAAGAAGCCATTCAGTTAGTTCCTCTTTTTTCGGGAAGCGGTATGCGAATAAAAATAATTGAAGGTATGGCTCTTGGCAAGGCTATTGTTTCAACTTCGATAGGTGCCGAAGGAATTGCTGCCACCCACAATCGCGATATACTTATTGCGAATAATCAAAATGAATTTATAGAAAGTATTAGTCGGCTGATCAATAATAAGCTGTTTTACAACGAAATATCAAAATCGGCTCAAAATTTTGCAACTAATATTTATTCAAACACTCGAATAGGGCTATCTTTATCGTCGTTCTACCACAAATACAGAAAGGTATGATAATTTTATTTTGGGCAGTGTTTGGTATTGTTTTTTATGCCTATTTAGGGTACTTAATTGTAATGTTTTTACTTTCAAAGCTTCACTTTCAAGAGCTTGAATCTGACTACACTATTGAACCTTCGGTGAGTCTTGTGGTTGCATCGTATAACGAAGAAGATATAATACCTGAGAAGCTCAAAAACACTCAAGCGCTCGATTATCCGTCAGAGAAAATTGAGCAAATATGGGTTACAGATGGAACTACAGATAGAAGTAATTCAATTCTTTCGAATGTTTCAGGTTTAAAACTACTATATGAACCGCAAAGGAAAGGAAAAATTGGGGCATTGAATCGCGCTGTGCCCTATGCTTCAAACGATATATTGGTGTTTTCCGATGCAAATTCAATGCTATCGGTCAATGCTTTAAAAGAAATAATAAAGCCATTTTCAAATAAAAAAGTTGGGTGTGTTGCCGGTTCAAAACAAATATCTAGCCTCGATACCGACAATCCATCCATTAGCGAAGGCGTTTATTGGAAATATGAAGCATTAATCAAGAAATTTGAATCAGCAACTGGCTCAACCATTGGAGCTGCCGGTGAGTTGTTTGCAATTAGACGCGAGCTTTTCGAACCTGTTGAGCCCGATACTATTCTCGACGATTTTGTTATAGCTTCGCGCATTGCTTTAGGAGGATTTATGGTAAAATACGCTCCTGAAGCTCTTGCTGTTGAAACTCAAAGCGCCAATATATCAGAAGAAATGAAGAGAAAAATTCGCATTTCTGCCGGAGGTTTTCAAACCATGTTTCGAATTGTCGGTCTGCACAATATTTTTAAAAGGCCTGGACTTGTTTTGAAGTTTTGGTCACACAAAGTATTGAGATGGTTAATTGTGCCTTTTTCATTAATTGTGCTATTTTTATTGAACATTTTGATTGTTCTAAATAAGCCTGAAGTTAGTTATGCTTATAGTATTATATTGTGGCTTCAAATACTCTTATATTTAATTGCTTCTTTGGGTATTTTATTAAAAGGAAAGAAAAAAATCCCTGGCTGGTTTTTCTTCCCTTATTATTTTGTGGTAATAAACTATTGTCAAATAGCAGGATTCATAAAATACCTTCGAAAACAACAAAGTGTCAATTGGGAAAAGGCAAAAAGATCATAAATCGTAGAAAAACATTAAATTTGTACCTCAATATAATTGTCTTGAAAGCGATTTTAACGCTAAGTCACAAAAATGCTAAGATTTCTTAATTGATTTATAGTTCTTTGCGACTTCGTGTTTTTGCATTCTAATAAGCTTTATTTCTTTTGAGGCAATATCAATTATTCAAATTGTTATAAAAAATGTTTGATCAAACCGAAATAAAGCTACATACAGTAGTCGAAGCCATTGAGGCTATAAAACAAGGGCAAGTTGTAATAGTTGTCGACGATGAAGACCGCGAAAACGAAGGTGATTTTATTTGTTCGGCCGAACTTATTACACCCGAAATAGTCAATTTTATGGCAACACATGGTAGAGGACTTATATGTGTTCCTCTTCCCGAGGATCGTTGCGATAAGCTCGAGCTAAATCTTATGGTAACCAATACCAATGCCGCTTTTAAAACAGCTTTTACTGTATCTGTCGATTTACTGGGGAGTGGATGCACTACTGGTATTTCTGTACTCGACCGAGCTAAAACTATAGCTGCTTTGGTCGACGAAAAAACTACACCCGAAGAACTGGGTCGTCCGGGGCATATTTTCCCGCTTCGAGCCAAAAGTAAAGGTGTGTTGCGTCGCCCGGGGCATACCGAAGCTGCTGTCGATTTAAGTTTATTGGCAGGCTTAAAACCTGCCGGGGTTTTGGTCGAAATATTAAACGAAGATGGAACAATGGCTCGTTTACCCGAGCTAGTGAAAATTGCCAAAAAGTTCAATCTTAAAATAATTTCAATTAAAGACCTTATAGCATATCGTCTCAATTACGAAAGTCTTGTTATTATGGGTGTAACGGTTTCAATGCCTACTAGGTTTGGCAACTTTGAATTAACACCGTTTATTCAAAAATCTAATGGGTTTGAACACATTGCCATTACAAAAGGCAGTTGGAATAAAGAAGATGCTGTATTAACAAGGGTGCACTCATCGTGCATAACTGGCGATATATTTGGTTCGTTTCGTTGCGATTGTGGAGAACAGTTGGAAAATGCTCTTAGGGCTATTGAAAAAGAAGGCAAGGGTGTGCTTGTATATCTCAATCAAGAAGGAAGAGGAATAGGCTTGTTCAATAAAATTAAAGCATATAAACTACAAGAGCTTGGTCGCGATACAGTAGAGGCAAATCTCGATTTGGGTTTTGCCGACGACGAACGCGACTATGGGGTAGGAGCTTGCATATTGCGCGAAATAGGCCTGGGGAAAATTCGATTAATGACCAATAACCCCAAAAAACGAATTGGATTAGAAGGTTATGGTCTTCATGTTGTTGAGAATATTCCTATTGAATCGGTCCCCAACAGCCACAATCATTTTTATCTCGAAACAAAGAAAGAGAAGATGGGTCATTTCTTAAATCTAGCCACCTATAAAAAATAGTTGTATGCGAATTGTTTATATGGGTACCCCCGATTTTGCAGTTGCTCCAATGGCTGCGCTTATACAGGCCGGGTTTAACATTGTAGCAGTAATTACGGTACCCGACAAACCAGCAGGACGAGGGCAGCAATTACAACAATCTGCTGTGAAACAATATGCGCTTTCAAAAGATATTCCGGTTCTTCAACCAGAGAAGCTACGCGACGATAACTTCATAAATCAACTTCAATCTTTTAATGCCGATTTACAAGTGGTTGTTGCGTTTAGAATGTTGCCCGAAGTAGTTTGGGCAATGCCCAAATATGGCACACTCAATCTGCATGCATCGCTTTTGCCTCAATACCGAGGTGCTGCACCCATCAATTGGGCTATTATCAATGGCGAGAAGGAAACAGGCGTTACTACATTCTTTATTGAACATGAAATAGATACCGGAAATATTATTTTTCAACAATCGGTACCCATCGAACCATTCGAAAATGCAGGAACCTTGCACGACAAATTAATGGAAACAGGTGCCGAATTGATTGTGAAAACTGTTAGAGCCATTGCAGCAAACAATTATCCTAAGATTCCTCAGAGTCAACTTCCGCAAGCTCATCAAATATTGATGCCTGCTCCGAAAATTTTTAAAGAACACTGCCGTATCGATTGGAATAAGCCGTGTTTCGATATTGTAAATTTTATTAATGGATTGAGTCCATACCCGACTGCCTGGACCGAATTGATCGATAACAAAGGCTCTGTTCTGTCTTTGAAATTGTTTGAGGCCTCATTCGAGAGTGCCACTTCCAATAAATTTAAAGTAGGGGAGGTTTATTCCGATGGAAAAACATTTTTGAAAGTTGCAGCTTCAAATGGGCTTGTTTCAATAAAGCAATTGCAACTTCAGGGCAAGAAAAAATTATTAATTGAAGAATTTTTAAGAGGGATTCATAATATTGAGCATTTTAGCATTAAATAGACGTTTGATATTTTTTTTTCGAAAGAGTATTATTAAACAAAATAAATACATAGTTTTGCAGACAGAAATCAATACATATTTCAAGATGGACGATGGCCCCGAAACATTAAGTGATTTATTAAACTGCTAAACCTGGGGTTTCTGTAATATGTGCCTTAGATTTAGCTCAAACAAGGCACTAGATGAAAACAATTATTTTAAAGTATTTATTAAGTTTTATTTTATCAAAAAAGCATTTATTCTGTAGCTTGTTACAAAAAGCTGTATTCCGAAGTTGTTGAAATTTTCGTCATTTGTAATTAAAATGCTTATTAACAACTTGAATAGAATAAAAAAGAATGCTTACAATTTGGAAAAATAAAGGACAATTTCAAAAAATAGATAAGTTTGAACGCAACTGTTGGATCAATGTAACCAGTCCAACACCCGACGAAATTGATTGTTTGGTAGAGGATTATCGTGTTCCCGATTATTACATAAACGATATTCTCGACGTCGACGAACGTTCGCGTATGGACGTAGAAGGGCGTTGGCTGATGATTATTGTTCGTGTGCCAATTTTTCGAAACGACAATAGTTTGCCATTTATTACTGTTCCATTGGGCGTACTTATTTCGCCACATTCAATTATTACACTTTGTGTATACGAAAACGAAATTATTCGTGATTTTGTAAACCCTCTAAAAAACAAGAACCTAAGCATCGACAATAAATCGACTTTTGTGCTTGAATTGTTTCTGCGCTCTTCGAATCAATATCTTAAGTATCTGAAAGAGATAAATATTCGTATTTCAAATATCGAACAGGAACTCGAAAAATCGACTAAAAATAAAGAGATTCAAAACCTCTTGAAAATGGAAAAATGTTTGTTGTTCTTTATTACCTCGCTAAAGTCAAACGAAATATTACTTTCCAAATTACAGCGGTCGCGTTTTGCCCGGGTAGAAGAGTTTGACGAAGACCTCTTGGCCGATGTGTTTACCGAAACCAAACAGGCTATTGAAATGTCGCAAATATATAGCGAAATTCAAGGTGGGCTTATGGATACATTTGCTTCTATTGTTTCAAACAATCTAAACGTAGTGATGAAACAACTTACCTCGGTAACTATTGTGCTTATGGTTCCAACATTGATTTCGAGTTTCTTTGGGATGAATCTTACCAATCATTTCGAAAACTCCAGTATGGCATTTGCTATTGTTGCAATAATATCGTTTCTGTTATCGGTTATTATTGTAGTAATATTCCGAAGAAGAAATTGGTTCTAATTGTTTTGTCCATATATGATATAATTCATAAGAATTCTTTTTGCAACTACCGACGATGGAGTATCCGATAGAATGGCTGCATTTAGATCGAGAGTAGAGAGAATGATATGACCTTTGCCTACGTTTATAATACTTACAGCCGAATATACTTCTTGCTTGTGATCGGCAGTTACGCCAACTATACATTCGTCGTTGGCAAGTCTCAATCCAAATCGTTCGCGATTGTCGTACTGAGCAAGTGATTGGTATTCCCAATTAAACGAGGTATTCATAGGTAATCCGTCGAATAAGTCGTGTTCCCGAACAAAATAATTGCCGCCAAACGAAGATTTTCCAATATTCATTCGTCCTTTGTAGTCGGCTATTTCTTTTTTCGAAAGGTATTCGGCCCACACATCGGCTCCTTTAACTACAATCAACGTATTTCCTTGCATAACCCAATCTATAATTGGGTCTTTTTGAGTATCGATTGCAAAACCAGGTTGTATACAAGGTCCTACAATTAAGCACTTTTCAACTGGTATACCTTTTTGGTATTCTTTTATATTAAATTTTCCGGTTTTGTCCAATAATTTTTGAATCGTACCCGTTGTATCCCAAACAGCAATTGTTTGTGACGATTCATAGTAGCTAAGATCTACGCAATAAATTTCGTCGTAGCCCGATGTAACTATCATGCTGCCTGTCAATAATTGTGCAGATACTTTTACTGTGCCAGATTTTTCGGGTTTTATAGCTATGTCTCTTACTAAAAGTTCACCAAAGGTATTACCTCCGCTTATTTTAATTTCGTAGGTTTTTTCCCAAAAGGTTCCATAACTATCTTCTGCTTTAACATACAGACTATGTGATCCTTTCAGATCGCGTTCGTTAATTATATACACATCGACCATTGTACTACTGCCGTTTTCAAGTACTTTGTTTCTAACTTTTACTGGTAAATAAAGCGGTTGATTGTAATATGCCAATGCAGAGGCATAAGCTTTTGGATTTCTGAAAATATCTACAATGCCCCAATGATTTCCTACTTTTGAATCTTCCCATCCATTTATTACATAGCCATCGCCAGTATTCCCAATTCTGAAGTTTTCGATGGTGCGACCCTGGTAATAAAATGCCACTTTTGACATGTTAGTTGTAAAACTTTCCATGCTGGTAAATGCTTTTCGAAACCCTTTTTCGGTTAGAAATTTTTCAAATGCCTCACCTTGTTTTAGAAATGCTTCACCATCCCAACCCAAATTGCCTTCTGAGTTAAATTGGTCTTTTAGTAAGTGATGGCGAGGCGGAATTCCAATGCCTCCTTCTTCGCCAAGAAAAACAATCTCTTTGGGATTGTTGATATGTCGGTATATATTATCGGGCCCAATGTAGCAATTGTCGTTGTATGAACCGGGTCCTTCGGCATGGTGTTGGTCCCACCATCCAAAATCGTACATTTTCTGATCGTATGGAAGCATGTGTGTTTTGAATGGAGCGGCTGTTGTTGGGTTTGTTCCATTATAAAAATCTTTACTGATGCTTGTCGATGTAAATGTTTTGATGCGTGTTTCGTCGAGTTTGTGGGCATTAGCAAGATCAATCAATTCGTTGTCAAAAGGATTTCGATCTGCTCCACTAGTCATATTGTATATAATTAATGAAGGGTGATTGCGATCTCTTTTGATCATTCGTAAATATTTTTCGCTGTTAAATGCTTTCGAAAAACTGTCAGTTCCGGCTTTGTAGCCTCCAGGCTCTTCGTAATAGAGCAAACCTAACTCATCGGCATAGTTCAATACTATTGTTTGTCCGATAGATTGCTGAAAGCTAAGCATATTGAGACCAATACTTTTTGCTGTTTGAATTTGTTTTTTAGCCAATTCGTCGGTTGGATAAATGCCATTTATTGGCCACGAACCCCTTGTAATTGAAGATCGTAGAACAATTCTTTGTTTATTGAGAAAAAACATTTTATCGCCAGCTACATCTTTTACTTCAAACCAACGTAGTCCAAATCGTTTGAAAAGTATATGTTTGCTACCATCGACACCTTGCCATTCTGCTTTTAATTGATATAGATTTGGTTCTTGCAAGGTCCATGTTTTTCCAGATTTAATCGAAATATTTGCTTTTATCGTAAAACCTGGTTTCTGATTTGAAACATCGATAACTTGTTTTAGTACTGCATTGTCGGGTGTTTGAGCTTCGGAAATGGTATATAAAATCTTGCCATTTAGAGGTTTTTCATCGATCGATTCAATATTGGTTTCAATTTCAACAGACGTAATAGACGGTTTGTTTTTTATAAAAATATCTGAAATGTACGATTGGTCGGTACAAGATAATGTAACCATACCGGTTATTCCGCCAAAACCAAGGCTTGGAGGTATGGTATATTTACCCCAAGAAAAGGGTTCGAAGTTGTTTAAGTTGAAATTTCCATTAGGATCTGTAATGCGGACGGCCAAAGTGTTGTTTTTCCCAATTTCGGCAATATTGGAAATGTCTACATTAAAAGGAGTGCCTGTAATGAGGTCGTAACCGGCTAGTTTTTGATTTACATATATTTCTGCTCGTAATCTACAACTTTCGAAATTAATTACAATGCGTTTTCCTTTCCAATCGGCCGGAATCCGGAATGTAGTCCAAAACCACGAAACTCCAACATAATTGCTAGATATGCCGTGTGTGTTTCCATTGTTTCCCCAAAAATGTTCTTCTACGGTTGCTGGTATTGAAATATTCTTGCCTCGTCCGTCGTCTAGGCCTTCCCAATTACATGTAGGAGGGTTGGTTGGTATTATTCTCAGATCTGCTGGAGGTAAGAAGAGTTGGTCGTTTTGCCAGGTAGCTTTTTCGTCGAGCCATAATTTCCATTGGCTATTCGACAGGTTAATAATATTTTGAGACTGAACGAACGTGTAAGTTAAAAGTATTAGAACTAATGTAAGGTTTCTTTTCATTTTGAAATAGCTAATAAAACAGTACAATTACTATAAATGTAACATAAAAATAATATAAATATCTGAAAAAAAACAAATTAATGTGTGTTTTTGTGTAAATTAAAGTTGTGAGTATTTTTTTGTAATCAACAAAAAAGCCGATCGTTAGTGATCGGCTTTTTTAATATATTAGATATTAATTATTTGGCGTAGCTTACAGCTCTAGTTTCCCTGATTACAGTAATTTTTACTTGACCAGGATAAGTCATTTCGTCCTGAATCTTTTTTGCAATATCGAACGAAAGTTTTTCGGCATCGCTGTCGGTAACTTTTTCGCTACCAACAATTACACGTAGTTCGCGACCAGCTTGGATAGCATAGGTTTTTGTTACACCTTGATACGACAATGCCAATGCCTCAAGATCTTTCAATCGTTTAATGTATGCTTCAACAATTTCGCGACGAGCACCTGGGCGAGCTCCCGAAATTGCATCGCAAATTTGAACGATAGGAGCAATAAGCGTTGTCATTTCTATTTCGTCGTGGTGCGAACCTATGGCGTTGCAAATGTCAGGCTTTTCTTTATATTTCTCGGCCAGCTTCATACCATGAATAGCATGTGGCAATTCTGGTTCATCGTCGGGAACCTTACCAATATCGTGCAAAAGACCGGCACGTTTTGCAATTTTGGGATTGAGACCAAGCTCCGAAGCCATAATGGCACAAAGGTTTGCAACTTCGCGCGAGTGTTGAAGTAAATTTTGCCCGTACGACGAACGGTATTTCATTTTGCCTATCAAACGGATAAGTTCAGGGTGAAGCCCATGAATACCCATATCGATGGTGGTACGTTTGCCAATTTCTACAAGTTCTTCTTCAACTTGTTTTTTAGTTTTTTCAACTACTTCCTCGATACGAGCTGGGTGTATACGTCCGTCGGTAACTAGTTGGTGAAGAGCCAATCGGGCTATTTCGCGGCGTACAGGGTCAAATGCCGAAAGAATAACTGCATCGGGCGTATCGTCGACAATAATTTCGACACCAGTAGCAGCTTCGAGAGCACGTATATTGCGACCTTCGCGACCAATAATTCGTCCTTTCATCTCGTCGCCTTCGATGTGGAAGGTTGTAACAGAATTTTCGATAGCAGCTTCGGTAGCTACCCTTTGCATGGTATTAATTACTATGCGTTTGGCTTCCTTGTTGGCGGTCATTTTGGCTTCTTCAATTATGTCGTTGATGTTCGACATGGCTTGAGTTTTAGCCTCATCTTTCATTGCTTCTATGAGTTGAAGCTTTGCTTCTTCGGCCGAATAGCCCGAAATAATTTCGAGTTTTTCGACTTGGATTTTATGGCTTCGATCCATTTCTTCATGTTTCTTTTCAAGAATCGTTTTTTGCGAATTGAGACTTTCACGTACATTGTCAATTTCTTTTTTGGCACGGTCGGTTTCGTCAATTTTCTGCGTGAGCTGCATTTCGCGTTGTTTGATACGGTTTTCTGCCTGAAGCATCTTGTTGTTGCGTTCGTTTATTACCCGTTCGTGTTCTGTTTTAAGCTGAAGGAAGCGCTCTTTGGCTTGTATTTCCTTTTCTTTTTTAAATACTTCTCCTTGTGTTTCTGCATCTTTTATAATGTTTTCCTTTCTTTTTCGAAGGATAACATTAAAAGCATAATACCCGCCAATACCTCCAATAACGATTACAATCAAATTGGAAATAATGACAGACAGAAGTGAAACTGCTGTTAATGTAAATAATATTGTCATTTTTAAATAAAAATTAATAAAGTATTAAAATAAAAAACCCGCATGTGTTCTTCAAAAAATGGATTGGAAACTCCAAGTTAATATGAATAGGGTTGCCGCTCTAATTCAGGTTTCCACTGTCACGATAAATCGTGGTACCGTTTGGAGGCGGGGTTGTGGCCTGCCTTGGTAGAGTCGAGTCATTCCCTAATGGTTTAAATGTTGAGTTTCACGCCATTTGAAGAACAATGCGGGTATATTGTTTATATGTTAAAGAACCTAAATTTACTGCGCTTTTTCTAAATATTCGCTCAATTCTTGATTTATAATACGCAACTCGTCTATAAAAGTTTGATCGTTTGTTTGGTTTTCGGTTTCTATTATTTTGATGGCAAACTGTAAGGCTGCCATAGCCAAAAAGTCCTGAGTGTCTTTGTCGGTATATCGTTGCTTGTATTGCGATACACGTTCATTGATCATTTTAGAAGCTTTTCGAATTACCTCCTCTTCGTTTCTTTCGATTTTCAAAGGGTAGTATCGATCGACCAAATTTACTTTTATAGAAAGTTTTTCTTCCATTTAATTGAATCAACTATCTGTTTAAAAGGGCAATGCATTTGTCTATTTCCCGCACTATGGTATTTACTTTTAGTTTTGCCGAATGTGCATCTTCGGTATTTGTAACCAAAGAGCGTGCAACTTTCAAAGTATTGTATTTGATTTCTAATTGAGAAAATGAATCTTCTTTAATTTTCAGATGTTTATGCAAATCGGCAACCTCGGTTCGAAGTTGGTTCGAATTGTTTCTTTCATCTTCTAGCATTGATTTTAATGTAGCAATGTTGGTTTTTAAAGCTTCAATCAAGTTTTCTTTATTTTCCATGAATTAAAAATCGAAATACATTACAAAGATAATACACCATTAAAAATATTAATATAATGTTGCGTCTTTTTGTTGGCTTAAACGAAAATATATTTTTTATATTTGAATTTTTTCAACTTATCGATATGTTCTGTAGCCTAATTAAGAAGTTTGTTATATTATTTTTTTTGTGGGAGGGAGACTTGGTTGCCAACAATAGTTTATACTATTATAGTTCTCCAATTAAAGATGCGTATAATTTGTCGGGGACTTTTGCTGAACTTAGACTCAATCATTTTCATACAGGCATTGATTATGGAACACGTGGAATTGAAAAGTTGCCTGTATTAGCCGTAGCCGATGGTTTTGTTTCGAGGGTAAAAATTGAGGCAGGTGGATACGGTAAGGCAATATATATAGAACACCCGAACGGAACATCAAGTGTATATGCCCATCTATATGGGTTTAGAGACACTGCACTTCATAATTATATTAAAAATCAACAATATTTGCAAAAGTCGTTTGCTGTCGATTTGTTTCCCGAGGCTAATAAGTTTATAGTTAGAAAAGACGACATTATTGCATATTCTGGAAATTCGGGTACATCTTCAGCTCCTCACTTGCATTTCGAAATTAGAGAGACCAAAACCCAAAACCCGCTTAATGTGATGCAAAAAATTCCTGGGTTAAGTGACTCTTTTTCTCCAGTTTTTAAAAAATTGTATGTATATAATGAAGATAGTTTTGAGTTTGGAATTTCTCGTAAGAAAATATACAATATTAAAAGCTTAAATAGTAGCGAATTCGAAATAACTGAAATTATTCATGTTCCATCAACACTTAGTTTTGGTATATTGGTGGTTGATCAGATTTCGAAAAATGCTTATAATGGCGGCTTGAGTAAGATCACTGTAAAAATGGATACACTCATTTATTTTCAACAATCTATAGAACAGTTGTCGTACAACGAAAGTCGATATATAAATGCTCATATCGACTATGAGGAGTTACTTACAAAATCTAATGAAGTTCACCGACAATTAATATTGCCCAATAACAAACTGAGGTTTTACAACAGCGCCAATGGCGGAATAATTAAACTGAATGACTCGAATTTACATCGGATAACTTATGTAGTTGAAGATTTTTTTGGAAACAAATCTACCTTGAAATTCAAAATTAAATGCAATACGTTTGATAACAAAATCTTAGATATGTATATATACGATAGCAATTATTTTAAATGGAATATAAAGAATACAATAAATACTGACACCTATTCAATAAATATCTCAGCTGGAACCCTTTTTAATAATATCTTGTTTAAGTGCGATACTGTGAAGCACTGTATTGAGGGCTTGTACTCGCCTGTTTATTTATTGCAACCCGAGTTTACGGCTTTTCTGAAACCATTTCAATTTTCTATAAAACCAAACAGGGAAGTTCTCGATTCGTTGAAGGAAAAACTTCTACTGGTGTATGTTGATATAGAAAAAAATAAAATTGCTGCCATTGGAGGGAAATTTGAAAACAATAAAGTAGAGTCTAATTTGAGGAATTTTGGATATTATTCATTAGTAATAGATACAACTGCTCCAGAAGTAAAACCTTTGTTTAATCCCGAAAAATTAAGTAAAATTAATAATATACGGTTTAAAATAAGTGATAATCTTTCGGGAATTGCCTCATACGAAGTGAAAATTGATGGGGAGTGGGCTCTTTTCGAGTATGATCTTAAAAAAAATGAAATTTTTTATGTTTTCGATAATTCTAAAATTATTCCAAACAAAGAACATATTATAGAAATAAAAGTGGTAGATATGAAACAAAATATAACTTTTTTGAAATTTAATTTTTTTCGTTAATTAATCTTTAATGTTTTTTAGTATTTTTATATTTTGAAATTAAACAAATAACTTATTGAAAATGAGAATTAAATACTTGTTGTTTTGCTGTATCGTAGTTGTGGCAAATATTCTTCAACTTTCAGCACAGAAATTTGCAAATGGACAATTTACACTTTTTTCTTTTACATACGAAATAGAAGAGTCTGTTACAGATCTTTTAGTGTCGACAGCCTCCCAGATTACATTAAATGCTGCAGATGATAAAGCTAAGGTAAATGGTATGATGGTGCAAACCATGTGGAGTATGATTTGTAAAAAGATGCAAGATACATTTAAAACCTACATTTTGCCTGCCAATAGTTTTAACGATAAAGTAAAATACGATGAATTTGGTTTTCCCGATATTTCTATTCAAAAGGCTATAAAACTATCCGATACAAAATATTACTTTAAAATGCTAATGACAATTGAAAGCGAAGTGTATGACAATAATGGTGTTAAGTATTTGAAAGATGAATTTGTTCCTAAGGTTTCATTAGTATTTGAGATTTACGACAAGCATGGATATATTCCGATTAGAACTGCCGATGGTTTTGGGACAGCACTAAAACCAGTAGTAGTCACAAATGATTACATTGCAGGTATGAATTTTGCTAAAAATAAAATTACAACTCAAAAAATTGAAGAAACGCTTTGGTCATTGTTCAACCGTGCTGCAACAGAAGTGGTTTTAGAACTTAAGCAGAATAAAAAAAAGTAATGATGTTCTTATAAACTACTAAATCTAATTATGAAAAAGTTTTGTGTTGTAGGAATAATGTCCGGAACGTCGCTCGATGGACTTGATATAGCCTATTGCGAGTTTTGGAAAGCTCAGGATTGTTGGCAATACAAAATTGTTAATGCCGAAACGAATCATTATACTCAAGAAATCTTAGATAAGATTAGCAATGCTCATGTTCTGACCGGTATTGAACTAATAAAGCTCGATTATGAATATGGATCATATATTGGTAAGAGTGTCAAATCCTTCATTCAGAAATACAAATTAAAGGTTGATTTTATTTCGTCGCATGGTCATACCGTTTTTCACAATCCGACAGAAAGGTTTACCTTGCAAATAGGCAATGGAGCCTTTATTACAGCTGAAACAGGTTTGCAATCTATTAGTAATTTCAGATTGCTTGATGTAGCTCTTAATGGACAAGGGGCACCATTGGTTCCAAGCGGCGAGATTCATCTGTTTTCGCAATACGACTATTGTTTGAATTTAGGTGGATTTGCCAATATTTCATATACGCACTATAAGAAAAGGATAGCATACGATATTTGTCCTGTCAATTATGTTATCAATCATTATTCCAGAAAGTTAGGATTCGATTACGATAAAGATGGTGGATTGGCTTCAAAAGGTATTGTCAATAAACCCCTACTTGAAAAGCTAAACAAACTTGAATACTATCAACTTGCGTATCCAAAATCGTTGGGGCGCGAATGGGTTGAAAAGTACGTATTTTCAATGTTGGAAGATACAAAACTCTCGGTTGAAGATAAATTGAGAACATTCTATGAGCATATAGTCCGTCAGTTGTCTATTTGCTTTACCGGGAGCGATAAAAAGGTTTTGGTAACAGGAGGTGGAGCCCATAATGCCTTTTTAATAACTTTACTAAAGAAAAAAGTTTCGCATAGAATTATAATACCGGAACCAGAGCTTGTCGATTATAAAGAAGCGATGATTTTTGCTTTTTTGGGACTATTGCACCAAAGAGGAGAAAAAAATTGCTTGGCAAGTGTTACTGGAGCTAAACACGACAATATGGGAGGAGTTTCTTTTGTAATATAAAAAAAACTTGTATATTTATTGTGCAGATAAAATACATGAAATATGAAACTAAACTTTTTCGGAATAGATAACCTCAATTTTGTTGAATTTAATACAACCGGAAGTAATACAGAATATCAGAAATTAAGCCCTGAGTCGCGGTTTCTGAGTAGCGAAGTCTTTAATTTATTTGCTTTATGTTTCGAAAAAAGCGACGATTTGTACGAATACTTTGGTCCTTCAAAATTTAACGCTCGTAATATTGTTATACTTCAGAATGAATTAAAAACCCATCTTGGAAAACTGGAGCAGATCAATACCTGCGATTTTTTTGTGAAATTTATAAATAATACCTTTCTTGGTCAAGGTTATTTAAATCAAATTCAACGTAAAAATGTCGATTGGACAGACGATTGGCAACTATATTTGTCGAAAATTATTGAAGTTAATAAAACGATCATTCAGATTATTGATAAGTGCATAGACGACGAGCGTACCTTGTGGGTAATAGGTTATTAAATTTTTAAAGTTTTTTATATTTCTGATTTCGTTGCTTTGGAATAAAACCAGCCTCTGAAATAGCTTTCTGAATACCTTCTACATCAAATTGATAGTTGGCGCCTGCAGCAGAAACCACATTTTCCTCAATCATAATAGAGCCAAAATCGTTGGCACCAGCGTGTAATGCCAATTGACCAATTTGTTTGCCTACAGTTAGCCACGATGCTTGAATATTGACAATGTTGGGTAATAAAATGCGGCTAATGGCAACAACTCTAAGATAATCTAAGTGGCTTGTATTGTTTTCAATATTATATTTTGTTTGAAGTGTAGTGCCTTCGTCTTGAAAAGGCCAAGAAATAAATGCAATGAAACCAATAGCATCTTTAGGTTTTGCTTGCTGTACTTCGCGAATACGGATAATATGCTCAATACGTTCCTCGGGCTTTTCGGCATGTCCGTACATCATTGTTGCCGAAGTAATCAGACCTAATTGATGAGCATCACGCATTACATCGAGCCATTGGTCGGTTTTGCACTTGCCGGGCGATACAATCTGGCGAACACGGTCGACCAATATTTCGGCTCCCGCACCCGGTAAGCTGTCGAGACCACTTTCGATAAGAGATTGCAATACCTGCTTGTATGTCAAATTCTCCATTTTCGAAATATGCACTATTTCGGCAGGTCCTAGAGCATGTAATTTCAAATCGGGATACAATGATTTAAGATCTGAAAAAAGTTTTTTGTAAAAATCGAGCCCCAGTTTTGGATGCATACCTCCCTGTAATAGCAATTGCTTACCACCCAAAGCATAGAGTTGATCTATTTTTTGTTTGTATTGTTCAATGCTTGTTATATATGCATCGGTCGATTGTTGGGTGCGATAAAAATTGCAAAACTTACAACACGATTGGCATACATTGGTAATATTGACATTGCGATCGATCAGCCAGGTGACATCGTTGCCCGGAACCAATTTTTGACGTATTTGGTTGGCTGCAAACATTAAACCGGCTAAGGGTGCCTGTAGATATAGTTCCAATCCTTCTTCCTTACTTAGAAATTCGAGATTAATGGCTTTTTGAAGTAAATAATCAATATTCATATAGATGTTCGATTGACTGGCAAATGTAAAATATATTCATTCCAAATAAAACTATTAAGCGCTATTTTGTATTTTTGTGCAATAATGAAAAAGGAGAAAGATTATGGATATTAGAATAGAAAAGAAAGCAAGCATTGTTTTTGAAAATAATGTATTGATTATTAGTGCTAAAAACAATATTAAAAACGAATATGGACTTTCGGAAAAAGAATACAATTATGTAATTGAAAAAATTGAAAAAGGCGATAGTTTAGTAGTTGTAAACCAATACGATCGTTTGTTTTTTCAAGTTGTAATAGACGATAAAAAATCTTTGCACTTGCAATTGGAAGATATTAGAAAACAGGGCAGTAAGGTTCAAAATCGTTTGTCTGATTACAAGATTGATACATTGGATATTGTTGACACTGCAATTCAGGCGAATTGCTTGATGGCATTGCTCGAAGGTATAGTTTTAGGAGCATATCGATTTGCAAAATATTTTAAGAAAGCAGACGAAAAGATTTGCAAACTAAAGCATATAAATGTAATTAGTGATCAAGTTCAAGAAGTTGAATTGACGCGATTGCACCATGTAATGAGTGCCGTTTATTATGTGCGCAATATGATAAATGAGCCTGTAAATGTGTTGAATGCCGAAGCACTTGCCGACGAGATATTGAATATTGGCACCGAAGCTGGTTGCGAAGTTGAGGTTTTTAATAAAACAAAAATTGAAGCTTTGAAAATGGGCGGGTTGTTGGCTGTAAACAAGGGGTCTGTCGATCTTCCAACATTTACAGTGGTAGAGTGGAAGCCTGCCAATGCTATTAATTCTAAACCATACGTGCTTGTTGGAAAGGGCGTAGTGTACGATACCGGAGGTTTGAGCCTCAAACCTACCGGCGATAGTATGGATTATATGAAATCGGACATGAGCGGCGCTGCAATTGCTGCTGGAGTGATTTATGCCATTGCAAAAAACAAACTGCCAATTTATGTTATTGGTCTGATGCCAGCTACCGACAATCGACCTTCGGGCAATGCTTATGCACCGGGCGATGTAATTCACATGATGGATGGCACAACAGTGGAAATGCTCAATGCCGATGCCGAGGGGCGAATGATACTTGCCGATGCTCTTACTTATGCAAAACGTTACGATCCGGAGTTGGTAATAAATTTGGCTACTTTGACAGGGTCGGCTTCTATTGCAATTGGAAATTATGCTCTTGTGGCAATGGGTAATGCTTCGGCCGAAGTAAAATCGGATCTTCAGAAAAGTGCCGAGCTTACATTTGAGCGTATTGCTGAGTTTCCGTTTTGGGACGATTACGCACAAGAGATAAAATCAGATATTGCAGATATCAAAAATATTGGAGGGAAAAGTGCAGGTGCAATTACAGCCGGAAAATTTTTAGAACACTTTACATCGTACCCTTTTATGCACTTCGATATTGCCGGAGTTGCTTTTAGTAAAAAGAACGATAGTTATCGTGGTAAGGGTGGTACTGCATTTGGATTGCGATTGTTGTACCATTTCTTTGAACAAAAGTGTATTGCTAAATAAATGTGTCGTTCTATAATTATTATTAGCTTTTTCTTTATTAGTATTAATCTGTATGCCAAATGGACATTCGAACTTCATGGGGGTACGGTTTGGACTACCCCATCGCCATTAACAATACGGCAATCGGGATTTCCCGATATAAAGTTGTGGGCAAAATGGTACGCCGAGCCTTTTGTTAAGCCAGTGTATTGGGATTGGAGGCTTGCTCGTTGGAAAAATGGTAAGTCTTGGGAGTTTGAAGCCATTCATCATAAAATGTATTTGGCAAACAAAACACCCGAGATTCATAATTTTTCTATTAGTCATGGTTATAATATATTAACGATTAACAGAGGATTTGAGAAAAATAAGTTTGTAATTAGACCAGGTTTAGGAGTAGTTCTAGCCCATCCTGAATCGAAAATTAGAGGAATGGATCTTTACAACAATCAAAAAGATTATGAAGGTTATTATTTGACCGGACCTGTTGCTATTTTTTCTGTTGCACGTCCTGTAAATATTTCAAAGAGATTCTTTTTTAATCCCGAAGCAAAAACTACTTTTGGATATTCAAGAGTAAAAGTTGCTCGTGGAAATGCTGATGTTTATAGCTGGGCTTTTCATTTGATTGCAGGTTTTGGGTATAATATTGTTAAATAGATAATAGATAATAGATAATAGATAATAGACAATAGATATAAGAAAAATTAATAATGAACAATGGCAATATTGTCTTTAAGCATTATTTAAATTACATAACACTAAAGAGTTAATGAGAAATACGAAAATTAGGGTTGGAATAACCCATGGTGATATAAATGGAATTAGTTACGAAGTTATACTGAACACCCTTCTCGAACCACATATTACAGATACTTGTACTCCAATTATTTATGGCTCGGCCAAAGCATGTGCATACCATCGAAAAGCACTAAATATAAACAATATAACGATTAACGCAATTAGAAATGCAGATGAAGTGCATTATAAGAAAATTAACCTTATAAATTGTGTCGACGAAAATGTGAAGGTTGAATTAGGTAAATCGACACCTATTGCTGGGGAAGCATCGTATATTGCTCTCGATTGTGCTGTAAAGGATTTAAAAGCAGGGAAAATTGATGTGTTGGTTACAGCGCCTATCAATAAGTCGAATATTCAAAGCGAGAGCTTCAAGTTTAAAGGTCATACAGACTTTTTGCAATACCATTTTGGCAATAATGGCGAAGTACTTATGCTTATGGCAAGCGATAAGCTTAGGGTTGGGGTAGTTACCGATCATATTCCATTGAAAGATGTTGTTACAGCTGTTACTACTCAAAAGATAATTTCAAAATTAAAAGTTTTGAATCGTTCGTTGATAGAGGATTTTGGTGTCAGAAAACCTCGAATTGCTGTATTGGGGATCAATCCACATGCAGGCGACAATGGCGTAATTGGCAATGAAGACGAAACAGTTATTGCACCAGCTTTGAAACAAGCCCGCGACAATGGCGTGATGGCATTTGGTCCTTACCCTGCCGATGGTTTCTTTGGCTCAGGAAATTTTAAAAGCTACGATGCTGTTCTTGCCATGTATCACGACCAAGGCTTAACACCTTTTAAATGTTTGGTGATGGATCAAGGGGTTAATTATACTGCCGGATTGCCTATTATACGCACCTCTCCAGCACATGGCACGGCATACGAAATAGCCGGAAAAGGAGAAGCTGATTGTGCATCGTTTAGAAATGCACTATTTATGGCTTGCGATATATTTAATAATAGGACGAATTATAAGCAGCTTGTTTCTAATCAATTAAAACCTACTGCCATAAATGCGAATGCTCCCGATCAAGGAATTGAGGATATTACAGAATAAATGACTAATTACAAATGACTAATTACTAATTGAAAAAACTATTTTACATTAGTCATTAGTAATTACTTATTGTTTTCTCCCCATTTGAATGCATCAGTTTCGAAGTCTGAGATGCTCAAAATGCGAGATACAACAGTCATTGCAGCTTGTTCAATATCTAAAGGTCTTGAATAGAACGATGGCGAAGCAGGCAAAATAATACCTCCGGCTTCAGTTATCGTTTTCATATTGTTAATATGGATAAGACTCAAGGGGGTTTCGCGCGTAACCAGTACTAATCGTCTGCGTTCTTTAAGCATTACATCGGCAGCTCGACCTATTAATTCGTCAGATACGCCTGATGCAATACGACCCAAAGTGCCCATTGAGCAAGGACAAACAATCATAGTATCGAAGTTGGAAGAACCCGAGGCAAAGGGAGCGAAAAAATCGTGAGTGGCATATTGATGATATTCAATTCCTTGCAAGCTGCCTGAGCCTAATTCGAATTGCCAAACCTCTTTTCCTTTTTCTGAAAAAACAACCGCAACTTCAGTATTGAGTTTTGACAATGCCTTTAGTAGCAATTGAGCATAAATAGAGCCACTGGCACCTGTAATTGCGACTACAACTTTCCTTTTACTCATTTATTGTATTATTTAATATAGTAGTATATTCCAAAACAAAGTTGTTTGTTGTATTGTCCGTAATAATGAAAATATTTATCGGTATAGGTATTGGTTCTAATCGTAACCAACGAATTTGAAAAACGAATGTTTAGTGCAAGTTTTGGTTTAAAAAAGTAATATGCACCCAGAATAAATGGAATGTCGTATTTTTTAAAAGGATTGGCAATAAACAGATCGCCATCGATGTTCTGTTTGGCCTTCAAGAGTATGGCAGGAGCAAAACCGAGTTCAGCTTCCAGTTTTTTGTAAACTTTGTATCTACATAGTAAAGCTAACTCGGCATATTGCAAACGAACATCGTACAGATCCATTTCGTTAGAGTTGGTAATTTTGGTCGCACCTTTTTGGTTGTATTTTATTTCAATTTGTGCAGTAAATTTTTTGTTTATTGTTCGGGTAGTGAAAACACCAAGTTGCAAACCAAGTTTGTGGTATCCGCCAAAACGATCGCCATCGATTTGTGAACCTGTAAAACCGGCAATAGCACCACCTCCAAAGGTTTGGGCATATGTCGAAATTGAAAAAAACAATATAAAAATGTACAAATGAAAAATGTGAAAATGTCGAATGTGCAAATGTGCAAATGTCTCAAACATTTCTATTAATAGTTTTCTTTTTTTTAATTTCCACATTTCCTCATTTTCAAATTTGACATTAGTAATTAGTCATTTGTCATTAGTAATTGTTTTAACTTTTCGACACCAGTTGAAGCTACTTCCTGAATAAAAGTAAATTCTCTGTCGATTTGAACAGTTAGAGGGTTTGGGTCGATTAGATAAATGGGACATTTGCGAGGAGCATAGTTTAAAAGACCTGCAGCTGGATAAACATTGAGCGAGGTACCAATTACCACCAAAATATCGGCTTTGGCAACTATTTCAATGGCATCGTTTATAGCAGGAACCGCTTCGCCAAACCAAACAATATGTGGACGCAATTGACCACCCTTGGGGCATTTGTCGCCAATGTTTATTTCTTTAAAACCAATGTCCTTGATATGAGTTTCGTCTGTGGTGCTGCGCACCTTGGTTAGTTCGCCATGTAAATGAAGTATATTCTTACTACCACCTTTTTCGTGAAGATTGTCGACATTTTGAGTTATAATAGTTACTTTGAATGTTTTTTCCAATTCTGCCAATCCGGTATGTGCGGCATTGGGTTTAACTGTTTTAAGTTGTGCGCGGCGTTCGTTGTAAAAACGAAGTACCAGTTCTTTGTTTTTGAGCCATCCGTCGTAACTTGCTACATCCATCACATCGTATTCTTCCCACAATCCTCCGGCATCGCGAAAGGTTTTTATACCACTTTCTGCACTAATTCCGGCTCCCGAAAGTACAACTAGATGTTTTTTCATGTTTTTTTATGGTAAAGATAAAAAATGTAAGATGTAAAAAAGAGCATGAGCTCAAAAAAAGAACAAATTATTCGGTCAAATCTATAATGTCGAAGTCTCTAATTTCCAGATAGTTTTCGTAATAGTGCTCTGTGTTGATCATAACACCTCCCAGTAAAAAAACTTTATTTCCAGTAAAAAAGTGTTTGTTTTCGATTACAAAGCTATGCAACAGGCATTTGGTGGTGTTGGCGATAATATTTACTGCTTCAATTACAGGTTCGGTCGAAGAAAAGATACGTTCTTTCTGTCCGTTGAGCATGAGTTCTAATGTTTGGGTCTGAATAATTTTAAAACTCTTTGTAGTCCAGTCGAATTCATGATCTCGTTTCATAAGATCGAGAACTGTATTGAGCGCCCCGCATGAATAAGTAGGAGTTGTTTGATTTTCGCGTTTGATAGACCCTATAGTTCCATCGCGTGAAATGCCCACGTGCGATGCATAAAAAATAAACCCGGCTCCTCCGTCGGGGATGTGGCTGCCATAAGCTTGAATTCCTGTAACGCCTGAGAATGGAAGCCCACCCAGTCCGCCCAAGTTGAAACCATTGCGAAATGTGTTGTTGAAATTAGTGGCAATGTAGTTGAGCTCGTCGGCGCATACACACGATGCATATAAGATTTTGTCGACCGGGAAGCCATATTCTTCGGTCATTATTTTCAAATACTTAATCGTAACTTCGTTCCAGGTTTCGGCTGCCGGAAAATGTTTTTTGATGGATTGATTCATTATTTAAAATTCAATAAATCATAAACTAATAGATTTAACAGTAAAAAGGGTAAAAAGTTCAAATTAGCAAAATTCAATGAATCATTTGCATATTTTCACATTTGAAATTTGCAAATTATTTCCTTTCAGCTACAACCGACAATTGCAAACCTCCCCGAATGTTTTGTTTCAATGTAACCTTGCACCAAAGCGGTTTTGCAGCGTCAAATATGTCGTTGGCTATTGTATGTGCAAGTGTTTCGGCAAATATGGCTTCTTCCCTGAACGACCAAAGATACAGTTTCAAACTTTTGCTTTCGATACAAAGCTTGTCGGGCTGAAATTCGATGCTTATTTCGTTGAAATCGGGCTGATGAGTTACAGGGCAAAAGCTTGTGAGTTCGTCGCTTTCAAATTTTACCATGCTCACGTTTGCTGGTGCTGCAAAGGTGTCGAGCTGTTTCGATGGCTCGTTTATTTTTTTTCCAAGAAAATTAAATTCATTCATAAAAATCGTTTTTCGTATTTCGTGGAACGTGAACCGTGAACCGTGGACAGTGGACCGTGAACCGTGGACAGTGAACCGTGGACAGTGAACCGTGGACAGTGGCTATTTATTGGTAAACTGGTACATTGGTATATTAAACAAATAGTTTTACGCTCGATGTGCAGGTTTCGCTAATTTCGATACAACATACCCGAGCTCTTTGCGAATCGAACAATTCACGAGCCTTTTCTGCAATGATTTCGGCTATATGTTCGGAAGTAGGGCTTTTCTTTGTTACAAACAAGCGTTGACTCGATTGGCGAATGTAGTCGCACATGGGGTCTTGTTCCCAAAGTATCGATGTGTGGTCGAGATTGTCGTCGATCCAGTTTTTGAGGGCTTTGGTTTCGGCAAAATCAATTACCATGTCGCGATCGTCGAGCTCCTGTGCCTCGATGTACAAAATAACTTCCCACGAATGCCCATGGTTGTTGGTACACTTGCCGGTGTAGTTTTTTACAAGCCTATGAGCAGCTTCGAAGGTCAATTTTTTACTTATTTGGTATGTCATATTATTTTTGTCGTTTGTCGCCCCACAAAATTACATGTAATCGGGGTGAAAAATGGTATTCTCGGGCAATTATTTCATCAACCAGCATCGGTTTTACTTGCGATTCTATGGTGTTTCCTTCCAATCCGATGTAAATTTTATTTTTATCTATATTAATTTGATCGCAGATGGCTTCAATTTCTGTAAGATCGTTTGGGTCTTTAATAATAAACTTGAAAATTGCAAAATCTTTGTCGGACCAAAATTTTAGAGCATCAAAATCTATCTCCTGTTTTGAATGTTTGAGTTTAGGAGAAACTACCCAGTTGAAGTTCTTGACAATATTAAGATCCATAGCTTCACGTTCAATATTGGTGCCATCGAGTAAACGAGTCGAAAACTTTTCGGTCGGAATTATAGAGCCATTGGTCTCTACATGATATTTGATTCTTGGATTGACCGCCAATAGATCGAGGCGGTATAATGTAGGTTCTCCGCCGGTAAAAATTACATGACGAACGTTGTAGGATTCAATATTTTCGATAAGTTCCGATTGGGTATATTGCAGGTATTCGCCCGAATGAGCTGTCCATGTATATTTTGTATCGCACCATGTACAGCGAAGGTTGCATAGCTGAAATCGAACAAACAATGCGTTTATCCCCGAAAAATTGCCTTCGCCCTGTATGGATTGGAAAATCTCAGATACTTGAAATTGCTTTTGATTGTTTAATATCATTAGCCTTTGTAGTATTTCTCGACAAATTGTTGGTAGCCATTTTCACGTAGTTTACAAGCCGGACAAACGCCGCAGCCACGTCCCCATTCGTTCATCGATTCGTAGCCATTGTAACAAGAGAGAGTCATTGAGTTAAGCTCTTTCAATTTGCCGTATTTATAAGCCATTTCAAAGGTCTGGGCTTTGTCTTTCCACATAAGTGGGGTGTGTATAGTTACTGGTTTGTCGAGCCCCAGCGAAAGTTCGACAGATTTGGCTTTTATGTATGCATCGCGACAATCGGGGTAGCCCGAATAATCGGTTTCGCAGGTTCCGGTTATGATGTCGATGTGTGGCTCTCCATTTTTAAATGCATGATTTGAAATAATGGTAAGAAAAAGCCCATTTCTATTGGGAACAAAGCTAGCTGGAAGGTGTGTTGCTTCGCCATGATGGGTGTTGTGGTCGCCATTTTGAAGCAATGTGCTGTTGGCTGTATTTTTTAAGAAATCGCCAATGTCGTATATTTGATGGCTTATGTCGAAATGACTTGCAATTGATTGGGCATATTGTAACTCAATTTTATGACTTTGACCATACAAAATGCTTACTGCTTCAACTTCGATAAAATTTTCGAGTCCCCAAAGAAGACAAACGAAAGAGTCTTGTCCGCCCGATAGTAATAAATATGCTTTTTGATTTTTTATGTTCATTAAAGATGTTACTTTTTAACGGGTTTGGGCTTTGGTTCCGATGCGTAAGCAATGCCTTCGATGTCGTAACCGGGCACTTCGCCATAGCCTCCTTTCGATTGTCGGCTGGTAATTAAAACCATTACTGCACCCATTGTTGCTGCTTTCTTTTGCAAACGTATGGTGGCACTCTGTTTGGCATCTTTCATGCTTCGTTGATTAGATGAGGCACTGGCTTTAATTTTGTCGATTTCAAAAAAACCTTCAACTTCTGCCGGATTGTCTGTTACATATATTGCTTCCCACGAGGTTTGGCTTACTACCTGAAAAACAGGCTTGTTAAATACTTCGACTTTGCCGGTTTTATATAAAATTTTTTCAATGTCTTTACGGCGCAATTGTTGTGGTTTCCCATCGAGTAGGGTGAAATTTACTTCGTTGGCCCCAATTCTGACTGTCAATACAGGGATTTTTTTACCGCCCATTTTTATAATTGTATCGTATGGTGTTGGTTTCTCAACTTCTGTTACAGTAGTTACAGGTAGAGTAGAGGTAACAACCTCTGGTGTTGATGGCTGTGGTGAAGTGGGAGTTGGTGCACTTTTTTTCTCTCTGTTTGTAGGGCTTGGTGTTGTTGGTTTGGGGGTGTTAGTTTTCTTCTTGGGTGTTGTAGTTGTTGGTACTTGATTAGATTTCTTGGTAGCTTCCTTTATTTCAATAGCTTTAGGCTGCTGAGCTATTAGAACAGATAATTGAACAATACAAAAGGAAAACAACATAATGAATAAAAAATTCCTCATAGATTTATTGCTTTTTTACAATTTTCACAACTATCAAATAATTTGAATTCAATACAACAATGCTTTTGAAAATGCAAATTTAAAAAATCTTCATCAACAATACCTTTATTTTTTGTTAAAATGCCTGTATATTTGAATCCTTAAATTTGAATGTTTATGTTTATTGGAAAGTTGTTTTATTCGATTTATCTTTATGGTATAGTTGTTTTCTTTTGGCTAGTTAATATGCCTATTTTTTTTCTTTTATGGTTAATATCAAGGCCTTTTGACCATCGAAACAAATTTACTCATTATATCACAGCTATTTGGGGCCGAATGCATTTTTTATTTTTGTTTAATGTGAAAGTAAATCTTATCGATAAGCAAAAACTTATTAAAAAAGAAGCTTGTATTTATTTAACCAATCACAATTCTTATTTCGATATTGCAGCCGTATTCTGTATATACTCTGACCTTTTATGGGTATCTAAAAAAGAAAATTTTCAGACACCTATATTAGGATGGGTTATGCGTATGAACCGTTATATAGTGATTGACCGCAAAGATCCAAAACGTCTTCAGAAAATGATGGACGATTGCCGCGATGCTTTAAATACAGGAGAACACATCATTATTTTTCCCGAAGGAACACGTTCAAAAACCGGAAAGCTCAATTCATTCAAAGATGGCGCATTTTTGGTAGCACTCGACAATAAAGTGCCCATTGTGCCCATTGTAATGGAAGGTACACAGCATGTGCTTCCGAAAAAGGGTTTTTTGATGAGTCCCAAAAGATTCGATATTTCAATAAAGGTCATGGATCCAATACCTTATGAACAGTTTGGTACGAATGATCCGAAAATTTTGAAAGATCAATTGTTTCAAGTTATGAGTAAAGAATTAGAGATGTTGAGGTCAGGAAAAAAATAAATTTAATAACATGTTTTTCAATAGCAATTATCGCATGCTACGTAGCATGAAATACGAATCGGATCAGCAGGGCATTATGAAGCGCTATATCAACGAAAGCGATGGTTGGAAGGCTCATATCGAAAACTCTCGAAACACGATTATAAAATATGCCGAAAATAAAGGTCGTAAAAACTGTGCCATACTGGGAAGTGGCTGGTTGCTCGATGTTCCTATTGAATTTCTTTCTCAAAATTTCGAAAAAGTATATTTGTTCGACATATTACATCCCAACCAAATTAAACACAAGGCCAAGCAACTTAAAAATGTAGTATGTGTCAATTTAGATGTAACGGGCGATGTTGTGCACGAATGTTTTAACGCAATACAATATTTTAAAAGTGTAAAAAAGGCATACCCGCTTGAAAATATCGAAATTAAAGGTTTTACTTACCACGTCGAATTCGATTATATAGTATCGGTCAATATTTTGAACCAACTCGATATTTTGATGATCGATTACCTGAAACCTTATAATATATATAGCGATGAAGAATTAAGCAAGTTTAGGTGTCGCATTCAGCAACAACATTTCGACTCGTTGCCGATAGGAAAATCGTGCTTAATTACCGACATAGAAGAACATGTTTTGTCGTTCGACAATAAGCCAGAAGATATTAAAAATCTAATTTTTATAGAGTTGCCAACCGATAAGTTGAAAGATTCGTGGGACTGGAACTTCGACTCACATCAGAACTATATTCCCGGCAAAAACGTGGTTTTCAAGGTGCAAGCATACGAATTGTAAATATTCTTTAATTATTCTTATTTTTGTAAAAATATTGAATACATGAAGTCATCTGTAAAAACTAATGTCGATAAAAGCTGGGCATTGCCTGGTGATTCAATTTCTCAGGAAGAATTTCAAAGAAAAATTCAAGAAATTGAAAAAGGTTCGTTCTACACAATTGATGAAGCGAAGAAAAAATTAGCATCATGGAGAGACTCAAAAAACTTCCTGTTAAGTTATCAGACGAGTTTATCAATGAAATAGATGTAATTTTTAAATATGGCATTGAAACATTTGGAATAAGACAAGCCGAAATATAAGAAAATGAAATATGGCAACTTGTTGAAAGCTTATCGCACAATTATTTTCTTTTTTCCGAATGTAGACACCTATCTACTAAATTAAAAATTTACCGTTGGATTATTTTGGATGCTCACCTGATTATTTATCGTATCACTGAGGATGAAGTTCAAGTATTAAATATAATAAACTCGCGTCGAAGTATTACTAAAATAAAAGCATTGCGAAAAATTCGATTTTAAAAAAGTATTACTTCTACTTCGACTCACAATCAAATATGAAATAAAAATATGAACACTATAGAACAAAAAAAAGTAGCATTCGAACGACTACTAAACATCATGGACGAATTGCGCGAGAAATGTCCTTGGGACAAGGTTCAAACATTCGAAAGCATTCGAAACCTTACTATTGAAGAAGTTTATGAACTTGGCGATGCTATTTTGGAGCGAAACTATACCGATGTAAAAAAAGAACTTGGCGATATTTTTTTACACATCGTATTTTATTCAAAAATGGCTTCAGAAGAAAAACTATTCGATGTTGCCGATGTGCTCAATGCAATCTGCGAAAAGCTTATATTTAGGCATCCTCACGTATTTGGCACCGAAATAGTTGCCAACGAAACCGAAGTGTTGAGAAACTGGGAAGAGCTCAAGATCAAAGAAGGCAACAAAACTGTATTGGGAGGTGTGCCCAAATCGCTTCCGGCACTTGTAAAAGCCAATCGTATTCAGGAAAAAGTGCGTGCCATTGGTTTCGATTGGGAAGAGCGTTCGCAAGTGTGGGACAAGGTACGCGAAGAGATGGAAGAACTGCGTGTTGAGATTGAACGTGCCGATCAGGACAAGATCGAAGCCGAGTTTGGCGATTTGCTTTTCTCGGTTGTAAATGCAGCAAGGCTTCACGGCGTCGATCCAGAGACTGCTCTCGAACGCACCAACAAAAAATTTATGAAACGATTCAACTACCTCGAAAAAGAAACCCTTCACAAAGGCCTTAAATTGAAAGAAATGACTTTGACTGAGATGGATGTGATTTGGAAGGATGCTAAGAAATTGGATTAAAAAAGCGAAGAATATATTTCACTAACGATTTATTAATAAAAATATATGGGGATTTAACATACTTAGTGAGTGTGATTATTTTTCCGAAATTCTGTTTTTTATATCCATTCGTTCGTGAAGTATCCTTATTATTTCAATGATATTATTCTCATTTTCTCGATAAAAAACAATATGTTTTCCAACATGATAGCCCTTTAGATCGTTATTGATACTCGTATAAAGTTTGCCAATATGTGGTTTTCTTGCAATATCATTAAAACTATCAACTAATAATAGGTAATACCTTTCTGCTTGATTTTCTGACCAATAATCTAATGTGTATTTCCAAATTATTGCTAAATCATCAACAGCTTTATTCGTCAAGAAATATTTAGCCATTTCTTTTTGATTTCAACATAATTAAGTACTTGTCTGAGTCGAAGTCTTTTGAAATACCACTTTCAATACCCTCATTAATAGCATTTTTTAGTGCAAGTACCTTATTTTCTTCTTCTTCTAAAAGCCTTAAACCAGCACGAATAACCTCACTTGTATTATTATATCGTCCGGCGATTACTCTACCTTGGACAAATTTGTCAAAATATGTTCCTAAGGATATTGATGTATTTCTATTCATAAAATTTAACTTTCATCAAAAGTACCAAATTTTGGTATATTGAACAAGTCTTGATTGCTGTTTTTTGGAAATCTCTTACAACAAAGAAGATGCAAATGAATTTGAGGATATAGTCGCTCTTCACCCAAGTCTATAGAATCATTCAAAACAACTTGCCTTATTTGCCACCACTTCTATAAAATAGCATCTTCTTAGGTTTACTAACAAAAAACCATAGCACTGTTGATAAGTTATTAGTAAATATCTAGTTTGCCCCCCCCCCTATAGTCAAAAATTTGTATATATTTTAGCACCTGTTAAAAAATAAAAATTAATCTTTAAAAATCTTAAATTATGAGAACAAAAAACTTTTTTCTTTTTTTCTTATTTATTTCTTTTTTTATTTCGCTTCATGCCCAAATTAAAGTAAATAATCAAGACAATAACTTTTGTTGGGAAATATATAATCCAAGTGGTTACAAATGGGCTATAACCACAGGAAATCCAGATAATTGGGGGCATGTAAATTCTTTAGATTTTTCAAATAATGGATCGACATATACAATGCAACTTTTTCGTGACAATACCATAGGTTTGCATGGAAGAACTATGATAAATTTTGGGGGTATGTTAAACCATAGTAAATATGGATTTTGTGGTGAAGCTAGAAACTATGATTTTGATCCGGGCAGAAGAGATTTAAAAGGCATGATTATTGAAAATTCATACGGTGAAGGAAGTGGTTTTTATTGCGATGATGAGTATGCTGTAATTTGGAGTCCGGGAGACCAAAATTTTCTTCTTAAAGTTATCGACGAAGACGGTATGCAATTAAGATGGTATATCGATGGTGCTGGTTACGACTATCATTATAGCGATCAAAGAGCAAAAAATAACATCAATAAATTGAATTCAAATTTGTCGAAATTGAAAACGATCAATGGTGTAAGCTTTAATTATTTATCGGATTCAATAAACTCAGAAAGAATTAAAAATGCAAATGTAAATTCTAATTCTAAAGCCAATATAGTATCAAATGCTATTTCAACTTCAGATACAACAACTTTTTTAACTGAAAATAACTTTCCGATAATAAACGATTCTATTACAAAAAGAAATATTAAAAAAGATAGTCACAAGTTTAAACCTGAGCTTAATAAATACTACGGATTTTTAGCCCAAGAACTTGAAAAGACATTTCCAGAATTGGTTCAGACAGAATCAAATACGGGTGATAAATACGTTAATTATACAGGGATGATTCCTGTTCTTGCGGAAGCCATAAAAGAACTTGACGTTAAAACTGACAATATTGATAAACTAAAAGCGACAAACGACAGTTTGTTGAAAATAATAGACAAGCAAACTAAAACTTTGACCAACCACGAAAAACGATTGGCTATTCTCGAAGGCTGCGTAAAATGCACTGGCAAACAAAAAAGTGCTGAGTCTCCCGATATATCAGTAGAAACTGTCAATAGCCTTGAACAAAACAGCCCCAACCCCTTCTATAAACAAACAAGCATTATCTACACCATAGCCAAAGAAGTAAAAAAAGCCACCATATACGTTTACGACATGCAGGGCAAGCAGAAAAAGAGCTACCCAATAGCTACCCGCGGACAAGGTTCGCTTATCATTAAGAGTTTCGAATACCAAGCCGGTATGTATATGTACGCGCTAGTGACCGATGGAAACGAAGTGGATACTAAGAAAATGATTTTGACAGAATAAATTAAAACTAAGTTATTCACCTGTTTGTATTCAACTAAATACCTGAATATATACAAAATATGAAATGAAATGAAAAAAATAACATTAATCTTATTATTATTTTTTACTACTATTTATTTAAAATCAGAAGAAGTAAATATAGATATGGCTAAAAAAGTTGCTCAAAATGCCTTTTTTGTTATGTCCGAAAAAAGTAGAACTCAAAAATCGTTCAAAGAAGATTCAATATCTGAAAAATTAATATATACTACAAATAATAAAAAAACATTATACATTTTCAACTTTATAAATGGTGGTTATATTATTTTGCCTATTGACGATAGATTCAAAACAGTAATAGCGTATAGTCAAAAAGGTCATTTCGATACTGCCAAAAATTCTCCTGGTTTAAATTTAATTATAAAATCATACTCAAATCAGATTGCTTATGATTCAATAAATACAAATTTTAAAAACAGTGATTGGACTAGATTTGAAGGAAATGCAAATTTTATAAGTTACAGTACAGCTAGTTCTGTAAGTCCGTTAATTAAAACTTATTGGGATCAATCTTTTAATAATTTTTGTCCAATAGATAATTCTTCAAATTATAATAATAGATGCGTAGCAGGATGTGTTCCATTAGCAATGGGTCAGGTAATGAATTATTATAAATATCCATTATTTGGAAGCGGTAATCATAGTTATACACATCCAATATATGGACCTCTTTATGCAGATTTCAAGAAAGAGGTTAATATTAATGGTTTACCAGCATATGAACAACTTGTTGATTGGAATTCTGTATGTTATAAATTTCCTTGTTCATATGCTGCCAAAAGTAGTACTGAAATATCAAAATTGTTATATTATTGTGGTGTATCTGTTGAGGCCGACTATGGACCTAAAGCTACTTCAGCATCTCCATATTGTGCTGTAAATGCACTTGTACAATATTTTAGATATGATAGGTTTGCTTCTGTTATTTTTAGTAATGATTATTCATATGAAGATTGGATTTCAATTTTAAAAAATGAATTATTATTAAACAGACCTATTATATATACAGGGAACGATAATTACAGCGGTCACACGTTTATTGTCGATGGTTTTAAAGATAACAACTTATTTCACATAAATTGGGGATGGGGTGGCGATGAAGATGGTTACTTTACTTTAGGTGATCTAACACCTGGTAGTTATATTTTTAATTATGGTCAATATGCAATAATAAATTTAAAACCTAGTGTTGATGCTAATATTATTTTACCACAAGAAAATAGTAATTCCTTTTTTCAGTTTTATTCTACAAATGGGACTATAACATCTACAGACATTATTCAAAATAATAGTAACAAAAAAGTTATTTATTCAGCTAAAAATGGGGTTACTTTAAATGCAGGTTTTCAGGCTAGTGGACCATTCGAGGTAAATTTATTAGGAAGTTCTAATTCAAATGGAATCTTTGATTGTTATTATGGACTCCCTGCTTCAAAAAGTAAAACCTAAATTGAGCGATTAAAATATAAGTGGAGGCTTTTTGTTCGGCTCGTTTAATTAAAAAGTCATTTTGTTAGACAAGAAGATGCGAATTGATCTCAATAGTTCTTTTTTGGGGGCCAATATTGTTGTCATAACTGGTTTTTTGTGCT
>CAMDBI010000006.1 GCA_945889005.1 Bacteroides fragilis
TTCTGTGCGTCAGAACGCTAACTTTGTTAATGGCTTCTTTCAGATTCCAGATTACTCTAAACACCCTTGCCATTCACTAACACTTCCTTTCAACTCGGCGTGTACGAAGACTTGCACTTCGCAAGAAAAGAACCATGCCCGACATACAACTAAAAAAGCCGCTCAAAATCTTGAGCGGCTTTTATTCATTTTCACATTTGCAAATTTTTACATTATTTCTTAAATCCGTAGATTGCATTTTTGCCCAATTCTTCTTCGATACGGAGAAGTTGGTTGTATTTAGCCATACGGTCAGAACGACTCAATGAACCAGTTTTAATTTGACCAGAATTTGTAGCTACAGCTATATCGGCAATAGTTGCATCTTCGGTTTCGCCCGAACGGTGTGATGTTACTGAAGTGTAACGTGCACGGTGAGCCATTTCAATTGCATCCAACGTTTCTGTTAAAGTTCCAATTTGGTTCACTTTAATAAGAATAGAATTTGCACAACCTGTTGCAATACCTTTTCTCAAGTATTCAACGTTGGTTACAAACAAATCGTCGCCAACCAACTGGCATCTGTCACCAATAAGGTCAGTTGTCATTTTCCAACCGTCCCAGTCATTTTCTGAGTTACCATCTTCGATAGAGTCGATAGGATATTTGCTAATTAATTGTTTCAAATATTCAGCTTGCTCTTTAGGAGTGCGTTTTGCACCTTTTTCGCCTTCAAATTTTGCATAGTTGTAAATGCCATCTTTGAAGAATTCGCTAGAAGCACAGTCAAGACCAATCATAATGTCTTTCCCAGCTTTGTAACCTGCTTTTTCGATTGCAGCAATAATGCTGTCGAGAGCTTCTTCGGTACCACCAGCAAAGTTAGGGGCAAAACCACCTTCGTCGCCAACTGCAGTGCTAAGACCTTTTGATTTCAAAATTGCTTTTAAGCTATGAAAAACTTCAGCACCATAACGCAAACCTTCGCGGAACGAAGAAGCGCCAACAGGGCGAATCATAAATTCTTGGAAAGCAATAGGAGCATCGGAGTGTGAACCGCCATTGATAATGTTCATCATTGGAACAGGCAATACTTTTGCATTTGTACCACCAATATAACGGTACAATGGTAAACCGTGGTGTTCGGCAGCAGCTTTAGCAACAGCCATCGAAACGCCTAAAATAGCGTTTGCGCCAAGCTTACTTTTTGTTTTTGTTCCGTCTAATTCAATCATAGTACGGTCTACCAATACCTGGTCGGTAGCACTCATACCAATAATTTCTTTAGCTATTTCTTTGTTAACATTGTCAACAGCTTTAAGCACGCCTTTTCCTAAGTAACGTCCTTTGTCGCCATCGCGAAGTTCAATGGCTTCGTTTTCGCCTGTTGAAGCACCAGATGGAACTGCTGCACGACCAATTGCGCCACTCGAAAGCACAACTTCACACTCAATTGTTGGATTGCCACGTGAATCTAAGATCTCACGAGCATGTACACTTGCTATATCTCCCATGATTTTTTAAAAATTAAATGGTTTGGTTATTTAATATAATAAAAAAAGGGATACAACTTTCGTCTTTATCCCTTTTAAATTTCTCTTTATTGTTTGTCAGAGGATTCGGTTTCCGACGAAGTTTCCGTTTTTGCTTTTGTCTCGACAACAACAGCCTCGGTTATTCCATCTTCTTTCTTTTTACCTCCAGCACGACGACTTCTTCGAGTAGTTTTTGCTTTGGCATCTTTTGCAGCCAACATATTTTCGTTGTAGTCGACCAATTCGATAATGCACATATCGGCATTGTCGCCCAATCGGCTTCCAGTTTTCAATATACGAGTATAACCTCCTGGTCGGCTTGCAATCTTAACCGATATATTCCTGAATAATTCAGTTACAGCATCTTTGTTTTGAAGGTAACTAAACACAACACGACGTGAATGAGTAGAGTCTTCTTTCGATTTGCTGATTAGCGGTTCTACATAAGTACGAAGCGACTTGGCTTTTGCAATAGTGGTAGCTACCTTTTTATGAAGAATAAGCGATGCTGCCATATTTGACAATAAAGCCTTACGGTGCGAACTTGTTCTTCCTAAATGATTGATTGATTTATTGTGTCTCATTTCCTGATATTAATCCTTGTCAAGTTTATATTTGATGACATCCATACCAAAGTTTAGATTCATAGCTTCGAGCAACTCGTCGAGCTCGGTAAGCGATTTCTTTCCAAAGTTACGGAATTTCAACAAGTCATTTTTATTAAATTTAACCAAATCGCCCAAAGTTTCAACTTCGGCTGCTTTCAAGCAGTTGAGTGCACGAACCGAAAGATCCATATCTACAAGCTTGGTTTTGAGCAACTGACGCATGTGAAGAACTTCTTCATCGAATTCTTCGTTTTCAGCTTTTTCGTCTGTATCAATTGTGATTTTCTCGTCGGAGAAAAGCATAAAGTGATATATCAGAATCTTAGCAGCTTCTTTTAAAGCATCTTTTGGGTGAATAGAACCATCGGTTTGAATTTCGATCAACAATTTTTCGTAGTCGGTCTTTTGTTCAACACGGTAGTTTTCTATTTGATATTTAACGTTTTTGATTGGAGTGTAGATAGAGTCAATAGGAATTACGCCTATTTCAGCATTTACAGCTCTATTCTCTTCCGAAGGAACATAACCACGTCCTTTGCCAATAGTAAGTTCAATTTGAATCTTAACATTTGGTTCCATGTGGCAAATAACTAAGTCGGTATTTAAAACAGTGAATCCAGATAAAAATTTATTTAGATCTCCAGCTTTAAAAGTATCGTTACCGCTAATGGTTACTTGAATTTTTTCGTTATCAACTCCTTCTACTACTTTTTTAAATCTTATTTGTTTAAGGTTGAGGATGATTTCAGTCATATCCTCGATAACACCTTTTATAGTAGAAAATTCGTGCTCAACGCCTTGAATCTTGACTGTTGTAATTGCATAACCCTCGAGCGAAGAAAGAAGTATCCTCCTCAGCGAGTTACCAATAGTAATGCCGTAACCTGGCTCCAATGGACGAAATTCGAATTGTCCTAGAGTTTCGGTAGCGCTTACCATAATAACTTTGTCGGGCTTTTGAAATGCTAATATTGCCATAGTGAAAGTATAAGGTATTATTTAGAATACAATTCTACAATAAGCTGTTCTTTAATATTTTCAGGAATATCGGCACGTTCAGGAACGTTTAAGAATTTTCCTTCCATTTTGTGATTGTCCCATTCTAACCATGAAGAACGGTTTGAACGGTTTGCTTTTAATGCTTCGGTAATAACGATCATTGATTTAGAACGTTCTCTAACTCCAACGATATCACCTGGTCTAACATGAAATGATGGTATGTTTACAACATCGCCATTTACAGTAATATGGCAGTGTGTAACCAATTGACGTGCGCCATTTCTTTTAGGAGAAATACCCATACGAAATACTACATTATCTAAGCGAGATTCAAGTAATTGAAGTAAAACCTCACCTGTAACACCTTTATTTCTTTGAGCTTTGTCAAACAAATTTTCAAATTGGCGTTCTAAAACACCATACGTGTATTTTGCTTTTTGTTTTTCGCGCAATTGAGTACCGTACTCAGAGGTTTTCTTGCGTTTGCGAGCTAAACCATGTTGTCCGGGAGGAAAATTGCGTTTTTCCAATGCTTTGTCAGGTCCAAAAATTGGTTCACCAAAAACCCTTGCTTTTTTAGTCTTAGGTCCTGTATATCTTGCCATTTTATAAAATTATTAAAATTCTTTTTAAAAAACAATAAACTAAACTCTTCTTCTTCCTGGAGGACGACATCCGTTGTGAGGCATTGGAGTGATATCGACAATTTCCATAACCTCAATTCCAGCAGTATTAATAGCTCTAATAGCCGACTCGCGTCCAGCACCTGGGCCTTTTACAAATACTTTTACTTTACGTAAGCCTAAATCGTATGCAGCTCTCGAGCACTCTTCTGAAGCTGTTTGAGCAGCATAAGGAGTGTTTTTCTTCGATCCGCGGAAACCTTTCTTACCAGCCGATGACCAAGTAATAACTTGTCCGTCGTTGTTGGTAAGCGATATAATGATATTATTGAATGAAGCATGTATGTGTGCTTGTCCAATAGCTTCAATTTTTACAACTTTCTTTTTTGCTGTTCCGGTCTTTTTTGCCATATCAATTATTATTTAACTGCTTTCTTTTTGTTAGCAATTGTTTTCTTTTTACCCTTACGTGTGCGAGCATTGTTTTTTGTACGTTGCCCCCTAACAGGTAAACCTGCACGGTGACGCATGCCACGATAACAACCAATATCCATCAATCGCTTGATGTGAAGCTGAGTTTGCGAACGGAGTTCACCTTCAACTTTTAGTTCTTCGTTGATTATTGTACGAATTTTAGCCAACTGGTCGTCGTTCCAGTCTTTTACTTTGACGTTTTCATCTATACCGGCCTTGCTCAAAATCATTTTTGAGGCTTGGTTTCCGATACCATAGATGTAGGTCAGGCCAATAATTCCCCTTTTATTTTTTGGTAAATCGACACCTGCGATCCTTGCCATATTCTATATGATATTATAAAATTATTACTATTAACCCTGACGTTGTTTGTACTTAGGATTCTTTTTGTTAATCACGTACAAGCGACCTTTGCGTCTCACTATGATGCATTCTTCGCTTCGTTTTTTTATTGATGCTCTAACTTTCATCGTTCAATTTCTTTATTTATATCTGAATGAAATTCTTCCTTTTGTTAAATCGTATGGCGACATTTCGACTCGAACCCTATCGCCAGGCAATAATTTTATATAGTGCATTCTCATTTTGCCAGAGATATGAGCTGTGATAATGTGACCATTTTCGAGCTCAACCCTGAACATTGCGTTCGAGAGTGCTTCTGTTATTGTTCCGTCTTGTTCGATCGATGCCTGTTTCGACATATTATTTTTTTTCTAATACTTCTTCTATCAAATCAAATGTGGTCAGCAATTGTGCTTTCCCTTTATCTATTGCCACAGCTAGTTCGAAATGAGCCGATGGTTGATTGTCTTTTGTTTTAACTGTCCAACCATCTTTTTCGGTATAAATGTTTCGTTTACCCATGTTTATCATTGGTTCGATGCATATTACCATTCCTTTTCGTAGCATTGGTCCTGTTCCTCGTTTTCCGTAATTTGGTACTTCAGGTTCTTCATGCAATTTCTTGCCTAAACCGTGCCCTACCATTTCGCGAACTACTGTATAACCTGAAGCTTCGCAATAGCTTTGTACTGCAAAACCAATATCTCCAATTCGTTTGCCTTCGACCGACATTTCGATACCTTTATAAAGGCTCTCCTTAGTAACTTTCAACAATTTTTTTATTGGTTCGCTAACTTCTCCAATTGTGAAAGTATAAGCCGAATCGCCATAAAAACCTTTGTAAATTGCGCCACAATCAACAGATACGATGTCTCCATCTTTCAATTGATATTCGGAAGGAATTCCATGAACCACACCACTATTTATTGATGTGCATAGAGTTTTAGGGTATTTATTATATCCTAAAAAACCGGGTATTCCATTGTTGTCTCTAATAAACTCTTCAGCTCTTTTGTCGAGAGCGTTGGTTGTTACACCTGGTTTAATCAATTTTGCAATTTCAGCTAAGGCTTTCGAAACCAAAGCATTGCTCTGCTTCATGATTTCTATTTCTTCCTCAGTCTTTATTTGTATCATCAAAGAACGTTCAAATATATATATTAATTTCCGCTGCGACCTTTAATACGTCCAGTCTTCATTAATCCATCGTAATGTCTCATTAAAAGGTGGCTTTCTATTTGCTGTAAAGAATCGAGTATTACCCCAACCATAATAAGCAAACTAGTACCTCCAAAGAACTGAGCAAATTGAGAGCTAACACCTGCCAATCGAGCAAATGCTGGCATAATTGCTACAAAAGCTAAAAATATAGAACCCGGTAGTACAATACGCGACATAACTTCGTCGATAAATTCAACTGTTTTCTTTCCTGGTTTAACACCTGGTATAAAACCTCCGTTACGTTTCATATCTTCTGCCATTTGAGTTGGATTCATAATAATAGCAGTGTAAAAATATGTAAAAATGATAATTAGCAAAGCAAAAGTGAAATTGTACCAAAATCCTGTATAATCGGCAAAAGCAGCTACAAATCCACTAACACTTTCCGATTCAGTAAAACCCGCAATTGTTAAAGGAATAAACATTAATGCTTGAGCAAAAATGATTGGCATTACTCCAGCAGCATTAACTTTTAAAGGAATGTACTGACGTACACCTCCATATTGCTTATTTCCGACTATACGTTTAGCGTATTGTACAGGAATTTTTCGTGTTCCTTGAATAAGTAATATATTTATCATATATACAACAAAAAGTAACACAATTTCCAGTAAGAACATTACCATTCCACCATTTTTTTCTTCAAGTCTGCTGGTAAATTCGCCTGCAAGTGCAAAAGGGAATCGAGCAATAATACCTACCATAATGATAAGAGAAATACCATTTCCTAAGCCTCGTTCGGTAATTCTTTCGCCTAACCACATTACAAACATGGTTCCTGCAGTAAGAAAAATAATTGAGGAAATATTGAACCAACCAGAGTTTGTAAATGCTTCTGCCGGTATTTGTGCATGTAAATTGGCAATGTAACTTGGACCTTGTAATACAAGAATAGCGACTGTTAATAGACGCGTAATTTGATTCATTTTGCGTCTGCCACTTTCGCCTTCTTTTTGAAGTCGTTGAAAATATGGAACTGCCATACCCAACAACTGCACAACGATAGAAGCAGAAATATAAGGCATAATACCTAGTGCGAAAATAGAAGCATTAGAGAATGCACCTCCTGAAAACATGTCTAACAAACCAAGAACACCTTCTGATGTTTGATTTTTTAAACCTTCTAATGCCAAAGGATCAATACCTGGAAGCACTATAAAAGAACCTAAACGATAAATCAGTAACAACCCAAGTGTATAGAGTATTCGGTTACGAAGTTCTTCGATTTTATATATATTCTTTATGGTATTGATTAAAGTCTTCATTAAGCTTCAATTTTAAGAATAGTTCCACCTTGAGCTTCAATAGCAGTTTGTGCAGCTTTAGAAAAAGCATTAGCCTTAACTTCTATTTTTGCTTTTAATTCGCCATTACCAAGTATTTTGATAAGATCATTTTTCGAAGCGTATCCATGTTTGATAAGAATTTCATTACTTATCGACGTTTCTCCACCTTCTACTAATTTTTGAAGAATATCTAAATTGATACCTTTATATTCAGTACGGAATATGTTGGTAAAACCAAATTTAGGTAAGCGACGTTGAAGTGGCATTTGACCTCCTTCAAAACCTTTTTTCATTTTGTAGCCCGAACGAGCTTTGTTACCTTTGTGCCCACGAGTAGCTGTACCGCCACCTCCTGAACCTTGACCACGTCCAAGGCGTTTGTTGGTTTTAACCGAACCACTTGCCGGTGTTATAGAACTTAAATTCATAATCGTGTGAATGATGAATGTTATTAAATATTTTCAATGCTTACCACATGCTGAACTCTTCTAATAATACCTTTGATTTGAGGTGTAAGAGTATGTTCGGCAGAACTGTTGATTTTGTTTAATCCCAGTGCTTGTAAGTTTAATCTAAGACGACTTGTACGTCCGCTTTGGCCTTTAACCAATGTAACTTTAACTTTTTCCATATCGGGTATTATCCTTTAAATACTTTTTCTACTGTAATACCACGCGATTTAGCTACAGCCATAGGGTCGCGCAATTCTAACAATGCATTGAATGTTGCTTTTACAAGGTTGTGCGGGTTCGACGATCCTTTAGATTTTGCTAATACATCGTGTACACCAACACTTTCTAACACAGCACGCATTGCACCACCAGCTTTAACACCGGTACCACTCGAAGCTGGTTTGATAAATACATTTGCACCACCAAACTTAGCGTATTGCTCGTGAGGAATTGTTCCTTTAAAAATAGGAACTTTTATAAGGTTTTTCTTAGCATCCTCGATACCTTTTGCAATAGCAGTAGTAACTTCGTTTGATTTACCTAGTCCGTAACCTACAATTCCTGCTTCGTCGCCAACAACTACGATGGCCGAAAAACTAAATGCACGTCCCCCTTTGGTAACTTTTGTTACACGTTGTATGCTCACCAAACGATCTTTTAATTCAAGATCGGTTGTTTTTACTCTTCTTATTACAGTACTTTCTGACATATATGTTAGAATTTAAGGCCACCTTCGCGGGCAGCATCTGCTAATGATTTTACACGACCATGATATAAATAACCGCCACGGTCGAAGCGTACTTCAGTTATTCCTGCTTTAATCGATTTTTCGGCTACGCTTTTTCCAACAAGTTTTGCTTGTTCGATTTTAGTAACTTTTTGAGCAGCAATTTCTTTTTCTAAAGATGAAGCTGACACCAATGTTTTGCCTGCAATATCGTCGATTAACTGAACGTATATCTGTGAATTGCTACGATAAACCGCCAAACGTGGTTTTTGAGCTTCTCCACTAATTTTTTTTCGAATCCTAAATTTGATTCTCTGTCTTCTGCCTTCTTTTGAAAGTGCCATGATTCCTTTTTAATTAAAATTATTTTGCACCTGCAGATTTACCTGCTTTACGTCGAACATTTTCGCCAACAAAACGAATACCTTTCCCTTTATATGGTTCAGGTGAACGAAGCGAACGTATTTTTGCAGCCACTTGGCCAATAAGTTGTTTGTCGTTCGATTCGAGAGTAATAATTGGATTTGCACGTTTTTCTTGACGTGTTGCTACCTTTATTTCATTAGGAAGTACGAACAAAATTTCGTGCGAATATCCTAAACTCATTTCAAGATTTTGACCTTTAGCTTCAGCGCGGTATCCAACACCAACAAGTTCTTGTTCAAACTTAAATCCTTCAGAAACACCTTTTACCATGTTGAACACAAGTGATCTATAAAGACCATGTAATGAACGGTGACGTTTTTGATCGGTTGGACGTACTACTGTTAAAGTCGATCCTTCGATCTCTACTTTAATTTCGGGGTCAATTTTTTGTTTCAATTCTCCTTTAGGGCCTTTAACTGCAACCGTGTTATCGGTACTTACAGTTACTGTAACGCCTTTTGGAAGTTCAATGGGTAATTTACCTATACGTGACATTTCTTTTCCTCCTGTTTAATAAACGTAGCACAATACTTCGCCACCAACATTTTTATTACGTGCTTCTTTATCTGTCATTACTCCCTGCGACGTTGAAATGATAGATATTCCTAAGCCATTTAGGATACGTGGCATTTCGTTGTGTCCTGCATACTTACGCAAACTCGGACGACTGGCTCTTTCTAATGAATGAATAGCCGAACGGCGTGTTTCAGGATTATACTTCAATGCAATTTTGATAATACCTTGTGGACCAACATCCTCAAATTTATAATTGAGAATGTATCCTTTATCAAATAATATTTTAGTGATTTCCTTTTTAATATTTGATGCCGGTATTTCGACAATACGATGATTGGCTTTTATGGCATTTCTTACTCTGGTAAGAAAATCTGCAATTGGATCGGTCATTGTTTTCTTTTTTTATTTATTACCAACTTGCTTTTTTAACTCCTGGTATCAAACCGTTTGATGCCATTTCGCGAAATTGAATACGACTAACACCAAACTGGCGCATAAAACCGCGAGGTCTACCAGTAAGCATACAACGGTTACGTTTGCGAATAGGATTCGAGTTACGAGGCAATTCATACAAACCGGCAGCATCTCCGGCAGCTTTCAATGCTTCTCTTTTTTTCGCGAACTTATCGGTTAATGCAGCACGTTTAACGTCGCGTGCTATCATTGATTCCTTAGCCATAACTTATTTCTTTTTAACGTTTTTAAATGGTATACCAAATTCTTTGAGAAGAGCGAAAGCTTCTTCATCGGTCTTGGCAGTTGTTACAAAGCTTATTTCCATTCCCATCATTTTAGTAATCTTGTCGATATCTATTTCAGGGAATATTATTTGCTCGGTTATACCAAGTGTATAATTGCCTCGTCCGTCAAATTTGTTGTTAACGCCTTTGAAATCGCGAATACGAGGTAATGATATATTGACTAATCTTTCCAAGAATTCGTACATTTTGTCTTGACGAAGGGTAACTTTAGTCCCTATCGCAGCTTTTGCACGAAGTTTGAAATTTGATATATCTTTCTTTGCGTGTGTTGTGACAGCTTTTTGACCTGTAATGGTTGTAAGCTCGTTAACTGCTATTTCAATCAGTTTCTTGTCACCTACGGCCTGGCCCACTCCTTGATTAATTACAATCTTCTCGAGACGGGGAGCCTGCATAGTAGAAGTATATGAAAATTCCTTCATTAATGCAGGAACTATACTTTCTCTATACTTTGATTTTAATGTTGGTACGTAACTCATTATTTTATAACTTCCTTAGTTTTTTTGGAGTATCTTACTGATTTTCCATTCTCATCTAATTTGCGTCCTATGCGAGTTGGCTTACCTGTTCCGGGTTCGACCAACATTAGGTTCGAAATATGAACAGCGCCTTCCATTTTTACTATTCCTCCTTGTGGGCTTTTAGCATTAGGTTTGGTTGCTTTCGAAACCATATTTACGCCTTCTACGATTGCTCTGCTTTTGTCGCGGATAACTTCGAGTACACGTCCTTGTGTACCTTTGCTTTCGCCCGTCAAAACCTGAACAGTATCGCCTTTTTTAATATGTAACTTGGCTTGCATTCTACTAATTATTTATATATTATAGTACTTCAGGTGCTAATGAAACAATTTTCATGTATTTATCGCGCAACTCACGAGCTACGGGTCCAAATATACGTGTTCCTCTAATTTCATCGGCATTGTTGAGCAACACCACTGCATTGTCGTCGAAGCGAATGTAAGAACCATCTGCACGTCGTATTTCTTTTGAAGTACGAACTACAACTGCCTTACTAACAGCTCCTTTCTTAACATCACCTGAAGGCAATGCACTCTTTACTGCTACGACTATTTTGTCGCCAACAGAAGCATAACGCTTTCCAGTACCTCCGAGCACTCTTATACAGAGTACTTCTTTAGCACCGCTATTGTCGGCAACTGATAATCTCGATTCTTGCTGTACCATGACTATTTAACCTTTTCAATAATTTCAACTAATCTCCATCTCTTCAATTTCGATAAAGGACGAGTTTCCGATATCTTAACTGTGTCTCCAACACTACATGTGTTGCTTTCGTCGTGTGCGTAAAATTTAGATGTCTTATTTACAAATTTATGGTAAATAGGATGCATCATCTTACGTTTAACTGAAACAACAATACTTTTATCCATTTTGTTGCTTACAACTATACCTACACGTTCTTTACGTAAGTTTCTGTCTTCCATTGTATAATGTTACTTTACTTCGTTTTCTCTTTGTTTGAGTATTGTAATCATACGGGCGATATTACGCCTTGTATGTTTAATTTTATTGGGATTTTCGAGAGGTGAAACTGTATGATTCATTTTCATACGTACCATTGTTGCTTTGTCGGCATCGATACGTTCTCTCAATTCCTTAATTGCCATTTCTTTTATTTCAGCAGTCTTCATCTTTATATTTTATATTGCAGCTTCTTCAAAATCGCGACGAACAACAAACTTAGTAGCTACCGGAAGTTTCTGAGCAGCCAAACGAAGAGCTTCTTTTGCAACTTCAAAAGTAACACCTTCTAGTTCCATTATCATACGTCCTGGAGTTACGGGAGCAACGAAGCCTTCTGGAGCTCCTTTACCTTTACCCATACGCACTTCGGCAGGTTTTTTAGTGATTGGCTTGTCGGGGAATACACGAATCCATAATTGTCCTTCACGTTTCATGTGACGACTGGCTGCCTGACGCGCAGCTTCGAGCTGACGACCGGTTAACCACATGTTTTCAAGTGTTTTAATCCCGAACGATCCGAATGCTAGCTCAGAACCACGATAGGCTATGCCTTTCATTCGTCCTTTCTGCTGCCTTCTATATTTTGTCTTTTTAGGCTGTAACATTGCTATTACTTGTTATTTTGTATTTTCTACTATTTTCTTTTATTTCTTTTATTGAAGTCGCCGCTACCGCCGCCTCCTTTTCTTTCGCCACGTGGAGAGTGCGAATCACCGCCAACTTGACCTGGTTTTGCTGGTTTGGCTCCAATATTTGGAGAAAGATCTCTTTTCCCGTATACTTCACCGTTGCAAATCCAAACTTTTACACCTAAGCGACCAACTTTAGTATGTGCTTCGGCCAATGCATAGTCGATATCGGTACGGATAGTATGTAAAGGAGTACGACCTTCTTTAATCATTTCTGTACGAGCCATTTCGGCTCCACCCAAACGGCCTGCTATTTGAATTTTAATACCCTCAGCACCCATACGCATAGCAGAAGCTATTGACATTTTAATGGCTCGACGATACGAAATATGTCCTTCAATTTGACGAGCAACATTGTTTGCAACGATGTTGGCATCGAGTTCCGGACGTTTTACTTCAAATATATTTATTTGAACTTCTTTGCTTGTAATTTTCTTTAATTCTTCTTTCAGTTTATCGACTTCCTGACCACCTTTTCCGATAATAATACCGGGACGTGCAGTATTAACGGTAATAGTAATAAGTTTAAGAGTGCGTTCGATAATTATCTTAGAAATACTTGCTTTTGCTAAACGTGCGTTAAGATATTCGCGAATTTTGGTATCTTCAACCAATTTTGCTGCATATAAACGACCACCATACCAATTTGAATCCCATCCTTTGATGATACCTAAACGGTGTGATATTGGATTTACTTTCTGTCCCATTATTATGAATTTGTTTGGCTTTCGTTAGTAACTTCGTCTAATATAAGGGTAACGTGGTTTGAGCGTTTGCGAACTCTGTAACCGCGACCTTGTGGTGCAGGTCTCATTCTCTTCAGCATACGAGCTGCATCAACAAATGCTTCTTTAACTACAAGAGTTTTATCTTCGAGACGTTGACCTTCATTTTTCAATTGCCAGTTAGCAATGGCCGATTTTAATAGTTTTTCGACACGAGCTGAGGCTTCTTTATTAGAGAATTTTAATATATCGAGTGCTTTATTTACTTCAATACCTCTGATCATATCTACTACATAACGCATTTTGCGGGGTGAAGTAGGGCAATTGTTTAATTTTGCAAATGCCGTTTGCTTCGCTTCCTCTTTGCGTTGGTTTGCTGCTAATCTTTTGCGTGCTCCCATTTTATATTTGGAAATAGATTAAATTATTTAACATCTTTTCTGTTGCCGCTATGTCCGCGGAAGGTACGTGTAGGAGCAAATTCGCCTAACTTGTGGCCTACCATATTTTCTGTAACATACACAGGGATAAATTTATTACCATTATGTACTGCCATTGTATGTCCAACAAAATCGGGAGAAATAACTGAGGCGCGAGCCCATGTTTTAATTACAGTCTTTTTACCCGATTGGTTCATTGCAAGAACCTTTTTTTCTAAGTTGAAATCAATAAAAGGGCCTTTTTTTAGTGAGCGGCTCATATCTTATTTTTTTATTTTTTTCTTCTTTCAATAATTAATTTCGATGAATCTTTTTTGGGACCACGTGTCTTCAAACCTTTGGCTATTTGACCTGAACGTGAACGTGGGTGACCTCCCGAAGCACGACCTTCGCCTCCACCCATTGGGTGATCGACCGGGTTCATTGCTACACCTCGGTTACGAGGGCGACGACCTAACCAGCGTGAACGTCCTGCTTTGCCTGAACTTTCGTTTGCATGATCTGAGTTTGATACTGTACCAACTGTTGCACGGCAAGTTACAAGTACCATACGTGTTTCGCCAGAAGGTAATTTTATTACTGCATATTTTCCTTCACGTGAAGTTAATTGTGCGTATGAACCAGCGCTACGAGCCATAATTGCTCCTTGACCTGGACGTAATTCGATATTGTGAATTACTGTTCCGATTGGCATATCGCTCAAAGGAAGCGTGTTACCTACTTCTGGAGCTATTCCTGATCCTGAAAGTATTTGCTGACCTTCTTTTATTCCATTAGGAGCTATAATGTATCTTTTTTCGCCATCTGCATATTCGACTAATGCTATATGTGATGTACGGTTTGGATCGTATTCGATAGTCTTAATTGTAGCTACTATTCCATCTTTTTCTCTAAGAAAATCGATTACACGATACATTCTTTTATGTCCACCGCCAATATAGCGCATGGTCATTTTACCTGTATTGTTACGACCGCCCGATCTTTTAATGGGTTCCAAAAGCGACCTTTGTGGCGTTGCTTTCGAAAAGTCTTCTACTACATTAAGTATTTTATGTCTTTGGCCCGGAGTTACCGGCCTAAATTTCTTTAAAGCCATTGTATACTATTATATATTGCTGTAAAAATCTATTTTATCTCCTTCTTTAACTGAAACTATCGCTTTTTTGTAATTGCCAGAGTTTCCAGAAATAACGCCTGTTTTTGTAAAACGGCTTTTATTTTTTCCCGCGTAACGTATCGTGTTTACAGACGAAACAGATACTCCGTACATTTCCTCAACAGCTTGTTTGATCTCTATCTTGTTTGCTGTTTTACTTACCTCGAAGCCATAGCAATTGAGCTTTTCGCCTTGCTTTGTTAACTTTTCGGTTACTAATGGTCGTATTAAAACGCTCATATTGTTATTTTTACTACAGGTTACTTATGCTTTTTGTTGTAATAACGTCAAAGATTGCTCAGAAATAAGAATAGTTGACGCGTTCATTATGTCGTAAGTGTTTAAATCTGAAACAGTTACAACCTTGTTGCCCTCCAAATTCCGGGACGACAAATATACATTTTTATTTTGTTCTGGTAAAACTAACAACAATTTTTTGTTAATTTTTAAATCATTTCTCAATTGAGCGAATTGCTTTGTTTTGGGAGAATCAAAAATAAAGTCTTCAACTACAACTATACTGTTGTCTTTAGCTTTGTATGAAAGTGCCGAAACACGAGCCAATGATTTAACCTTCTTATTGAGTTTGAAATCGTATTCGTGCGGACGAGGACCAAATACACGTCCTCCACCTACAAATACTGGTGACTTGATGCTACCTGCACGAGCTCCACCTGTACCTTTTTGTTTTTTAATCTTTCTTGTACTGTGTGCATTTTCCGCTCTTTCTTTTGCTTTATGTGTACCTTGACGTTGATTGGCAAGAAATTGCTTAACATCTAAGTAAATAGCATGATCGTTTGGTTCTATTCCGAATATTTCAGGGCTCAAATCTACCGATTTGCCTGTTTCAGAACCTTTTATATTTAAAACTGAAAGTTTCATCTCTATTCTATTATATATAGGTAACGACTACCTTTTTATTTTTCAATTAATACATAAGTACCTCTACTTCCGGGTACCGATCCTTTAACAATCATAAGATTGTTTTCGGGAATTAACTTCATAACGAGAAGGTTGTCAACTTTAACTGTTTCGTTACCCATGTGACCACCCATACGTTTGCCGGGCCATACTCGTGAAGGAAACGAAGAAGCTCCATTTGAACCGGGAGCTCTTAAACGATCGTGCTGACCGTGAGTTTGACCTCCAACACCTGAAAATCCGTGACGTTTAACAACACCTTGAAAACCTTTTCCTTTTGAAGTTCCAGATACTTCTACTAAATCGTTGATTTGAAAAGTATCTAATGTGATAACATCTCCAGCTTTTACACCTTCAATAGACTGAAATTCAACTAACTTACGTTTTGGTGCAGTTCCAGCTTTTTTGAAGTGGCCTTGCATAGCTTTTGGTGTTTGTTTTTCCTTTTTGTCGTCGTAAGCAATCTGTACTGCTTCATAACCATCGGTTTCGACAGTTTTGATTTGAGTAACAACACATGGACCTGCTTCGAGCACTGTACAAGGAACAATTTTACCTTCTTCGGTAAAGAACGATGTCATTCCTACCTTTTTACCAATAATACCTGGCATTTTATTGTTTTTTTTAAGTAATTATCAAACTTTGATTTCAACTTCTACACCACTAGGCAACTCAAGTTTCATGAGCGCATCTATTGTTTTAGGTGTTGAACTATAAATATCCAACAGCCTTTTGAATGAGCAGAGTTGAAATTGCTCACGCGATTTTTTGTTAACAAAGGTAGAACGGTTTACTGTGAAGATTCTCTTATGTGTTGGAAGAGGAATCGGACCACTTACTACTGCTCCTGTCGATTTTACTGTTTTTACAATCTTATCGGCCGACTTATCAACCAAATTGTGATCGTAACTTTTTAATTTAATTCTAATTTTCTGACTCATTACACTATTAATTTACAGCAGATTTACCTTTTGCTTTTTCTAGTATTTCTTTTGCAAGGTTAGCAGGTACTTCAGAGTAGTGAGAAAACTCCATACTTGAAGTAGCGCGACCCGACGATATAGTACGCAATACGGTTACATATCCAAATTGTTCTGAAAGAGGTACTTTAGCTTTTACAACTCTAGCACCGGCTTTACTTTCCATACCTTCGATTTGTCCTCGGCGCTTGTTTAAGTCACCGATAACATCACCCATATAATCTTCTGGTGTTACCACTTCGAGTTTCATAATAGGTTCGAGAATAATTGGACGTGCTTTAGGACATGCTTCACGAAATGCTTGTTTAGCACAAATTTCGAATGAAAGCGAATCAGAGTCAACTGCGTGGTATGAACCATCGAGCAATTCAACTTTCATACTATCTAATTGGAAACCGGCAAGAACACCGTTTCTCATAGCTTCTTTAAAGCCTTTTTCGACCGAAGGAACATATTCGCGAGGAATATTTCCACCTTTTACAAGGTCAACAAACTGAAGACCTGTAACACCCGGATCGGCAGGTGATATTCTAAATTGAATATCGGCAAATTTTCCACGACCACCCGATTGTTTTTTGAATACTTCACGGTGGGCACATTCGCCTGTAATGGCTTCTTTATATGCAACTTGAGGTGCTCCTTGGTTACATTCGACCTTGAATTCGCGACGTAAACGGTCTACGATAATCTCGAGGTGAAGCTCACCCATACCACGAATAATGGTTTGACCAGTTTCTTGATCGGTAAATACATGGAATGTTGGATCTTCTTCTGATAATTTGCCAAGGGCTATACCTAATTTGTCGATATCGGCTTGAGTTTTTGGCTCAACAGCCACACCAATAACAGGTTCAGGGAAACTCATTGATTCTAATACGATTGGCTTGTTCTCATCACAAAGAGTGTCGCCTGTACGAATATCTTTAAAACCAACACAGGCACAGATATCGCCTGCTTCAATAACATCTTTAGGATTTTGTTTGTTGGCATGCATTTGAAATAAACGTGAGATACGTTCTTTCTTTCCTGTACGTGTGTTTAATACATACGAACCTGCATTTAATGTGCCTGAGTAAACGCGAACAAAACATAAACGACCAACAAATGGATCAGTAGCAATTTTGAATGCCAATGCTGCGAAAGGTTCCTTATCGTCTGGCTTACGTAGTTCTTCTTTTTCAGTATCGGGGTTTGTTCCTATAATACCTTCTACATCTAGAGGGCTAGGTAGGTACGAGCAAATTGCATCTAGCAATTGTTGTACACCTTTATTTTTGAATGCTGAACCACACATCATAGGCACAATTTTCATTTGCCCTGTAGCTACGCGGGTTGCATGCTTAAGTTCTTCTACAGTAAGTGATTCTTTATCTTCGAAGAATTTTTCTAATAACCTGTCGTCGGTTTCGCAGATCGATTCAAGAAGCTGGTCACGCCATTCCTCAGTCAAATCTTTAAGTTCTGCTGGTATGTCGACTATATCAAATTTTTCTCCTTTTGGATCGTCTTCGCGATAAATGTGCGCTTTACGTTCAAAAAGGTCGATAATACCTTTAAATTTTTCTTCAGCTCCAATTGGAATTTGAATTGGCATTGCGTTACTTCCAAGCATTTTGCGAATTTGCAAAACAACTTCGAAGAAATCGGCACCTGCACGATCCATTTTATTTACAAAAGCAATACGAGGAACGTTGTATTTATTAGCTTGACGCCAAACAGTTTCTGACTGTGGTTCGACCCCACCAACAGCACAAAATAAACCAACTGCACCATCGAGAACACGAAGTGAACGTTCTACTTCAACAGTAAAGTCAACGTGTCCCGGAGTATCTATAATGTTAATCTTATGTTCAATATCTTTGTATGTCCAGTGGCAAGTAGTTGCAGCCGAAGTAATTGTTATACCTCTTTCCTGCTCTTGAACCATCCAGTCCATAGTTGCTGCCCCATCGTGAACCTCACCAATCTTATAATTGACACCGGTATAGTAAAGAATACGCTCAGAAGTCGTAGTCTTACCAGCATCAATGTGAGCCATGATACCTATATTCCTCGTATAATTTAAATCTTTGCCCATTGTTCTATGTCAAAAGCAGTTTATATTTTATTTTCTTAAAACCTGAAATGTGCGAAAGCTTTGTTAGCTTCAGCCATTTTGTGCATATCTTCTTTTTTCTTAAAAGCTCCGCCTTCTTCATTGAATGCGGCTACAATTTCGGCCGAAAGTTTTTCGCTCATCGAACGACCACTTCTTTTGCGTGAATATAAAATCATATGTTTCATACTCAAAGAAACTTTACGTTCGGCACGAACTTCCATAGGTACTTGAAAAGTAGCTCCACCTACACGACGGCTTTTTACTTCTACCTGTGGAGTAATATTTTCAAGTGCTTTCTTGAAAATCTCAACTGGTGTTTTTTCAGTTTCTTTCAATTTGTTTGCAACAACTTCCATTGCATCGTAAAACACGTTGTAAGCAACTTGCTTTTTGCCATGTTCCATTAAGTTGTTTACAAATTGTGTTACTAATTTGTCACCAAATTTTGGATCGGGTAACAGAATTCTTTTTTTTGGTTTTGCTTTTCTCATAATTGAGCAATACTATACAATATTATATACTATTATTTTTTCTTTTTAGCTGGAGCGCCTTTTGTAGCGGCTGCCTGACCTGGTTTTGGTCTCTTAGCACCATAAAGTGAACGGCTGCGACGGCGACCATCTACTCCTGCTGCATCGAGAGTACCACGAATTAAGTGGTAACGAACACCGGGCAGATCTTTTACACGACCACCGCGAACCAGTACGATCGAGTGCTCTTGCAAATTGTGACCTTCTCCTGGTATGTAAGCTGTTACTTCAATACTATTTGTTAACCTTACACGAGCTACTTTTCGCATAGCCGAGTTTGGTTTTTTTGGTGTTGTTGTATATACACGTGTACAGACTCCACGACGTTGTGGGCATCCGGTAAGTGCCGGAGCCTTACTCTTGTCTTCGAGAGCGACTCTTCCTTTTCTTACTAACTGTTGTATCGTTGGCATATATGCTAAATTTTCTAATCTTGTTTGTTAAAAAATGGGTTGCAAAGGTAAATGTTTTTATTTTAAAAACAACACCTTGTAAAAAAAAAATGAAGATTTCAAGTAATTTATATTTATTCGACATAAAAGCACTTAAAACCAATTGATTGCTCTCTTTTTTTTAAAGAGCGTGCAAAGTTACACTAAGCATTCGAAAGTTGAAAACTTTTTGATAAAAAAATGATAATATTTTTTTTAAAAATTCGAAAAAACAGTATTCTTATTATATTCAGTCTGGCTAAAAAATCAATATTAATAGTGTATTTAGCGGTTTTGAACTTGAACATTAATATTTAGAATTTTCATGCTGGTGCTAAATCTGTGTAATTTACCATTCGTCCGATAAAGTATTGGCAAAAGCCTATTATTAGCACTTTGTGGGCTTTAGCCCATATATTTTAGTAAGTATTGATTTATTATAAATAGGTAAATGCTCTATAGTACTCTGAATCCTAAAACCAAAATGTCGTCGTTTTGATTATTGCCTCTTTTCCAGTCTTTCATGGTTTCGTGCAATATTTGACGTTGTTCTCTTACAGGTATGGTTGCAATTTTGAGTAATAAATTTTGAAATGCTTTATTCTTAAATTTTGTGTCTTTAGGTCCGCCAAACTGATCGACATAGCCATCGGAAAAGAGATAAACCATATCGTTAACTTCGAATCGTCCATTTTGATTTCTAAATGGATTTTCCTCGATAAAAATTCCAATTGGCATTTTGTCGGGTTTAATGATATTCAACTCTCCATTGCGCACAATATATAATGGATTATTGGCACCAGCAAATTCGAATTGGTAGCTTTTAAAATCGACAATTAAAAGTGCTATATCCATTCCGTCTTGATTTTCGCCCGATTTACCTGTTTGTCGCAAAGCATACTTTACTTTATCTCTTAAACTATTTAATATTTGTGCGGCCGAAAGTTCATCGGCAATATTGACAATCTGTTCGAGAAACGACATTCCCAGAATACTCATAAATGCGCCAGGAACGCCATGGCCAGTGCAGTCGGCTACAGTTAAGTATAGTTTATTGTTTTTACTATCGAGCCAATAGAAATCGCCACTCACTATATCCATTGGGCTATTGAGAATAAAGAAATCGCGAAGCTTTAGTTCGAAAATCTCTTCGGGGGTAAGCAATGCTTGTTGAATACGGCTGGCGTACTCGATACTCGATTTTATATGGTCGTTTTGCAGCACTATTTGGTCGCGCTGGTTGGTTACAAAATCGCGTTGTGCCTCAATTTCGTTTCGCTGTGCCTCAATTTCTTCTATTTGATGCAAGATAGTTGCCGTGCGCTTTTGAACTTCAAGTTCGAGTAGTTCTTTGTCGCGAATAAGTTTTGAAGTACGTGCTTTAATATAATATAAAACAGAAAAAGCTATAAATAACACACAAATAGTAATAAACCACCATGTTTGATAGAACGGAGGCCTTATCTCAAATTTGTAAACGGCTTCGTTGCTGCTAATCCATTTGCCGGGCTTGTGTGACACCTCAAGCTTAAAGGTGTATTCTCCGGGAGGAAGGTTTGAATATGTTACTGAGCGCGATTGAGTATTGCGCCCCCAGTCGAAATCGTAGTTCTCGAGTTTGAAACGGTATTGTATATTTTCGCCTGCCTGATACCAAAACCCTGAATATTCGAATGTAATGTGGTTTTCGTTGTGTTTGAAAAGATGTATGTTGTTGTTGATTGGCTCGAAAAACAAAAGCGTTTTTGTAATCCCAATTTTGGGAGTAAGGCTTGAAAAACTTGTTGACTGTGAACTGTACATTACGACTCCTTGACTGGTCGATATCCAAATATTGCCTTCACGATCCAATGAAATGCCATTGAGATTTGGTTCAAGAAAAGCAACTCCTCGCTCGGCACCGAAGGTTTCAAATGCATCTTCTTTATATAAATATAATTGTATGCCCTCGTTTTCGACTATTAGCAAATTGCCCGTACTGTCGGCACAAATACTTCTTATATTGTTCGATAATAGTCCGTTGTCGGTAGTGTAAAACTTATACCTATTATTATTAAAGCGAAGTAGACCTTTGTCGGAGGTTAGAAACCAAATACTTCCATCGCGACTTTCCATTACAGAATAAACAGTTGTAATATCCAAACTATCGGGCAAAGCAGAAGTAACCTCTTTACCTTTTTTCAATACAGAAACATTTCTTCCATCTGTTGCAAACCACACATTTCCTTTCGAATCGGGATAAATCGAATACAAGTAATTGCTTTCTAAACCGTTTTGTGAATTGTAATTGATAAAAGTTTTTTTCGAAACATTATATAAAATAGCTCCTCCGCCTGCGGTAGCCATCCAAACGTCTTGCCCTTTACCGGTTATATAAAGAATATTGTCGTCCGACAAGCCATTTCTTGTTGTATATTTGTGGTAACTGTGATTGCTAGGATCGATACGGTAAACACCAAAACCATAAGTTCCAGCCCATATAAAACCTTCTGTGTCTTGGTATAGACTAATAAATGAACTTTGCAACTGGGGCAAATTTGAAAACATTTTATTCAAGCTAAATTTCCCATTGTTGTCCTTTGTAAGGTGAATTAAGCCTTTTTCGGATGCCGACCAATATTGTCCTTGTGAATCTTCAATAAAGCTGTAAACAATACCCAAATCGATCCCTTCGCTTTTTAAATCAATAAATTCGAAGGCGCTTGTAGCCGACATAAACAAACCTTGAGGAGAGCCTCCCCAAATATTACTTTCTCGATCGGTATAAATTGTTGTTGTTTCATCAGATGGCAAGCCATTTTGCTCGGTGTATTGTTTCTGAGCAAAAAGCGTGTTGTTTCTCAATACCAATTTTACAATTCCATTGGATTTGGTACTTGCCCATGCTTCATCTTTATTTCGAAGGGTAAAATTTGACAAGGTACCAAATTTCCAATTTTGTGCTAATGAAAAAGATTTGTCCTGCAAATTGTATATGCAAACTCCTTTTTCGTCCATTCCGATCCAAAGTTTGTTTTCGTCTACTATCAAATGCTTTACAATATTATCGGGCAGACCATTTTTCATCGAAATTAAACCTGAAACTTTATAGCTTTTTGAGTCAATGATACAAATACCATTGTCGCTTCCAAGGAATATATTGCCATTGGCTGATTGAGCCATCGTATATACGTAGTTGTCGCTGAGACCATCGTCGCTATTAATATTGTACAAACGCTTTCGATTTTCACCCATAAAATAATAAACCCCCTCGCCCATTGTGCCAAACCAAAGAGTGCCATTACTATCGGCCGAAATAAAAGTTATTTCTGAAGTTCCTAATCCTTCCTCGGGTACAAACTTTTGAAAAATATCATTTTGAAAATATTCGATAGCTCCGTTTTTATGTCCAAACCATAAAATTTGATTATTATCTTCGAATATTGCGGTAACAATAGATGCATCGAGACTGTCTTTTGACCCATACACTATAGTTTCAATACCATCGTATAGTATAAGCCCTTCGGAAGAAGAAAGCCACAAGTAACCTTTCGAATCTTGAACAATCAAAGAAACACTCGAAGGTCGACCCGACTTTTTTATTGAAACAGTTTTGAAAAATGGACTTTGTGCAAAAAGCAAAATGTTTGACAATAAAAGGCTTGCTATGACAATGTGTTTAAACATGTTATTTTTTGGGTGTTAATGTTGTACTAAGCTCCACTACAACCTCTTCAGTAATTTTTTGTTTAACAACACTCGGTATTTTTATTTTATGATCGGCCAATAATACAGTGAATTTTGAAGTGATATTGAATTTACTATCTTGAACTTGCATCTGACATTTAATAATACGCACTTGCTCAACGCCATGAATGGTAAACTTTCCTTTTGCTCTAATATCGTACTTTCCGGGTGTATTGAAATCAATATCTTCAATTATTTTACCTTCGAATGTCGCATTTGGGTATTTGGCAGATTCAATATAGTTTTCGTTAAAGTGGGTGCGCTGAATGGCGCTGTTAAACCCTTCGAATGTCGACATGGGTATGGTAAATGCAAATGACCTGTCAGCTATTTTGAGTAAGCCCAATAGCTTGTCGGATTTTGCTTGTATAAGTTCTAGCGGGGCATCGGATATAAATTTTACTTGACCGGTAGATGTTTTATATGTTTGAGAAAAAAGTGAAAAACTGATGAAAAAAGCAATATATAACAAACTATTTTTAAACATACTGGCAGTTTTTTTAACTCTATTTAAAACATGATTTAATTATTTAACCCAAAATGCCTTATTATATTAAACCCAAATCCAAAATCGCCTTTCAGCCAATCGTTGGTATTTTCGGGAATCAATATTTTTTCGTGCATGGCTCTCGAATTTGAGAAATGCAATTGAAATACATGCCCTCCTGTTTCGATATCGAAACCTATCGACAAAGGATTTACATAATTATCGGCTATGTATTTCGACAGATTGTAATAATATTCGGCATTTAATGTGATCCTCGATGATAGCTTCAATCGGCCTCCAACACCCACAAAAGGAACAATATTGGGCGATTTCTTAATGGCTGTAAGGTTTCGATGAACAATGCCAGGCATAAGCTGTAGCGAAAAGCTGTTCGAAAATTTTCGGGCGATCAGCAATTCATGCACATAGTTCAAACGGTTCGCAACAGTGTAATGTCGCCCAACCACAAGGCCTTTGTCGGTTCTAATAGCTGCCGCGCTATAATAGGAAACTGTTACAGGCATGATATAGGCTCCCGAAGCTTGCCTCAGTATCTTATATTTTATATACCCATCGACCAACTGCTGCTCGCGGCTTCGGCCCAAACCAATATCGAACCTATCGAATAAGCCATATTCCAAACCAAGTCTGATGTGGCTTTCGTCTAATCCGTAAAAATTGCTGTAACCTTTGTTTAGATTCCCAAAACGATGCGAAATAATGAAATTAAGTCCGTTTTTGCCAACTGTTTCGATACTTTGACCATTGATAAGGCGAGTGGCTTTAAAGGTTGCTTCTGCAAAAATCGTATCTGCATTAGATAAAAATTCGCTGTTTAGTTCGTCGAGCAATGATTGGCTCCACGAATATTGAAAAAAAACAAGAAGCTGAAATAACAGAAAAACCTTTTTCATACTTTATTCGGGGTATCCGTGATCGATCCATATCGTAATCTTTGAGACCAAACAAGGGTCTAATTTAGGAAGACCATTGGGCATTGGTAGGGCTCCGGGCAAATGATTGACTGCATTTCTTAGCTTCCCGTTTTGGGCAGCTACTTTTACTCCCTCGTAATTGAAAAGATATACCCCATAAGGATTTCCTTCGTAATGGCAGGCAATACAATTGGCATCAAATATTGGTTTGACTTTTGTATAGCTAAGACTCAAGGTATCGCAAGTATTGCTTGCAAACAATTCTTCTTCGTTTTTAAACTCGCAGCCCAAAACAAAAAACCATACAAATATAATATATAACAAAACTCTTATCATGTTAATGAGCATCGAATAGTTTTAGATTGTCTCTTGAAGGCGACTCTGCGTGACAAAAAACACAACCCGCACCTTTGTTGCTAATTGAATAAGCTGCAGAACCATCGGGATTATACTCTGCCCATATCCAGCCATTTTTTGAGTTAACATGAGTCGAATCTTTTAGCATTATAGCATAGAGAGATAATACACCCCCTTTTTTATTATAAATTTCTTTTACAACCATTGAGCCTTGAGGCAAAGCTTTGTTGATGGGTAATATCATACTGTCATTTAACGATGCAGAGGCAATTTTGTTAAACTTGACCAAAATATAACCGCTATGTGGACCCATTGCTGGCAAGGTATCGCCAGAGTGTCCCACTGTTGTATATCCTGTTTCTTTCAATTTCTGAAATATCGATTGGTCGGTCAATGCTAAACCATCATTGTCGGCATCGTCGTCCGAACAGCCAATAAAAAAGCCTATTGTCAAAAACACCCATATTGCAATTTTTGTAGTTTTCATATTCATTAGGTATTATTTAAGTATGTAAATATAAAATATTCAATTAGATAATAAAATATAAATATTAAAATACATCAACAAAATAATTGTTTCAAAAATATCTTATATCGGTTAATAAACATAGTATAAATGCAGTTTTAACAATTTCTTATAAATTTCTTAATATTCAGGAAATACACTAAACTTACATTTGTCTCAAAAACATGAAGAATGTCTGTAGTATTATTTTTATTGTACTTATACAGTCTTTCACATATGTGTTTTCGCAAGAGAAAGATGCTCTCTCTGCCGAAAAACTTAGCATGAACCTTAATTACCATTTGGGGTTTATCACGATTCCAACAGGTGAGATCGAATTTAAGGCTTACAATACTTTTTACAAAAACAAACCCGGTTATTGTCTCGAAGCACAAGGTGGCAGCCTAAAAAAATACGAATCGTTTTACAAATACACGAGTTCAAACCGGGCATATATTGATCCGTCAAACAATCAGCTTACTTATTTCGAACGAAAAGTCAATCAGAACGATGAGCTGTTCGAAGAGTATTACACTTTTGATGGCGTCCAAAAAAAAATAAACTCAAAAATTGCAACTTCAAAAAAAGCAATTAAGCACGACACGCTTAGCTTACAAAGCAATTTGTTCGATTTTCTATCGGCTGGTCATCATTTGAGGTTTATCGATTACGACAATATGAAAATAGGAGAAAAAGTACCCATCAATGTGCTGCTCGAGAATACACTTTATCCACTTTATATTAAGTATATGGGCATGGAAAAAATTGTTTTGCCCATGGAGAAGTCCTATTTTTGTTACAAAATTGCTGTTCAAACCATTGAAGGATCTGTTTTTAAAGGGGGCGAATCGATGCTTGCATGGGTTTCGGCAGACAACCAAAGATTGCCCATACAATTCGAAGCTAAAATTTTGGTAGGCTCAGTAAAAGCGTATTTATGCAAGGCTGAGCGAAGTGAGAAATTTAAAGATCTTTCGGAGCTAAAAAAATAGCTTCGAACCTCGTTTTTATATAATAAAAACTAATAACCACAAATTAGTATAATGTCTTATGGGCATCTCTAAAAACTGCTTTTTAGCTACGCTGAGCCCTTCGGGGTTCTTTGTTGGACTTCATTTCTAAACTCCTCACTTCGGCTGTCGCTCAGTGCAACACATTTACAGTAGTAAACTCCGGGTTTAAAAATTCGTCCGCCTCAAAAAATCGAGTTTTTAGAGACGCCCTTATCTCAGCCAAATACCTTTTTTGGGCGGGTTGCCATAAGAAGCAAAAGTATCAGCATTTTCTTTTAAAACCTGATTTAATTCGTCTACTGTAAAATCGAAACCATCGGCATTAGCCATTTCTACAAATTTCTCAATAATAAAAATATTATCGTATTTTACACGAAATTGCTTGTCGCTACCTCCTTTTGAGAGAAAATCAATTACACCTTGTTTTGACATTTTTTCTGTTTTTTATTATTCGAAAACTTCTTTATTTACAAGTTACTACTGCACGTATTGTCGATACAACTGGGCTTTTCGTTAAAAAAATCCCGCGGTTTTTATTTATTGGACTACAGTAGTTTTTGGGCCTCAGTCAATTGTTTATTAAGAATATCCCATTGTTTGCAAGCCTGGTATGTTTCATCGGCCAAAATGGGAATTTCTTCGAACGAATTGGGCAAACGGTCTTCAACCAAATCGTGCAATTGTCCGGCTTTCTGCGACAAAGCAAAACGTGCTTTACTTACTTCTTTCTCCAGGTACTTTATTTCTTCAGCATCCATTTTTCATTTTATTTTCGATATATTCAAACGATATGCCAATAGGGGATTCTTTTTGCTAAAACAACTATGGAAACATCCAATAGTCTAATCAACAATTTCATAAAATTGAATTGGAAACATTTGGGAATATGAATTTCCTACATTTTTGTAAAAAATAGAGTCGGAAAATACAAATTCGAATATTTATTGAATGTAATAAAAAGACGTTTTCTCTTAGCTCTTATTTTTGTTTATTTTCTGCCACTCTAAACATCACTATTTGAGCTATCAAATCGAGTGGCAAAGGTTTGTCGCGCGGAAATTGTTAATCAAACTCCAACTTTACTTTTGAGCTTCGCCATACTCGCAATTTGCAACTTTATAGCTTCGGCATCGAACCCACATTCGTGCTGCAATTCGGCGGGGGTACCATGTTCAATAAAACGGTCAGGAACGCCCATACGCTTTACTCGAGCGTTATAGCCATTGTCGGCCATAAATTCTAAAATGGCAGAACCAAGCCCCCCACTTATGGCTCCGTCTTCGATGGTAATAATGTTTTCGAAGTTTTTGAACACCTCGTGAAGTAGTTCTTCGTCCAATGGTTTCACAAAACGAATATCGTAATGAGCAGGTAGTTCGTAAAAATCTTTTGTTTCTTCTATTACTCTTTGAACAGTATTGCCAATTGGTCCTAATGATAATATAGCCAAACCTTTTCCATCGCTAATTTTCCGACCTTTTCCAATTGGTATTTCTGTAAATGGGTTTTTCCAATCGGCATTTTCGCCATGACCACGAGGATATCTGATGGTAAAAGGGCCACAATTCTTGAGTTGCGCGGTGTACATAAGGTTTCTAAGTTCCTTTTCGTCCATGGGCGATGCAATAATCATATTTGGGATACAGCGCATATAGGCAATATCAAACACTCCATGGTGTGTAGCTCCATCTTCGCCAACCAATCCCCCACGATCGAGACAAAAAATAACAGGAAGGTTTTGAATGGCAACATCGTGTATTACCTGGTCGTATGCCCTTTGCATAAACGAAGAGTAAATATTGCAAAAAGAAACCAGACCTTGTATAGCAAGTCCAGCCGAAAATGTTACGGCATGTTGCTCGGCTATGCCCACGTCGAAAGCGCGATCGGGCATTTCTTTCATCATAAAAGTCATTGAACAACCCGATGGCATGGCGGGAGTAATACCCACAATCTTCTCGTTCATTCGCGCAAGTTCAACCAAAGTATGTCCAAACACATCCTGGTATTTGGGTGGTTTGGGTTGGTCGCTTTCTTCCTTAAATATTTCGCCGGTATCGCGGTTAAACTTTCCAGGAGCATGCCACTTTGTTTGGTTTTCCTCGGCAAGTTTAAAGCCCTTTCCTTTCTTGGTAATACAGTGCAATAATTTTGGTCCCGGTATATCTTTCAGGTCGTTGAGTACTTGCACCAAATGATTAATGTCGTGCCCATCTATTGGCCCAAAATATCTAAACTTAAGTGCTTGAAAAAGGTTGCTATTGTTGAGAAGCGAGGATTTAATGGCTCTCTCAATTTTCTGAATCGAGCGTCGTGCCTTTGGACCAACCGATCCCATTTTCCCAAATAGGTTCCATACGTCTGCTTTTATTTTATTGTATGTTTTAGACGTAGTCATGTCGACCAGGTAATCCTGCAGAGCCCCTACATTGGGGTCTATTGCCATATTGTTATCATTCAAAATAACCAATATGTTGTTCATCGAATTGCCGGCATTGTTTAGTGCCTCAAAAGCCATTCCGCCAGTCATAGAGCCATCGCCAATTACAGCAATTACCTGTCGGTCTTTTTCTCCGAGCATTTTAGAGGCAACCGACATGCCATAGGCTGCCGAAATTGAAGTTGACGAATGACCAACCCCAAAAGCATCGTATTCGCTTTCGGCTACACGAGGAAATCCGCTGAGTCCTTTATATTGTCTGTTTGTATGGAATTGTTCGCGTCGACCGGTTAATATTTTATGACCATAGGCCTGATGACCTACATCCCATATAAGCTTATCGTAAGGTGTGTTAAATACATAATGCAATGCAACTGTCATTTCGACTACACCAAGACTGGCTCCAAAATGACCAGGATTGCACGATACCGAATCGATAATGAAATCGCGAAGTTCATCGCAAACCTGCTTCAAATCGGCTGGAGATAACTTTCTTAAATCGGCTGGGATATTGATGCTTTCCAGTATATTTCTTTTGCCTTGTGGCTCCTGCTTTTCGACCATGGAAGTATTAAAATTCAGACAAATATATTAATATTTCATTCACATTTGTAAATATTTTTTTTCAAACATGTATTTTGATTAAAAATTAAATGTCGTACTTTGTTAAAATTATTATAATTACAAAAAACATTTTCTTATATAAATAACATTATGCGTACATTAACACTTATATTATTAGTTTGTTTATTAGCATTTTCATGTGTACCTGCTACGAAATTTAAAGCACTGGAAGAACAACAGAAACTTACCTCGCGCGAACGAGACGAAATACGTAAACAAAAAGAAAAATTGAATGTCGACTTTACAGAGTTAAAAGCAAAACTCGAAAAATCCAGTATGGCTAACGAACAGTTGATTTCAGATAGTAGCCGACTATACAATAGCCTTATTGCAACCCGCGACGAGGTCAAACACTATCAAACATTAAATGCAGAACTTCAGGAAAATCAATTGAAACTCCTCAAAGGCAAAGACTTAGAAGCGGCAAAATTGCTCAATCAATTGGAAGAAACACGCAAAGAACTGAATGCCAAAGAAAATGCTTTGGTCGAACGCGAAAAAAACATTAATAAACTCAGTTTAGAAATCGATAGAAAAGATGTAAAAGTTAAAGACTTGGAAAACCGTGTTCGTAAAAACGATTCGATAGTCGATGCGCTTAAAACAAAGATTAACAACGCTTTACTCGGGTTTATGAACAATGGTTTATCGGTTAAAGTTCTCAATGGCAAGGTTTACTTATCGTTGGACGAGGAGCTCATGTTCCAGTCGGGTAGTATAGCTGTTGATAAAAAAGGGGTTGAAGCATTGAAAGGATTGGCAAAGGTTCTGGAACAAAACACCGACATAAATATTACCATAGAAGGTCATACCGACAATGTTCCCTACAAAAGCACCGTAGACAAGGGCATAAAAGACAATTGGGATCTTAGTGTGTTACGCGCCACTTCCATAGTTCGTATTTTGCTCGACAATTCCTCGATAGACCCCACTAGACTTATTTCGAGCGGCAGGGGCGAGTTCATGCCTGTTGCATCAAATAGCAATGCACAAACACGCCAAAAAAACCGCCGTACAGAAATTATTCTTACACCAAAAATTGATGAGGTATTGAAAATACTTGGAAATTAGGTTTATGATTTTATCAAACTACCGAAAATAATTCTTCTTATTACAACATAATTTTCGGTAGTTTCAAATAGAATTATCCATTTTTTTCTAAAGACAGCTTTTTGAAGATTGGCACTACCAAACATCATTAATTGTTTTGACCTGTTTTTAGGGTAAATTTCGGGATATTGATTTATCGATTCTATAAAACTAATAAAGGAATTCTTAAATTTTGTAGCAGTCTGGGGTGCTTTGTAATTTTGTTCAATAAAATCTACTATTTGATAAATGTCATCAAATACATTTTTTTCAACAATTAATTGGCGAGTTCTCATTTTTACATTTTTGAGAATCGCTTTTCAAGCTCAAAATCTAAAGAATGTTTAAACTCGTCGAAGCTTTTGAAATTATTGGGATTCGCTTGAATAGAAATGTCTGTTAAGGGCTCTAATTGGAGAATATTCTTTACCTGTTTTTGTTTTTTAACAATTGCTACTGCAGATTTGTTACGTAGAACCTTTTTTAATAACGACTTGCCGGTTATTGTAGAATCATCTATTTGAATCGTATGAATCATAAATTAAAAGCTTTATGCAAAAGTATAGAATTTTATCTAAAAAATCATTGTTGTATGTCAATTTTGAATTTTCATTTCCACATTTACCAATTTGTCATTTCCACATTAATTGCTAAATTTGCATTCTTTTTTTGTAAGCAAAACTTTTGATATTAACTGTTTAACATGAATTCGAAATTTCCAGAGTACAAGCAATTCGATTTGTCGCAAATAAACAAGAATATACTGCAATACTGGCAGGAAAATAAGGTATTTCAGCAAAGTTTGTCGGCTCGTACCGATAAGCCTCAATTTGTTTTCTACGAAGGACCTCCTTCTGCCAATGGCGTTCCGGGTATTCATCATGTAATGGCGCGTTCGATCAAAGATATTTTTTGCCGTTACAAAACTCAAAAAGGGTATTTGGTTCAACGTAAAGCAGGCTGGGATACTCATGGTTTGCCCGTAGAACTTGGGGTCGAAAAAGCAATGGGTATTACAAAAGAAGACATCGGCAAAAAAATTACGGTTCAGGAATACAACAATGCCTGCCGAAAAGATGTAATGAAGTACACCAATCTTTGGGAAGAACTTACCTCCAAAATGGGCTACTGGATCGACATGAACGACCCATACATCACATACGACAATAGATATATCGAAACCCTGTGGTACCTGCTCAAAGAGTTATATAAAAAGGGACTTCTATACAAAGGATATACCATTCAGCCCTATTCGCCTGCAGCTGGAACTGGACTCAGCACACACGAGCTCAACCAACCAGGTTGCTACAAAGATGTGAAAGATACTACAGCAGTGGCAATGTTTAAGGTAATTTGCAACGACAAATCTGAAATTCTCTTTAAGAACAATGATTCTGATGTACGAATAATGGCTTGGACTACTACCCCATGGACATTGCCATCGAACACGGCATTGGCTGTTGGCGCAAATATTATTTATGTTAAGGTTCAAACATTCAACCCATATACCGCAGCACCGGCTACTTTAGTTTTGGCAAAAGAATTATTTTCAAAATATTTCAACGAGAAAAATGCCGAATTGCCTCTTGAATTCAAACAAGGCGACAAGAATCTTCCATACAAAGTGCTTGCCGAATTTACTGGCAAACAACTCGAAGGTATACGCTACGAACAACTATTGCCTTACCAACAACCAACCGATGGCGATGCTTTCCGTGTAGTAGTGGGCGATTTTGTTACTACCGAAGATGGTACAGGTATTGTACATATTGCACCATCGTTTGGTGCCGACGACTTCCGTGTTGCCAAACAAAATGGCATTGGATCATTGACTTTGGTCGACAAGCAAGGAAAATTTATCGATGGCTGTGGCGATCTATCGGGTCGATTCGTAAAAAATGCCTACGATCCTAAGCTTACCGACGACGACGAAACAGTCGATATATACATAGCCGTAAAACTCAAAAACGAAGGTAAGGCCTTCAAGGTCGAAAAATATACCCACACCTATCCTCATTGTTGGCGTACCGACAAGCCGGTACTTTACTATCCGCTCGATTCGTGGTTTGTAAAAACTACCGCAGCTCGTGAACGCATGATAGCGCTCAACAATACCATTAATTGGAAACCCGAAACGACCGGTTCGGGGCGCTTTGGAAAATGGCTCGAAAACTTACAAGATTGGAATTTATCGCGCTCACGATACTGGGGAACTCCGCTCCCAATTTGGCGCACCGAAGATGGCAACGAGGAAACCTGCATTGGTAGTGTTGCCGAACTTAAAGCTGAAATCGAAAAGTCTGTAAAAGCAGGGTTAATGACTTCAAACCCTCTTGCTTCTTTCGACGAGAAAGACATGAGTGCAGCCAATTACGACAAATTTGATCTACACCGCCCTTTTGTCGACAATATAATATTAGTGTCGCAGTCGGGCAAAAAAATGCAACGCGAACTCGATCTTATCGATGTTTGGTTCGATAGCGGTGCAATGCCTTATGCTCAACTTCACTATCCATTCGAAAACAAAGCTCTGATCGACAAAAAGAAATACTACCCCGCCGATTTTATTTCGGAAGGTGTTGATCAAACTCGTGGATGGTTTTTTACGCTCCATGCACTGTCTACCATGTTGTTCGACTCGGTTTCATTCAAATCGGTAATCTCAACAGGTTTGGTGCTCGACAAAAATGGTAACAAAATGTCGAAACGCCTCGGAAATGCTGTAGATGCATTTCAAACCATAGAAAAATATGGCTCAGATCCGCTTCGTTGGTACATGATTACAAACGCCTCACCTTGGGACAACCTGAAATTTGATGTCGAAGGCATTGAAGAAGTAAAACGCAAATTCTTCGGAACACTCTACAATACCTACTCTTTCTTTGCACTATATGCCAATGTCGATAGTTTTACGCACAAAGAAGCACTTGTGCCTGTCGAACAACGCCCCGAAATTGACCGTTGGATTATGTCGCTGCTCAATACTTTGATAAAAGAGGTCGACACAGCTTACAACGAATATGAACCAACAAAAGCCGGACGTGCAATACAATATTTTGTTTCGGAAAGTCTAAGTAATTGGTATGTACGCCTCAACCGCAAACGCTTTTGGGGAGGACAGATGGATGCCGACAAACTGGCTGCTTATCAAACACTCTACACTTGCCTCGAAACAGTAACACGCCTGATCGCTCCTATTGCACCTTTCTTTGCCGATAAACTGTTTTTAGACCTCAACCAAACATCGGGTATCGATAACAATATATCTGTTCATATAGCCAATTTTCCAACGTTAAATGAGAAGCTAATCGACAAATCGCTTGAAGAACGCATGGATATTGCTCAGCAAATATCATCGATGATTCTGGCATTGCGCCGAAAGGTAAGTATCAAAGTACGTCAGCCTCTTCGGAAAATTATGGTTCCTGTTGCCTGGAATGGTTTTGTAGAACAATTTGAATTGGTCAAAAACCTTATATTGACCGAGGTGAATGTCAAAGAAGTTGAATACCTGGAAGATACAAAAGGTTTTTTGGTTAAGAAAATAAAACCCAACTTCAAAACACTGGGTCCCAAATACAGTAAGCTCATGAAACAAATTTCGGCAGAGTTTGCTAAATTTGGGCAAGACGAGATTTATAATTTTGAAAAACAAGGGGGGTATATTTTTCAAATTGACGGACAAGAAGTAGCGCTTCTGCCCGAAGATGCAGAAATAATGACCGAAGACATTCCCGGTTGGCTGGTTGCTAACGAAGGAAAACTTACCGTTGCTCTAGATATTACAATCACAGACATTTTGAAACAAGAAGGAATTGCTCGCGAATTTGTCAACCGAATTCAAAATATCAGAAAGGATAGTGGGTTCGATGTTACCGATAAAATTATTGTCGAAATACTTCGAAACGATGCCATCAATAGCGCTCTTGAAATTTATGGCGAATATGTGGCATCACAAACCCTTGCCAATAGTTTACAACTTGTTGATAACTTGTCAAGTGCCAATATTATTGAATTAGATATCGATGAAGATATAAAAACCTTGATCAGTATTAAGAAAGCATAATGTTGTTATTGTCAAATTTTTGTTAAATTTGGTAACGTTTTTTTGAAACAAAAATATTAATTATATAGTAAAAAGGCTTTTAATGATAGGCTGTACAGAGTTTTTCCAAAATCTGAAAGGAGGAATTTATAAGAACTCAGTATTCAAACTTCAAGAAACCCTTTTATAAATTCGCTAAAAAAAGAAAGTCATGGCAGAAAAAACCAAATATTCAGACGACGAGTTAGAGGAATTTAAACAAATAATCCTCGAAAAACTCGATGAAGCTAAAAGAGATTACGAACTTCTAAAGAGTGCTATTACCCAAAGCGGAAGCAACGATACACAGGACACCTCTCCTACTTTCAAGGTATTGGAAGAAGGTGCTGCTACCCTTTCGAAAGAAGAAGCTGGTCGTTTGGCGCAACGTCAAATTAAATTTATTCAGCACTTACAAGCAGCTTTGGTACGTGTCGAAAACAAAACTTATGGCGTTTGTCGCGAAACAGGCAAACTTATTGCTAAAGAACGTTTACGTGCCGTGCCACATGCAACCTTGAGCATGGAAGCAAAAGTAGGAGTAAGAAGATCTTAATTCTCAATATAAATACAAAAAGCCGAATTCACTAAGAATTCGGCTTTTTGTATTTATAGATACTGTTTTAAAACCTATAATATACACCAGCAGTAAAGCCAAGCCATACATTATCGTACTGCTCTTTTGAGGTATTCACATTGTCCCATATTGGGTTTTCAATACAATCGAAACGAGCTTTATTGTTGGTGTGCATATAACTAATCGATGGACCCGCTGTAATTCCTAACCATCTGACGGGCTGATAATCTAGTATTAGATTGAGTGAGCCCGAATTGGTTTCGTGCTTCATAGATTTCTTATCGTGTGCCAATTTATTGTATTCTTCAAGTTCGTTTTGCGAAAAATATACCGTATTAACCGCTTCGATACTTAATACAAAACTCTTGCTCAAATGACAGTTGTATCCTAAACCCAAATGAGTGCCGAATTCTAGTTCCTTGAAAAATGGATTGATTCCAATCCCGATAACTCCATAAGTCTTACGACCTCCCGATTTGAACGACAGGTTTATGTCTTGTTGCAGGTTGGTCCATGCATGTAATACCATTTTTCCATTTTTAATAATATTGATCGGTGCTAATGGATAGTCGCACGAATCGGCTATATTGATAAACCCTGCAGCTTGTACACCCTCTACATTTTTGGCAACATTCAAAAAGCCTGCACCTTGAAAGCCTTGTACATGATTCGCAACATTGACAAAGCCACTACCTTGCATTCCATATACACTATCGGCAACGTTTGCCGTTCCAGCACCTTGTAAACCATGCATTTTGCCTTCCGTCATATTGATTACCCCTGCCCCCTGGACTCCATGTACACTATTCGCCATATTAATAATACCCGAACCCTGAACTCCTTGCAAATGTCCTTCGACAATATTAACAGTTCCTGCCCCCTGTAAACCATTGAGTTTTCCTTCGGCAATGTTGAGTATACCCGATGCTTGAATGCCTTTTACATCGCCTTTTACAATACTGGCAAAGCCTGTAACTTCCATTCCATCGACCCCTGCCGAATAAGCCGTAAGGAAATGAATTGAAGTACTGTTTACAAGGTTTGGAGCTTCATGCCCATTTGTACTCAATGGAAATGCCATGCCAATGTGAAAAGGCACAATGCTATCTTTCTTTTGTCCGTACAACAGACCTGAAATCAAAAAGATGCTAATGAATAATGCTTTTGTTTTCATTTTATTTTTGTTTTAAATTATTTTCAATGCAAACCTAGTTGCATATTGTCTAACCGTCTGTAAAAATGTTGGTGAAAACAATGTTTGATATATTCATCGACGAATTTTTATACTTGAATGCTTTATGTATTGATTTCATTTTTAAACGAGAAAACAATTATATTTGCCCTGAATTAGATAAAAGATTTCAGACAAATGATAAAGAATTTCTATATGTCTTGATTTACTATCTTTTGTCTTTTACTTACTTTTTAACTTTATACTTTTAACTTATTTTTATGTCACGCGGAAAAATAGCATTACTTACCATCTTTCTAGTTCTTTTGGCCGATCAGGTATTGAAAATCCTTATAAAAACCCACATGATGTTGGGTCAGGAAATCAGAATTGCCGACTGGTTTATCATCCACTTTACCGAAAACAACGGTATGGCATTCGGGATGGAGCTTGGAGGTAGTATTGGTAAAATGATACTCAGCCTTTTCAGAGTTGTTGCAGTTATTGCAATAGGCATATATGTGGTATATCTTATCAAACAAAAGTCTTCTACTGGACTCATCGTTTCAATGTCATTAATTTTAGCGGGTGCACTGGGCAATATTGTCGATAGTTTGTTTTATGGTATGATTTTTACCGATAGTTATTATCAGGTTGCTCAGGCTTTTCCATCGTCGGGTGGTTACTCTAGTTTTTTACATGGTAAAGTGGTCGATATGTTCTATTTCCCATTATTTAGCGGACATTTTCCAAGTTGGCTACCAATTTGGGGTGGCGAAGAATTTGAATTTTTCCGCCCGGTATTCAATATCGCCGATTCGGCCATTACCGTTGGGGTTGCCATTATCTTGATTTTTCAAAAAAAATACTTTAAAGACTAATGCGGGCACACTTCATAGCTATTGGCGGTAGTGCCATGCACAATCTTGCCATAGCCTTACACCATAAAGGCTACAAAGTTACTGGATCTGACGACGAAATATTCGAACCTTCGCGAAGCCGCCTCGATGCTTGTGGTATATTGCCGAAGTCTATTGGGTGGGACGACTCACGCGTTACTCCCGAAATCGAAGCCGTAGTACTCGGTATGCATGCCCGAGAGGATAATCCCGAGCTTCGAAAAGCCCGTGAATTAGGGTTAAAAATATATTCGTATCCCGAATTTCTTTACGAAGCCACGAAAGACAAAATTCGAATCGTGATAGGTGGTAGTCATGGCAAAACAAGCATAACCTCAATGATCATGCATGTATTCAAAACATGCGGCATGGAGTTTGACTATATGGTTGGTGCACAACTCGAAGGTTTCGATACCATGGTTAACCTTTCAAACGCCTCAAAATACGCTGTATTTGAGGGCGACGAATATTTGGCTTCGACCCTCGATCCACGTCCCAAATTTCACCTGTATCGACCCAATATAGCTCTTATAAGCGGGATTGCCTGGGATCACATCAATGTTTTTCCTACTTTCGAAATATATATTGATCAATTCCGCATATTTACCAAAAAAATTGAGAAGGACGGATCGCTGATCTATTGTGCCAACGACAACGAGGTGGTAAAAGTAGCCAATGAGGTAAGCAGCTTTGTCAACACCATTCCATACTCAGAACATCCGCACAAATACATAGACGGAAAGGTTTACCTAACCAAAGACCATGAAAACATAGAAGTTGAAATATTTGGAAGCCACAATATGCAGAATCTGAGCGGCGCTCAGGCTGTTTGTAAGCAAGCGGGTATATCGGATCAAGATTTCTACAAAGCAATTGCTACATTTAAGGGTGCTGCAAAACGTCTACAACTATTGGGACAAAACGATCAGACCAATGTTTATCTCGACTTTGCCCATTCGCCTTCAAAATTACAGGCAACATTGAATGCTGTAATCGAAAAATTTCTCGACAGAAAGCTTACTGCCTGCATGGAGCTGCATACCTTTAGTAGTTTAACCGAAGAATTTCTTTTGCAATATAACGGAACAATGGAAAGGGCCGATGTGGCTTATGTGTATTTCAATCCTCATACCATTGAACACAAGAAACTTAAGGCTCTATCTATTGAACAAGTAGCAAAGAGTTTCGGTAGCTCGAATGTGAAAATATTTACCGATTCTCAGAAATTGCGCAACGAACTTTTGCAAAGCAATTGGAACAAGCGAAATCTGTTATTGATGACTTCGGGCAATTTCGATGGAATTAATTTTGCCGAATTTTCAAAAGAAATAGTTGACCGTTAACAGTGAGTAGTTTACAGTAATTTTTATCTAATATCTGTAAACTATACACTATCCACTAATTTAAATGGAAAAGCAAAAACTCAATCACTACTTAGCTTTATTTATAGGTATCATGTGCATATCATGGTCGGCACCATTTATAAAACTAGCCAATGTAGAGGGTATTGCTTCTGCTTTTTACCGTATGTTGTTTGCTTCCTTAGCTTGCATTCCAATATATTTCTTGTATAAAAATAAAAAACCAATTTCAAAAGAAGCAATTTTGTGGGGAGCTCTAGGAGGTTTGTTCTTCGGATGCGATATAGCACTATGGAATACAGCTTTGGTTATTTCAAAAGCCTCAGTTTCGACATTGTTAGCAAACCTTGCTCCAGTATGGGTAGGGTTTGGAGCTATGTTTATATTTAGAGAACGTCCAAAGATCTTATTTTGGATAGGAACAACTATTGCGATTCTTGGAGTAACCATAATTGTTGGTTTCGACAAATTAAAACTCGATAAATTCGAGATTGGATATATACTGTCGATTGCTGCCAGTTTCTTTTACGCCTCGTATCTGCTTTCGACACAGAAAATACGCACCATGCTCGATACCATAAGCTTTACAACCATATCGATGATCAGCAGCACAATCGTACTTTTTATTTTTGCACTTTTGTTTAATACAAAACTAACAGGGTTTTCGGCTGGTTCGTGGTGGGCATTGATTGGTGTTGGACTAATATCACAGCTTACAGGTTGGTTGGCGATCAACTATGCCCTTGGTTACATCAAATCGTCAATAGCATCGGTTAGCTTGCTTAGCCAATCGGTATTTACAGCCATTATTGCTTACCCGGTACTCAACGAGAAACTAACATTATATGAAGCTATTGGAGGAGTTGTCGTTTTGCTTGGAATTTATTTAGTAAACAAAAAAAATGCACAACAAAAAACTACAGCTATCGAGGCGACTGAGTTGCTAACAGTTAAAAACTAGTCTTCGAACTTAAATTTCTGTTGTTCGTTTCGTATAATATGTCTAATAATTCTGTTGATTTGGTATGATTTATTCACAAACGTATTTACAGATTCATCCCATTTTTGATTGATTTGTAATTCAACTTCTAAAATGTCTCCTTTTGCAAATGATTCACCTTTGTTAATTAATTCATAAAAATTTGGGTCTTTTATTTTTGCAGATACTTTGTTCCCTTTATAATAAAATTCCCATTTTAAAGATTCTTCAAATGATAGTCTAACAATATTCAGTGTAGCTGCTTCTTTAATTATTCTTTCATCGTTTAATATTTCTTCTGATTTTAGAGATAGGTCTGTGAATTCTTCTCTTTCAATTCTAATTATTGGCTTTTCTGCTTTATCTGTAATTTCAAATCCGGTTATTGATGGGTCATTATTGATTGCATCAAAATTTTGTGATAAAGCATCTTTAATGATAGGACTATTTTCGTAAATATTAAATGTTGCATTTTCAATGATTAATACATCTCCTTTTTCATTGATTATTGTTGTTTTCTCATCTTTTGATTCAATGGATTTTGGTTTTCGACCTTTTAAAAATCTTTTGACTTCAATAAGACCAACCAATATTGTAACAATTGCAGCTGCTAATTCTGCATTCTCTTTTGTAAATAATGATTTAATTGAGTCGAATGTAGTTTCAAGTAGTTCTAAATGAATTAGAAAACTACCTTTTTCTAATGCTTTAATTTTAATCTCGATTTTTTTTCCAGTATCAAGATATCGATTAACTTCTTGAATTATAGATGTTGTATGTATTAAGCTATTAATTAAAACATTAGCATCGATTTGATGTAGTTGACCATCAAACTTTAATTTGAAGTTGTTATCTTTGATCAAATTTTCCATGATGTAAATATAAATAGTTTGAGTTAAAATTTATAAATATTTACATTACTAACTGCGGATATTAGTTAAGCAACTGCTATTGAACTTACTCACAAACTTATGAATAAGTTTATTCCATTGTAACATCGATAGGCATCAACATTTGAATACCATTGTACCTGATGGCTCGTTTGTATTGCTCGTAGTACTTATAATGCGTACCAAGCTCATTCTTTATCGACCATACCTTTGCTTCGTTTGTCAATCCATCGATTAACTCTTCAAAACCATCTTTTTGTTCGGGCAGCTCAACAACTCTAAAACTCTTTAGTTTAGCCATTTTTGAAGCAATATTTAAGGCAGTATCCATGCCTCCTAGTAGGTCGACCAATCCAATTTCCTTTGCTTTTGTAGCATTCCAAACTCGTCCTTGAGCAATATTGTCGACCTGCTTACGTGTAAGCCCACGACCTTCGGCAACTTTACTTACAAAATCGTCGTAAATAAAATCGATTTCTTTTTGCATATAGTCCTTTTCGAAAGCAGTCAAAGGTCTGTTGAACGATGGGAAACCACTATGTTCATTGGTTTTAACCAGATCGAATGTAACTCCCAATTTGTTTTTCAAGAACTTTTCGCCATTGACAACCACTCCAAAAACACCAATAGATCCGGTAATGGTAGTAGGGTCGGCAACAATTGTGTCGGCCGGGCAAGCAATATAGTAGCCACCCGATGCCGCAACATCGCCCATCGATACCACTGTTGGTTTTGTTTGAGCAGCCAATTTCATTTCGCGCCATATAATATCTGATGCCAATGCACTTCCCCCAGGTGAATTTACTCTTAATACTATGGCTCTAATCGTGCTGTCCTGACGAGCTTTTCTAATTTCTTTCGAAATCAATTCCGAACTCAGATTGTCGGGATCTTTGCCCGAAACTATATCGCCTGTGGCATAAATGAGTGCTATTTTGGGTTTCGAAAATTTTTCGCTGAAATTCTTTGGAGGAACTCGTTTATATTTAGCCAAACTAATCATTTCGGGATCTTTTTTTCCCGAACCTGACAATTTTTTCAATATTTCAATTACCTGATCTTTGTACAATAGACTGTCGACTATACCATTTTGGTAACACACTTCAGGTCGGGTTAAACTTACATTGTCGGCATAGTTGTTGAGTTTCGTTTTCGAAATACCTCTTGAATCTGAAATAGCATCGAGCATCAAATTCCAATTGGCATCGATTAGTTCTTGTATTTGAAGGCGATTCTCGTCGCTCAGTTTTTCCTTTACAAACATTTCGCCTGCTCCTTTGAATTTGCCATGGCGAATCAACTGTGGTTCAATCTCGAGCTTATCGAATGTGCCTTTGAGAAACATTACATCGCTTCGAATACCTACAAAATAAAAATTGCCGGTCGGGTTGAGCCATACATAATTGGCAACCGAAGCCAAATAATAACTTGTATGATAGTATACTTCGCCATAAACAGCTACAAACTTTCCCGACTGTTTAAAATCGGCCAAGGCGTTGCGAATCTCCTCCAAACTTGCCATACGTGCCTGAATCATAAAAGGCAATTCAATATATATACCTTTTATATTAGCATCGTCTTTTGCTTTTTTGATATTGGTAATAATATCGTTTAGCCCTATTTGCTGGTAACGATCAAAGCCGTCCATGGGGAATCCTTCGAATGGGTTGCTTATTGCTCGGTCTACAATAGGTTTATCGAGACTAATGGTGAGTATACTGTTACTTTTAACCTCAACCTCTTGGTCGACACTCGAAAACATAGCACTTACAACAATTACCACTATAAGAACAAACAAAAAGATTGCCAATGTAAAGCCAAGCATGCTGGCCAGCATATTTCTGAGAAATTTCATGGAAGTATTTTTTTAATTGTAACGATTGTAACAAATTTACAGTTTATTTTCATTTCAAAACAAATGACGCAGGTTTTTTTAAGTTTAGGCAGCAATTTGGGAGACCGAATACAACACTTGCAAACAGCAATGCGTTTGATAGAGCTTTATGCTGGCAACTTGTTGAAATGTTCGTCGTTTTATGAGTCTGAACCTTGGGGCTTCGAAACCGATCAATGGTTTATCAATTGTGCAATTGAGATAGAAACTGAACTCGAACCAATGGAATTGCTCGATGAACTGCAAAAAATTGAAAAACAGCTTGGACGAACCCGCGAAGAAGGAAAAATGAACTCTCGTACCATCGATATCGATATACTTTTTTTCAATTGTCAACTTTCAACTTTCAACTTTCAACTTGAAATACCTCATCCACGCATGCACCTGCGAAAGTTTGTACTAGTACCTTTAATGGAGATTACAAAAGATGCTATTTTATTAGGATTTAATAAAACTGCAGAACAATTGCTGTCTGAATGCCTCGATATATCTTCAATTAAACGATTCGATGTTTAATATTAATTACTTTTTCAACTTTTCTTTAAACTTAGCCCAAGTTTCTTTAGTAATGATTGACTTATAATCGGACTTTTTATCTTTACTATATTCAATAATATACGCTGCTCTTTCCTTCGATTCGGGATGTGTGCTTATCCAAGCTAGATATTTTGTAGCTTCGTTTTCGTTATCCGACAATTTGTAAAGAAAATCGGCAAAAGGTACGGGGTTAACTTTAGCATTTGTCAGATATTCAATAGCCTTAATATCTGCTTCTTTTTCTAAGCTTCTGTCAAAAGCAGATGAAGAAATTACTTTTGCAGCCTCATGTATTATCTCTGTTCCACTATTGCCGGTGGTCATCGATATTAAAACTGAAAGTCCAATTTCTTTGACCAACTTTTTCATTACGTGATTCAATTCAATATGAGCTATTTCGTGACAAATTACTCCGGTCAATTCTTCTTGATTGTCCGATTTGTCGATTAATCCGCTGTAAATAATTAAATAACCATTGGGCAATGCAAAAGCATTTATTTCATCTTTATTTATAACATGAACTTTAATGCTGTGTTTGTCTATATTGTTTTTCTTACATATATAATTTACAATACTATCGACCGTATTAACAACAAACGTATTGTCATTTATCTTCTCAGATTTTTTAAATACATCCCAAAAAATATCGCCCAATTTTTGTTCGGTTGTTTCGGTTGCTTTTTGGACTTTAAAAAGTTGCATCCAATCGACTTGCGACAAGGCAAACCACACCCCCAAAATTATTAGAAATATTACAGCTCCTTGAATTATAATCTTCTTCATGATTTTGATTTGCAAATTTTATTTGTTAATGGACCATAGAACCACCATTCGACATGAATTCCTTTTCTGGTCTGAATAGCAGCATAAATAGTTGCAATAAATTCAATGAGATTGAAAATGAATGCCATAATGATATACGCTATATATTGGTTGGAAATTGTTTCATCGGTAAAAATGATAGATATTGTCCACCAAAATCCGATTGTATTTATAGCAAAAACCGACAATTGTGACAATAAAGCCTGTGTGCAATGCCAACGAACAAAAAAAGCAGATTTCCGATTGCCTAAAAAAAAGATTAGTGTGGCAATAAGGTTTATGATGGGCAAAGGAAGTCCGGCAATGATGGCTATTACAGACATCAAATAGCTATTTGAAGCTTTCTCGGCCTCATGATCGTCTGGAGTGTAACTAAATTGTTTCGTGTTTGTCATAGTCCTTTGGTAATATTCCAAATCCAATTTATGATTACGAGCAATATCAATGATATTGCATACTTTGGTTTTCTAATATAATTTTCTATTTTTTGATAAAAAACATAGAACGTTTTTTTTCGTGTTGCAATGTCAAAAATAATCCAAATTGGAGCAATGAGCATAATTGTTGCAACAACAATGCCAAAAGGATTAATTTTGAATGCATCGAAAAAATCGCCCCTAGTCAATGAAACAATCGAACGAGTAGAACCACAGGAAGGACAAGGAACATTTGTAACATGCTTAATAAGGCATACTTCAACCGATTTTTTCTCAACTATCTTATTTGAAATACTATAGTAAAGCCAAATATACCCTGCGAAACAAGCTATTAGTATAATTGCATAAAGCTTCTTCCTGTCGAGAGTCATTAATACAAAAATTGCTGTATTTTTTGCATATTCTTTTCTCTGGTAGCATTTTGAATCAGGAACAAATCAACAATAGCCCAAATTCCAAAACCTCCACAAGTTAAAAGTTTACCAATGCCAAGTCCTATATCGCCTATTATAAAACGATCTATTCCTAAATAGCCCGCTAAAATTGAAACTATGAGCGAAATGGTTGGGTCTTTGAATTGTATGGTCGTTAACATTGCCCATTTCGAATCGTCCATCGCGAGCATTCTTTCTCTGACAGCGTTGAGTTGAAAACTCTCGAAGAATTTTCCGTTTGACAAAATAAACATGTCGACCTTTTGTGAATCCATTTTCTGTGATATTGATTGATTAGTAGTTTTATTTATTAAAGTTAAAATTCATTTTCTTAAAATGATATTTTTCTTCACTCAATAATACAATAAATTTTACAAAAAAATATTATTTGATGTGAGAAAATTAAAATTTTGAATGTCAATTCAGTATTTTTATATCATCTGATATCTTTTTTTCTTTATACTAATATCTATTAACTTTTCGTACCTTTGCAAATCTATTTGGGGCTGCTTGGTTTTGACAGCAGGGCAAATGGGGTATGTAAGCATGTCGTGCCACGTAACAACGCACGTAAATCAGGGTTTCAAACAATCAAATGGCGAAACAACTTACGCTCTTGCAGCTTAATCGAATCACAGTAGATTAGCTTTAACCCTCGTCAAGGTACTTGGGTCAAGACGTTTCCCACCGAGCCCTCCCTACGCTTGGTGACCCGGAAGCGCAGTGAGCATGGGATAGTCAACAGGAAGCTGTGGCCTGTGGCGAAATAAAGCAGATAAGTGTAAGGTAGACTGCCGGTTGCCGGCCTTGCATCGAAAAACAATAAGCGGATAAGCATGTAGAAAGCAGCTTTGTTTCTTGTTTGGACGAGGGTTCGACTCCCTCCAGCTCCACGAAGCGCAATTCAATAACAAAAAATCCCTCAAAACATCTGATTTTGAGGGATTTTTTGTTTTTGGGAATTAGTGTATCATTTTCAATTTTAAACTATTTTATATCAAATTTTATTAACATCGAATATAAATAGGTTTTATTTTAACTATTTTTGATTCATCGGAACAACTTGAAAGATGCAATTAAGAACTCAAAGCCTAACTAAATCGATTAATAAAGCCTATTACAAGCAAAGTATTGGGCGAAGCGATATTGATACACTCAAAAATAGTTTAAACAAACTTTACCAAAGAATTGACGAAAAAGAATCTGAGGAGCACCTTAAAAACATTCTATCCGACTTCCTAAAAGAAGCTCTTTACAAAGGGAATTTTGAGATAAATACCAAAGACCGCATTGACCTTGCTATTCACAATGGCAAGGCTTCGAAAGATACTGTCGGGGTTATTATCGAGGTCAAAAGACCGCAAAGCCCCGAACGGATGACTTTGGAAAATATCAATTGTAAAGCATTACACGAACTCATTCTCTATTATTTTGAGGAACGCAACGAAAACAGTAATGTTGAAGTCAAACATTTGGCAACTACCAATGTTTTCGATTGGTTTATATTTGACGAAAACGAATTTGATAAGTTTTTTTACCGCAATACAAAACTTCAAAAACTTTACAAAGCCAAGTTAGAACAATCGAAAGACAATCCGTTTTTCTATTCCGAAACTCAAAAAATAATTGCTGAGCTCGACGATGAATTAACTTGCACCCATTTCAACCTCAAAGAATTTGAAAAAGTTGCCATCAATAACGATTCAGCAGACGATAAGCTTTTAATAGAGCTTTATAAAATACTGTCGCCCGAACACTTGCTAAAATTGCCATTTAGCAACGACAGCAATTCGCTGAACAAAGAATTTTACAATGAATTGCTCCATATTATTGGACTTGAAGAGATAAAAGAAGGAAGCAAAAAACTCATTAGCCGCAAAAAGCCCGAGAACAGGGTCGATGGTAGTTTGCTCGAAAATACGACTAATATTTTGCGTTCCGAAGGTTGCCTCGACAATATGGGCAATCTCGACCAATATGGCGAAACGCAAGAGGAACGAATATTTAGTATTGGACTTGAATTGTGTATCAATTGGCTCAATCGAATATTGTTCTTAAAACTGCTAGAAGGTCAGTTAATTGGCTACCATAGGGGTAATAAAGATTTTACTTTCCTCAATTCGAAGAATATAGCCGATTTTGATGAACTCAACGAACTGTTTTTCGAAGTTTTGGCAGTTAAAACCAACGAAAGAAGCAAATCGGTAAACGTTAAATTTGGCAATATTCCATATTTGAACAGTTCACTATTCGAACGCAGCGAGTTGGAAAACAAAACCATACGAATCAATTCGCTAAAAGACCGATTAACAATACCGCTCTACAAAAATACTGTTATTAAAGAAGCTGACGGCAAACGAACACTAGGCGAAAAAGCCACATTGAACTATCTTTTCGACTTTTTGGAAGCATACGACTTTGCATCGGAAAGCACTGCACGAATTCAAGAACAAAACAAATCGATGATAAATGCCTCTGTGTTGGGGCTTATCTTTGAGAAAATAAACGGTTACAAAGATGGTTCGTTCTTTACACCTGGCTTCATTACCATGTATATGTGTCGTGAAACCCTTCGCAGGGCTACGCTACAAAAGTTTAACGACCGATACAACTGGCAAATAGAAGAATTCGAGGGTCTAAAAGAAAAAATCGAATTTACCGACAAAACCGCCCGGCAAGAAGCCAATGAACTTATAAATTCTCTGAAGATTTGCGACCCTGCCGTTGGTTCGGGGCATTTTTTGGTTTCGGCACTTAACGAACTTATAAGCATCAAAAGCGATTTGGGCGTGTTGCAACAACGTGATGGTGCTCGTTTACGAGGTTTTAAAATTGGTATCGAAAACGACGAACTAATTGTTATTGACGAAGAAACCGACCGCATATTCGAATACACGCTAAACCAAAACAGCAAGCCCATAAGCGAATTGCAAGCCATACAGGAAACCATTTTTCACGAAAAGCAGACCATAATAGAAAACTGCCTGTTTGGTGTCGATATAAACCCCAAATCGGTGATGATTTGCCGCCTTAGGTTATGGATTGAATTGCTTAAAAATGCTTATTATACCAAAGAAAGCAATTTTGCCGAACTCGAAACTCTGCCCAATATCGACATTAACATTAAATGCGGGAATTCGCTTATTAGCCGTTTTCCGCTCGATGCCGACCTGAGCAAAGCCCTGAAAAGCATTAAATACGATATAAAAGCCTATCGTGGATTTGTAAACGACTACAAAAACGCCCACGACAAGCAACTCAAACGAGGGTTGGAGCAAATAATCAACAGCATTAAAAGCGACTTTCGTTCCGAGATTTACAAAAACGACCCCAAAGTATTGCGGCTCAATAAACTTGGAGGGGAACTGTACGGTATACTCAACCAACAGCAAATGTTCGAACCGTCGGCCAAAGAAAAGACCGACCGCAAGCAACAAGCCGAGAAACTACAAACCGAAATAAACAAACTCTCGACAGATATCGAAGACATAAAAAGCAATGCCATATTCCGAAATGCTTTCGAGTGGCGTTTTGAGTTTCCCGAAGTATTGGACGAAAAAGGGGATTTTGTGGGATTTGACGTGGTGATTGGGAATCCACCTTATATAAGGCATGAGGAAATTTCAGAGCAAAAACCTTTTTTACAACAACGATTTGAAGTTTATAATTCAATATCTGATTTGTTAACATATTTCGTTGAACAAGGTTTCAATATACTAAAGGGAAAAGGGTTATTTCAATTTATTATTTCTAATAAATTTACAAGAGCCAATTATGGTCAGACACTCCGTATATTTTTAAAAACCAAAACGAATATAACGCATTTTCTTGATTTAAGTGGGATACCAGTTTTTGATGAAGCTACTGTCGATGCTGCAATTGTTGGTTTTGAAAAATGTATATCAAATGGGAATTGTTTAATTTATGCCAATATCACAAAAAATAAGATAGAATTAAATGATTTTATTAATTACGTACATACTATAAAAAAGAATTTTTTACAAAGTGACTTGACCGATATTTCTTGGGCATTTGAATCATCTATTGTGTTACAAATCAAGCATAAAGTTGAAATACAAGGATTGCCATTGAAGGATTGGGATATCTCAATAAATTATGGAATTAAAACAGGTTTAAATGATGCATTTGTAGTCGATAGAAATAAGAGAGATGAATTTATTAAACAAGATCCCAAAAGTTCAGAAATTCTTAAGCCTCTTTTGCGTGGACGTGATTTACAAAAATGGAATCCAGAATTTCAAGATTTATGGTTGATTGCTACATTTCCAAGCAAGAAATACAATATTGATGATTATCCTGTTATTAAAGAATATTTACAATCATTTGGTAAAAGTATTGAACAGTCAGGAGAAAAAGGTGCGAGAAAGAAGTCTACAAACAAATGGTTTGAAACACAAGATAATATTGGTTATTGGCAAGACTTTGAAAAGGCAAAAATTATATATCCAAATATGACAAAGTATTTGCCCTTTGTTTTAGATATTGAAGCTCATTTTTATCATAACGACAAATCATTTCATTTAATAAGTGATCGAATTTATTGGTTAGGTTCATTTTTTAATTCCAAGTTATTTGAATACTGTTTTAGAGACAATTTTCCTGAATTATTAGGGGGTACAAGAGAATTAAGAAAGGTTTTTTTCGATAAAATTCCTGTAAAATATATTTCTGAGGATGAAGAACTTCCATTTAAAGAGAAAATTTTAGAAATTTTCTCTTTAAAAAAAGATAATAAAGAAACAAGTGCAATAGAAACTGAAATTGACCAATTGGTTTATCAGCTCTATGGCTTAACTGATGAAGAGATAAAGATAGTGGAGGGTGGTGTATGAAAAATATAACATATTTATTTGGAGCTGGTGCGAGTTATTTTGCTTGTCCTATTTGGAAAGAGCAAGGGGAGAAGATGATTGCAATTTCTTCAAACTTTGAAATATATAAATTATTAGCTTGATATCGACTGCTACAAATGGATAATGATTATTTTTATTTCATTCTCAAAAAACCATATAATTCTGCTTTAGGAGTTTGTAGTGATTTGCCTTTGATTCAAAAAATTGAAAAAACAAAATGGCCTAAATTGTATATATTAGATGATAAGAATGAGGGAGAAGGTCCATTTAATTCATTATATGATTTAAAAAGAAAATCATTGATTTTATCGGTTGTAAAGCTGCAAAAACATAGACAACGTATTCTAAAATCCAACAATATAATTGAAATCAAAAGTTTAATATATTCAGAAGTAGATAAGACATATTCAAAAAGTTTTATGGATGGGTTTTCGCATATTACAGTTGGGAAGATTTCTGATAAAGAACTAAAGGGGGTTCATTTTTTTAATCCAATAACTACAAGAATTGTTGAAAGAATAGATTTTGACATAAATACTCAGGTTTATTCGGCTAAGATTGAGCAATTTAATAGACAATCAAAAGAATGGATACCTAAGAATGAAATTACGACATTTTTTCCTGATAATTGGTCGTTAAATGAGTTATTTCATGAATGTGAGTTTGCTTATAAAAATAAAATTAAAAAAGATGAGCGGACTTTTTATTCTAGAACTAGTAATGGAATTCTTGTTAAATTTATTATTGATAATAACGAAAAGATTATTACATTTTATCCAATTCTTGAAAAAAGCAATGCACGTTCATAAGCGACATATAATTGGCAGGATGGTTGAGGTTGACAAAATTTATCAAGCACAATTAATATTTAGTTAACTACCGACCTCTAAAATTTCATTATCAATTATAATATTAAATACTCTTTGGGTAAAGAACTTGAAAGTGAAGATGACGAATAAATATTTAATAACCAATGGCAAAAAAAGTAGAAAAGTATAATCCGCGAACATACATGGAATTGTCCATTGAGGAAATGCTTAAAAGCAAGAAAGAACCTCGTCCCGATGGAAAAGTTCCACCTCAGGTAGGGGCAATATTGCTTTTCCCCGATGGTAAAATTGAAAGGGCTCATCGTGGAGAACTTCGCGATGGCGACCATGCCGAATTTACCCTGCTCGAACGTAAACTTGGCGATAAAAAACTCGACGATTGTATTTTATTTACTACCCTCGAACCTTGTGTTGAACGGAACTCGCCCAAAATAGCTTGTTGCAAACGCACATCAAAAGCCCGAATTAAAACAGTTTATGTCGGTATTACCGACCCTGACTATACTGTCGATGGCAAGGGTATTAAACACCTCGAAGACCACGGCGTAGAAATTATTATGTTCGACCGCGACCTTCAGAAACGAATCGAAGACGAAAATAAAGATTTCATTAGGCAAGCCAACGAACGCAAACAAAAGAAAACAGAAGACGATTTTTCTATTCCTTACGAAAAACCACTTAAAAATGCCGATTTAAGTAAACTCTCTGATGAGGCTTTGCAGAAATTTATTTCCGAATCGAAACTAAAATACAATGTGTCCGATGCTGAATTTCATGAATATCTCGAAGATGTCGGCGTTATTCAGTTCGATACTGCCGATAAAATATATAGACCAAACAGCTTTGGTATTTTACTTTTTGGTAAAAATCCGCGGAGCATTTTCAAACAGTCAGCTTTAATGGCTTCGGTCGAATATGGGAATAATAAAATTGAGCCGCAGACATTTGACCAACCACTTGTTTTAATTCCCGATTTGGTTGAACAATGGCTTTTTAAGGTATTGCCATTAAACAAAGATACTTCTTCATTCAAACGTAAAGATATTGCTGAATTTCCCGTAAAGGTACTTCGCGAAGCTATAATTAATGCCATTGTTCATAGAGATTATACCCTCGAAGGGATAAAATCGTCAATCGAAATCTATGACAATAAAATAATTGTTAATAGCCCAGGTGCTCTGGCACCTTCAATTTCAATTTCTCAGCTTAATTCGTTCAGGGCTCCTTCAATAAGTAGAAATCCTATAATCACATACGTTTTTAGTTTAATGAATTATGTCGAAGAAAAAGGCTTTGGTATGAGAATCTTACGTTCGTTACAAGAAGAATATGGTTTACCATTGCCCGAATACACATACAACGACCCCTATTTGTCTTTAAGTTTCCCGCGAAATATGAATGCTGTTGCTGATGTTTATAATAACGAAGCTATTAAAGAACTAAATGACGAAGAACTTAGAGGTTTTGAATATGTTAAACTTAAAGTTGAAATTAGTAAAAAAGAATATGCCGCTCATTTTGGGTTTGATGATAAAAAAGCATTACGCCATTTAGCTAAAATGAAAGAACTAGGTCTTATTAAAGATAATGGTGAAGCTCCTAACTCCCCTAATTATAAATATGTGGTAGCTTAAATTATTGAACTTGGACAATAAGTTGGACATAGTGTCCAAGCTAAAGTTCTTTATAGAGGTAAAAAAGATGCACTTGGTCATACACTTGGTCAACTTGTCCAAGTAGCAAATAATAAATTAAATCTGATATTTAAGTAATTATAGACATAAAAGTACACTGCATGGACATTCACACGGTCATTTTGTCCATGCTCATAATATTGATGCTATTAATTGCGATTGACTTGGACATAATAACTCAATTATTTACATTACAATCGATTAGGAAGTTTTTTAGTAGTTGAAAATATTCTACATAAAAGTGATTAAAATCTAAAATTGTCAATATATAAATGATTACAATAATGTTATCGTGTTAATTATGAAAAAAAGCTATGCAATTCTAACCGATGAGGAATTAAAGGAACTTACTGAAGTAGAAAAAGCCCATTACAAGGCTTATATTAGGAAAAACGTTCCTGTCGAGGATTTTCTAATTGAAAAGATGAGCGAACACGCATTGAAAAAAGCGATTGAAAAGCAATCGGAAAAAAAATGAATGAAATAAGTAGCAAATCCATTGTTATTGTTATCTTTATAGTTAATTTATCTGTTATTTATCTATGTTTATTTAACATTATTTTAATAGAAATTATTAACTTTTATGCGTAACTTTCGTTCTATATACATAACTTTTTTTAGTTTTGTCAACTCAATATCAAATTTATTCATATTTAACTATATAAGAACATGTCAAAAGTAGTAGCAGAAGAAACAGATATTTTTGCATCCAAAGCTGCCGACTTCTGGTTTGACCACCTTATTGAAAAAATTAGAGAAGACCAGGTATTGTTAAAAACAGGTATTGCGCCAAAAGAAAAGGAAGTTTTGTATAGTGCTTTTATTCAGGGCAATATAGACCAATTGATTTCACGTAATCGTGAAGACACTACACAATATTTTATTTCTAAATTATTGTTCGAATATCTGGCCGAAGTAAAATCTCAAAATATTGATTCCTCAAATTTAGCTTTTGACCATTCTAATTCAAAGGTTTTGGTTTGGGCTGTGGTTGATGAAGAATCCATTGAAGATAAATTAATTCTCACTCAAGCTAAAATCAATGCCAAATACTCTTCACAAGGGTTTTATATATCTACTTCTATTGTTGATAAGGACGACAATTTAATTATGCCTAATCACTATAGAAAACTCGTATCGTAGAATGGCTTCTTATAATTCTCACATTACACAGGCTAATAAAAATTTAACTTTTTTACAGCAAATTTCACATACCGAAAACTATGAATGGCAAGTAACAGTGTGCTTTTATGTTGCAGTTCACTTAATTAATGCGCATATTGCCCAAAAAGCAAATCTTCACTATCGTACCCATAATCAGGTTGAACATGCTATCAATCCTCATAACGTTTTATCGGTTTCTAAACTAACAGAACCAGACTTCCTAGCATACAGCAAATTACACAATCTTTCACGCAGAGCAAGGTATCTAATCCATGACGATATGGATAATCTTACATCAACTGAATGCTTCACTTACAGTAAACATCTTGCTAAATCATTAAAAAACCTAGATATTCTTCTTTCTTTCTTTGAAAATTCTTATTCGCTTAGTTTTGATACTACCGAGGTGAAATGCATTGATTTAAAAGGAAAATTTTCTTCAAAATATTTTAAAATAGTCTAAATTTCTTTACCCTCAAATAAGAAAACACAATTCACGCAAAAGCGTTCTGCCGCAACCCAAACATTTTGTAGCATTAGTAAGTACTTTTTATGAGATCGATAAACTGTCTTTTTCTTTTCAAAAGCAACATTTATTATTCTTTATAGTATTACTAATGAAACAAATATTTGATATTTGCTTATGAAAAGAAAAAAGAATTGTTACATAAGTTTTGTACCTTTGTGTAAAATACAGAATCCATGAAAGCGGTTAATCATCAAAATTATTACAATGCTATACAAGAATGATATTTTGAAATACTTAACGGACAACAAAGATTATTTCAAGGATAAATTTTATGTTGATAAAATAGGCTTGGCAGGCTCTTTTGCCCGTGGCGATTTTAACAATGATAGCGACATTGACTTAGTTGTTTACTTCTTGCCCGAGGCTGTTAATCATCGTATTTTCAGGCTGTATATTAACTTACAAGAAACAATTTCAAATTATTTTAACAAAAAGGTCGACATTATTGCAAATGGAAAAGTATTGCCTGCATTTAAAGAGATAATTGAAAAAGAAACCATTTATGTTTAAAAAAGACGATATAGCCAATCTTAACAACATTATTTGGGCAATACAAAGGATAGAAAAAAGCATTTCAGGTATAAAATCTGTAGAAGAGTTAGTTGTACTCGAAGAAAAATTTGATTCAATCGTTGTAATGCTAATGAATATTGGGGAGTCTGCTTACAACTTAAGTGAGGAACTCAAATACAAAAATAGCGATGTTGATTGGAATGGAATGTACAAAATGAGGAACATTATAACACACTCATATCATAGCTTAGATGAAACAATAGTTTGGGATATTATACTAAACGAGCTGCCCGAAGATAAAATAGCTGTTGAAAAATTATTACAAAAGATGATGAATTAATAAAGCAATATCATGAAAATTTAAAAAATTGCCCAATTCAGGCCCCAAAAATATAAGTAGCGCTGTATCGATTTGAATATTCCCTTCCACCCTTTTAAAGGTACAGGTCATATTGTTATATTTTCCCCATTTGCCTGTGGCACATGTCGCTCACTTCACTTCATATCGCTTCGGGGCTTCATTGCAATTACTAATGAAACAAATATTTGATATTTGCTTATGAAAAGAAAAAAGAATTGTTATATAAGTTTTGTACCTTTGTGTAAAATATTGAAACCATGAAAGCGGTTAAACATACAACAGAAACAGGCAGACGCAACTGGGCTATACCCAATCAGACAGTTTCGCACGAGGAGTTTATGGCTTCTATTAGAAAAGCCGAAGAAGGTCCATTTATGACAATTGATGAGTTTAAAGAACGTTTTAATAAATGGAAAAACGAAAAATACCCGTTGTAAAATCGGAAGTCTATTACTACGATGTTCAAAATATATTTGATTATGGAGTAGAGGTTTTTGGGTATCATGCTGCAGATGCTTTTGTAGAAGATTTGATATCCAAAGTTGAGAGCTTAGCATTTCAATATGAACTTTATCCGGAATGTAGGCATATAACTACCAAAAATCGAATTTACAGAAACATAATTTTAGCTTCATATCTTATTATTTATAGAATTACACCTAATAAAATAGAAGTATTAAGGGCAATAAGTGGAAGAATGTCCGTTTCAAAAATTAAAGCTGTAAGAAGTATAAAATTGTAGATTTTACAATACTTTGCCCAATTCAGCCCCCAAAAAATATATGTATATCTGTATCGTTTAAATTTTCCCACCCACCCTTTCAAAGGTACAGGTCATATTGTTTAAAAGCTTTCCATTTTCCTGTGGCACATGTCGCTCACTTCACTTCATATTGCTTCGGGGCTTCATTGCATTTCAACACCCTTCGCTTTATTCCGTTCATTGACCTCCAAGAGCCTCTGCAACACACAGCAAAAGTAACGCTTTCACTTCAAAAACCGTTCAATCGTTTTTACACCCGATAGGGTGCAAATTTGAAATTAAAAAATATTTAATACCCGATAAGGTATAAATATTAAATATTCACTATATTTGTACCCGAAAGGGTATATTATGAAACTTGATGAATTTGTAAAAGACAAAAGACGAAAAGCAAACCTGACACAACCAGAACTAGCCGAAAAAGCTGGAGTTGGGTTGCGTTTTATGCGTGAATTGGAGCAAGGAAAGGAAACGTTACGCATGGATAAAGTCAATCAGGTATTGAGACTATTTGGCCATGAACTTCAAGCTGTTCAAATAAACCGAGATATAGAATTAAATGAGAAAGGCTGAAATTAAAATACATAATTTTCGAGCTGGTTGGCTTTTACAAGATGAGAATGGGTATAGCTTTCAATATGAAACAGATTATCTAAAATCAAATTCTCCTGTTCCGGTCAGTTTAACTTTACCATTACAAGAAAAAGCTTTTGAATCGAAGGTCTTATTCGCTTTTTTTGATGGTCTAATTCCAGAAGGTTGGTTATTAGATATTGCTGAAAATAATTGGAAGTTAAACCCTCGAGATCGCATGGGTTTGTTATTGGCATGTTGCAAAGATTGTATCGGGGCAGTAAGTGTAATTCCGAATTACGAGGAGGATAATCAATGATAAATTGTTTATATTGTTATCAGCCTATTTTAGAGGGCATTGGCGATTTTCATCCAACTTGTAGTCGAAAGATATTTTCACTGCCCAATCCTCCCGAATTGCCATATAGTGAAAGCGATATGGAACATCTAGCATTGCAAGTTGTAAGAAGTCAAGTTACGGTAACAGGGGTGCAAGCAAAATTATCTTTAAATATAGCAGACGGAGAAAAAAAGGATGTGCCTAAACGTTTTACAATTGTTGGATTATGGGGAGGATATATTTTAAAACCACCATCTGAAAAATTTCCCCAATTACCAGAAGTTGAAGATTTGACAATGCATCTGGCTGATATAGCAAAAATATTTGTTGTTCCTCATAGTTTAATACGTTTGAAGTCGGGCAATTTGGCTTATATCACCAAACGAATCGACCGAAACAAAGGTAATAAGTTAGCAATGGAAGACATGTGTCAGCTTACGGAAAGGCTTACAGAAGATAAGTACCATGGATCATATGAGCAAATTGCTAAGGTAATTCTCAAACACTCAGCTAATCCAGTACTAGACGTTGTTAATTTCTATGAACAAGTTTTATTCTCATATTTAACAGGTAATGCAGATATGCATTTAAAAAATTTTTCTCTGATTGAACAACCAGGCTCGGGAAATGTGCTTTCTCCTGCTTATGATTTGGTTGCCACTGTGCTTGTAAATCCTGCTGATGATGAAGAATTAGCACTTACACTCAATGGTAAAAAGAAGAAAATAAAAAAAAGTGATTTCGTTGAGGCTTTTTACACAGCAAAACTAGATACTAAACAACAAGAAAACATCTTTAATAAAATGCAAAAGGCATTTCCCAAATGGTTGACATTTATTGACAAAAGTTTTCTGAGTGAAAATTTTAAGAATACCTTAAAAGAATTATTGTACAATCGAATTAAAATAATTGGTTAATTTTTTTCCTTATGTTTAAATATTTCATTTCAAGGACTTGTTTTTTTGTGGGGGCAAATGAAAATGATATTTTAAAAACCTTAAAACAAATTAAATAACGCATTACATCTGACCAATTCACGTTATTGATAAATTGTCAAATAAGTTCTATTTTTCAGGGATGAAAAAAACTATTGAACTACTAGCTCCAGGTGGTGATATTGACTCTATTAAAGCGGCAATTGTTGCAGGTGCAGATGCTGTATATTGTGGCCTCGGTAAATTTAACGCTCGCAATAGAGCTACAAATATAAGCTTCGACGATCTCAATGGCATTTTACGGCTTGCGCATAACAACAATTGTCAGGTATTTCTGACTCTTAATATCATTATTGTCGATAGTGAAATCGCTGAACTCATTGGCTTGCTCAACAAACTCGTTAATACAAGTATCGATGCTATTATTATTCAGGATCTCGGACTGTTTTATCTGTTATCGAACTATTTCAAAAGCCTTCATATTCATGCATCCACACAGCTTACCACACACAACGAAGGACAAATAAGGTTTTTGGGCAAACTAAATGCCAGCCGGGTCAATTTGTCGAGAGAGTTAAATATTCATGAAATAAAAGCCTTGACAGATGTTGCTCACCATAACAATGTTTTAACAGAAGTATTTGTTCACGGTTCGAACTGTTTAAGTTTTTCGGGCATTTGCTATATGAGCTCTTTACAGAGTGGAAACTCCGGCAATCGTGGACGATGCAGTCAGCCTTGCCGCGACCAGTATGTTCGAACATCTGAAGGCAAAAACTTTCCCCTGAATCTTAAAGACAATTCGGCGTTTCTCAATCTGAATGAATTATCAGATGCCGGAGTCGATTCGCTTAAAATTGAGGGGCGAATTAAAAAATTCCATTACGTATACACCGTTGTGGATGCCTGGCGAAAACAACTACAGCGTTTTTATAATACGGAAAAGCAAAATGCCGACAACAACCAACTTTATAGAGTGTTTAACCGCGATTTCTCAAATGGATTTTTAACAGGCGATATTAATGCATCAATGTTTATTGATAATCCCCGCGATCACTCGGCCATACATTTTTCTGAAACAAAAGGCCACGATATTGATATAAATTTGAATAATGCCAAAGGAGCTATTTACGAAGAAAGAACAGAAATTATTACTGCCGTCGAAAGTCAAATTAAGCAATTAAGCATTGCCAAAGCACCTTTAAAAATAAGTGTTTCGGGGTGTTGTGGCACTCCTTTTAAAGTATCGGTAGCCACACCCAACGCTTCGTTTGATGTACAATCTGACTGCAATCTGTCAAACGAAGGAGCAGAGCTTTTAAGTTACGAAATGATTTTTAAAAGGCTGAAATCGCTAAACGATACCGAATTTCAGATTGAGCAGCTGGACTTAACAGATCTTTCTCCTAATGTTTATTTGCCTTTTAAAGAGCTCACGTCTATTAAAAACAGACTGTTGTTTGTCTTGAATGGTTCGAGAGAAACGATAGCTCCTGTTGCTCTTCCCATATTGAAAAAACATAACAGACAAAACGGCAAAGCATCTCTTTCTATACTATTATCGTCGCCACAGGATTTGCACCTTAGTATAGAGACCGCTGCCACTATCTATTTTCAATTGCCCAATCATTTGAAAAATGATTTTTTTGAGTTTGTAACTATTTTTAAACATAACAAAGAGTTAATTCCCTGGTTTCCCTCCATTTTAATTGGCGAGAACTACAGTGCTGCTATTGAGTTTCTCCAACTGGTACAACCTTCGTCCATTGTAACAAACAATTTAGGAATAGCTTACGAAGCCTGGCAAAAAAGTATTCCGTGGATAGCAGGGCCCAACTTAAACATTGTCAATTCCTTTAGTTTATTGTGTTTAAAAGAAAACTTCAATTGTTGTGGTGCATTTATTTCAAATGAGATTAGTAAAGTGCAGATAAAGGCTATTAAAAAACCTGCAAATTTCGATCTTTATTATAGTATATATCACCCTATAGAGTTAATGACGAGTCGACAATGCCTGTTTCATCAGGTTACCGGATGCGAAAAAAATCGGATGGATGATACATGTATTCAACAATGTGAAAAACTCACAAGTATTACAAATTTTAAAAACAGCACTTTTATTATCGAAAAATCAAAGGGAAACTATCATCGTATCTATAATAAAACTAATTTTATAAATACTGAAATTATTACCGATTTTCCAGATTTGTTCTCTGGTTTTACGGTCGATTTGCGTAACATAAAAACCGAAACAAATATTGAAAAAGATAAATTGAGCGTGATTAAATGTTTTGAAGATTTTCTCAATGTGAATCGCGACTCTCAAAAAGAACTCAATCAAATTATTTTTCCAACAACAAATATCCAATACAAAATAGGAATCTAATTTTTATTGACGCTCAAAAGCCGCGGGACACAACTAAACGGTTACAAATAATTGAATACTTATTATAAAATCAAATAAAGTTTAAATCAATGAAACGTTTTGATATTCTTTCAATTTTTCTTCTGATTACAATTAAATGTAACCATTGTTATTCCTGAAGACAATTAAGAACTTGCATTAACGTTGGTAGGCAAAAAGAAAAATGCTTTAATTTACCAAATAATAATTATCAAAATTGTCAACCATAGCCTTAATAAATAAAATGCAAACATTTAAAACTTTCGAAGCTTATTCATGCTTTAAAACGCTTATAATAATAATTTCTGTTTTAAATGGATTTCAAACACATGCTCAAACAAAATTTACAGATAATCTAAATGGCATGTTAAATTTTCATTACGGTTATAATTTGCCCGAATATCCTTTTATTACTTCAATTACCGAGAGTCCAATAAAATCTGTAGATTTTTGTTTATTTAAAGAAACTGCCGGCAATAATTTATGGGAACAACTTTATCATTACCCCGCTTATGGAATATCTTTTTTTTATTCTACTCTGGGAAACGACAAGGTATTTGGTCGAGAATTTGGTTTAACATATTTTTATAAGGTCTACTTTATTACTAAAAATCATTTTCGACTGTTCAATCGTGCCGGAATAGGTTTAAGTTATGTTAATCGCAAATTCGATTTAAAAAACAATTATCTAAATGTCGCGATAGCATCGAATGTCAATATTCACTTTAATTTTGGATTTGGTGCAGACTATGAAATATCTGACAAACTACGTCTAACTTCGGGACTTTCTTTCGATCATTTGTCAAATGGAAATACAAGTGAACCAAATCTAGGGCTAAATTATTTAACCGGATATGGTGGGCTAATTTTCAGTCTGGGTGCCAAAACCGAGAAGAAAACACATCAGATTGAAACTCATGTAAAAGAAAATTCTTTCGTGATTTTTGCTAGTGTAGGCGGCAAACATAGCAGAGCTCTTGTTGCTAGCTATTACGAAACATCATCTTTTTCGTTTGAATTTAACCGTAGCCTCACCAGAATGCTGCACTTTGGACTTGGAAGCGACTTGTTTTACGATTCATCTGTCGAGTCGAGCATGAGAAAAAACAAGCAAGAATATCAAAAAAAATATAGCATCAATACAGGCATACATCTATCACAATCAATTGCTTATAACAATATTTCATTTGCAATTCAAGAAGGCGTATATTTATTTTTTACTGAACATGTGGGTAATTATCCAATTTATAATAGAATTGTTTTACAATACCAAATCAACCATCACATTTTGGTTCGCCTTGCAATGAAAACTCATTTACATATCTTGGATTTTCCTGAAATAGGCGTTGGATATAATTTTTAAATATGAAATATTCACTTATTACATTAATTATCATAACATTATTAACTTCTTGCGAAAAAGATAAAATAACGAGCCGAAATTTAATAATTGAAGCTTTTGACCAAATTGAGCTAAATGATGCTTTCGAAGTGTTTATTAGCGAGGGCAATAGTTATTCAATAGACATTGTTGGATATGAAACTATAATTGAATATGTCGATATTAAAGTTGATAGCCAAAAACTTAAAATTGAAAACACCCGAAAATTAGGGTGGATAACACCTTCAAAAAATAAAATTAAGCTATACATAACTTCTCCTCCATTGCAAAAAATTACGGCCGATGAAGGTTGTAATGTTCAAACACTCGGTCCAATAACTTCAACCGAATTTGGATTAGTCTTAGTTGGCAAATCAAATCAGGCAAATCTTGAATTAAATTGTAACACATTTTATTACTGGAACAATTTCCCATCGGGAGGCAAAATAAGCTTATCGGGACAAACAAATATACTAAAAATATGGAATTCGGCAATTATGTCTGTCGATGCAAAAAACCTACGCGCAAAATATGCAATAGTTGAAAATAGTTCTAAAGGCGATTGTGAAGTGTCTGTTTTAGACAAACTGGAATATAGTATAAAAGGTATAGGGGATATTCATTTATATGGCAATCCGAAAGAAATTATCAAAATTGGGATATCATCATCTGGTCGATTTATTCAACATTAAATATGACTAATAATACATGTTGGTAGTATTTGAGTCAAAAGGATTACATATACAATCGATATATCCGGCCTTTATAGCTGCATTTTTGTCGGATTGGTTGGCATAAGCAACTACCTAAACAGTCTCCCAATTGAAAATATCTGGGTTTTCTGGTTTTGTTATATTGGCGGTTGTACAATTGTTGTCGTTTTCTATTACTGTTTTGATGGTAAAATAAAAAGTGCTGCCTTTATCAATTTCCGATTGTAAGCATATATTGCCTCCCAATAAAGTAACAAGGCCTTTAGTTATAGCAATGCCCAAACCATTACCACCCACAAAATTACTTGCGCCCACGTTCAATTGAATATATACATAACGAATTATCAAAGATGTAACTATCTTTGTTCAAAATAATATTTCATCATTATGCATCGCGCAGCAGTTCTCGATCTTGGCACTAATACATTCAATCTTATTATTGCCCAAAAAAATGGTCAACAATTTGATTATCTGGTAAACGACAAAATACCTTCAAAACTAGGCAAAGGAGGTATTGGGAAAAATGAAATTGCTCCAGATGCTTACGAACGAGGGCTCAATGCTATTGCTCAATTTTCGAAAATTATTGATCGACACAATGTCGAAGAAGTAAAAGCATTTGGCACCTCTGCATTGCGAACGGCTCAAAATGCACCACAGTTTTGTCAAGATCTTAAAACCCAATTTGGCATTGAGGTCGAGGTAGTTAGTGGCGACCGCGAAGCAGAACTTATTTGCAAAGGTGTGCGAAACTCGGTAAGTTTTGGGCAAAGGCGTTTTCTTATACTCGATATTGGCGGGGGTAGCAACGAATTTATTATTACCGACCAACATCACATATATTGGAAAGAAAGTTTTCCGCTGGGAATTGCCCGTCTCAATGAGCAATTGAAACCCCCGTATCCGATAAGCCTTGAAACGATCAACGAGGCAGAAGCATATTTCGATCGGTGCTTGCCCAATCTTTTCAATGCCATAAAAAAATTCAAACCTGAACTTATGGTTGGCGCTTCTGGGGCATTCGACTCGTTTTGCTCTATGATTTGGGCTTCCAAAAACCAATTGGAAAGTAAAAAAGTAAGTAATCAAATCGAAATTAGCGATTATTTTTTATTGCATGAGCAACTTATCAATTCGAAATACGAAGACCTAAGTAATATTAAAGGTCTTGAAGCTTTTCGTGTCGAATTTATTGTATTAGCTTCTGTTTTTGTCAATTACATTGTCAAAAGTCTCGAGATTAAAGAACTTTGGCAAACTGTATCTTCTCTCAAAGAAGGCGCAATGGTTGAAATGCTGAAGATTGAATAGTCGTTAACCAAAGCAAACGCATTAAAATACGATGTATATTGCTTATAGGGCATCTCTAAAAACTGCTTTTTCCTTGTTGGACTTCATTTTTAAACTCCTCACTTCAAATTTCGCTCAGTGTAACACATTTACAGTAGTAAACTCCGGGTTTAAAAATTTGTCCGCCTCAAAAAATCGAGTTTTTAGAGACGCCCAATATATATACTTATATGTTTTTTTAACCTCCCAACCCTCCTTAAAAAGGAGGGCTAACAATGCCGTGTTTTGAAGAAGTACGACTCTGTTATTGCCCCCGGTTGTTGAGCATAGTCGAAACATAAGGGGTTGGGATTTATTTGTAATTGCTGAAATTTTAAAGCGTTTGCCCTGAGTCGTTAACTTCATTATTTTCACATTTGCTCATTTTTATTACATTTGTATGAACCAATTATAATTACAATTCCCATGGCCAACATATTAGTAATCGACGACGAAAAAAGCATCCGCAATACACTTAAAGATATACTTGAGTTTGAAGGTCACACAGTAGATCTGGCTTCCGATGGCATGGAAGGTTTAGGTTTGTTACCCAAGAAAGACTACGATATTGTACTGAGCGATATTAAAATGCCCAAAATGGATGGGCTTGAACTGCTGCCTAAAATTTTGGAAATTAAAAACGATGTACAAATAATTATGATTTCGGGGCATGGCAGTATCGACAATGCTGTAGAAGCTATAAAAAAAGGCGCTTACGATTTTATCGAGAAACCCTTAGACCTCAACCGTCTGCTCATTACCATAAAAAATGCACTCGACAAATCGAATCTCGTTTCCGAAACTCAAACACTGAGAAAAAAAGTAACCAAAGGATTTGAAATTATTGGCAATTCGTCTGGTATACAGAAAGTTCTCGAGATGACCGACAAAGTAGCCTCGTCAGATGCACGTGTACTCATAACCGGACCCAATGGCTGCGGCAAAGAACTAGTTGCCAGAAGGTTGCACGACATTAGCAACCGACGACAACAAGCATTTGTTGAGGTCAATTGCGCAGCAATACCTTCGGAGCTTATCGAAAGCGAACTGTTTGGTCACATGAAAGGGTCATTTACATCGGCCATTAAAGATAAAAAGGGAAAATTTGAATTGGCAAACAATGGCACCCTCTTTCTCGACGAAATAGGCGACATGAGCCTCGATGCTCAAAGCAAAGTGTTAAGAGCATTGCAAGAAAATAAAATAACTCCTGTAGGTAGCGAAAAGGAAATAAAAGTCAATGTTAGGGTTGTAGCTGCTACCAATAAGGATTTGAAAAAAGAAATGACCGAAAATCGTTTTCGCGAAGACCTTTATCACCGCCTTAGTGTAATTGTTATTCGCATTCCTTCGTTAGACGAACGTAAAGAAGACATTCCCCTGCTTGCAAAACATTTTGTTGAGCAAATATGTAACGAAAACGGCATAAGCATTAAAATCATTAGCCAAGAAGCTATAGAAACCCTACAGCAACTGCCTTGGACAGGCAATATTAGAGAATTCAGAAATGCAATTGAACGACTTATAATACTCAGTGATAGCGAAATAACCAAAAGCGATATTGAAAATTATGTTATCCCAGGACAAAAATAATTATCCCAAAAACCACTTTCCCAAGGGATATAAAACTGAGAATGCCGGAATGTCGTTATATAACTTATAGCCATTGTTGTATGCTTGTTCGACTTTCTCGGGCTGCTTCGTAAATGGTTTCACAAATCGCTTGCCAAGAACTGAATACATAAATTGCTCTAAAAAGCTATCGAAAATCAACAACGAAAACATAGCCAAGTAAATATAATCTGAAGTATAAATATTGAATGCCTTAAAATCAAAATTCGTAAGAGACACAATTACACCCATCCATACCATAAGTTTAATAAGCATAGCCCAACTATAAAGGTATGATATATTTGACTTAGTGCGAGTTACAAACAAAAGCAAGACTGTAAATATTTCTCCGGCAATCAACCCAAAAAGTATTTGCCAAAGAAACGAATCAAATCTAAAAATTGAAATAGATAGCACCAACCATAATATTTTTAAAACAGTACACAAAACATGAATTCTAAATGCCTTAAGGCTTCGGGGTATTTCAAATTCGATAATCTCGTTTTTATAATTTACTGTTTGTTGTCGAAAGCCTTTAAAATCGAGCTTAATATCTTTAAGTCTAATTAATTCCAATCTATAGCTCTTTGAATCTGCCATTAATGATTTACAATAGAAGCATTTATGCAAACTTACTCTTCGCTCATTGAACAATTGCAATAGCTTGGAAAATGAATAATAAAAGCGTTTTTTCTTGAAAAAAAAGTTTAGGTTTTTATATATAATAAACACAAAAAGCCCTGTTATTAAGAAAAGTATAAAATTAATAATTAAAAAAACGAGTTCAAATTCAACTATAAAACGAAAAATATTAAAAAGAAAAACGAAAGGCCCAATTACTATCAATATTTTAAGCAAATAAATACCCAATAAATAAAGATCATAAAACCCGCTTTTTTGCCACATTTCGAACTGCAATTGCTTCTCTTCTGCTCTCTTTCTTTGATATTGGCGAGCCTTTTCTTTCATTTCGTCGCGCATTCTGCGAAACTCAATGTTTTCATACTCTTTTTGCCGCCAATCGCCAACGGTTGATTCATTTATTGTACTTCGGTTCTTCGCATCAATCAGAAATTCATACGCTTCATTTATCTCGAGAAACTTTTCTTTGGCTTCTGCGGTTTTATTTAAATCGGGATGATATTTTTTGGCAAGTGCTCTATATGCCCGCTTAATGCTCGATTCGTCGGCATTAGGCAACAATTCCAATATTTTGAAATAATCTTTTCGCACCCAAAATAGTATTTATTTGGTAAATATAGTGTGTTATGATAAATTATGACTTTTGTTCGAGTTTTATTAACTTTGATGTTTTGTAAATACTGAAATTATTATTCAAACAAATAGCCAATTAAAGCCATATTTATGAATATTCTCGACGATTTAAAACTGCAGTTCAAACAGGGCAACGTGTTGATAAAACTTATATTGATAAATGCTGCTATTTTTGTAGCAATCAGCCTTTTCAATCTATTCGAATACCTTTTCAATATCAATTTGGGTAGTTTAGCAATTATCAATTTCCTTTCTGTTCCTTCTTCAACTCTAAAACTTCTCGAGGTGCCATGGACTTTGATAACTTACAACTTTCTACATGTCGATTTTTTTCACATTCTTTTTAACCTTTTGTGGTTCTATTGGTTCGGGCAACTGTTTATACACTTTATAGGTTCAAAAAAACTTGTAAACGTTTATATACTTGGTGGTATTGCCGGAGGATTGTTGTTTATCGTATCATATAATTTTTTTAGTGTTTTTAGGCCTGTTGTAAGCGAAGCTACGGCTATGGGCGCTTCGGCTTCGATTATGGCTGTTGTAATTGCCACATCGTTTTACAGACCTGAACATAGTATCAACCTGTTATTCTTTGGTGCTGTAAAACTCAAATACATCGCTTTTTTTACCATTCTTATAGACCTGCTGAGTATTCCAAAAGGCAATGCAGGTGGACATATTGCCCATCTTGGAGGAGCACTATTTGGATACATATACATAGCCAATTACAAGAATGGCAGAGACATATCATTGTGGATGACCCGGGTTTTCGATTTTTTCAAAAAACTGTTTAAACGAAAACCCAAAATGAAGGTAACCCACCAGCGACCAGTCGACGATTTGACCTATAATGCAACAAAACTCAACAAACAAAAAGAAATAGACCGAATACTCGACAAAATTGCAAAAGGAGGATACGAAAGCCTCACAAAAAATGAAAAAGATTTTTTGTTTAAAACCAGTAAAGAATAAGAAAATTGTTCCGATTTATTGTATCCAGGATAAGCCTGATCGTTACCATTATATTTGCCATACTGCTCGTTTTGTCCGACATTTCGGTATTGATAAAACCAGCATATTTATGGTTCTTTCCATTTTTGGGTCTCTTATTCCCATATTTGGTCATTGCAAATATTGTATTTGTAATTATTTGGGGATTCAAAAAACGAATTGCCATTTTTATACCACTTATCGTTTTAATTTTTAGTTTTCCGAATCTACGATCGTCATTTCAATTTTCGTTACAGCACACCAACAACACACGGACTAAAAAAAACTTAACAATAAAAGTCTTATCGTACAATGTACGGCTATTCAATCGATTTGAACAAGAAAAAAATTACAATCAATCGCGACAAAGAATAGTAAAATACCTTGAAAAGGAAAAGCCCGATATTATATGTCTTCAAGAATTTTTTGCCGAAAAAGGCAGTATCGCAAAAAGTGGCTATTTAAGCCAATTCAATAACAAAAAAAACCATTATGCATATTATACTGCAAAAATATACAACGATTATTATGGAGTCGTAACATTGAGCCGCTATCCAATAATACGAAGCAAAGTAATCAGTTTCGAAAATTCAGACAATATTTCGATTTATTGCGATATAGTTATTGAAAAAGATACCGTAAGGGTTTTTAATACTCACCTTCAGTCAATAAAATTTATAAAAAGAAATTACGATTTTATAGACAGCTTTAAACTTGAGTATAACAACAAACAAATGAGCGAAATAAAAGATATTTCGAAAAAACTCAAAAAAGCATTCATTATGCGATCGAAACAAGTTGAAAGGGTTTCGGAAATTATTAAGAACACTCGCTATCAGACAATTGTATGCGGCGACTTCAACGACACCCCAGTCTCGTATACATATCGCAACATGTCCGATGGTTTAAAGGACGCATTTATTGAGTCGGGTAACGGAATTGGAAATACCTACAATGGTGTTTTCCCTTCGTACCGAATCGATTATATTTTACATTCGTCAAAATTTAAAGCCATAAAATTCAATACCGGCAATATCGATGCCTCCGATCATTATCCTGTAACTGCTGTTTTGCTAAAAATTAAATAGATTGCAAAAGGTTTTTTTATATTTGTGAATAAATAATGAAAAAAAATAATAATTTACACTAAACTTTTAATTGGCGCAGATTATTGATTTAACATACTAAATTTCATGAGACTAATACTACTTTCTATATTCTTTTTTGGCTCATCAATAATTGGATTTGCACAAACCGCTGGCGAAATGCTAATTCAGGGCAACAATAAATTAGATTCCTACGATTATACCGGAGCAATAAAGGACTTTAACCGTGCAATAAAACTAAACTCGCAACTATTTGAGGCATACCGTGGTCGTGCTTTAGCAAAATACCTACTTGGCGAAATAGCAGAAGCATCGACCGATATTGAAAAAGCAATGGTACTGAACGACGATAATGCACAAAATCTATATGTAAAAGGACTTATAGAATCTTCGAAAAAAAAATATAAAGAAGCTATAGACGATTTTGAAAAAGCACTGAATATCGACAAAAAACACATGGAGGCAATGAGTGGCAAGGTATTGGCGCTTTTCTTCAGTGGTAAAGAAGGAGAAGCCATGCGACTTGTCGAATCGCAAATAGAAGAAAATACAAACATTGCCTGCCTCTATTATACCCGTGGTCAGCTTTTCGATCTAAAACAAAAGCCCGAAAAAGCCCTAGAAGATTTTAACAAATGTTTGGAACTCGATCCAAAATACAATACTTTTAATCTGTACCTCAGTCGTGGAGGAGTTTATAGAATTTTGGAGGAGTACGCCAAAGCCGATGAAGATTTAAACAAGGCAATAACATTGGCGCCCAACAATCCGGCTGGTTACAACATAAGGGGCAGCCTGCTATACGCTCAGGGAAATTTTGCCGCCGCCATTACCGACTTTAACAAAGTACAGGAATTAACCCCCGACAACCCATCGACATTATACAATTTAGGTATGGCTCACCATAAACTTGGCGAAAATACTAAAGCCTGCGAAAAATTCAGAAAAGCTTGTTCGATGAACTATACAAACGCCTGCAAGATGATTATTCTCAATTGCCAAAATCGAAAACCTGCACAATAAAGGCATTAAGCCCGACACCACATGAAACTATCGGTAATTATTGTCAATTATAACGTTAAATACTTTTTAGAACACTGTTTACATTCGGTTTACAAAGCGCTCTCTGGTATCGAAACAGAGGTATGGGTTGTCGACAACAATTCGGTCGATGGCTCTTGTCAAATGGTCAAAGAAAAGTTTCCTCAAGTGTTGCTAATCGAAAACAAAGCCAATACTGGTTTTTCGAAAGCCAACAATCAGGCTATTAGGAAATCTCAAGGAAAATATATTTTACTACTCAACCCCGACACGGTAGTCGAAGAAGATACCTTTTCGAAGTGCTGCAAATTCATGGATTCACATCCAGAGGCAGGCGCATTGGGTGTTAAGATGATTGACGGCAAGGGGAACTTTCTGCCCGAATCCAAAAGAGCGCTTCCTACACCACTGGTTGCTTTTTATAAAATATTTGGCTTCTCAAAAATTTTTCCAAAATCTAAAAAATTTGGTCGTTATCATCTGAGTTACCTCGACAAAGACAAGAATCATGAGGTGGAAATTTTGGCTGGAGCATTTATGTTTATTCGCAAAGAAACCCTCGATAAGGTTGGTCTTTTAGACGAAGCGTTTTTTATGTACGGCGAAGATATTGACCTTTCGTATCGCATCATTAAAGGTGGTTACAAAAATTACTACATAGCAGACACCGCTATAATTCACTACAAAGGCGAAAGTACCAAAAAAAGCAGTGTAAACTACGTACTTGTGTTTTACAATGCCATGCAAATATTTGCACGAAAGCACTTTAGAGGCTCTAATGCCAGCCTGTATATTCTCATGATTAACTTTGCAATATGGTTTAGAGCCGGAATCGCTATTGGGAGACGGTTTATTAAAACCATACTCTTTCCTGTTGTCGATTTCATTGCCATTTTGGTAGGTTTAAACATTATAAAGCACTATTGGAGTTTATATCACTTCGGAAGCATCGACTACTACCCTCCAAACATCGAATTCTTATTTTTCCCCGCTATTTCGGCATTGTGGCTATCAAGCATCTACCTAACAGGATCTTACTCTAAACCTTACAAACTTTCGAAAACAATTATTGGAATCTTATTTGGAACTCTATTTATATTAGCAACATACGCGCTCCTCCCCGACAATTATAGGTTTTCGCGAATGCTTATTATTTTGGGCACATGTTGGACAATTATATCAATACTTCTACTCAGAATAATCTATCATTTTTCTCGAATCGATGGCTTTAAACTCAACCATTTGGCGAAAAAGAAAATTGCCATTGTTGGCTTTGTCGACGAAGCAACACGTGTAGAAAATATTTTAAACGAAACAAGTATACATTCGGAACTGGTCGGCTCTATTTGCCCCAACTTAGATAAAGGCACTCAGTTAGGCTCTATAGATCAAATTGAAGAATTAATTGAATTGTACAAAGTCGAAGAACTAATCTTTTGTGCAAAAGACATGCCTTCAAAAAATATTATTTCGACCATGTTTCGTTTGTCGAAACTAGATATCGAATTTAAAATTGCTCCTCCCGAAAGCCTCTCAATTATTGGCAGCAATTCGATAAATACTTCCGGGGAGCTTTATTTGATTGACCTCAACTCGATAAACACTCAATCGAACAGAAGAAAAAAACGCTTTTTGGATATTGTTGTTTCTATAATTCTAATAGTGATTTTCCCAATTCTTTTGCTAATTGTTCGCTTTAAATTAAACGCTTTATTAAATATTTTGAAAGTACTTGGCGGAAAAAAAACTTGGGTAGGTTACACTCAACATCAACAACAGGAGTCTTCCGAACTGCCAAAATTAAATCCTTGCATTTTTTCCCCTATCGATAGTTTTAAACATGAACTCAGTGCCGATTCGAAAGAAAAACTCAATTTTTTATATGCAAAAGATTATAAAATTTCGAACGACATTAACATAATTGCTCGAAACGTGTTATACATTGGAAAAAAATAATCTTTTTATTCAACGTATGCCGCAAACAACAGTTAAACTACCTTCTATGGGAGAAGGTATTACCGATGCTACTATAATCAGGTGGCTTGCAAAAGAAGGAGACACCGTTAAATTCGATCAGGTATTGGTCGAAATTGCTACCGACAAAGTAGATTCAGAAATAACTTCACCAACCGATGGCCTGTTGGTGAAAATTCTAGCTGAAGAAAATACAATGCCTAAAGTAGGTGAAGTAATTGCTATTATTGTAAGTGGCGAAGATGCTCTGAACCCCGATCTCCTTAATATTTTCAACCAAGAAGCGTCCAATGTAGGTCACGATGCCACATTTATAAATAAAACCAAATTTTTTTCAGACGAAAACAAAAATGTATTTATTCCACCTTTTATTCGTTTAGCTGCCGAGCAACTAAACATTAGTTTCGAAGAAATAATGGCATTGCATAAGGGTATCCCCAACAAAATACTTACAAAAAATGACTTGCTCGATTATATTGAATTTCGAAAACCACAGATTAATGTGTCTACAATTGCTCCTACACCAATAAAAAAAGCTGAAAAACAACCAGTAATACCTGAAAGCGACGAATACACCATTGGCGAAATGAGCCGAATGCGGAAAATAATTTCGAGCCGCATGAAAGACTCCGTAAATACTGCCCCACATGTTACCTCGTTTATTGAATGCGATGTAACAGACTTAGTGCTCTGGTTTGGCAAAAATCGCAAAACATTTGACGAACGAAATGGCTTCAAGCTGACCATGTCGGCATTTTTTATCGATGCAGTAGCACAAACACTCAAACAATACCCCGAGGTAAACGCCAGTATTAAAGGTGAATATATTCTTTACAAAAAGCCTATTAATATTGGTTTTGCTGTAATGCTCGACAACAACGAGCTAATTGTTCCAGTTATTAAAAATGCCGATCAACTTTCGCTGCAAGGTGTTGGTCAACGCTTGCTAGAACTAACAACCAACGCCCGCGAAAACAATCTTCAGGCTATTGACATACAAGGCAGTACATTTACCATTACCAATCTGGGTCGTTTTGGAACTTTAACCGGTACACCCATAATCAACCAACCCGACTCAGCCATTATGGCATTTGGAGCCATTATCAAAAAACCTGCAGTTGTCAATGTCGACGGACAACTAACAATTGGCATACGCGATATTATAATGCTTTCGCACACCTACGACCACCGCATTATCGATGGAGGCTTGGGAGGACGCTTTCTGAAATCTGTTTCGGACTATTTGACAAACTTTAAAGGCGATATGTTTTTATAAAGAAAGTGTCAATAAAAAAACAAACTAATAAATTATTAGCTAAAACTTTATAAAATACAAGTGTTTTTAATACATTTGTTTTTTTAAATTTCTAATTGTAAATAATTTTAGCCAAAACCCTATATGAGAATCCTGTTTATCCTGTTTATCTTGTTATTAATCTGCACTAAACTCTTTGGACAATTTGGCGAAGGTGAAAAAGAAAAAAAACAACGGGATCAACTGTTAGAGGCCGAATCGTATTTTTATTATGAGGAATTTAGCGAAGCCTTACCTTTATATTTAAAACTAAAAAAACAATATCCAGACAATTATAATTTACTTTACAAAATTGGAGTTTGTTATCTCAACATTCCTTACGAAAAAGACAATGCTATTTCGTATCTCGAAAAAGCCATTCAAAATACTACCGTTTCGTACAAAACAGATAATATTAACGAGACCCGCGCTCCACTGGAAGCTTGGTTTTACTTGGGCAATGCTTACCGCATCAACAACCGATTCGACGACGCATCGAAAATGTATAACAAATTCAAAGAGCTTGTTAGCTCCAAAGTGTACAATACAGAATTGGTCGACCAACAACTCGATGCTGTTGAAGCATACTTTTCATTATCGAAACGACCTGTTTACTTCGATACCGAGAATTTGGGCGACCGCTTAAACTCAAAATTTTCGGACTTCAATGCTGTAGTTACTCCTAACGAAGACATAATCGTATATAACCAAAAGCAGCAGTTTTACGATGCGTTGTTATTCTCGGTCAAAATGAATGGCAAATGGCTTCCCCCTATTAATATTATTCCTGAACTTGGTGTCGATGGCGATGTATTTGCAACATCAATTTCTTCGGATGGTACAGAATTGTACCTTTACCGTAGCGACGAATTCGATGGAAATATATATGTCTCGAAATTCAGAAGAGGAAAATGGACTCCCATAAAGAAGCTTAACGAGTTTATCAATACAAAATATTGGGAGTCACATGCCAGCATTTCGTACGATGGCAAAACTCTGTATTTTACTTCGAACCGTAAAGGGGGGGTTGGAAACCTCGATATTTACAAGGCTACACGCATCAATGGCGACAATTGGCTTAAACCCGAAAATCTTGGAAGCGAAATAAACACCAAGTATAATGAAGAAACCCCATTTATAGCTGAAGATAGTAAAACACTATATTTTAGCTCTTATGGGCATTACAATATGGGCGGGTACGATGTCTTTTACTCAAGTCTACTCGATGACAAAACCTGGTCAACTCCGCTCAATATTGGCTATCCACTCAACAGCCCCGACGACGATTTGTTTTTTCAACCTATCAAAAATGGTCAATTTGCATACCTTTCGAAATACTACCCAGGCAACGAAGGCCGAAACGACATTTACCGCTACGAAATATATTCGGGACAACACCCTCGTAAATTTAAACTAAAGCTTTTTGCAGGTTTCAAAGATTTACGACAAATCCCTTCCAATATAAAAGTTACGATTTTAAAAAACGATTCCCGCGATACCATCGCCAGTTTCAATATAGATCCGTTAAAAGCTAAAGCCGAGCATAAAGTATATGCCGGAAACTATCAAATTGTGTTCGAAGGAACCGACTTTATTAAAACAACTGAAAACATCAGTATTGCCGACAAACAATCCAATTCAGAAATTCAAATTACTGCACATCTCAAACCTAATATTATTGAAAAAAACCCAACCGAAGAACCCAATTTAGAAAATAAAACTCCAATTGTTAATCCTATTCAATTTGAGAAAAGCTTTTTCAAACTTAATGGCATAGGAAATGTTGCAATTCCATTGGATATAGCTCCGGGAACTATATTGGCTGTTACAATTCTGAAAAATGGAGTTCAATATGCAAGCGAAGAATTTGTTGTTGATAAAGAAAATTTCATTTACAATGTTAATATTGGTTCCGAAGGTACATATACCGTAAAATTTAATGCAACATTGCCCGACAAATCGATGCAAACTGGCGAAGTAACTATTATTGCCATTGCCGAAAGCATAGTTGCTGATGCTACTTTTACTCCCGAACAAGAAATTTTACTTCAAGAATATATTGATAATCTTACTCTTTTTGGGCAAGGTAACTTGTTAAAAGTATTGCAAAACCTCGATTTGAAGAAAGAAGGAATACGATCGATCGACGATCTTATTGCGTATCTCAAAGACAAAGGTCAATACAGCGGCTACTCTCCTGCCGATGTCGACAAGCTCATTAATGCTTGCTCAATACAATTGGCCTTATCGGCACAACATATGTTCAATGCGCTCAACGAAGCAGGCGATAACAATGTAAAACTTTTATTGAAAAATTCAGTTAATTTAACTTCTCCGACTGCTCTTATCAATTCATTGTTAATTGCATCTGCTACAAATGCTGCTTTACAATCGTCGTTGCTTATTGCATTGGCACAACTTGCCGATCCCGGATCGCTTTTCTATGCTACAAAGTCATTATCTGCCATCGGAAATGCCGATTTGAAAGAATTTTTAAGCTCTTTTGATCCTTCTCAATACAATATAAAAAATGCTTCTGATTTGTATAGCTACATTTTAAATCCCGAAAATAACCTGAATATTCCTGTTATTGATGTGGTCAACTCCCTTGGTTTGTTATTTGCTGCAACAACCCCTTCTCTTGCATTATTTGTCGAATCATTATCGACCAATAGCAACAATTCGAATTTAACAAACCTATTGAATACTATAGACTTATCGACATTAAACATAAATGATGCTAATCAACTACAACAGTATTTATTAGAAAATAGTGAAAAACTTAACATCGGTCTTTCCCAACTTGCAATTGCCATTATACACGCAAGAACTAACGAGTCTTTCAAGAATGTTTCAAATAGCTTCAATTTGCTTTCGTCGGAACCGTTGAGCAACTTCCTCTTGAAATCCGATCTTTCCGAAAACAACGTTTTTGATATTGAAAATTATGCTCGTTTCTTAGACAACCATACAAAATCCGGAAATTATAATCAAAGCGAGCTTATACGGTTAATGGCTATTTCTGCCAATGCACAGCTAAGCAATTTCAACAATCAATTGCAAAAACTATCAGATCAGAATCCTGTATTTGCTTGGGGAAACAGGCTCATATATTCTGGAGCTCTTGTATTGACAGTCATCTTACTACTTATCATCGTCCTAATTCGGAGAAAAAAGAAAAAGAAAAAAGAAATTTAACTTAATAGAAATCCTTTTTTTCTATGTGAAATAGCAAAGAAATTAATACATTTGAAAGAAACAGATTGTAAACAAATGAATTTCCTTGCACATATTTATCTTTCAAAAAACTCGAACGATATAACTATTGGTAACTTTATTGCCGATTATGTTAAAGGGAGTGAGTTTAACAAATATCCCAAGGGAATCAAAAATGGCATTCTTCTGCACCGGAAAATCGATTATTTTACAGATAATCACACGATAGTAAAAGAAGACAAGAAATTATTTGCCGGTCGATATCATAAATATGCCGGTGTTATTACCGATATACTATACGACCACTTTTTGGCTGTAAACTGGAATCACTTCTCCGAATTCGATTTCGATATGTATATTGCCAATGTCTATGACCTGCTCGAACAAAATATAAAAATTGTACCTGATCCGATGCAGCAAATCATACCTCGTTTTATCAAAAACAATTGGTTAAAAGCATATCAAACACCCGAAGGTATAAAAAGTGTATTTATAGGAATGAGCAAATCTACTTCACTACCCGACGAAACCGACTATGCCATGCACATATTTAATAATCACTACAATGAATTGAAACATCATTTTCATCAATTTTTCCCTTCACTGGTCGATTATATTGATTCAGAAACTTTAAAACTAGAGGAAGAAAATCTTCGGTAATTGTCGCTCAAATAATATTACCGAATTAAATGAATATCTCAAAAACACTATTTTTCATTAGTCATTTGTAATCAGTCATTAGCCATTTTTTACCCTGCCCAACCTTCTCTATCCAAACTTCGGTACTGAATAGCTTCTGCCAAATGAGAAGGCAGTATCGAGGGCGATTGCTCTAAGTCGGCAATGGTTCGCGATACTTTCAATATACGATCGTAAGCTCGTGCCGAAAGACCAAGCTTTTCCATGGCGTTTTTGAGCAAGGCTTGCCCTGCCGAGTCGACAACACAGTGCTTGTGCAAAAGCTTCGAGCTCATTTGAGCATTGCAATGTATACCCGACAAATCTTTAAATCGATCGGCCTGAACTTGACGTGCCGTTGTAACACGTTTGCGAATATCGGCACTTGTTTCGGAGCTTTTTGCTTCAGAAAGTTTGTTGAACGGTACAGGAACCACCTCGAGGTGTATGTCGATACGATCCAATAATGGACCCGATATTTTGTTTAAGTACTTCTGAACTATACCCGGTGAGCAAACACAATCTTTCTCGGGATGGTTAAAATACCCACAAGGACAAGGATTCATAGATGCCACCAGCATAAACGATGCCGGGTATTCGATGCTAAATTTGGCTCGCGAAATGGTAATCTGCCTATCCTCAAGCGGTTGACGCATAACTTCTAAAACTGTTCTTTTAAATTCGGGCAACTCGTCGAGAAACAGCACCCCATTGTGAGCCAGCGATATTTCGCCGGGTTGGGGAAATGTGCCGCCACCAACTAGTGCAACATCGGAAATAGTGTGGTGTGGCGATCTGTATGGCCTACGCGTAATGAGCGAAGTATCTTTGGCAATACGTCCAGCAACAGAATGTATTTTAGTAGTTTCAAGTGCTTCATCGATAGTCAATGGGGGCAATATGCTTGCAATACGCTTGGCTAGCATGGTCTTACCAGCTCCAGGAGGGCCAATCATAATAATGTTGTGCCCTCCTGCTGCCGCTATTTCGAGTGCCCGTTTTACATTCTCCTGACCTTTAACGTCGCTAAAATCTACATCGTAATTACTGGCATGTGTACTAAATTCTTCCTGAGTATTTATTATAGTAGGCTCTATTGGCTTATTACCATTCAGAAAATCAATAACTTGTTTCAAATTTTCGACCCCAAGTACTTCAAATCCTTCCACTACAGCCGCTTCGCGAGCATTGGTCGATGGCAATATCATTCCTTTAAAACCTTCTTCGCGGGCTTTAAGAGCTATAGGCAAAACACCTTTTACAGGTTGCAAGCCACCATCTAGGCTCAATTCGCCCATAATAACATATTTGTCGATTAGGTCAGCTTTTATTTGTTCGTCGCCTGCCAAGATACCTATTGCAAGTGGCAAATCGTATGCCGAACCTTCTTTGCGAATATCGGCAGGAGCCATATTGATTACAATTTTACGCCCCGGAAGCCTATAACCATTTGTTTTTAATGCCGAATCGATACGTTGTTGGCTCTCTTTAACAGCACTATCGGGCAAACCAACTAAGAAAAAATTTATTCCCTGCGAAATATTGACTTCGATAGTAACTGTTGTGGCATTAATGCCATATACTGCACTTCCATAGGTTTTTACAAGCATGTTTATTATTTTAATAGTCTTTTTTAATATTTGGACTAAAGCCCATAATCATCTATTATTATATTGCCGTAGGTTTAAACCAACGGCAATGAAAAATAATATTTACTAGGCTTTAGACATAAAAATTATGTAAAAATTTATAACCATTTGCTTTTTAAAATGCAGCCATCAACAAATCAATATCCTTTGAAGGTATACCAAAATGGTTGCCAATAAACTGATTGGTCAATATGCCATTGTAAATATAAACCCCATGTCGCAAACCCGCATCGTATTTAAGGTAATTCGATATTTCATTTTGACCTGCAATTTTAAGCAGCAAAGGCAAAAATACATTACTCAAAGCAATAGAAGCTGTTCGGGCAACTCTCGATGGCAAATTTGGAATGCTATAATGAATCACTCCATGTTTTGTAAATACAGGATCCTTCAAGGTTCGAAGCTCAGAGGTTTCTATACACCACTCGGTCGAAATATTGATATCGACTATTACACTGCCACGTTTCATATTGCGAACCATATCTTCGGTAATATAAAACTTTGGGCTATGGTCTTCCGATTGGCGTGCTCCAATTACTACATCGGCAGATCGAAGCGATTTTTCTAATACCAATGGGTGAAAAACCGAGGTGTGAAGCCTCATTCCCAAATTATTCTGAAGTTGTACTAAGCTTTGAACCGAATTGTCAAATATTTTGACAAGCGCACCTAAACCAATTGCCGCACGAGCAGCAAATTCGGCGGCTGTGCCTGCACCAATAATAATAACTTCGGTAGGGGTTATGCCTGTTATTCCGCCCAACAATACGCCTTTCCCGCCATGCTGGGTACTCAATAGTTCTCCAGCTATTAATATCGAGCTCGTACCCGAAATGGCACTCATCGAGCGAACTACCGGGTAGCACTTGTACTCTTTATCTATAATGTTTTCAAAAGCAATAGCAGTAACCTTTTTGGCCATTAAACTTCGAAAAATTTCCTCGGTTTGTTTTATTAAAAGTAAAGACGAAAAAACGGTTTGTTGCCCTTTAAGAAGTGCTATTTCGTCGAGCGACAGTGGTGCAACTTTCAATATAATATCGGCCTGATAAACAGACTTACTGTCTCTTATTATTATACCTCCTCGCTCGCTGTAATCTTTGTCCGAATAATTGGCTGCTTCACCAGCATTCGATTCAATAATAACTTCATGCCCATATTCAACAAGCAAACCAACTGCCTCAGGAGTAAGTGCAACTCGTGTTTCGATCAATTGGTTTTCTTTGGGAATACCTATTACAAGAGATTTTTGCTTGTTGCTAACTTCCAACATTTCTTCTTGTGGAAGTAAACCTTCTTTTCCAAATGCAAAACGCAATGTCGAACTCTCGTGACTAGTCATTGAATCGATTTTTTTCGTTCATAACAAATGTATGACAATCTTCAATTAGAATCAATATTTTTTTCGAAAAATCGGATAGATGATTTTGTGTTTCAACTAGTCCTTAGATAGTGTAATAAATCTCTTCCCATCGTCTGTTGCCGATATTACAAGTCTTACAATATCTTCGGGCAGAAGCGATTCGGCCAACTCTGGCCATTCGACAAAGCAATAGCGCCCGCTATAAAAATACTCTTCGTAACCAATGTCGTACAATTCTTCAATCTTATTTATTCTGTATAGGTCAAAATGAAAAATTTTTGATTCTGTACTAACATATTCATTTACCAAAGCAAAAGTAGGACTTGTAACTACGTTTTCGACCCCAAGTTGATGGCATATTTCTTTTATTAGTGTTGTTTTGCCCGAACCCATTGATCCATAAAAGGCTACAAATCGCGAATTGCCCATAAATTGTACAATCTGGCGCGCAACTCTTGGCAACTCTTCTAATGATGAAAGCACTATAAAATCTTCCATTGCTTAATTTTGTTTTGACGAAAGGGTTATTAGAGGTATTATCATTTCTTCCATCGATATTCCTCCATGTTGAAAAGTATTGCGGTAGAAATTTGCAAAATGATTATAGTTATTTGGATAAACCATAAAATCGCTATTGTAGGCAAATATAAATGAAGATGTTACGCTTTCCGATGGCAAATGAACTTCCGAAGGTTTTCTTATTTCAAAAACTTCTTTTGGATTGTAGTTGAGATTTCGCCCATGTTTATATCGTATATTTGGGCTTGTAGCCTTGTCTCCAATCACTTTTATTGGATTATTAACTTTTATAGTTCCGTGATCGGTAGTCAAAATTACTTTCATGCCACTTTTAACACTTTCGGCAAGCAATTCGGGCAATATCGAGTGTTGAAACCACGATTGTGTAATCGATCTATACGACGATTCGTCGTTGACCAATTCTTTTACAACTTCGGTTTCTGTGCGGGCATGCGACAATGCATCGACAAAATTAAAAACCAACACATTGAGACTATTGTTTTTATAATTCGAAAAATTGTCCAATACTTTTCGAGCATACTTAGGGTTCAGAATTTTTTCATAATACACCTTTAAATCCTTATGTAAACGGCTGGTCTGGTTGCGCAACAGTTCCTCCTCGTGCAAGTTTTTGCCTTCGCTATCTTCTTCGCCAACCCATAGTTTGGGGTACATTCGCTCTATCTCGAGTGGCATAAGCCCTGCAAATAATGCATTTCGTGCATACTGTGTCGATGTTGGTAAAATGCTAAAATAAACATCTTCTTTTTCAATATAACAGTATTCGCTAACCATTGGAGCTATTGACTTCCACTGATCGAAACGCAAATTGTCTATAACGATTAAAAGAACCTTCTGACCACTCTGCAATAGCGGAGCTACAGTTTGCTTCATTACACCTGCCGAAAGCAACGGCTTTTCAACATTCGTTTGTTCGAACCATGAGCTATAATGTTTTTTTACAAACTTCGAAAATTCGCTATTGGCTTCAGTTTTTTGTAGCCGAAGCACGTCGTTAATTTCCTTACCCGATCGCTCGAGTTCAAGCTCCCAAAAAACAAGTGTTTTGTATATTTCAACCCAATCCTTGTGAGAATAAGCTTTGTTAATGAGTCCCGTCAAATCGCGAAATGCTGTTTGATAAGCACTGCTAACATGTTCAGAAACCAAACGTTGATTGTCGGTATGCTTTTTAATGGTCAGCAAAATCTGATTGGGATTTACAGGTTTTATAAGATAATCGGCAATTTTTGAGCCAATAGCCTGATCCATTATATTCTCTTCTTCGCTTTTGGTAATCATAATTACCGGCACATGCGGTTGAATTTGTTTAAGTTTTACCAAAGTTTGTAATCCGCTTTGCCCGGGCATGTTCTCGTCCAAAAAAATAAGGTTAAAAACATGCTCCCCTAAAATTTTAATTGCATCGATTCCATTGCTTGCAGTAAGTACCCGATAGCCTTTGTTTTCGAGAAATACAATATGCGCTTTAAGCAGGTCAATCTCATCGTCGACCCATAATATTGCTATTTCTTTCATGATTATGTTTATTTTTTGTATTGATCTTTAAAGAAATTGAGATAATCTATTTCTTTTCCTTCTTTTTTCAATATATTGAAATTGTCTGCATTTATAATAAATGTGCCAGTAATACCAATACCAACATCTTTGTATATCTCGTCTTTCCTGGCCATAGATGCATCGAAATAATTAATGGCTTCTTGTTTCTTTTTAAACATTTTTACAATCACCATGGTCGCTTTGTCAGAAAGCTTTTCGGTGTTTACACCGAGTCCGGCATTACTAAAGTTGTCAAGATTAAAATTTATTAAGTTAAATACTGCTTGATTGGCTTTAGCTTCGAGGGGATTAATGGTAATTATAAATAAATGTAAGTCGTCGTCGTTGGGTTTGTTGTAAATGGTTCGTGCAATTTGTTGTTCCTGAAACTGTTTAACTTCCGGGTTCTGAATATCGAGCTTGCCCATTATTTCCTTTGCAAACTTTGCTTCGTCGCCATACGGAAATTTTTTCACGTAATCGTATAAGTTTGCCCTTAGTTTATCGTCGTTAACTAGTTTGCCAGCTGCAACCGTTTTAACAAATTCAAATTTTGGCAAAAGTACGTGGTTTGGAAAAGTCGAAATGGCTTCGTCGGCTTTTTCAATAACTAAAGCATAATTTCCTTTAATATAATTATCGTACGCACCTTGGTATAACAATTCAGCACGATTTTCTTTTTCTTGTAGTTCTTTGAGAAATTCCGGATTGCTCAAAATACTTGCATATACACTGCTAGGGTTATTTTTTATAATTAAGGCCTTTTGTTCCATTGCCTTACCTTCATTCTTGAGTTGTATATATATTTTGTAAAGCTGAAACAATGCGTCGGCCGATATTTCGTCGTTCGGATAACGTTCGACAATGCTTTGATACTGCTGTGCCGACAACAAAGGTTCGTTTAGATAATCATTGTATATGCTTCCGGCATTGTATAAAGCCGATTTTATTTGATCCTGCGATTTTGCTTTGGCCGAATCGCTCATCGGCAAATCTACCAAGTAAAATTCCTGCGTTTTGTTACTTAACTTCGCTTTTACATTTTCTTTATCTTCTGTTCCATCGGTTTTGTTATTCATGTCCGATAAGTTTCCTTTTTTAATACTACGCCGCCAATTATCTTCTAGCTTCCTGTTTCCCCAGCGTTTTTTAAAATCGTTCTGACCAAAACTTTTGGCAGTTGGACTGTAAAAATACCATTGTAAGCCCTGTGCCTGTTCCATAGCATTGTTGGACTGTGTCGAATTCTGAACATTAAATTGAAGATCAAGCAAGCGCTCCTGGTCTAAACGCTGAGCTTCTGCTTCTTCAGCCTTGACGCGTTCTATAAGCTTGTCTATAAACTTGGTTCGGTCTTCTTTGCTCATTTGAGCAATAAACAACACGCTATCCTGAAATGAAACTATTTTGAGGTTTTCCTGCAACTTACCCAAATTGGCTGCTCTCGACGAAATGCTCTCGTAATCGGGATATGCAACATCGACCAAAAGCATTGCACTGTCGTAGTATGCCGACGATGGTAAATAGTTTCGCTTGGCATAGTAAATGTCTGCAATTGCTATAAATGATTTTGCTTTTTGCTTCGTGTTTGTTATACTTTTTATTGCCGATAGCTTATAGTTCTCTACTGCTTTATCTATTTCGCCCTCTTTGTAATCGATATTTGCTAATGCATAATATATTTGGTCTAGGTATTCTTTGTTTTTGTCGTCTTTCATTAATTTGTACAGCGATTTCCTGATCTCGTTTGCATCGCCATAGTCCGATCTGAAAACACCTGCCAGATTAACTTTTGCATTAAATGTCATTTCGTAAGGGGGACTCATTTTTATTACTTTCAAATACGAATTTGTTGCTTTATCGCTTATATTTTCGATCTGGTAAAGTTGAGCCAATACAAACAAAAAGCGCATTTTCAATTTTCGTTCCTTAACTTTTTCAACCGCCATTTCCAATTTCGGAATTGCTTCTGCATATCTTTTGCGCAATATATAATACTCTGCATATACCGCATTAAAAAAAGCCAAGTGTTTTTTGGGAAAATCGGGTTGAGCTGCTAAACTTTTCAAAATCTCCTCTGCTTCGGTAAATTCCGAAGTTTTCAGTAGCGATTTTGCTAGCCATATATTTGCCTCTATGCTCGATTCGGTGCCAGGATACTCTTTTAAAATATATCTAAACGCATCGTTTCCTTTAAAGATCTCCAATTTCTGATAATTCGACTTCCCCTTGAGTATGTAAGCATCGTCTACCCATTTATTATATTGCTTTATAGCCAAAAGCTTTTTCTTCCGAGGGTTTGTGGTATTTTTATTTATATTGGGCTTTACTGTTAACGAATGTAAATTAATTACTTTATCCGATTTTCTAATTGCTCTATCCATCTCCGATTGTACGGCAGAGGCTGCGTCTGTAGTTCCTCCTTGATATAATGGCAAAATCCCAGTATAGTCATCGGGAAGCTTTTTTATTTTTTGCATTCCTTTCTTGTAACTTTCATAGCCATTAAAATAAATATTGTATTTTGAAGTTACATTGTGGTATGCGCGAGTCAATATAGTGTTCTTCTTGGTCGAACAACTCACAATCAATATTGCTAACAGAACAATAGATATATTTATTTTTCTTCTCAACTCGAAATTTTCAATTTATGTTATAAAAACAAATATATTGGTAATTTATTGTTTGTAAAAAAAGATTCCATTATTAAAACTCAATATGACTATTTTCTTGAATATTGTCTAAAATAGGATCTGAGTTGTCGCAATTGAAATCAACTGAATATCCGGGAGGGGTTTCAAAAGAGCCTTTTCTAAAATTAAGCTTTTTGTCGTTATAAATTTTTTGATAAAATTCGGCCCAAATAGGCAATGCCATTGTCGCTCCCTGCCCCATATCAATTCCCGAAAAGTGAACTGCTCGATCTTCAGCTCCAACCCATACGCCGCCAACCAATTCGGGTGTAAACCCCACGAACCAACCATCTGAATGGTTTTGTGTAGTACCTGTTTTTCCGGCTATTTCGTTGTCCAAATTATATTTATATCGCAAGCGCGATCCGGTACCCCCATTTATAACTCCCTGCATGAGTTTTACCATCAAATAAGCTGTTTGTTCGCTTATTGCTTCTGTTTTCTCGGGAATAAAGGTTTGCAAAACATTTCCATTTTTATCTTCTATACGGGTAACAAACAAAGGTTTTACAAAAACACCCTTATTGGCGTATGCCGAATATGCTCCTACCATTTCGTAAAGCGATATGTCGGGTGTTCCCAACACGAGCGAAGGTACAGGTCTTAGCTGACTAGTTATACCCAATTTTCGCATAATGTCAATAACCGAAGGTGGATTGTATTGTTTCATAACCCAAGCCGATATATAATTGAGCGAATGAGCCAAACCAAACTTCAAGGTTACCATTTTCCCTTCGTATTCGTCTCGTCCCGAGTTTTTGGGAGTCCAGGTCGAATCGCCCAAATCGAAAGTTACTGGTATATTGGGAACCTGTGTGCAAGGCGTATAGCCTTCTTGCATGGCAAGTGTATATACAAATGGTTTGATTGTAGAACCTACTTGTCGCTTGCCTTGCATCACTTGATCGTACTTAAAATAACGGTAATTGGGGCCTCCAACATAGGCTTTAACCTGCCCGTTTTGAGGATCCATAGCCATAAAACTTGCTCGTAAATAGGTTTTGTAGTATTTTATAGAGTCGTATGGACTCATTACGGTATCTATTTCGCCTCGCCAACTAAAAACCTTCATCCGAGTCTTCTTCTTGAAATTTTTCATTATCTCGTTCCACGATACGCCCTCATTTTTTAGTGTTCTATATCTATCGCTTTGCCTAATAAAACGCTCCATCATATTTTTATAAATTTCCATAACCATTTCAGGCTCTCCGGTAAAACTAAATGGTCGATATAGTTCATTTTTCTTTTCTAAAAACAACTTTGGCTGTAGCTCATTCTTTAAGTGATTGATCAATGCCTCTTCTGCATATACCTGCATTTTTGCATTTATAGTTGTATAAAGTTTAAGTCCATCGGTGTATATATTATAAGGTGTACCATCGGGCTTTTGGTGTTTGTTGCACCATCCGTATATCGGATTTCTCTGCCATTCTATAGAGTCAAAAACAAATTGATCGTACGACGAATATTGTCTTCTTTCTGGCTTTTGAACAGTCATCATAACTCTAAGCCTTTCTCTAAAGTATGTTGCTAAACCTTCGTTGTGACCCTGAGCACTATAATTAAGGTTTATTGGAATGGCCGAAATTGAATCATATTTCTCTTTACTTAAAAATGAATACTTTTGCATTTGGCTCAATACTACATTTCGCCTATTCAACGATCTTTCGGGATTAATGACCGGACTATATCGTGTGGGGGCTTTTAGTAAACCAACCAACAAAGCGCACTCCTCTATTTTTAACGAGTCGGGAGACTTACCAAAATATGTTTTCGAAGCAGTTTTTATACCAAACGAATTACTTCCATAATCAACAGTATTTAAATACATTACAATAATCTCTTCTTTAGTGTAATTTCGCTCAAGCTTTATGGCTGTTTGCCATTCCTTAAATTTTGCTATTACCAATGCCCATTTTCTACTCAAGAAAAAATTATATTCTGTTGTATCTCTTGGAAAAAGATTTTTAGCCAATTGCTGAGAAATGGTGCTTCCACCTCCGCTACTTTCGCTACCCAGCAACACAGTCTTAAATAAAACTCGCGCCAATCCCCTAAAATCAATTCCAGAATGCTTGTTAAACCTTATATCCTCGGTAGCTATTAATGCATTAAACAATTCGGGTGCAATGTCTTCGCGTTTCACAAACGACCGATTTTGATAATAATAAGTGCCCAATATCACATTGTCTTCCGAAATTATTTCGGTTGCAATATTGTTCTGCGGATTCTCGAGCTCCTCGAAACTAGGCATGGGACCAAATACATCGAAACTTATCAATGTAAAAATGATAGTAAGCGCAACTATCGGACTCAATAGCACGATCCAAAATATTATAATAGACCTCTTGATTTTATTCATCTAGATGATTTTCAATTTTTTTTTGACAAAAATAAAAATTAATCTGATTAAAGCATCTGATTTATATGTAAACAAGTAATATTTCATAAATTAAATATCGCTTTTTTTCAAACAATAAAAAATAAAAATTTTGAACTTAGTTAATTATTTCTTTTTCTTTGCATTTCTTTATACAGAAATTAATTGATATAACTAATGGAAGAGAATCTAGTAATAGTCGAGTCTCCGGCAAAGGCCAAAACAATAGAGAAATTTCTTGGCAATAAGTTCATTGTCAAATCAAGTTTCGGGCATATTAGAGATCTTTCTAAGAAAAATCTTGGAATACAGATTAAAAAAAACTTTGAACCCGAATATATTGTCCCCGACGATAAGAAAAAGGTTGTTAGCGAACTTAAAAAATTAGTAGAAGGTGCAAAAACTGTTTGGCTTGCATCCGATGAAGACCGCGAAGGAGAAGCTATTGCATGGCATTTGGCTGAAGTTTTAGGCTTAGACTCCAATAACTCTAAACGAATCGTTTTTAACGAAATTACCAAAGAGGCTATTCAAAAAGCTATAAAAAACCCACGCAATATCGATCACAACTTAGTAGCAGCTCAACAAGCTCGTAGGGTTCTCGATCGTCTTGTGGGTTTCGAATTGTCGCCTCTTCTCTGGAAAAAAGTAAAACCTAGCCTTTCGGCTGGTCGTGTTCAATCTGTTGCTGTTCGTCTTCTTGTCGAACGCGAACGCGAAATAATGGCTTTCCAATCAACTTCATCATACAAAGTCATTGGACAATTTGAAGTACAAGACAAAAATGGCAAGATTTCTACTTTAGAAGCCGAATTGTCCGAGAAATTTACTACCTATAATACTGCATTACAATATATTCAAAAATGCGTAAATGCATCTTTCAAAATTGATAGTGTGGTTGTAAAACCGGCAAAGAAATCTCCATCAACTCCTTTTACAACATCTACATTACAACAAGAAGCAAGTAGAAAACTAGGATTCTCGGTATCACAAACAATGTCGGTTGCCCAAAAACTTTACGAAGCCGGAAAGATTACTTATATGCGTACAGACTCTGTAAACCTTGCAGAAAGTGCCATTTCGAAAGCCAAAGAACAAATTATTCATCTGTATGGCGATAAATTCTCGAACCCACGCAACTATACCACTAAAACCAAAGGCGCTCAGGAAGCCCACGAAGCTATAAGACCTACCTACTTCGAAGACACTACAATACAAGGCTCTAATCCCGAAAAACGCCTGTACGAACTTATTTGGAAGCGAACTGTTGCATCTCAAATGAGCGATGCTCAAATCGAACGAACGATTGTAAACATCGCTCAAAACAACGAAAAAGTACAATTTGTTGCAACCGGCGAAGTACTCAAATTCGAAGGCTTTTTAAAAGTTTACCTCGAATCGACCGACGACGAAAACGAAAATGAAAACGCCGGATTGTTACCCCCTATTACTGAGGGGCAATCGCTAAACTATAAGAAAATAAGTGCAACCGAAAGATTCACCCACCATCTTCCACGATACACCGAGGCTAGTTTGGTCAAAAAACTCGAAGAGCTTGGAATAGGTCGCCCTTCAACTTATGCTCCTACGATATCGACTATCCAACAACGTGGTTACGTGGTTAAAGAAGACAGACCTGGCTTTGAACGTAACTTCAAAACCATCGCTATTGAAAAAAACATTATTAAAGAAGCTGTTAACAAAGAAAATACAGGAGCCGAAAAATCAAAACTTTTCCCAACCGATATTGGTATGATGGTAAACGACTACCTATTTAGCCATTTTGCCGATATTATGGAATACAATTTTACAGCTACTGTCGAAAAAGAATTTGACGAAATTTCGCTCGGAAAACTCAATTGGCAGAAAATGATCGATAAGTTTTATTCACATTTTCATCCAAAAGTCGAAACTGCTGAAAAAACTAAAGAAACCAATAGCTCTGCTCGCGAACTAGGCATCGATCCGGCATCTGGAAAAAATGTCATTGTTAGAATGGGCAAATTTGGACCAATGGCTCAGATTGGTGAAGCAACAGAAACTGAAAAACCAAGGTATGCCAAGTTGCAATCGGGTCAATATATCGAATCTATTACTCTTAAAGACGCGCTCGAACTCTTTCGCCTTCCTCGACTGCTCGGACAATACGAAGATGCCGATGTAACTGTTGGAACCGGACGATTTGGACCTTATGTTCAGCATAAAGCGCAGTATTGTTCTCTTGTAAAAGGTGTCGACGATCCATATACCATTACTAGCGAACGAGCTATTGAACTTATTGAAATTAAACGCGAAAAAGACAAAAACAGAATTATCAAAACTTTTGAAAACAATCTTCAAATACTAAATGGTCGTTGGGGACCTTATATTGCTTTCAATAAAGAAAACTATCGAATTCCAAAAGATAAAGATTCAGCTTCTCTAACATTTGAGGAATGTATGACTATTGTTAGTAAATCTGTTAAAACAGACAAATCTGACAAAAAAGATAGTAAAACAAAATCCCTTAAATCGAAAAAAACAACAACGGTCAAAAAGAAAAAATAGCTAAGTATGAATCTCAACCAATACTTCGATCATGTTTGTTTAGAACGAGATAACATTAATTTTTTCTCAGATAATGAAAGTTTTTGCAATCATATAAGCATCAATACTCCCAATAACCCAATTGGAGATATTGGCATCTTTACTCATGCAATTGTTGGGATTTGCGAAGATAGAGGTTCAATAGCATCTGGATCTGCCTTATCTCCAGATACTATAAGAAAAGAACTTTATAAACTATCATCTATTACAAGAAAAATAAAAGTAATTGATCTGGGAAACATCAAAAATACAGAAAACATAAATGATACTTATTTTGGCTTGCGCGATATCTTAGAGTTTTTGTTTAATAATAATGTTATACCTATATTAATAGGTGGCAGTCACGATATATCATATTCCGTAGCTCTTGCTTTTACCAATAAAAACAAGGGGTACACACTTACAACTATAGATAATAAAGCTGATTATATTGTCAACGACGATAAAAAAATAACATCATCAAATTATCTGAAAAGTATATTCAATCTTGCTTCAAACCTACCCTATTTCAACTATTATAACCTCGGAAACCAAGCCTGCTATACATTTCCCGGAACCGATGAGGTTATTCAATCAAAATGGTTTGAAATGGTTCGTTTGGGTCTTTTACGCAATCACATACAAGAAACTGAACCCTATATTCGCGAATCGGACTTTGTAAGTATTGACATTAGCTCAGTTAAACAAGCCGATGCTCCCGGGCAATCATTTGCTTCCCCTAATGGTTTCAATGCCGATGAAATTTGCCAGATAGCCCGATACTGTGGATTTAGCGAAAATCTGAAAGTACTGGGATTATTCGAAGTTAATCCTTTAAACGATATTAACTCGGCTACCAGTGTACTTGCGGCTCAAATAATTTGGTATTATCTCGATGCATATATTTATAATAATTTCGAAAATCCTTCTATGGAAAACGAAAATTTTAAAAAATATGTGATTTCAAACAATAATCCTAACAATGAATTGGTTTATTACAATAGCTTAAAAACCGATCGCTGGTGGTGCGAAATTAAAACCGAGAAATTAGATGCAAATTATTTTTTACCTTGTACTGAGCAAGAATATATGGAATCTATTAATAATGAAATACCTGAACGATGGTTTAAAGCTTTTAAAAGAATTAATTAGTTGAATTATAATATTGTACCAATTTTTTTTTAAAGTTTTATTGCGTAATTAATAAAAATCATATAGGTTTGTTAACTATTTTGAAACTTTTATAAGATAGAAACGATACAACGAATAATTGAATTATTATATATTTGTTCTTTTTTATATTAGTTCAAATTGAGACTATTTTAATTAATGAAAATTTTTGTATACATATTGTTTTTATTACTATTGATAAACCCGGTAAAAGCCGAGGTTGATCCGTCGTATACCCACAATATGTTTAATCACATGTCTATTAACCCAGCTTTTGCAGGTAGCAACGAAATGATTAACCTTACAAGTTTATATAGAAATCAATGGTTTGGAATGCCTGGCGCTCCAGAAACATTTCTTTTTTCTGCAAACACACCTTTTACTTTGTTTGAAAAATCTCATGGGGTCGGCATTACTATTCTTCAAGATCAAATAGCTCTAACAACAGATCTTAACATTCGATTGGCTTATTCATATCGTTTCAAAGTTGGCGATGGAATGCTCGGCATTGGAGCCAATTTTGGTTTTATCAATCACAACTTAGATGCTTCGGGTTTCAATACTTTTGCTGATGCAAACGATGTGATGACTTTAAAAGATAACGACTCAGCAATACCAAGTTCAGGAGATAATCAAAAAATAAAAGCTTTAGATGTAGGTATTGGCGTTTTTTACAATACCGAAAAATTATATTTTGGATTATCATCAACACATTTAAACGCTCCAGAACTTAGTTACGATAGAGGTAAAAGTAAGAAAGATAGGATATTTTATGCTACATCTGGTTACAACTATCAGTTAAGCAATCCGTTGTACGAAATTGCCCCCTCTTTTCTTATTCAAACAGAAGGCAGGATTATGCAATTTAACCTCAATACCAACATTATATACAACAATAGAGTTTGGGGAGGTTTATCGGTTCGTCTTGGCGAATCGATAGCCGGAATTTTTGGAACAGAATTAATTAGTGGATTAAAATTTGGATATTCTTACGATTTTATTTTAAATAAAATCGGCTTAAAGACACGCAGTACGCACGAAGTAGTAATAAATTATAGTTTTAAACTAAAAAAAGAACGACTACCTCAGCGATATAAAAGCATTAGATTTTTATAAAAAATTTGTTTATTCAAAAATTATATTTAATTTTAAACTGTATTGGGCATAAAATATAACACCTGATTATTATGAAAAGAATTTTAATAGCAATTGCAACACTTGCAATCATTAGTAGCTGTGGCGGCGGAGGCGGCTACGGTGGAGAACTAACTGGAGTTCAAGGCAGAGGAAAATACTTTGAACCCGAACCTTTCGGTATGGTATTTATCCGACAAGGAAGTTTCAATATGGGTCCTAGCGACCAAGATGCTTCATGGGCGCAAAACTCCCTCTCGAAAACTGTAACTCTCGAAGCATTTTGGATGGACGAAACCGAAATTACGAATAATGAATATCGTCAATTTGTTTTTTGGGTCGAAGACTCAATTAAGCGCAGAATGCTTGGTGAACAAATAGAAGATTTCCTTATTACGGAAGATTTGAATGGCAACGCTATCGATCCTCCAATATTAAATTATGAAACTGAAATTAATTCAGAAGATGAAGCTCAAGTCGAAGCACTTAAAGACCTGTATCTTCCAGAAAATGAAAGATTCTACAGAAGAAAGGAAATTGATAGCCGAAAACTTTTGTTCGAATACTACTGGGTCGATTTAAAACAAGCTGCGTCAAAATCAAACAGGTACAATTTCCAATCTAAACAATACGAAGGAAATGTATACGACTCTCAAGGTCAAAAAGCTGATGTAACCAGCCGCCAATCGTTTGTAATGCGCGATGTTATAAATGTATATCCCGATACTCTATGCTGGATACACGATTTTACCTATTCGTTTAACGAACCAGCTACAACCATGTATTTTTGGCATCAAGCATACGACAATTATCCAGCTGTTGGTGTTAGTTGGAAACAAGCAACCGCTTTTTGTATTTGGCGAACACAATACTTAAACAATTTTCTTTCTAGCTCAGGTCAATCATTTGTTCACGATTACAGACTTCCTTTAGAGTCTGAATGGGAATATGCCGCACGCGGAGGTCTAGATTTAGCTCCATATCCATGGGGAGGTATGTATACCCGTAACAATCAAGGTTGTTTCTTAGCAAACTTTAAACCATTAAGAGGTAATTACTCCGACGACGGTGCAGTTACTACTTGGGCTGTTGGTAGTACTATTGAACCAAACGAATTTGGTTTGTACGATATGGCTGGAAATGTAGCCGAATGGACTGCAACAGCATACGACGAATCGGCCTATATATTTACACACGATTTAAATCCCGATTACAGATACAATGCATTGCCCGACGACCAACCCGTTATGAAACGTAAGGTGGTTCGTGGTGGTTCTTGGAAAGATATTGCATACTTCTTACAAGTAGGAAATCGTGCATACGAATATCAAGATACATCAAAAGCGTACATTGGATTTAGATGTATACGTTCATATTTAGGATCCAACTAATAATCAAATAAAAACCTATAATGACAATAGCGGAATTAGTACAATCGTCGGGCTGGAAAAACTTTATGGCCAAACTTTATGGGTTTGGAGCAGCTGTCGTAATTGTTGGTGCACTTTTTAAAATTATGCACTGGCCAGGTGCAGGTATGATGCTTACAGTAGGGCTTTCAGTTGAAGCAATTATTTTCTTCTTCTCTGCTTTTGAGCCTATACACGAAGAAATCGACTGGACACTTGTATACCCCGAACTAGCCGGGATTACAGACGACGACGAAATGGAGAATTACAAAGAGAGTATTACTAGCAATAGAGGCAATGTAGTATTAGAGAAGTTTGAAAACCTTTTTGAAACATCGGCACTTAGTCCAGATATGATTGAACGATTGGGTGAAGGTTTTGTGAAGTTGTCACAAACTGCTGGTCAAATGTCCGATATTACTGAGGCAACTGTAGCGACTCAATCGTTTGTTACAAATTTTAAGGGCGCAGCTCAGTCGCTAGAAGGTATGACTAGTATGTACAATCAGAATTCCGATTCATTAAAGGATTCAATGTCTGTATTAACCGATATTTATAAGAAAACAGCCGATAAAATTGAAAAATCAGGCAACGAAATTTCTGAACAAATCGAAAAATCGGGAGTTTCGCTTTCTTCTTCATATCAAAGTTTGGCTTCATCTGTTAATCAATATTCAAATTCAATAACAGAAACAGGCAAAAGCTATAATGGACAATTGGATCAACTCAACAAAAGTTTACTCGAATTGAATTCAATATACGAATTGCAACTGAAAGAAACTTCTCAAATAATTTCAGGCAATAAAGAAATTTACTCAAGCATGAGTGGAATGATTAAAAACCTGAAAGATACTGTTGGTGAAACAGAAAGATACAAGGACGAAATGGTAAAGTTAAGTGATAACCTCACTTCTCTAAATAATATTTACGGCAATATGCTGTCGGCAATGAATTTTAAAAAGTAATAATGAAATTGTCGACTAACATTTAATTGAAACATGGGCCACGGAAAAGAGACGCCAAGACAAAAAATGATAGGTATGATGTACTTAGTGCTTACAGCTCTACTTGCACTCAACGTATCTAAAGATGTACTTAATGCATTTGTAATTGTAGACGAAGGTATCTCTAAAACTGTAGAGAACTTTGCAGAAAAAAATGAGGTTCTTTATAACGAATTTGAACGAGCTGCTATTGAAAATCCCAAAAAAGCTGAAAAATGGAAAGAAACAGCATTTGAGGTTAAAAAGAAAGCTGAAGATCTTAATAAAAGAATTCATGATTTAAAGGTTGAAATTATAAATTTAGCCGATGGTCCTGAAAACTTGGCAATAAAAGATAATAAAATTGATCCTATGGCGGTAAATTCGAAAGATAATACCGATAAACCTGCTCAAATAATGGTTGGGGAGGCTAATAATGGTCAAGGTAAAGAATTAAAAAAACAAATTGATGAATTCAGAGAGTATTGTTTAAGCTTACTCGATACTAAAGCTGTTGATTTAAAAGAATCGATCGAAAGTAGTTTGGATACTCATGATCCTGAAGCACACGATGGCGTTATGCATACATGGGAGTCTGAACATTTCGAACACTTACCTCTTATTGCAGTTACTACTGTAATGACTGGTTTGCAAGCAAATGTAAGAAATGCTGAAACAGATATTTTACGTTATCTGTATTCGAGAATCGATGCTGGTGCATTTAAATTTAATAAATTGGAAGCTGTTGTAATACATAATTCAGACTATATTATTGTTGGAAATGAGTATAAAGCGCAAGTTTTTATTGCAGCACAAGATACTACTCAACAACCTTCTATATATATAGGAAGTTATGACTCAACTGTAAATAAAGAAGATGGTTCGGTATCTTATACGATGCGAAGACCTTACGACTCGCTTAAAGTTGAAGGAGGAAAAGGTATATATACAAAAAGACCTGGATCTGCCGGACAAACTAAATGGGGTGGATTAATTCGTTTAAAAGCTCCCGAGGGTGGTGTAGATCTTTGGAAACCTTTTAGAGCGCAATTTAGTTCAGCTGCTGCAGCACTGGTTGTTTCGCCTGTAAAAATGAATGTTCTTTATATTGGTGTCGACAATCCAGTGGAAATTTCGGTGCCAGGTGTACCTGGCGAGAAAATTTTCCCGACTCTTTCAAACGGGAAAATTAGAAAAGAAGGAGATGCATATATAATTAATGTTACAAAAGGGCCTACTGCCGAGATCAGTGTGATGGCTGAAATTGATAAGCAAAAAAGAAGCATGGGTTCGAAATTGTTTAGGGTAAAAACAGTACCCGACCCTGTTGCTAAAGTAAATGGATTAAAAGGTGGAGCAATAGACAAAAACGTTATGCTAGCTATGGCTGGAGTTTCTGCCGATATGGAAAATTTTGACTTTGACTTAGTCTTTAAAGTAACTGCATTTAATGTTACGGCTATTCAAAGTGGATTTGCAAGAATTGAGCCATCAAAATCAAATAAATTTACTCCGCAGCAATTATCATTAATTAAAGCGGCGCAAAAAAACCAAAAGGTCTATATTGAAGATATTAAGGCTATTGGTCCCGATGGGACAACAAGAAGTTTAGGAACATTGAGTTTTACATTGAAATAAATATTTAATGATATGAAAAAGGTAGTTATTTTATTAATGGGTTTGTCTTTTTTGCTTTCTACTGGAGTATCGAAAGCACAAGACAATATAACAGAAGTATATGTGAGAGAACATATACCCAACAAGAAACCTGCTCCTTACCCATACATTCGCGAAGCCGACGTTATGTGGGACAAAGTTGTATGGCGAATGATTGATCTGAGAGAAAAAATGAATTTACCTTTGTATTACCCTCAAGTGCCGGTTGATACTCGTTTAAATTTAATTTCATTGATTCTTAAAGGAATTGATAACGAAGGACTTACAGCTTATAGTACCGACGATCCAAAGAACGAATTTAAAGTGCAACTCACCAAAGAAATTATCGATCAAAAAATGGGTGCTGGGGTTGATACAATGAAAATTATGGATCCAACCACTGGCGAACCAGTTGAAAAGGTAATTAAAAAGGACCGTCAAGTAGAAAATGTAAAACAAATACTTGTTAAAGAAAAATGGTTTTTCGACAAACAACATTCAACTCTACAAGTTCGTATAATCGGTTTGTGTCCTATTTTAGTAGCAAACAGATTGGACGAAAATGGAAATCCAACTGAAGAAATTCAAAAACAACAAACTTTTTGGATTTATTATCCTGAAGTTCGAAAATTGTTTACTTCACACGAAATATTCAACCGTAACAACGACGCTCAACGTATTTCATTTGACGATTTCTTCTATCAACGTCGTTTTAGCAGCTACATATATGCCGAAAGCAATGTGTATAACAACCGTATTATAAACGACTACACTTCGGGTCTCGAAACACTTTACGAAGCAGAACGAATCAAAAATGAAATTGTAAATTTTGAACACGATTTGTGGGAATATTAGAATATTTCACCTTAAGAAATTAAAGGCTGTCTTTTTACGGACAGCCTTTTTCGTTTTATTGAAAGATTATATATGGCAACTTATTTACAAATTGAAAATTTATCGAAATCGTTTGGAACAACAGAATTGTTAAACAATGTTAGTTTTCAATTGGTCAAAGGTCAAAAAATTGCGCTCATTGCCAAAAATGGCACTGGCAAAACAAGCCTTTTCAACATACTTTATGGTAAAGATACAGCAGATAGTGGCAAAATTACCTTTCATGAAGAAATACATATAGGATTTTTGGAGCAAGACCCTCCATTCGACTCTCAAAAGACTATACTAGAGCAAGTATTTAGCGGCAATGGCCGATTATTGGAAATAGTAGCCCGCTACGAAGCTGCACTCCTTAGCCACGATCCAAAGGCTCTTGAACTGTCGATGGAAGAAATGGACACCCACCAGGCATGGAACTACGAATCGACCATTAAACAAATATTGAGTAAACTTAAGCTTGTCAATCTCGACCAATTAATGTCGCAACTATCGGGTGGTCAGCGCAAAAGAGTAGCCTTGGCATCGGTTTTAATTAACAATCCAGAGCTTCTTATTCTCGACGAACCCACCAATCACCTCGATCTCGATATGATAGAATGGCTCGAAGAATATTTGTCAGACCCAGGAATTACTCTTTTAACGGTAACTCACGATCGTTATTTTCTCGATAGAGTGTGCAACCAAATACTCGAAATCGACAATAAGAAAATTTATAACTATAATGGTAATTTCGAATACTATCTCGAAAAAAAAGCCGAAAAAACGGAATCGGAAACCCAATCGGTAGAGAAAGCAAAAAACTTGATGCGCAAAGAGCTCGATTGGATAAGACGACAGCCCAAAGCACGCGGAACAAAAGCAAAATACCGGGTCGATGCCTTCGACGATTTGAAAATGAAAGCCGAAAGTCGAAAAACCGACAGACAGGTAAAACTACAAACTCAGGGATCGCGAATGGGCTCAAAAATTGTAGATATCGACAATATTAGCATGTCTTTTGCCGAATTGAAATTAATATCTGATTTTTCATATAAATTTGCCCGATTCGAAAAGGTCGGTATCGTTGGGGCAAATGGCACAGGCAAATCGACCTTTTTAAATTTAATCACTCAAAAATTAAAACCAAGTAAAGGAAATATTGAAATTGGCGAAACCATCAAAATTGGTTATTATTCGCAACTAGGTATAGAGTTTGACGATAATATTAAAGTAATTGAAGCTGCACAAAACATTGCCGATGAAGTGAAAATCTCAGATGGCCAATCGATAAACACATCTCAGTTCTTAAATAGGTTCTTGTTTCCTCCCGACAAACAATACGATTATGTGTATAAATTGAGTGGTGGCGAAAAACGAAGACTTTATTTAGCAACCATTTTGATGCAAAACCCAAATTTTCTGATTCTCGATGAACCTACAAACGACCTGGACATTGTAACACTTTGTGTTCTCGAAGAATATCTCGACGAATTTGATGGTTGTGTCCTTATTGTATCACACGACCGCTATTTTATGGACAAAATAGTTGACCATTTATTTGTTTTCGAGGGAAATGGAATAATAAAAGATTTTCCTGGTAATTATTCGGAATATCGAAGCTATATCGAATTCCAAAACTCGAAAGAAACTGAAAAAGTAAAAAAAGAAGAACCTATAAAAAAACAAAGCAATACACCTGCCGAAAAACGTAAACTCAGTTTTAAAGAACAAAGAGAATTCGATCAATTAACCACAGAAATTGAGAAACTTGAAAATGAGAAAAAGGAATTAGAAATTGCAATTTGTAGCAATAACTTGCAACATGAGCAACTCATTGAAAAAAGCCATCGGATTTCTCAAATAATTGAGTTAATTGACAAAAAAACTGAACGGTGGCTCGAATTAAGTGAAATGGCATAATTATTTTTATTACATTTCGCCCAAAATATTTAATTCTTATGTTTTAAAAAAAATAGCAGATGAAACAAATATACTTTTTTTCACTATTCATATTATTTTTTTGCGTTAAACAAGGGCTATGGGCTCAAAATCAACTATTGCCCGATTTCTATTATACACCCTATGAAAACGAAATCTCAGCTCTTTCAAACAAGCAGTCGAACAATGAATGGCTATTGTTTCTTAACAACTGGAAAGCCTTCGAAGGAAACTCATTGAACGAAATAGGTCAATCGTTTTTTAAAAAAGAATATGACGATAGCAATTGGAAAATTCAGAAGCTACCCGATTCAACAGCAAAACCAAAAAGTAAAATACTCTTTTATCGAAAATTCGTGCCAATTCCCGAAATATTCTATGGGAGAGAGATTTTTTTGAACATCGACGATACCACCGATTTATTTTCTATTTGGATAAACGGTAAACAAGCCTATAAAAAGACTTCTAACTCTCATATCTTAACAAATATAACTTCTGTGGTTAAATTTGGAGGAATGAACTTAATTAATATTGTATATAAAAATGACAAAAATCCAACATTGGGTCTTTGCCGAGCTGTTAGGCTCTACAGTCTTTCGCCTGTATATGTCAAAAATTTCTCATTCTCGAATTCAATAGTCAATAACAATGAAATTACTATCTCTGGCATTGTTCAAATAGTAAATACACACATTAAAGAAAAAACAAAAGTAAATTTAGGTATAAGCATTTATACTTTATCTGGAAAAAACATTTATCAAAACAATCGTATTGCAAATTATTCGATAAAACAAAGTATTCTAAAAGATTGTGAAATAAATTTTTCGATTATGAACGATACCATTCTTCAAAAAAAAGAAAATTTAAAAATATTATTGACTATCAACGACTTGGTTGGCAATAAGTTGGTGTTGTCATCCGAATTAAAACTATTTCAAAAGTAAGTTTTTAATTTTGCAATTCCCAAATGCTGTTTTAACTTAGCCGTTCAATTTAAAAAAGAATAACTATGATGGAATTTTTTCAAACATTTGCCGATTGGTATATGGGTCACATGAATTATTTTACCATAACGCTTTTGATGACAATTGAAAGTTCATTTATACCTTTTCCTTCCGAAATAGTAATACCGCCCGCAGCCTGGAAAGCTGCTGCCGGAGGACTAAATATTTATTTGGTGGTTTTTTTCGCCACTATAGGAGCCCTAATTGGAGCAATTATCAATTATTATCTTGCTCTTTGGCTGGGAAGAACTATAGTTTACCGATTTGTAGAAACAAAAATTGGGAAAATGTGTTTGTTAAATAAAAATAAAATCGAACATGCCGAAGCTTATTTTGTTCGCCATGGACGAAGTTCTACTTTTATTGGTCGTTTGGTTCCAGCAGTACGTCAACTCATCTCGATTCCGGCTGGTTTAGCCCGTATGAATCTCAAACACTTTATAATATTTACAGCTTTGGGATCGACAATTTGGCATGCTATTCTTGCTTTTTTAACTTTGTATGTATTCCATTTGGCTCCTATTTCCCTTCAAAAAGAAACCATTGACTTTCATGAACTTTCAATACTAATGAAACCATACATGAAAGAACTCTCTTATGGCTTTTTGCTTGTAGGAGTTCTATTTGTCGTTTATTTGATAATTGTATTTTTAAAAAAGCGTCGATAAGTATCATAAAAACATTGCCGGCTTTACAAATCATTACTCTATCACTTTCTTAGAACTATTCTGAATTAGTTTTTTGCGTGAAAAAAATAACAGATCGCTTTTTAGTAATCGCGATAAATTTATAAATTTGCAAACTTAATTAGGTATTCATTTATAAATTGAAACATAATATGCAGTTTAGTTACAAGGCCGTATCGGCAGCAGAAGCAGTGAAGGTGATAAAAAGCGGTGATCATGTACATTTGAGTAGTGTAGCAAGTGCACCCCAATGTTTGATAGATGCCATGTGCGACAGAGGAAGAGCAGGAGAACTTCGCGATGTACACATTCATCATTTACATACCGAAGGTTGTGCGCCTTATGTTGAACCTCAGTTCGAAGGCATTTTTCAACACGATGCATTCTTTGTAGGAGGTAATGTTCGAAAATCGGTTCAGGCAGGATATGCAGATTATATTCCGGTATTTTTAGGAGAAACACAACGTTTATATCGCGATGGTTATTTGCCATGTAATGTAGCCATGATTCAGGTTTGTCCGCCCGATGCTCATGGATATGTGTCGCTTGGAACATCTGTAGATGCAACTCTTGCAGCTGTCGAATGTGCCGAACATGTTATTGCTATGGTAAATAAAAATGTTCCTCGTGCGCTTGGCGATGCCATGATTCCTATGAGCATGATCGATATCTTTGTAGAAGATAATACAGAACTTGAACCAGCACATTTTACAGCACCCGACGAAATTGAAATAGCAATAGGAAAACATTGTGCTGCACTTGTCGATGATGGAGCTTGTTTACAAATGGGTATTGGTGCAATTCCAAATGCGGTTTTGGCACAATTGGGTAATCACAAAAATCTTGGCATTCATACCGAAATGTTTGCCGATGGTGTACTTCCTTTGGTTGAAAAAGGTGTTATCAACGGCAGTCAGAAAGTAATTGACCGTGGCAAAATGGTAGCAACTTTCCTCATGGGTTCGCAAAAAGTATACGACTTTATTCACAACAATCCACAAGTTCTTATGATGGACGTAGGTTACACCAACGATCCATTTATCATTTCAAGAAATACAAAAGTAACAGCCATTAACTCTGCTCTGCAAATTGATTTAACCGGCCAGGTTTGTGCCGATTCGTTAGGTACAAAATTCTACTCGGGCGTTGGTGGACAGGTAGATTTTGTTTATGGAGCATCGCGTTCAAAAGGTGGAAAAACAATTATTGCTATGCCATCGGTAACCGATAAAGGTATTTCGAAAATTGCCCCTACCCTCTTGAGTGGTGCTGGTGTTGTTACTACACGTTTTCATATTCATTGGTTCTGTACCGAATATGGTGCTGTAAACCTTTATGGAAAAACACTTCAAGAACGTGCGAAATTACTCATCAGCATTTCTCACCCTAACCACCGCGAAGCATTAGATAAAGCTGCTTTCGAACGATTTGGATCTCATTTTCATTATGTGAAACAAGTATCGATGCAAAACTAGGCATACTTAAAAAAACTAACAGACTTTAGTTTTTCTACTTTGTCTTTTGTATAAATTTAAATATCAAAAAGGGTCATTCATCGTCTTTCGATGAATTGACCCTTTTCTGCATTAAATAAATGTAAACTTTTAATGCTCGGGGATGTTTCATTGATTGTTTTTTTAACTTTACACATTATTTAAGAACAGATTATTATATGGATTTTAGCACTTTACATCCCTACACTCCAAAGATGGAATATAGAAGATTTGGCAAGACAAATAAGAAATTGAGTGTTATTACTTTAGGAGGCATGCGCTACAAACATGGTTGGGACGAACCCCGCGATATAGTTCCAGACGATACCCTCGAACAATGTCGCGATACGGTTGAGAAATCGTTGAGACTTGGTATCAACCATATTGAAACAGCTTATGGATACAAGAAAAGCGAACATACTTATGGTATTGTACTCAACGATATATTGAAAATTAAGCGAGAGAGCTATTTCCTAATGACAAAAGGAGCTCCTCAAACAGCCGCTGAGACCCGTCAAATGGTCGAAGGTCAACTTAAAGCTCTTAAAACAAATTATATAGATTTCTATGCCTGGCATGGAATTAACAACTTGGAAAAATACAATGTTTCATGTGCTAAAGATGGTCCTGTTGAAGAGCTTTTAAAAATGAAGAGCGAAGGAATTGTTAAACATGTTGGATTTAGCACACATGCTCCTTACGAAATAATCATAAAAGCTATAGAAACCGATTTGTTCGAGTTTGTGAACCTTCATTATTACTATTTCTTTCAACGCCACAAAGGAGCAGTTGATCTAGCCCAAACCAAAGACATGGGGGTTTTTATCATTTCACCTAACGATAAAGGCGGGCAATTGGGCAATCCCCCACAAAAACTACGAGATCTTTGCCACCCACTTACCCCAATGCAGTTCAATGCACGGTTTTGTTTGAGCAACCCTGCTATTCACACCTTGACATTCGGATTTCCGGTAACTTCTTCGTTGGACGAGGTCGATGGCATATTCCCAACATCTATTCCGCTTTCGGTTACAGATTCGGCCATAAAGCACAAACTCGACAGCCAACGCCTACTCGACCAATATACCGATTTCGATGGCTATTGCATGGCAAACGATCCATCGGGTATCAATATTCCCGAAATTATTCGATTCAGAACGATGCTCAAATGCTACGACATGAAAGACTTTGGCGTTTATCGTTACAATATGTTTCAGGAAAACGACAATTGGTTTCAGGGAGCTTTCGCAACACCCGACAAGCTCGCAAAAATAGATATGAGCAAGTGTCCGACAGGCATTCCTTTGAAGGAACTCTTATCGGAAACTCATGAAGCACTTTATAAACCGAAATAATAATAAATTCCCAGATTATATATTTTAACTACCTTTGAACTCTATTATATTATTAAGTCTCACACCTGAAACGACAAAATGACTATTTGCCCCAATTGCCAAAGCGAAAACATTTATTTTGATGGTACACTCTTTCAGTGCCCCGACTGTAACAACGAATTCAGTCCTACACTAAACGATGCTCCTATAGACTCCATAACGCGCGATAGCAATGGAACGGTACTTTCCGATGGCGATTCGGTTACTGTAATCAAAGACCTAAAAGTAAAAGGTTCTTCGATGGTAATAAAACGAGGCACAAAAGTTAAAAGTATCCGCCTAACCGAAAACCCCGACGAAGTTGATTGTAAAATTGAAGGCAGTAGCATTGTGCTAAAAACAATGTTTTTGAAAAAATAATAAACTCCAAATAGTTTTCGCGATAATTCAAGAAACTCAATAAATACAAGCATTAAAAATGCTTTGGTTTTTAGCAAAAAATCCATTAGGTTTGCCAATCAAAATGTGAAGTATAATAATTATAGAAATGACACAGGAAGAACTATTTAAAAAGCTTATAGGACACTGTAAAGAATACGGTTTTATATTCCCTTCTTCAGAAATATACGATGGTTTGAGCGCAGTATACGATTACGGACAATATGGTGCCGAGCTCAAAAACAACATTAAAAAATATTGGTGGGACTCTATGGTTCTGCTCAACGACAATATAGTGGGTATCGATGCTGCAATATTTATGCACCCTCGTACATGGGAGGCTTCTGGTCATGTGGGAGCATTCAACGACCCTTTAATCGACAATAAAGACTCGAAAAAACGCTACCGTGCCGATGTGCTTATTGAAGAACATGTTGCGAAAATCGAAAACAAAATAGACAAAGAAGTTGAAAAAGCAGCCAAACGATTTAGCGAATCGTTCAACAAGGAGCAATTTCTAACAACCAACGACAGAGTAGTTGGTTACCAAAACGAGATAGATGCTATTAAAAAACGCTTTGTAGCAGCATTGGAAAGTGGCGATCTGAACGAAGTAAAACAAATAATAGTCGACCTGGAAATTGTTTGTCCGGTAAGCGGCACCCGCAATTGGACCGATGTACGACAGTTTAACCTTATGTTCGATACAAAAATGGGCTCTGTGAGCGAAGATGCCAACATTATCTATCTTCGTCCCGAAACTGCTCAAGGTATTTTTGTAAACTTTCTGAACGTACAGAAATCGGGACGCATGAAGGTTCCTTTTGGTATAGCACAAATAGGGAAAGCATTCCGTAACGAAATAGTTGCCCGTCAGTTTATATTCCGTATGCGCGAGTTTGAACAAATGGAAATGCAGTTTTTTGTAAGACCTGGAACTGAACTTGATTGGTTCGACAAATGGCGCGAGAAACGTATGCGTTGGCACCAAAACATGGGTATTGACCCCGCAAAATATCGTTTCCACAAACACGACAAGTTGGCTCACTATGCCAATGCAGCATACGACATAGAATTCCAATTTCCATTTGGTTTCAAAGAAGTTGAAGGTATTCACTCGCGTACCAACTACGATTTGAGTCGCCATGCCGAATTCTCGGGTAAAAAAATAAGCTATTTCGACCCCGAATTGAATGAGAGCTATACTCCTTATGTTGTTGAAACATCGATTGGTGTAGACCGTATGGTTCTATTGACATTGGCAAATGGCTATTGCGAAGAAAAAGTACAAAAAGAAGAAGGCGCAGGAGAAGAAACACGTGTGGTATTGAAAATACCAGCAGCATTGGCTCCAGTGAAATTAGCTGTATTGCCGTTGGTACGTAAAGATGGAATGCCCGAAAAGGCAGAAGAAATCGTTAAGGCCTTACGTTTCGATTTCAATTGTCAGTACGACGAAAAAGACTCTATTGGTCGTCGTTACCGCCGTCAAGATGCCATTGGAACTCCATACTGTGTTACAATTGATCATCAAACCATGCAGGATAATACCGTAACCATTCGCGAACGCGATTCGATGAAACAGGAACGTGTTGCTATTTCGGCATTGCAGAGATATATCGGCGACAAAGTGAGTATTCGATCGCTGCTCGAAAAATTATAAATAAATATTATGAAATACTTATAAGGAGATCCCAAAAGATTCTTATAAGTATTTCATTATTTTTTCTTTTAGCTCAGCAATCTTAATGGGTTTTGTAATATAATCGTCGCATCCGGCATCAAGTATTTTGTTTTTATCGGTTGCCATTGCATAAGCGGTTTGGGCAATAATCGGGATGGTATTATTAATATCTTTCATTTGTTTTGTTGCTGCTAAACCATCGATATTGGGCATTTTGATATCCATTAGTACGAGATCTATCTTATTGTTTTTAAATTTTTCTATAGCCTCTATGCCATTTTGAGCCCAAATAATCGAAGGTTTTCCCGGCTTGAGTATTTGTTCAATTAACATAAAATTCGACCTCTCATCTTCAGCTACTAATATAGTTTTCCCGCTTAGATCAAATTTATTAATTACTTTAGCATCATTGTGTTCTGAAGTATTAAAGTTACTGAATGTCAATCCTGTACTAGTCGGCAGCGTAAAATAAAAACACGATCCTTTGCCAGGTACCGAATCGTACCAAATTTTTCCTCCAAGAAGTTCAACCAATTTTTTAGAAATAGTCAACCCTAGACCTGCTCCCCGATATAATTTGTCGGAATTTTCTAATTTCATAAAACGATTAAAAATTTCCTCGCTCTTATCGGGAGGTAAACCAATGCCACTATCTTTAATATAAAACAAATAGTTGTTGTTTTTTAATTCTGTTCCAAATTCAATAAATCCTTTGTCGGTAAATTTTATCGAATTGTTTACTAGGTTAGAAATAATTTGTTTTAATCGGTTTAAATCTGTATAAATTTCAATTTCATTTGACGGCGTTTTATTTAAATATTTAAAATCAATTAGAGTACGCTTTTCAGACATACTCAATTCTCTGGAATATTTGAGATATAACTCTTCGAGAAAATCGTGTAAATTGAATAGAGTGTATTGTAAGCTTATTTGATCTGCTTCTATTCGCGAAATATCGATAATGTCGTCGATCAAATGCAAAAGTGTATCGCCCGATGATTGTATCAACTGTATATATAGCTTTCGTTCGTCGAGCGAAATATCATCAATACTGAGTAAGGAAGTAAAGCCAATAATAGAGTTCATTGGAGTACGAATTTCGTGACTCATATTGGCCAAAAATGCGGTTTTGAGCTTATCGGCTTGTTCGGCTTTTTCTTTTGATATTTTAAGGATATACTCTTGCTCCGATCGCTCGTTGTCGCGCCGTTCGACTTGCTCTAACATGTTGTTGAACGAATCAAATAAATAACCAACTTCGTCTTTTGTTTCGCGCTTGATCCGAATAGAATAGTTTTGTGTATCAGAAACTTTCTTAGCTGTATTTGCAAGTTTAATTAATGGCTTTGAAATTAATTTTTGAAAAAGACCCGCAAGTATAAACGCAATAATCAATAATCCAAGTAAAGAATAAATACTTAACCATGCTATGCTCCTGATATTTTCCTGTAATATAATGGTATTGGCTTTAATAACGATGGTTCCAATCTTTTGCCCTTGATTTAAAATTGGTTCTTTGTACAAAATAGCATTGTGTATATGCTGAATTTTTTCGTCAGAAACAATTAGGTCTTTGTTTATTAGTTCTATCTTATAATGTGCAAATACCTCATTGTTTTGATCATAAACTGCAAGAGCCTCAACATTGTCGAGTAATCTTAAATGATAAAGAAAATTGAAAGCTCCTGCCCGATCGTTAAATATTAAAAATGATGTGCAATTTTCGCTTAATATTTTGGCTTCTGTATTGAGAGAACGAATTAGATTTTCGCGTTGATTTTTTATAATATAATATTGATAATAAAAAAGGGGGAAACTTGACGATAATATTGTTACCGAGACTATAATAACAACTATTTTATATCTTATAGATAAGTTTTTAAACCAGTTCATGTCTTGAAAATAATTATGACTACATTACTATTTCACTTCTTAATTGTTCTATAGCAATAATCAATTCGTTAAAAGCCTCAATTCCAGATTGGTTATTAAAATTATCGGCAAAGGAATTATGCTTAATTTGTATATCCTTTAACTTCAAATAAAATTGAGCTACTGTTTTGTTTTTGTTTTCTTTGGCGAGCAATTGTATTACAGACTCAATAGATTTTTTTTGATTGGCAATTTTCTCAATTATTTGTGGAGAAGCAGTCTGTTCGGCCATTTTAAGAGCTATATACATGGCCTCTATCCATCCACCGGCAACAATAAGAACCGACGCGTATTGTTGATCGTTGGCTCGCAAATATTCTCGTGTTTGATTATACAATACTTTTGAATAAGCATATAATGAATCACTATTGTTTATACTTTTAGCATTATTGTTTATTGATGTAATAAATGTATATGGTATTCCCAAATCATTGCTAAGTTTCATCATAGATTGAAGGTATTTGCTGCAATGGCCAAATTGTTCGTAAGCATTGGCATAACTTAGATCTACAGCATATACTCCAATATTGAGTGCTTTTTCATAACTTATTTGATAATTAATATATTTTGATTCGGGATTCATTAATTGATGGTCAAAAATAGCTCGAGTATCTTTAAAAAAATTTGAAAGTTCTTCGCTAAACATCATATTGCTAAACATCTCGTTGTCTGACACATCTTGTTGACTAGAAGATTCCAATAGTTGAACGTCGGTACTTGTGTGAATCTTTGACTGATTATATGATGTATTCTGCTTGTTACATGCAAAAAACAGGAATACTGCTACGGTAAAAATGTAATAATTCATGGTTTTTTTGTTACGCATTGAACATTTTTAGCTATTATACGATTCTTAATAGTTTATCGCTACTGTCCGATAAATATTTGCATATTTCACTTTACGGTCGAAATGACAATTTATTTATAAACAAATGAATTTCATCTGACTAAATTAATTAAATAATCGAATAAAACCTTAAATAATTGAATTTATAACTTGAAACTTAGAAAAAATGTAGTACCTACTCCTTCTTCACTTTTATAGGTGATTTCGCCATTATTTTTTTCCATAAAATCTTTGCACAGTAAAAGTCCTAAACCTGTACCTTTTTCGCCCGATGTGCCTTTGCGAGAAATATTTTCGTTTATTTTGAATAGTTTGTCATTAATTTCCGTGGGCATGCCTATTCCGTTGTCTTTAATCAAAATGGTAACTTTATTTCTTTCAACTATTTTTTCGATCAAAATTTCGCCTTTTAATTTTGTAAATTTAATCGCATTTGAAATAATATTTCTAAGAACGGTCGAAATCATATTTGCATCGGCATTCAAAATAGTTTCGTTCGATAAATTGGCAACGATATTAATTTCTTTTTGTCGAGCTTGTGCAGAAAGCAAAGCAAGGTTTTTGTCAATGAGTTTATTGATATCGAAAGGATTTGGGTAAGGATGAATTTTTGACGACTGAGCCCTAGACCATTCCAACAGGTTCTCGAAGAGTGCAAACGCTTGCCCGGTCGATATTCTAATATACGACAAGTACTCTTTAATTTTTTCGGCCGATAAGTTTTCGTAGTTCTCGTTGAGCATATCGGCAAAACCAAGTATGTTGTTGAATGGACTTTTCAGATCGTGGCCAATAATAGAAAATAGGCGGTCTTTGGTTTCATTCAACCTTTTAAGCTCTTCTTCCGATTGCTTTAATGCTTCTTCTGAATGTTTCTCTGCAGTAATATCGCGAACAATAGCTAGAATATTTTTCAAATCGGCATACAATAAACGACATTCGTAAAAACTTGGTACTTTTTTGTCGTCGACTGTAAACTCAAAATACTGTACCTTTTTAGATTCTATTGCATTGCAAAAAAGATATTCAAATTCGGGGTTTTGCTCATTGAAAAATAATTCTTCAAACTTTTTATCAATAACATTTTCGAGTGAAAACCGACGATTTTTGGTCTCATTCAAATAAGCGTCGACTATTATTCCTTTACGATTTAAAATAAAAATATTGTCGGGGATGAGTTTTAAAAATGCCTTAACCTGTGCTTCGCTTCGTGTAAGTTCCTGAAAAGAATTTTTGAGCTCAGTAATATCCGACACGACTCCAACCATTCGACTGGCATTATGATGTTCGTCTTTTTCGATAACCCGCCCTTGCTGTTGCAACCATTTGATTTTTCCCGATTTTGTTTTAATGCGGTATTCGGCTGTAAAAAAAGTGGTATGACCTGTAATATGATCGTTTAGTGCTTTAAGCGTCGAAGTTGTATCTTCGGGCAAAATATTGTTGATTAAAAAATCAAAATTGTAGTAGACCTCTTCTTTGGGAGTTTCGAATAAATCGACAAACTGACTGTTGAATTGTAAAACTCCTGTATTTATTTGATAATCCCAAACACCAAGATTTACAGCTCTTTCTACTTCGTTTGTTAGATTAAATTTTGTTTCTTTTGTTTGATCTAAACTAGTTTTCTTTTCTTTTTCAACTATTTTTTTTTCAGGAAGTTGTGGCATCTAATTAGGATTTGGACCACAAAAATATACAATATGAATTAAAAATACTTCTTTTAATATATTTTTTAATTCACTTTTTAATTAATTTATTAACTTTTTTTTCGATCGACAAGTGTAACTTTACCCGACGTTAGTCGTCCTATTAACAAAACAAGCATAACTAAGGATTAATGACCACAAAAGAGTTCAATCAAAGTGTCGATTTATTCTCGGATCATATTTATCGGTTTATTCTTAAAAATATACACGATAGCGAGAAAGCGCGCGATATTGTTCAGGATACTTTCGAAAAACTTTGGGTCAGACATAAAGATGTTGAAGCTGAAAAAACTAAATCGTACCTTTTTACAACGGCTTATCATACGATGATCGATATTATTCGTCGCGAGAAAAAATTCGATCATTCGTCGAAAATCCGATACAATAGTATGGTTCACGACAGGCATTACAGCGATTTGAGCGAAGTTTTGCACAAAGCTGTTGAGCAATTGCCAACAGATCAACGTTCGGTAATTATGCTTCGCGACTACGAAGGTTACAGTTACGAAGAAATATCGGAAATTACAGGTCTCAATCTATCGCAGGTAAAGGTGTATATTTTTCGTGGACGCTTGTTTTTGAAAAACTATATTGGTTCAATGGAGGCTGTAATATAATATGGAACATATAGATACATACAATTACCATGCATGGTTTCTCGATTTCGTCGAAGATCGACTCGATGCTATGCAAGTGCGTATGTTAGATGCATTTTTGGCTCTACACCCTCAATTGGCAGAAGAACTTGGAGAATTCGAGAACATTGGGATTCGGGCGGTAACTGTTGAATACAAAAACAAATTGCTTCTAAAAAAAGGCGATATTCTCGACTCATACATCGATGAGCAATGCATTGCTTACATCGAGAAAGATTTGGACGATTTGGAGCAATTGAATTTCCAAAAAATGCTTTTGGAAAACCCCGACTTGCACAAAAACTTGAAAATGTTTGAAAAATCACAACTTCAAGCTGACAAAAATATTGTATTTGCGAAAAAGCACCAATTGAAGCATCACGAAATAAAAGTTTCGAGCTGGCAGTTTGTGCTTTCTGCAGCTGCATCGGTTGCATTGATTATGAGTGTGGTATTTGTTTTTAAAAATACAAATCAAAAACCAGATACACCCCTAATGGTTCATGAATTGGTTGTTGTAAAGCCATCGATAACTGCACCTAATGAAATAATAAATAATACGAAAACAAATTTTTCTAAAAAGCCAACCCAAAAGCATATTTTAGCTAAAAGAGAAAACATTTCGCTTAATAATATGACTAATAAGAATATTGAGCGTATTGCAATGATTGAAAACGCCTTTAAAATCGAACAGCCGATCGACAATACCGATGAAATAAAATCGTTGCTTGCCAACAATATTGAAATACCTATTGAACCCGAAAACAATGAACCAGAGCAATTCGATAACTTGCTGTGGGTGTTGACAAACAAAAGTATTGACATGCTTAACAGATACAAATTGACCAATATTGTTTTGAGAAAAGAGAAAGATGCTGCACAACAATCGACCTTGTATGCCTTCGATACCAAGTGGGTGAGCGTGTATGCCTATGTAAATGATGAGAAGTAAAAACTTTAAAATGTAAAAAAAATGAAAAGAATTTATACCATATTAGGTAGTTTGTTGTTTTGGGGATTACAGGCACAAACAATAAAAAATATGCGTGGCGACACGGTTACAATAGTAAGTGAAAAAGACTCGCTTGTAATTACATCAGAAAAAGAAATAAAAGCCGATACAACTCGTATTAGGCTTGGTAACAAAGGAATAACCATTATCGAAAAAGATGGAAAAACTACTGTCGATATCAAATCGGTTGATGAACACGATAAAAACTACACTAAAGAAATTGATAAAGAGGGTGTTGATAAAAAATATGAGGGATTTAAAGATAAAAACAAAAAAGGTAAACACACCCCCAAAAACCATCCTCATTGGGATGGATTTGGATTTGGGTTTAATGGATTCACAACACAAGACCAAAAGTTTAATATGCCCGATTCGATGCGATATCTCGATTTAAAAAATGGAAATTCATATAATTATAGCATCAATTTTGGCGAAAATAGTTTAAAAATCTTACCTTTTATGCTTCTAGTTTCAGGTATAGGGTTTGATTTCTCATACTATCGTTTCGAACACAACAATAATGTTCAGGAAATAAACGGAACTATAGTAGAAAAACCTGCACACACGAATGCAGCCTATGGCAAGTCGCGACTGTTTGCTTCGTACTTAAATATGCCATTAATGATCGAATTTAAAATACCATTTAATGAACATCCGGTACATATAAGTGGTGGAGTAATGGGAAGTATTAAAATGTGGTCGAGCAGTAAAGAAGTGTATTATATCAATGGCGACAAACAAAAGGAAAAGTTTTACAACAACTTCAACATAGGCTTGTTTCGATATGGCTACAGAGCTCAAGTAGGTTATAATAATTTTAGTATTTATGCAAATTATTATCCTGTAAGTTTGTTTAATGGCACGAACGATCCAACGGTGTTTCCATTTAGTGTGGGAATTTTATTACAAGATAATTGATAGATGAAAATTATTATTTCAGGCCACACGGGTTTTTTAGGATCACTTCTATCAGAGCAATTGCATAAAAGAGGTCACACAGTATCGGGTATTCCTCGCTCATTACTATTAAAAACTATTGAATTAAAAGACTACCTTGCTCATGCCGATATTGTTGTCAATTTGTCGGGAGCATCTATTGGCAAACGATGGACTAATGTGTATAAACAAAAAATTTATCAAAGTCGTATCGATACTACAAAATGCTTAGTCGGAGCAATGTCTCTATTAGAAACAAAGCCGAAACTTTTCGTGTCGGCATCGGGAGTGGGCATTTACAGCCAGTTTGGAGTGCATTCAGAACAAAGCACAGATTTCGACGAAGGTTTTCTGGCCAATGTGTGTCGCGATTGGGAGCACGAAGCACTTAAAGCAAACGTATACGGCATTAGAACTGTAATAGTCCGCATGGCTCCGGTACTTGATAGCGATGGCGGCATGATGAAACAGCTACTTAAAATCTTTGGAAAAGGAGTCGGAGCTATTATGGGCAATGGCAAACAAGCTATGCCCTGGATATCGTCCACAGATTGGCTCCGAGCATTGCTACACATTGTTAATGGCATCAACTCTAATGGCATTTACAATCTCACGGCTCCTATTGCAACAAATAACGCTACATTTTCGAAGCTTTTGGCCCGTTCGGTAAACAAACCTTTGTTTTTTAAAATTCCTTCTTTTTTGACAAAACTATTGTTAGGCGAAAATGCATCGTTGGTGCTCGAAGGTCAACACGCTACACCTCAACGATTGATCGACGAAGGTTTCGAATTTCGCAATCGAGATATTGAGGACTTTTTTTATGAAAATGTTAAACAATTGTGAAACGATTTAAGGAAAATGGTTGTAAAATTCATTTCTCAATATGACATGAATAAAGATAACGGCGTCTCTAAATACTGTCCAGATAATTTTCACAGATTTCGACCAACTTGTGCTGAGCGCAGTCGAAGTAAGAGAGAAATCTCAAGTTTATGTTTTTTTAATCGGACAACAATGATTATTTATATCAATGTTTCTAACAAAGAAATTGAATTTTATTATTTTTAATAAACGATATAAAACAAAAAAGCAAACTGACAATTGCCAATTTGCTTTCTATTTTTGTGGGCTGTAGTGGATTCGAACCACTGACCCCTACCCTGTCAAGGTAATGCTCTAAACCAACTGAGCTAACAGCCCAAAATTTTGTCTGCAAATGTAATAAATAATGACAAATTACAAATGGCTAATGACTAATGAAATTGCTTATTATTTTTTAATTTTGTTTAATTTTAATTCTTATTCTTAAAATTTAATTTCTATTTCACATGAAATTAATAACATACAATATAAATGGTTTGCGGGCTGCTGTAACAAAAGGTTTTTTTGATTGGCTCAAAGCCGAAGATCCCGATATTATTTGTCTACAGGAAACCAAGTTGCAAGAAGGTCAAATAGATACATCACTTATAGAAAATGCCGGATACCATCATTATTGGCATTATGCTCAAAAGAAAGGATATAGCGGAGTTGCTATTTTTTCGAAACAAAAAGCCGATGAGGTGCGCTATGGTTTTGGGTTTAACCAGTACGACAACGAAGGACGCACGGTAATGTGCCGATTTGGAGCGCTTTGGGTTATTTCTATGTATTTCCCATCGGGCTCCTCTGGCGACGATCGCCAGGATGTTAAAATGGCTTTTCTCGAAGATTTCTTACAGTTTATTGTCGACTTTAAGAAAAATAATCCCAATATAATAATTTCGGGCGATTATAATATTTGCCACAAACCCATAGATATCAACCATCCCGAACGCCATTTAGATTATTCGGGATTTTTGCCCGAAGAACGCGAATGGATGGATCGATTCGAAGCATCGGGTTTTGTCGACACATTCAGAGTATTTAATCGACAAGCCAATCAATACAGTTGGTGGAGTTACAGAGCCAACTCAAGGGCAAAAAACCTGGGCTGGCGCATCGATTATCACTGGGTAAGTCAATCTTTGAAACCATCACTTAAGTCTGCATTAATACTGAGTAATATTGTACATTCAGACCACTGTCCTGTTGTGCTAGAAATACAATAAATAAATACCAATAAATTATGAGCCCTCAAAAATCAAAAGAAAAGATTTTTGCGTTTCAATCACTTGAAGTTTATTGTTTTTCGGGTACTGGTAATTCGCAAAATGTAGCATTGTGGTTAACTAATGAGGCTTCTAAAAGAGGGTATACTAGTAAGCTAGTCAATATTGCCATAACAGACAGGCTACATATAGAAGCTCCATCAGATGATGCATTGGTAGTATTTGTGTCTCCAATTCATGGATTTAATTATCCTCCGGCAATGTTGCACTTTATTATGCGCTTTGCAAAAGGCAAAAACAATGTTGTACTTATGAATACCCGAGCAGGTATGCTCATTGGCAGATGGATTACTCCGGGACTAACAGGTATTGCCTTTTTGCTTTCGTCACTAATTCTTTGGCTCAAGGGCTATAAAATAAAAGGCACTATGCCTGTCGATATGCCGTCGAACTGGATTTCGGTACACCCAGGTTTGAACAAAAGAACCATCGAATTCCTTCACAACAAAAACAAGGAGCGGGTAACTCGATTTGCCGAAATAATCTTAACGGGTAAAAGTAAGTATAATGGGCGTTTCGAAATTGTTCAAGATTTGCTAATTGCACCTATTTCATTGGGCTATTACTTAATTGGGCGCTTAATAATAGCTAAAACTTATTATGCTTCGTCCAATTGCAATAACTGCAACCTGTGCCTTAAACAGTGCCCGGTAAAAGCAATTATAAAAGTAGACAAGCGCCCATACTGGACCTATAATTGCGAAAGTTGTATGCATTGTATGAGCTATTGCCCCCAAAAAGCAATCGAAACAGCTCATGGATCGTTTGTATTATTTGCAATATTGAGTTCGTCTATTCCATTTGCATTGTTAAATAATTACTTTGAGAATAATCTAATTCCTATTTCAAACGAAATTTTACGTTTCATATTAGAATCAATAATTTTCTTATTTTTATTTGGTATTTGGTATAGAATAATACACTATATGCTCCGCTACCGTTGGTTCGAACGTTTGGTTGTTTATACTTCGCTCACCAAGTACAAATGGTGGGGAAGAAGGTATAAGGCTATTAAAGACCAATAAAAAAGCTTAAAATCTAATCATTTTGACCTTCATAAATATCCTTGTCCGTATACTTATACGCATAATAATCCAATATAGCAAACCTTTATGATTTGCTTCTTTCAGATTAATTATATCATTCTCTTTTGCTATAGCAGACCCCAAAGAATTATTTAAAAGTGAAAATTTCATTAACAAAAATAAATTCTTAGGCTAATTATCATAATTATAGTCTAACAATTTTCAAATTGTATGATGCAAACTTTAAATTTTAAATAAAAAAAATACAATTCAATATTATTATAAATAAAGACAATGATACGCCATTGTTTTTTCGGCTTTAACCTTAAACTTTACACCTTTTTCTACTCTAAATGAGCTACCTTTTTTATAAAGCACCCATTCAGATTCACCTGGTAAAAGGGCTTTAAGTTCGCCCGAAACTATTGACATTATTTCAACAGTTCCAGTACCAAATTCGTATTCGCCCGGCGCAATTACGCCAACGGTCGATGTTCCTTCGGCATTTTCTAGAGCAAGCGACTTCACATTGCCATCGAAATATTCATTTACTTTTATCATTTCTTCTTTTTTAAATTTGTTTAAGCGCAAAAATAAAAAATTGCTTCGATAAATTATGGCAAATTGGAAATAATAGCCAACCAACAGATTTACAGTGAGATCATTTTATAAAATCTAATCCATTTGTTTGGGCCGAAAAATCGCACAATTCATTATCCTTTTGTTGTATTTCTGCAATAAAAGTTACAACAACTTTATATTTGTTATCTTAACAGCTTTACCATCGAAAATTCCATGTACCGCAAGCATAATCGTATTTTTTATACAAATATTCGTCAAAATCTATCATTATTTTATTTACAATTCATACTCTTGGCAATAATTCGGTATCTCTATATTCGAAAACCCTTCCTTTTCAAGTATAGATTTATAATTTTGTTGTGTTTCATATTCTCCATGAACCAAGAAGGTTTTTTTAATTTTATTTTTGTCCTGACATGACAAAAAGTTGATCATTTCATTATAATCGGCATGACCCGAAAACGATTCTATGCGCTTGATTTCGGCATGTACTTCGTGGGTGTAACCATGTATCGAGACCATTTTATCGCCCCTAAGAAGTTTAGCTCCCAATGTTGATGGTGCACAATATCCAACAGCCAAAATCGTATTTCGAGGGTTCGATATGTTGTTTGCCAAGTGATGCTTAACACGTCCAGCTTCCATCATACCAGAAGCTGAAATAATAACACATGGACGCTCGAAATCATTCAAGCGCTTAGAAGCATCGCGTGTTTGAATATAATGCAATGAATTGAACCCAAATGGATCGGGATCTGTGTGCATAACCTCGATAATATCTTTGTTGAAACATTCGGTATGCATGCGAAAAACATTGGTAACATTGGTCGAAAGTGGACTGTCAACAAAAATTTCGATTTTGGGCAATCGTTTTTGATTGTAAAAATTATTGAGCGAATAGACCAACTCCTGAGTGCGACCAACACTGAACGATGGAATAATCAATTTTCCTTTTTTCCCAACACAAGTATCGAAAACCGTTTGCAAAAGATCTTCGTCGGCATCTTCGGTTGTTTTGTGAAGGCGATCGCCATAGGTCGATTCGGTAATGAGATAATCGGCCTGAGGAAATGGTTGCGGTTCTTTTAAGATACGGTTTACAGGTCGACCAATATCTCCAGTATAAGCTATATGTATTTTCTCACCACCTTCGTGAATCTCAATATTTGCAACTGCACTGCCCAACAAATGTCCGGTATTGGTAAACTTCACTTTTATATTGTGATCGATATTTAGCTTACGGTTATAAGGTAAGCCAATAAATAGCTTCATGCTTTCCATTGCATCGGCCCTAGTATAAAGAGGCTCAATAGGAGGCCCATGCCAAGTGTGCTTTTTGTTGAATGTTTGAGCATCGTGTTCGTGTATATTTCCAGCATCGGCAAGCATAAGTGAACACAAGTCGCGGGTTGCGAAAGTGCAAACAACCGAACCAATGAAACCCATTTTATACATGTATGGGATAAGCCCCGAATGGTCTATATGAGCATGAGTAAGTATAATATGATCGATTGATGCCGGGTCAAAATCGAGCTTTCTGTTCAAGATGTTAGTTTCCATTCCTTTACCTTGATAAACACCGCAATCGAGTAGTATCTTCTTGCCACTTTTAGTAGTAATCAAATGTTTACTTCCAGTAACTTCGCGAGCAGCTCCAATAAATTTTATCTTCATAACAGGTCGTTTTAGCGAAGATATTGATTTTTTTAAATTAAACAAACAACAATTCACTATTTACTATCAACTAATTTTATACCTTTGCGCTTTATTAACTACGTGTTTTAGATTTTCTTTGGCATTTCTGTCCTTCGGTTGGGTTGTAATTTGTGCCATTTGAGCATCCGAAGCACCCAAATAACAATACATGACATTCGAACAATTAGGTATTGCCCCCAATATTTTGAAGGCAATACAAGAGCTCGGTTTCGAGCAACCTATGCCTGTTCAGGCCGAGGTAATTCCATTATTATTAGCCAAAAACACCGATATTGTTGCACTTGCACAAACCGGTACTGGCAAAACTGCAGCATTTGGTCTGCCTGTCATTCAACAAATTGACGTAACCCAAAACCACGTTCAAGCTTTGATTATGGCTCCAACACGCGAGCTGTGTCTTCAAATTGCCGACGATTTGGCCGACTATTCAAAATACATGAACGGCTTATACGTGGTACCTGTTTATGGTGGTGCAAGTATCGATAAGCAAATTGGCGCTCTTCGCCGTGGTTGCCAGATTATAGTTGCTACACCGGGTCGTTTGATAGATCTTGTAAATCGTAAGGTAGCAAAACTCGATCGTGTTTCAAAAGTGATACTCGACGAAGCCGACGAAATGCTCAATATGGGTTTCTCGGAAAGTATCGACGAAATATTGTCGCATCTGCCCAAAGAACGCAATACGCTTCTGTTTTCGGCAACTATGCCTAAGGAAATAGCTTCTATTTCTAAAAAATACATGTCCAATCCGGTTGAAGTTACCGTTGGAACTAAAAATCAAGGTGCCGATACTGTAAAACATCAATCATATATCGTTCACGCAAAAGACAAGTACCATACTCTTAAACGCATAGCCGATTTCTACCCCAACATTTACGGCATTGTATTTTGCCGTACAAAAATAGAGACACAGGAAATAGCCGATAAACTTATTCACGATGGATACAACGCTGAGGCATTGCATGGCGACCTGTCTCAAGCACAGCGCGACTATGTAATGAATAAGTTTCGCATCAAGAACCTTCGTTTGCTAGTTGCTACCGATGTTGCTGCTCGCGGTATCGATGTCGACAGCCTTACCCATGTAATTAATTTCAATTTGCCCGACGACATTGAAGCGTACACGCATCGAAGTGGAAGAACAGGTCGTGCCGGAAAAGCAGGTATATCGATTGTAATTACCAATATGAAAGAAAAATATCGTTTGCGCGATATCGAACGCATGATTGGCAAGCAATTCCAACAAGTTAAAGTCCCAAATGGAAGAGAAATATGCGAAAAACAGCTATTCCACCTAATAGACAAGGTCGAAAAAGTTGAAATCGATCAAACCGAGATCGAACCTTTCCTTCCTATGGTTTACAAAAAACTCGAATGGCTCGAAAAAGAAGAACTGATTCAGCGTTTAGTTTCTTTGGAATTCAATCGTTTTCTTGAATATTACAAAAACGCACCCGATTTAAACGTAGCAGAAGATTCATTCAAACGCAGAGATAACAGGTCTGACGATCGTGAACCTCGTCGACGCGACCGAGGAGACCGCGAACCACGTGACCAAGGACGTGAAAGAAGTGGAGGAAGCGTTCGACGCGATTCTTTTCAAGCTGAAAAAGGGTACACTCGCTTTTTCATTAATTTAGGACGCATGGATGGGATCAATAAACCCAATGCTCTTATAGAACTTCTCAACAGAAACGCTTCTGGTCCTAAAATTCCAATTGGACGCATAGATCTAATGAAAAATTTTTCGTTTTTCGAAGCCGAAAGCGGATTTGCTAAGGAAGTAACCAAAGCATTCAAAGATGCTACTTACGAAGGTCGAAAAATTGTGGTTGAAATAACCAAAGAAGAAAAAGACCGAGGAAAAGACCGAAAATAACACATTCGAATATTTCGAACCCCGATAATTGAACATTACCGGGGTTCTTTGTTTATAAGCTTTCAATTTTTTGAACGATGATGTAAATCACTCCAATTGGATAGGTCAAAGCACCATGCCTTTTAAATTATGAAGATAAAAATAGTTTATCTTCGTATTGGATATTTCACAAACAAAAAGGTTATGGAAACAACATCAAAAACATCGAACAAGGAAATGAAATCAAGGGTTTCAATTTTTGCCTTAGTTTTTTCGGCCTTAATGATTAGTCAAAATATTTTATCGGAAGACAACCTTTCTATCGAAACTAAACCAGTAAGCTTTGACAATACTGAATATTATTTGTCAATTGCCGATACATTTATGGCATACAAAAATTTGGAAGACGGTCTTTGGGCTCTTAATAAAGCTGTAAAATGCAATCCTATAGATGCTAGTATTTATCACAAAAGAGCAATGTTGCATATTCAAATGGCAAGATTTGGAAAAGCCATTAAAGACCTAAATATGGCTATAAATCTAGGTTTAGAAACAGCCGAATTGTACAATCATTTAGGTATTGCCAACTATTACACCGACAATATTGAAGATTCAGAAGTTGCCTATAATAAATCTATTGAACTCAATCCAATGTGTGCAAAAGCATTCTATAACAGAGGAATATTACGCTTAGCAACCAATGATGTAATAAATGCAACCATAGACTTTCAAAAAGCCATGGAAATAAATACAAATCTTAATATTGATAGTTTAAAAACTATAGATGTAATTGCTAGCATATTGCAATAATTTCCTTTCAAAAAAATATCTAGTTAATTAATTTTAAATTATATATTAAATCACTATTGTCTGGTTAAAAACAAATAGATTTCTCGCTTATTTCGAAATGAGAAATCTCAATTCAAAAAGTTTTGCCACACAACATTGATATTTAATTTACAATAATGCTGTAGAAACAACTATCCAAAAATTTTTCTACAGCATTTTTTATATTTATTACCACTTCCACAGAAACAGTTGTCATTTCTTTCGATTGTAACAGTATTTGCCTCTTGTGACTCTTTGTTACAAAAACCCGCTTAAAATTTGATATTTAAGCGGGTTTAATTGAGTTTGACTCCTTTTTTGCGGAAAGCGGGGGATTCGAACCCTCGGTACAGTTGCCCGTACAACGGTTTTCGAGACCGTCCCATTCGACCACTCTGGCAGCTTTCCAAATTAAGAGTTGCAAATTTAAAACTTATTTAAAATTTAATCATATTTATTTTTTTTATTTGTTAAAGGTATGATTGAACCACACATTTTAAAAAATTAATACTTTCGCGTTTGTATTTTCAAAACATGTAGGTTTAAGGTTCTTTTTATAAATAAAATAATTCCCAATCATTTTTATATTTTTGAATTATTTTAAAATCTCAAAAACATTTCAAATGTCGGCACTTTCGATTTTTCTTATTGTTGTTTTTTATATGATTGTTCTATACGGCATTTCGTGGTTTACCAGTCGAAAAGCCGACAACAACACTTTTTTTATTGGAAACCGTAAGTCGCCATGGTATTTGGTGGCATTCGGAATGATAGGTGCTTCGTTGTCGGGCGTTACATTTATTTCGGTTCCCGGATGGGTTGGTACCAGCCAGTTTTCGTACATGCAAATGGTATTGGGCTACATGGCGGGCTATTTTGTTATTGCCAATGTGCTTATGCCACTTTATTACAAGCTTCAACTAACCTCAATTTATACTTACCTCGAGAAACGGTTTGGTTCAAACACATACACCACAGGCGCCTCCTTTTTCTTGCTTTCCAGAACCATAGGCTCTGCTTTTCGCTTGTTTTTATCGGCAGGCGTATTGCAAATTATTTTATTCCAACAAATTGGCGTTCCTTTTTGGCTTACAGTTTGCCTAATTGTACTTTTTATATATTTATTTACTTTTAGAGGTGGCATCAAAACTGTTGTTTGGACCGATACGCTCCAAACAGCCTTTTTGCTTGGAGCTCTTGTAAGTTGTGTACTTGTATTGAGCCATAAACTTGGTTTGGGATTCTTCGACACATTTCAAACCATAAAAAACAGCGAATATTCGCGTATTTTCTTTTTCGACGACTGGAACGACAAAAAACATTTTATTAAACAATTTTTGGGAGGCGCATTTATTGCAATAACCATGACCGGGCTCGACCAAGACCTTATGCAGAAAAACCTGAGCTGTAAAAATTTAGGAGAAGCCAAAAAAAATATGCTTTGGTTTAGTTTGATATTGATTCCGGTCAATTTATTGTTCCTTTCTCTGGGAGCTATGTTGTATATATTTTCTATAAAGATGGGAATTGCTTTACCACAAAATTCCGACGATTTATTCCCATTAATAGCAACACAAAGTTTTATGCCGGCATTTTTTATTGTAATTTTTGTGTTGGGGCTCATTTCTTGCACCTATTCGAGTGCCGATTCGGCTCTTACTGCCTTAACTACTTCGTTTACAATCGATATCCTCAGAGCCGACAAAAAAAGCGAGAAAACCTTGACCTTGACTCGTCAATGGGTACATGTTGCCATGGCTCTTTTGCTTGTTGGTCTAATTCTAATTTTCAAATTGGTCAACAATCAAAGCATTATAAGCACCTTGTTTACTGCCGCTGGTTATACATACGGTCCATTGTTGGGATTGTATGCCTTTGGACTATTTACCAAATGGCAGGTCAAAGACAAATGGGTGCCACTGGTTGCAATACTTTCGCCCATTGCAACATACTTTTTGAATACTTATTCCGCAGATTTGTTCAATGGCTACAAACTTGGATTTGAGCTTATTCTAATAAATGGAATGTTGACTTTTGCGGGCTTGCTGGCTATACGAAATTCATCTAAATCGACTCAATAAACCTCACAAAAAAGCCTTGTTAATCAACGACTAACAAGGCTTTCGACCTGTACCCGGAGCCGGGATCGAACCTATCTTATTTTATTTTACTTATTTTTATCTAAAGAATCCTTTATGGACACGATTAGAGTCAACATGATTAAAAACAAAAACATTTACCTCCGTGGTTTTGGTTCTTTCGTTGTCAAAAAACGAGCTCAAAAAACTGCTCGTAACATCACAAAAAAAACAAGCATAATCATTCCCGAGCATTTTATTCCCACATTCAAACCATCTGACGAATTCCTTAATCTAATAAAAAACAATCGGCAGCTTTAAAACAATCAGATTAGAAATTTTAAATGTTTGAATCTTAGAAATGTTACAATGAGTAATAATGATGATTATCTATTGTTTTGTTTGTCTTTATCGCCAAAAGAAAGGTTCTTACTTGGCATAGAACTTTCACAATGGGCTGCAAGTACCAATAAACACTATGATTATCTTTTTAACGAAAGGCTGAAAGGTTCTTATATTCTTAGATTTTAAATACCAAAAGTAACACTAGTAACACTATGTTACTAGTGTTACTTTATAATCTTCAATGTAATCAAACCTATTATGGTTGTTTGTGTTATATTTGTTATAATTTTGTTGGTGTTCATTGTTTATATACAACCTACATAATACATCAAGAACATATAATTCAATACGGTAAAATTATATCGCAACGGCAATATTACAACCAGACCGTTACACTAATTGAATTTAATGATATACTTTATGAAAATTTTGTATTAAATTGCACCAATGAACAGCCATATTTTGTCAAATGTTCTGATAAAAATATCAATCTTTATATTTTACTTAATACTAGACTATGACCACTATGAACAGCAAATTTCTGGAAGAGCTGCTAACCAAAGGCTATGTTGAACAAACAAGACCCACCGAAGAAGATTATTTACTCATGAGAATGACCGAACACGCAATAGAGAAATCTCGTGATAAGCAAAAAAAAGGTTCAGACGCTCCAAACAACGACTAATATTGAATTTATGAACTCACAAGCTCACAAGTTAAATATTTCAGCTCTCTCATATCCATTGAGCGATTCCGATTTTCTTTTGCTTAAAAGGCAAGCACAAGAGCAGGTAAGATTGGTCCGGGAGAAACACCCTAACATCACAAACCAATTAACCGCCGATGAGCTTCTCAATCTAAATTTAGACTTGATTCAAAGCATACATCAAGTCAAACATCTTTTCCCAGACCTAAAAATTGTATAGTTAATAACATCCTGTTATTACTTCTTTCTCTATTACTCTCATTTATCCTATTTCCCTTTTATTTTATTGTTTGTCCGCATTTATTAAATACCAAAAGTAACACGAGTAACACCGTGTTACTTTTTATACTTTTTCGTATTCCTTGTTCCTTCATTCACTTTTATTTCTTCTTTATTCATTTATATTTTTAATTTTAGCCTTATTTTCCAAATCTATTGAATTAGTTAATGAATATAGCCCAAATAGAAAAGAACCTCCATTCGCTCGTAGAGTTCATAAATAAAGATACTTTCATTTATGATTTACTTCTTGCCTATGGTACGCCAAAAGCATCAATTTCACGCCTCCAAAAAGGCAATTTAAACCTTTCCAAAGTTGACGGTGAGATTGACTGGAAAAAGAAGCTATTCTTTAAAACGACCTTCCTTGAAACTCCACAAGAACAATTTAAAGCGGTTATTGAAAACCAAAAAGCAATAAAGCACGAACCAAGGTTTGTTGTAATTACCGACTATCAAACTCTATTGGCTCTCGATACAAAGACACAAGACAAACTCGAAATTACAATAAACGATTTACCAACACATTTCGATTTCTTTTTGCCTTGGGCGGGCATGGAAAAAGCACAACACGCCAACGAGAACCCTGCCGATGTAAAAGCTGCGGGTAAAATGGCGAAACTCTTTGACGAGATTAAAAAGGATAATCCCGGCACTTCGGCTTCGCTCTGTGACCGGGAATCAGCCGCCGAGATACACGCATTGAATGTTTTTCTTTCTCGATTGTTGTTTTGCTTTTTTGCCGAGGATAC
>CAMDBI010000007.1 GCA_945889005.1 Bacteroides fragilis
GACGGAATGGCAGCCAATGTGAAGGCTCCGCCTCCCGCCGAAAATACTTTTTAACTGAAATTAAACATCAAAAAGTTGTACACTTTGCTCCGAAATGAGTTGTACACTTTGCTCCGAAATCATTGTACACTTTGCTCCGAAATACTCAAACCTGCAAAATTTATACAATCAAAACGTTTAATTTTAGCCTCTAATTTTATTTTATGTTTGGCTTTTACCTCATCGGGCAAAACAACCATTTCAAAATAAGCACTAAACATGTTTTCCCCCTTTCTGATTAAGGGTTACATACTTTACAGCTTCTTTTTCTATCTCATCGGCTGTCTTAATTGGGTTTTGAAGTAACCAAGCCTCAACCTGAGGGCGCTCAAAATAGATAACCTTATTAAAAGGTTTGTAATGTGGTATTCTGCCAGTTGAGGTTAATTTGTACAAATAACTTTTGCTCAACCCTGTAAACTGTGCCACCTCATCAAAGGTTAACACGCTCTTTTGTGATAACAAACCCGCCTCAATTCTATTTAATTGGGTTTGGATTGTTGAAAATTCTGTCATTTTCTTATCTTTTTAAATTAATAAAAAGACTTTAGCTAAAGTCAACCAATTGCAAATTGTGACACAAACATATAACTAAAAGAAAATGAATAAAATACTCATACCTTTAGAATGTGGGTATGGAAAACTATGAGGGTTTATTTATTTATTAAAGATTTTTTATAATGCCGATTAACAGGCTGTTTCTTTGAGGTTTATTTGTTTTCTTTTTTTTATTCCATTCTTTAAAGCTTTGACTAATATTTGCTTTTTTGTAATCATTACAAATACCATCTTTAAACATTTCTATAATGAAATTATTTAAAGTCTTTACATTGTCAGGCATTAATAGAATTGGTATAGTTTCATTTATCAAATCAAATAATGTTTGTTTGTTTAGTGTTTCATTATGATTTGGGGCTTTATCAATCCAAACTACTTTATCAAACTCGGGCGTTGGTTCACCAAATACATGTTTGAAGTTTGTTTCTTTTGTATCGGGGTGTATAAATCCATTGTCAATTAGTTTTTGCCATAAGGTTGTAATTTGCTCGGGGCTTAGGTGGGTTTTAAAGGTTGAGGGTTTAATGGTTTTTGGGGCTGTTAGCTTTGGTATTGAGATTTGATCTAATAAATCTAATATCTTAAGTCCCCAATGACTTTCTAATTTATTTTTTTCAATTGGTATATAGAAAGTAACTTCCAAATGTCTTTTGGGTTGATTGGCAAATGGAAACCTTCTAACACCCACAGTTAATTTTTCTGCTTTGCTTTTTAAACGTTCAATGTATGATACTACTAACTTTTCATTTTCAACATTACTAACATTCTGATAAACTTCATTTTGAAAATCTAACCAATAATTATTAGCGTTTTCAATTTCATTAGTAATGCAACTGAATAGCTTTAATTCATAAGTAAAATTCATTTTATTATTTACCTTACTTTCATTCAAACAATTAGGATTGGTTAATGATTGGTATTCATGTTTCAACATACTAACTAACAATAAATCGGCTTCATCTTCAATAATGGTTTGTATATTTTCATTTTTTAATATTTTAATGGTTTTATCATAAAATTCAATATAATCTTCAAAACTAAAACAATCTAATATCATTAATCTAATACTTTCCTCATCCATTCCATTGTAATATGGTTCTTGAAGATTGATCTGTTTTCTTGTAGCTTCTAAATATGATTCTTTTTGAACTTCAATAGGTAGTTGTTTAATTTTAGATTTAATCAATTTAAATTTATCAGAAGCCTTCATTTCAGCATTTTTGTCAATTACATCTTTTACAACTTTGTAAAATTTCTCTTTAATTGAATTTTCAATTGTCCAATGCTTTTTAATTACAACAGGTTTCTCATGGTTTTTAAGATTTTCAATTCTTTTCTCAGGCACTTCAATTAACCAGCCAATTTCTATAAGTTTTTTTAAATCAGTCATTTTAACAAATGTTTATTTCAGGCAAACTATTGGCAGCCCTTTTCTTTAATTCACTTATAACCCTTGTATATTTTTCTGTATGCTTAAGCCCTGCATGTCCTAATAATGAACTTACTGTTTTTATATCTGTTTGGTTTGTGAGTAAGTTTACAGCAAATGAATGTCGGGCGCTGTGCCAAGTAATATTTTTTTCAATCTTAGCGTTTTTTGTCCATGTTTTGAGCTGCAATAAACAACTGGTTAAGCTTGGTAATTTAAAAACAAGTTCATTGGCTTTGCCTTTTTCACCCAACAACCTTTTTGAAGTTGTGCTAAGGTCGATATATACCGATACACCTGTTTTTTGTTGGCTCTTTATGATTATATGTTCATCGTTTATACTTTGCCATTGCAAAGCTTTAATATCACAAAATCTAAGCCCTGTAAATAGACTTAATAAAAATGCCCTTTTTACATTCTCATTGTTCAATGGTGTTGAGGCTAATTGATTTATTTCATCAAATGAAAGTATGTCTTTTTTTAATCCCTCATTCCTTTTATTCTTTATTTCTAATATTTTTCTATCTATTGGCAGTCCTTCATTAAATGCCTCTTTGCATATTTTTTTGAATTTAGTAAAGTAATTGTATGGGGTTTCACCGTTCAATTTTGATTCTAAAAAGTTTTTAAACTTCTTAGCAAATTTCTCATTAACCTCAACTGGTAATACATAGTCTTTGCCAGTTTCTTTTATTGCAAACTCATTTAAATACTTTACACAATATTTAACCAGTCGTTTATCTTTGTTTATATAGTCTAAAAGGAATTTTTCAGAATAATCAATGAAGTTTATTTTAGCCTTGTTTTTGTCCTCAATATTAAGTTTGTTGGACTTCAAAGTGTCCTCTCTTTTTTGTCTTATAGAATCGGCTATTTGTAAAGTTTCTCTATTGTGTTCATTTTCTATTGCAGTTCTTGGCTTTTTATAGATATATAGTTCTAAACCTTCTTTTTTTCTTTTATGCTTTATTTGCCATTTGTCGGTTGTATTATTATATTCCTTAGAATACCCCAAATAATATTCTAAATATAAACTTAACCGACCATCTGAAAGCGGTTTTTGCATTAACTTTGGATTGTCTTTCTTTTTGGGGTGTAAATTTTTCATTGTTCTTTTTTACTTTCTTTTTGTTTCCCTTGTTAACAAAGGTAATACAAAATCATTTTCAGGGTGTAAAAAAGGTGTAAAAAAATACAAAAGAAGGTAAATAAAGAGAAAATAAAAATTGTTGTTTTAAGTGTAATTAATTGATTATATTTGTTTTTAGTTTCTAATGGTTGTACTGAAAAGAAGGTTTAGTTAATGTCCCCGCTACAATGAAAGCCTCTTTTCGGTAAACGATTAGAGGCTTTTTTAGTTTAATACCAGAAATATGTGGCTTTATTCAACCTTGTTGTTTTTCTCAATATTGGTGCCTTTTTTTTTAAGTTTTGATAAAAAGCTCCAGTTCTTTAAAAAATGGAAGTTTTTATTTCCATCGATACTAATTGTTGCTTTTTTTTATATTGTATTTGATATTATTCTTACCAATGCCGGTGTTTGGGGGTTTAACCCTATGTATCATTTCAATTATTTGATTTTTGGATTGCCCATCGAGGAATGGTTGTTTTTTATCGTTATTCCCTATGCTAGTATTTTTCTTCACGAATCTTTGATTTTATATTTTCCTAATTTTAAGCTTAATGCGTATTGGAGCAGACTTGTTACGATTGTCGCAATTGTTTGTGCAACTATTGTAATTGGTTTTAATATTGAAAAAGCTTATACGGTTTATATTTATAGCACATTAATCTTAACTTTGATTTTTTCATTATTGGACAAAGCTCATGTTATTCGAAGGTTTTATGCAACGTTTTTAGTTATACTGATTCCATTTATTGCTGTAAATGCTATTCTGACCGGTAGTTTTATCGAATCTGAAGTGGTTTGGTACAACAATTCTGAAAATCTTAACTTACGTTTTTTAACAATACCCATTGAAGATTTTTCCTATGCTTTTAGCCTTATTTTCTTAAATTTGTTGCTGACAGAAAAACTTAAAAGTTTTTTTCAAAATTAGTAGGTAAATGACAAATGATAAAGTAACACTCTTTTTTTTGAAACAAAGAGTCGCAATTATTCGGACTTTTGTTTATGTCTTTTACTTTGTTGGGCTTGTTGGTATGCTTGTTCCTGAGTTGTTTTCAATATTTGTATTGTTAATTCCCGCTGCATTAATCTTGTCTTTTGTTGTTCTATTGGCATTTCATAGCGATAAATTTGATTTAAAAACATTGTATGTGTTTTTAATAATATTTTTTCTAAGTATTACAATCGAAACAATTGGAGTAAAAACTGGCAAAATATTTGGTAACTATACATACGACTATAGTTTGGGTTTCATGATTTTCGAAACCCCCGTAATTATTGGTTTAAATTGGTTTATTTTGGTTTATATCTCGTCGTCGGTTTTTGAAAAAATCAAGATTCATGTTATTTCAAAAGTTTTACTTGCTTCTTCTCTTATGCTATTGTACGATATAGTATTGGAAAAAGTAGCTCCAAAGCTTTATATGTGGCACTTTGAAGGATACAATGTGCCAATTCAGAATTATTTAGCTTGGTTTGTCATTTCAATAGTATTGCATTCGTTGATTAAAATAGTTGGAATTTCAACCCAAAACAAATTGGCTTTTACTATCTTAATTGCTCAGTTTTTGTTTTTCTTTATACTTGCTGCATATTTAAAATAATACAATGATTCTTAGGGCCAAACATAATTTCGTTATCTATCCATTTTTCAAACGCTATGCTCTTTGGATTATAAGAAGAAGTTTTTCAAAAGTTCAGATTTTAGGATCATTGAACGATAAAAACAAACCCGTACTGCTAATTTCTAACCATATAAGTTGGTGGGATGGTTTTTGGGCCATGTATCTTAATCGATACATTCTGAAGCGCAGGTTTCACTTTATGATGCTCGAAGAGCAATTGCGCAAGTTTTGGTTTTTTAACTATGCAGGAGGTTTTTCTGTAAAGAAAAATACGCGTAGTATGGTCGAATCGTTGAACTATACAGCAGAGCTACTCAACGATAGCAAAAATATGGTTTTGATGTTTCCTCAAGGAGAAATCGAAAGTATGCATCAACAAAACTTTGTGTTTGAAAAAGGAATAGAAAGGGTTTTAGAAGGCAAAGATAACAAGGTGCAAATCGTATTTATGGCAAATTTGGTCGACTATTTCTCGCAGCCCAAACCTTGCATCAATATTTATATTCAAGAATATTCAGACCAGCCTCTTAATTTCGAAGCCATTGAAAAAAGTTACAATCAATTTTTTGCAAGAAGCATCGAAAAACAGAAGAGTATAAAATTTGATATATGATTTACCTTTCGTATTTTGTAATTATATTCACTATTGTCCAATTGCTCGTTGCATTGTCAAATTTTATATACATACAAAAGTTGAGTGGTAAAAATTTCGATTTCGAAGGACTTGTGTCTGTTTTAATACCGGCACGAAACGAGGCATACAACATAGCCAATATTTTATCTGACCTGCAAAATCAGTTATTTTCCAACATTGAGATCATTGTTTTCGACGATCAGTCGACCGACCAAACAGCCGCTATCGTTTCTGATTTTTGCAAAAACGATCAAAGAATAAAACTGATACAGTCCGACGGTTTGCCCACAGGATGGATGGGAAAAAACAATGCATGTCATAAACTTTCAGAACTGGCAAAAGGCGATTATTTATTGTTTTTAGATGCCGATGTACGTATCAAAAACGATATTGTAATAAGGTCTGTCGAACATTCTGTAAAACACAAACTCGGACTACTTTCTATTTTTCCCAAACAGCAACTCAAAACTATTGGCGAATGGCTTACTGTGCCCAATATGAATAGCATTCTGCTTACACTGCTTCCTCTCATTTTGGTACGGAAATCGAAAAACCCGGCTCTGTCTGCGGCAAATGGACAGTTTATGCTTTTCGACAAAAAGCAATATCAACAACTCAGACCACACGAAACCATGAAAGCAAGCATGGTAGAGGATATTGAAATTGCTCGGTTTTATAAAAAAAACGGCATTTCGATTGCTTGTATCGCAGGCGATAGCTTTGTTCAATGTCGTATGTACAAAGGGTTTTACGATGCTGTTAATGGCTTTTCTAAAAATGTAGTACTGTTTTTTGGCAATTCGTTTTTATTAGCTTTTCTCTATTGGATGGTAGGAGCAAGTGGCTTATTTTTAGTGTATTTTAACCTTAGCTCAGAATATTTTGTTTTATGCTTTGCAACAATTCTTTCAACAAAACTGTTTGTATCTTTGGTGAGTCGACAAAATGTTTTTATAAATAGTATCCTATTTTACCCTCAGCAATTGGTGTTAGGCTTGTTTATTTATAAAGCTTTAGTCAATAAGATCACAGGGCAGTATCGATGGAAAGGACGTAATATTTCTAAAATATAATTTTATATGGCAAAAAGTGTATTGGTTGTTGGCGCTGGTCTTGGAGGATTGGCAACAGCTTTGCGATTGGTCAAAAAAGGATGTAAAGTTGAAATCATAGAAAAAAATGCTCAGGCAGGTGGTCGGCTCAATCAACTCAAAAAGGATGGTTTTACCTTCGATGTAGGTCCAAGTTTTTTTAGCATGTCGTACGAATTTGAGCAGTTTGCTAAGGACTGCAACATCGATTTGCCATTTAAATATGTAGAACTCGACCCTTTATATACAGTTAATTTTAGCAACAGCCCCAAAACATTTTATCTTTATAAAGATATAAAAAAACTGGCTGAACAGTTTAAAGATGTAGAACCCGATTTTGAGGCGAAAATGGAAAAATACCTCGACAAATCGGGTCGATTGTTTCACGATACGGTCGAATTAGTAATAAAAAACAATTTCGATTCGTATTTATCGTATATTATCACTCTCATGCGGGTTAATCCTGTTCATTTGCCTGTGCTTTTCAAGAGTTTTTGGGAGCATGTGAAACAACATTTTTCTTCGACCGAAGCGCGACAAATAATTTCGTTGGTGGCTTTCTTTCTGGGACGAACCCCATTTGACACTATGGCTATATACTCCTTACTATCGTATACCGAATTTAAACACGACGGCTACTACAATGTTGATGGTGGCATGTATCGAATAGTAGAAGGAATAGTCGAAGAACTAAAAAAGGAAAATGTGCCCATTACCTATAACACTGAGATAGTCGATTTCGTTGGTAATCAAAAGAAGTTGGAATACCTTGTAGATCGTGAAGGTAAAAAATGGACTGCCGATGTTATACTAATTAATGCCGATGCCGCCGTGTTTAGAAGTAAGATACTAAAACGAGCCGCCTTTTCTGAAAAGAAACTTGATTCTATGAATTGGACTATGGGTTACCTTACTTTTTATATTGGCGTAAAATGTAAGCTCCCGCAAGTGAACCACCACAATTATTATCTGGGGACCAATTACGAAGAATATGCCAACAATGTGCTGCAGAACCCCGACACGCTGCAAAAGCCTTATTACTACGTCAATGTGCTATCGAAACATAACAACGAATGTGCGCCCGAGGGATGCGAAAGTTTATTTTTCGTATGCCCGGTGCCAAACCTTCAATACAAACCAAATTGGGACGACAAAGACCGAATAGTCGACAGCATAATCGACGATTTTTCTAAGCGAATTGGTCAAAACATAGCGCCCGAAATTGTTTCCAGAACCATATACACCCCAATCGACTGGCAAAACCAGTTTAATCTGCATAGAGGTAGTGGATTGGGATTGTCGCACAATATGAATCAGATCGGAGCCTTTCGTCCGTCTAACTTTGATGAGCAGTTCAAAAATCTATTTTACGTAGGAGCCTCGACCTTGCCGGGAGCAGGATTGCCAATGGCTATTATTAGTTCAAAACTAGCATTTGAACGAATAGAGAGATTTTAAATTTTATGAAACGAATAGCCTTTTCCTGAATAGTATTCCAATAAAAACTCAAGCGCAAACAGCAAGTTGTTTTTGGCTTGCTCAGTATCGTGAAAAACTATAATTGAACCATCTTTAGCATTATTCACAACATTTTTGATGCATTGCACACGGCTTGTGCTTTTTGAAAAATCGTATGACATTACATCCCAAAGAACAATTCTATAGTTTTTTCGAAGTTCAAAATATTGAAAAGGCAACAATCTTCCGTAAGGAGGTCTGAACAAATTGGATTGAATCAAATAGTTAGCTTTTTGAATGTCGTTCAAATAACAAGAAGTTTTTGTCCTCCATGCATCCGGATGTGAGTAACTGTGATTTCCTATACTGTGACCTTCCGATTTGATTTCGTTAAAGATACTTGAAAAATTTTCAATATTTTCGCCTAAACAAAAAAATGTAGCTTTTGCCTGAAATCGACTTAATAAATTCATTACTTGCAGAGTAATATCTGGTGTAGGGCCATCGTCGAAGGTTAAAAAAAGCTTTCCCTCTTGCGAAGGAAAGCTATATGTTGCAGGAAATATTTTTTGAACAATATTTGGAATTCGAATCATTTATTCGTTTGGAGTGTAAAGCATTGCCAGCGTTTGTAAGCGCTCTTGAATGCCTTTCGAGAGCTCGGTTTGCCCAAAGGTCTCAGTTAGCCTTGCACATTCTTGCATAATATGAAAGTTGAGTCTTTTCTCGAAATCGAGTGTTTTTCCGTATTTTGCAGGTAGTTTTAAATAGTAATTCAATTCTTTTTCAACAATTTGATTAACTATTTTAATAATTTCATTAGCTTTTTCGGGCTTATTGAGTCTGTAGTAATTGTCGGCTATTGGCAATGAATAGTAATTGTATGGAATCGTACTGTTAGGCATAACTTCAATACATTTGTCAAGAACAGTAAGTGCCGAGTCTTTTTTGCCTTCAGTAATAAGTGCCTCTGCTAACTTTGCAAAATTATTTCTAAAGTTCGAAGCCATTCTAAGGTTGTTGTCGTCAAGATATACCTTCGGATTGTTTATGCCTCCCCATTTAAATTTATTGATCATATTGTCGTACAAAATTTTAGTGTCAATTCCGGTTACTTCGCCCTGAATTGCAGGAGATAGTATAGGAACAATTTTGTATGCAAGACCATGCAATTCAAAATACGATTCGAGGTTGAGATAGTTTTCGCGCGAAACTGTAATGGCAAAGTAAATTGGTCGTTTCCAGTCATTGTTAGCAAGTAGGTCGAGCACCATCATGTCGCTCTTGGTTATGTAGTTGCGATTGATAGACCACTGCATTGTATTCGCGATCTTCGAAGCTTTTTCTTTTGGAACAATACCGTTTTTCAAAACTTGCGCAGAATCTACTTTTATACTGAATTTTTTTGAGGGCAGATAATCGACTTTTTCCGATGTGCTTTGAATCGATTTGGTTTCGGGATTGTCGCTTGCCAAAAAGCGCATTGCATCGCCTAGATCTATTGGTTCTTTAATGCGGTCGACCAAATAAATTACATCGCGGTTGCCTTGTCGGTATTTTTCAATATTCATGCTAAATGGTAGCTTTTCCGATTCGTACATTTTTTGTTGCATTTGTTCTATGTACCAATCGGCTCCCAAATAGCTAAGGTTTACAACTCTAATATCGAGTCTAACACCTTCAACTTCTTGCACATACCAAAGAGGGAATGTATCGTTGTCGCCATTGGTAAATATTATGGCATTTGGTTCGCACGAGTTCAGATAGTTACTTGCAAAGTCACGAGCTGTATAACGATTCGAACGGTCGTGGTCGTCCCAGTTTTGAGATGCCATTAAGCCTGGTACAGCCAATAAACAAGCAATAGTAACTATGCTCGAAACGGCTGCATGTGGAACTTTTTTCTTTAACGCATCTATCAGCGACAATACTCCTAGACCAATCCAAATGGTAAATGCATAAAAAGATCCGGCATACGCATAGTCACGTTCACGTGGTTGATAAGGAGTTTGATTGAGATAAACTAAAATGGCAAAGCCTGTTAGTATAAATAGTAGCGATACAATTGTGAAATCGCGTTTGTTTTTCGAGAGTTGAAAATAAAACCCGATTAAGCCTAATATTAATGGCAAAAAATATAGTTTGTTTTTTGCTTTGTTTTTGTCCAAATAGTCGGGCAGATTTTTTTGTGGCCCAAGTCGCATTTCATCAATAAAATTGATGCCCGAAATCCAATTGCCTTTTGTAATATCACCATGTCCCTGAATATCGTTTTGGCGACCTGCAAAGTTCCACATGAAGTATCTAATGTACATGTGTCCTATTTGGTAGCTAAAGAAAAATTTCATATTTTCAAAAAAAGTGGGCCTGTAGATTGTTTCTGCCTCACCTTTGTTGTTCGTTGTTTGTATTGGTGTACCCTTTATATTTGCCCATTCCTTATATGCTCTCACATGATCGGCTTCTGGACTATACATGCGGGGAAAGAACATCATAAACCTTTCATCGTACTTGTAAGATATTTTTCTGTTGGTTATCTCGTATTTGTCGCCAATAGGAGTGTATACGGGTTTCCCTTCTTCGTAGCCTGTTACCGGAGCGTTAAATACAGGTCCAGATATTAATGGTCTGTCGCCATATTGTTCGCGATTGAGATAGGCTTGCAAAGCAAACATATCGTCTGGATTGTTTTCGTCGAGGGGGGTGTTGGCATTGGATCTAATCACGATCATGGCAACTGAAGAATAACCTAATATTATAACTGTTACTCCCAGTAATATTGTGTTCCAAATGGCTTGTTTCTTGGTATAGGTGTAATATAAGCCCCAAACAATAAGCCCCAAAACAAGTAATACATAAAACAATACACCCGTATTGAAAGGTAAACCAAAGCCATTGACAAATAAAAGTTCAACATAACCAGCTATAAGAACCAAACCTTGAATGATACCATACATTATCAAAGCCAATATTACAACAGACAAAATTGAAGTAATAATCAGCCCTTTTCGGGTAACTGTATAGTTTTTGTAATAATAAACAAATACGATGGCGGGTATAGCCAATAAGTTCAATAAGTGGACGCCGATAGACAAGCCCATGAGGTAGGCAATGAAAATCAACCAACGGTTCGAGAATTCTTTGTCGGCTACATCTTCCCATTTGAGAATTGCCCAAAAAACGATTGCTGTAAAAAACGACGACGAAGCGTACACTTCACCTTCGACAGCAGAGAACCAAAAAGTGTCTGAAAATGTATAAGCCAATGCACCAACAAGCCCCGAGCCAACAATGGCAATTAGGTTGCCTGCTGTAAAATCGGCATCGGTTTTAATTACTATTTTTCGTGCATAATGTGTTATGGTCCAAAATAAAAATAATATGGTAAGAGCGCTCATTATGGCCGACATAGCATTGATCATAACCGGCACTAATTCTGTATTATTTCCTGCAAATAAAGTAAAGAAGCGACCAATAATCATAAACAATGGTGCGCCGGGAGGGTGACCCACTTCGAGTTTAAACGCGGTTGATATAAACTCGCCACAATCCCAGAAACTTGCTGTTGGTTCTATGGTCATCAAATATACAACTACTGCCACTATGAATGTGAGCCAACCAGTTATATTGTTTATAATTCTGAACTTATTCATATAATTTTTATTATAATTTTTTTTGTCGAGCAAAGTAAGATAAATTTCCTGATTTTAAAACTTTGTTGTATAATATTTATTGTATTCTTATTTGTCGATTATATTTTTTTAACAAAAATAGAGTTTAATTTTGTTCGAGCCAGTCGGCAAAGGCCTTCAGTTTGTCTGGATTGTTTTTAAACCATTCGTAAGCTATAGTTTCGTATGACGATTGTAAAATGAAATATTCAAATGCAATTAAATGACCGGCATTTTTCAATTTTATATAAAAATCTTCAACGAGATTGTTGTTTTTATTCTCTATAGTGTGTTCGATATACAAGTTGGTTTCGATTAAAAATTGTTCAATATCAAGAGGTGTTCGCTGCTCTTTGGCAATATTGTTTGCGTTCGATTTGTTTAAAATGTCCAATACTGAAAGCATTGTTGTTCGTTCGTCGAAACTGGGCAAAGAAATATCTGCGTGTTTTTTATTAAGCATTTTTAATGCAAGGGCGAATGCTTGTTTCGAAGTTTCGTTTTTTGGATTGAGCATTATTCCGTACATAAGCCATAATGCAGATTTTGGATTGTTTTCTTTTTCGTACAAAACAATCGATTTTAATATATAAGCATCCTGAAGTCCTTTTTCTATATACAATATGTTGTCTATCGCTTGTAACGATTTTTCATATTCCATATTTTTGTATTGAACAAAAGCCAAATTGTACCAAAGAAGGTGGTTTCTAGGAAAAAGCATGGTGGCTTTTTGGAATATATCAGTGGCTTTTTGAGTTTTTTTTTGCATTTCTAGAGCTGTTCCAAGCAATAACCAAGCTTCTTGTTCGTAGTCGGAGTGTAAAGCTATACAACATTCGGCATAATAGGCAGACTGCTCATATTCGGCATTCCGAAAACACAATGATGCTAGACCCATATTGGCATATGCCGATTTTTTGTTATGCTCAAGTATTTTTTTGTACTGTTGCTCAGTTGTTAAACTGTCAGATTGCGAAAAAGCCTTTAAAACTATAAACATAAATAGAATTGCTATTATTTTTCTCATTTATTTGCGATTTTAGTTATTAACGACAAACGTACATTAATATTATTCAATATGCAAAGCGTAGTTCAAGATTGTGTTTGTATTGTATGTTTTCAAAGTCAGTGTAAATAGGCCTTAAGTGTTCATTTTGACAAATTACTCACCAAGATTAGTAATTTTACTCAATATATATAGTAGTTATGCTCATTTAAAAAAGTAAAATTACTCAGTTGTTCTTTTGTAATAACTAAATGGGTTGAGTAAAATACATAAGTAATATTAGTTAAAATGCTAATTATAGCTATTAAAATAACTAAATATAATGAGTAGAATTAATAATAATAACTAGTAATAAAGCTCATTATAATTAGTTGTTTTAATCATTATATAAGGTTAATTTACTAGATATTATTATATAAATTACTAATTATCTCTAGTAAAAAACATCTAAATATTTAGTTAAAATACTAACTATGATTAGTATATTTGCATTATATATTTAGTATAATAAATTATTATACTAAGTGAAATAACTTAATATGCTTACTAATATGTATGAGCGAAAAGAATTGCAGCTAATAATTAAACGAATCAGAGAGCCTAGAAAGTTCATTCAGACACTTCTTGGACCACGTCAGGTCGGAAAAACAACATTAATTCGTCAAGCAATAAATTCAGTTAATACTCCTTGGATTTATACTACTGCCGACGAAAAAGTAAATGCTGATGAGACTTGGCTTAGGCAGCAATGGGAAATGGCTCGAATGAGACTTAAGAACTCTGAGGAAGATGAATTGTTGCTTATAATTGACGAAATTCAGAAAGTCGATGATTGGAGCAGTATTGTAAAGTCGTTGTGGGACGACGATACTTTTAATCTGCGAAATTTGAAAGTTATATTATCTGGTTCTGCAAGATTGCTTTTGCAAAAAGGACTTACCGAGTCGATGGCTGGAAGGTTCGAGATTATACATATTATGCATTGGAATTACACAGAAATGAAGAATGCATTTGGTATTTCTGCTAACGAATATGTTTGGTATGGCGGATACCCTGGTGCCATTGGACTAGTGAGTGAGTATAAGCGATGGGTCGATTATATTGTCAACTCCATGGCCGAATCGACCATTTCGAAAGACATACTTATGCTTACCCGTATTGATAAACCAGCCTTGTTGAGAAGATTATTTGAGCTTGGTTGTGCATATTCAGGTCAAATACTTTCGCTTACAAAAGTATTAGGGCAGTTGCAAGATGCGGGCAATACTGTTACACTGGCTCATTATTTGCAATTGCTCGATTCGGCGGGTATACTTGCCGGTCTCGACAAATTTGCTGGCCAACAAATGCGTTCTCGTGCTTCGGTGCCTAAATTTCAGGTATATAACTCGGCATATATGAGTGCTTATTCCGGTATTACATTAGATGTGGCTATGAGCAATCCCGATATTTGGGGTCGACATGTTGAATCTGCTATTGGTGCATATTTGTTAAATGCTGCAAAAATCAATAATATGGAAGTGTATTATTGGCGAGAGCGCGACAAAGAGGTCGATTATATTGTAAAATATAATAATAAAATTGTTGCTTTGGAGGTTAAAAGTGGTGCACGAAAAGCTATTTCCGGGGTAAAAGCGTTTGACGAGCAGTTTAAGCCCGAGAAGTCGTTTGTCGTTGGAACGGGTGGTTTCCCATGGTCAGAGTTTCTTGAGATTAATCCAACTGATTTGTTTTAAACATTGCTATTCAGATTTCTCGACAATCTTGTCGATTGATATTTGAATAGCATCGGGATCGAATCCTCGGGAAATTCCAAAGCGGTATAGTTTAGATCGGATTTGATATTTGTCTGTTGATTTTATGCTTTTGAGTTTTTTAAAAAGTTGGTCGAAAATTTGCTTGTTCGAATCTTCTTTAGGGATTAATTGAAGAGCATTGTCAATAATAGTTTCGGGAATAAATTTTGCTTTTAGCGAATTCTCGATTTTGTATTTGCCCCATTTGTTAAACTTAAATTTGTCGTTAACAAAGGCATTGGCATAGCGCTGCTCGTTTACGAAATTGTTTTTTAGAAGGAATTCAATAATTTTCAATGAGGTTGAATTGTCAAATTCCCATATTCTGATTTTTCGGGCTATTTCAGAAACGCACAATTCCTTTTTACTACATAATGCCGTAAGTGCTCTAATAGCTTCTTTTTCAGATAATGTTTTAGAATTGTCGGACTTTTTCGAGTTCGGGATTTGCACCTTTTTTATAAAGTTTTATTTGAGATCTTATTACACGAGATTTTCCGCTCAGATCTTTACGTGTTTGAATGTTACGATATCCTTTAAGGGTAAGCATATCTACTATTTCCTTTTCGAAGCGAGGGTTTATTTCGAAATATAAAAAACCGCCCCACTCGAGTTTAATACGCGCAAAGTCTGCAATAGCTTTGTAGTATATCAAAGGGTCTGAATCGTCGACAAACAAGGCAATATGAGGTTCGTAATCCAATACGTTTCGAAGCATATTGGCTTTTTCGCTATTGGTTATATATGGAGGATTGCTTACAATTAGGTCGTAGTGATCTTTGAAGTTTTCGGAGTTTTCGCCATTGTGTCCCTGAAAAATGTCGTATTTAAAAAAACTGACAATACTTTCGTTGGTAAAAGAATTTTCTTCAGCAATTTCTAGGGCTTCATCAGAAATGTCGATAGCATCGGTTTGTGAATGTAGCATTAGTTTGTCGAGTGCTATTGCAATACAGCCGGTTCCAGTACCAATATCGAGTATTCTGTTTTCGTTAAATTTGTGGGTTTTTATTATCCAGTCTGCCATTTCTTCTGTCTCGGGGCGGGGGATAAGAACGGCAGGGCTTACCCTCATTTGCATTCCCAAAAACTCGGTAGTGCCTAAAATATGTTGAATAGGACGATATTCTTTTAATTCATCAACAATTTTTGTAATTTTCGCAAAAATATCGGGAGATATTTCTTTAAGAGGTTTTAAGTGAAAATCGAGGGGTTTTATATCAGTGAGTTGCTCGAAGATAATTCTTCGAATCGATCTAATTTCTAACTCAGGATAAAGTTCACCCAGCTCTGCATCAATCAACTTAAGGGTATCGTTAAGGGTAATCGTCATCACTTCCATATTTTACTGTTTGCGAATTTAAGATGTTTTAACGCATTTTTATTAAAATGGATGCAAAAAAAATAAAAATAATACGTTGTATCGAGTTGGCCAAAAATGGCTTTGGAAATACTCTTGGGAACCCAATGGTAGGGGCTTTGATTGCCATTGACGATCGAATTATTGGTGAGGGATATCATCGGAAATACGGTGGCGCTCATGCCGAGGTTAACGCTATTAATGCGGTAAGCGACACTTTGCTACTAAAGTTATCAACAATCTATGTTAATCTAGAACCTTGTTCTCATTTTGGAAAAACTCCTCCTTGTGCCGATCTAATAATTGAAAAGCAGATTCCTCGAGTGGTTATTGGAATGTTAGACCCATTTGCTAAGGTTGCCGGACAAGGAATAGAAAAGCTTAGAAATGCAGGGGTAAATGTTGAGGTAGGTGTTATGGAAACCGAATGCAGAGAACTTAATAAAAGGTTTATTACTTTTCATGAAAAAAGAAGACCTTATATTATTTTGAAATGGGCAGAAACATCAGATGGTTATATAGATATTGATAGAAACGAGCAAAGTGCCCAACAACCCAATTGGATTACTGATGATTTGGCTCGCCAATTGGTTCACAAATGGCGAATGGAAGAACAGGCAATATTAATAGGTACAAATACCGCATTGTTCGATAATCCAAAACTTACAGTACGCGACTGGCATGGCAAAAACCCAATAAGGATGGTGGTTGATAAGAATGAAAAACTTTCCAATGATTTGGCAGTGTTTGACAATTCGGCAACAACGATATTTTTTTCCGGAAATAATTCTTGTCAAAAAAATAATTTAACATTCGAAAATGCTCAGTTTGGCAAGGATTTTCCGAAATGGTTTTGCGATTATTGTTATAACAGTCAAATAAATTCTGTAATAGTTGAAGGAGGAGCAACACTTTTACAATATTTTATAAATGCAGGGTTGTGGGACGAAGCACGTGTATTTAAAGGCGATATTTCGTTCGGTAGTGGATTGAGTGCCCCAGCGATCGAAACATTGCCTTATGTTGAAGAACGATTGAGAAATTCTGTGTTAAAGCTGTTTTTAAATAAATAGTATGGTGTTACTTTTCAATGTTTTCGATGTAGCTCAGTATTTCTTCTTTTCCGCGCTTATCAACAACCGACGAAACAAACCAGCGAGGAAGTTCTTCCCATTGTTCGCTAAGTTTTTTGAGAAAGGTGTCGATGTTTTCGTCGAGAATAGCTTTCCCAAGTTTGTCTGCTTTTGTAAATATTATTGAAAATGGCACTTCGTGATTTCCAAGCTTTTCGATAAATTCGAGGTCTTTTGCTTGTGGTTTTATGCGGCTATCGATTAATACAAAGAGGTTGAATAATTCTTCTCTTCTAAAAATATAGTGGTCGATTAGTTTTTGATATTTTTCACGATCGGTTTTTGAGGTTTTGGCATATCCATAACCTGGTAAATCGACCAGGTACCATTTTTCGTTTATAATAAAATGATTGATAAGTTTGGTTTTGCCGGGCATCGACGAGGTTTTGGCCAAGTCTTTTTTGCCAGTAAGCATATTGATAAGAGACGATTTGCCTACATTGGAGCGACCAATAAAAGCAAACTCACTTCTTTTGTCGGTTGGGCAATCGGCTATGCCTTGGCTACTTTTTAAAAATGTTGCGGTTTTTATTTCAACCATTTTTGTCCTTGGTTTCTTCTATATATATTTCGAGAATTTCTGTATAGCATTCTGGGATTAGTTCTAAATTTTTTGTGACAGCTGGAATGAGTATTGTATCGCCTTTGTCGATACTAACAACATAACCCGAAGCTGTTTTGATGGTAAAAGCCCCTTCGAGACACATATAAACCACGAATGAGTCGAGTAGGTTGTAATCTTTCTCGATAGGCTTGTCGAACCTCAAGGTATTGGTTGTAAAATATGGGCATTTGGCTATTTGAGTTGTTTTGTTGGGGGTGGTATCGTATTTAATTCTAGATTCTTTGGTTGCTTTGTAGTCGATAGCATCGAGTGCTTGTTCTATATGTAATTCGCGAATATTGCCATTTTTGTCGAGGCGGTTCCAGTCGTAGATACGATAGGTAATATCGGAAGCTTGCTGTATTTCGGCAATAAGAATTCCTTTTCCAATAGCATGAATACGGCCGGCTGGCAAGAAAAAAGCATCGCCTTTCGAAACTTTTACTGAATTGAGAATTTCGGACAATGAGCTGTCGTTTAGTTTTATAAGGTATTCTTCTTTGCTAACATTGTGCGAAAAGCCAATGATAATGTCGGCATCGGGTTCGTGTTCCATAACGTACCACATTTCAGTTTTTCCAAACGATTGGTGGCGGTCGGCAGCCATTTTGTCGTCGGGGTGAACTTGAATTGATAGTACATCGTTGGCATCTATGTATTTAATAAGTAAAGGAAATTTTAGTCCAAATTTTTCATATACATGGTCTCCAACCAGATCGCCCATGTATATTTCGATAAGTTCTTCGAGATTATTGCCTTTTAAAAAGCCTTCAGACACAACCGATATACTTTCTTCAACTCCCGAAATTTCCCAGCTCTCGCCTGTGTGTTTATATTTGTCGAGTTTGCCAAGTATTTGGTGCAAACGTTTACCACCCCATATCGTTTCTTTAAGTATGGGCTCGAATTTTAAAGGATAAAGCTCTTTCATATTTTGAGAAAAAATGTTTGCAAATTTAGTTTTTTTTATTTTGTGTTTGCAAATAGCATAAAAATTAGATCAATAATATTGTTATTTTTGAAATTTATAAATGGTCGCTGTGATTAAAAATAATTTATTTAGTCTTTATATTATTAAAATCGTTTTTTGGTTTTTGCTAATAATGCCAGTGATAGTGCCATTTTACTATCATTTTGGCTTGTCGACTTCTCAGATTTTTATTATTCAGGCAGCCTATTCGTTGTCGATGGTTTTGTTCGAAATACCTTCGGGTTATATTGCCGATCGGTTTGGTCGCAAAAATTCGATTTTAACTGGCGCTGTTTTGGGTTTCTTAGGTTATTTGTTGTATTGTTTCTCTGGTGGGTTTTGGGAGTTTATGATTGCCGAAATAATTTTGGGTATTGGACAAAGCATGATTTCGGGAGCCGATTCGGCGTTGCTATACGACACTTTAAAATCGGGCAATACGGAGGGCGATTATATTAAATACGAAGGGCGAATGTCTTCTTTTGGCAATTTTGCCGAATCAATTGGAGGAATATGCGGTAGTTTGTTGGCTGTTATAGCCATAAAAATGCCTTTTTACATTCAGTGTAGTTTAGTGTTTTTTGCAATTCCTGCTGCTATGTTTCTCAAAGAACCTACTATGTATACTGTGCATAAAACTAATTTGAAGGATATTTTTAGAATTGTTCGATATACTTTGCATGACAATAAACGGTTGCGTGAAAACGCTCTTTTTTCGGCAATAATGGGTGCTGCAACTTTGTCGATGGCATGGCTGGCGCAGCCTTTTTTCTTGAGTGTTGCTATTCCTATTGCTTTATTTGGTGTTTTATGGGCTGTGTTAAATTTTTCTGTAGGGTTAAGTTCATTTTATGCTTTTAAAATAGCAAAAAATAAAACGCAAACAATTGTTTTGTGGTCGATTGCAATTTTAATCCCTTTTTTCTATGTATTTTTAGGCATATTTGTAAGCCAATGGGCTTTGGTTGGATTGCTGGCTTTTTACTTGTTGAGAGGTTTTGTTCATCCTGTACTTAAAGATTATATTCATAACGAAACTCCCTCTGAAATGAGGGCGACTGTTCTTTCAATTCGGAATTTTATTATTAGAATTGTTTTTTCAATTACGGGTCCAATAATTGGTTATATGACAGATAAATTGAGTTTAGGAAATACATTAATTTGGGCTGGGGTGTTTTATTTTGTTAGTAGTGCTTTAGTTTTGTTGTGGCACAGAAATGATAGAAAAAAATGAATTTTAAGATTCATATTATATTATTGTTTTTGTTGTTCTGTATCGTTGTATGGGGGCAGCATTCTGAGCCAATACAGCCAATGTCGTTTCGAGATCCGATTACAGATACTGTCATAGTTAAAAATATAAAACTAAGAACTGAGTCTCAAAAAAGCCTTATAGAGACAGATGCTATATTTCCAAGTCCATATAGATATGGGGTTTGCACAGACTTAAATATTGACTTTAAGCAAAGGGCAAGTAAAGTCAAGGTGGATACCTTTGGAACATTGTGGCAATTGAAAATTTCTTCGCCTGGTGCTTATGCAATAGAGATGCTATTCGATACATTTTATATTCCAAAAGGTGCTATGTTATTTATTATAAACAAAGACCGGAGTGCATATTTAGGTGCATTTACTTGGCAAAACAATAATAAATTTAACAATCTTCCGGTATCATTACTGGTAGGCGATGAACTTACAATCGAATATTTTGAACCGCAAAAAAGCGATTTTTACGGTAAGCTTTTTTTAGCTAAAGCTTGTTATGCTTATAAAGATATTTCAAATATTACTCATCAGAAATCTACATTGTCGACTACGCCTGGTATTAATTGTAAGGAGGGCGATTTTTGGCAAGTCGAAAAACATGCAGTTTGTAGAATATCATACATTAGTGGAAAATATACTTATTTTTGTACTGGCACACTTGTCAATAATACCAGAAACGATGAAACCCCCTATTTTTTAACTGCCAATCATTGTGTTTCGACAGACTCTATAGCAAAAATTACGGTGTTTTATTTTAATTATGAACAGGCTATTTGTGATGCGGGTTATGCGCCTGAAAATAAAACGCTTACTGGTTCTGAGCTGCTTGCAACTGGTATTGATAGCGATTTTACATTGCTTAAGCTAATTAAGAAACCGGACTCGTCTTATCAGGCATACTATGCTGGGTGGAATATAAATGATATAGCGCCAAAATCAGGTGTATGTATTCATCATCCCGAGGGCAATCCAAAGCGTATATCTTTGTCGACTAAAGCTGCTTCGAATTATCCCTATCATCTTAAATGGGATTCTAATCATGTTACACCTTCAGACTCTCATTGGTATATGGTTTTTTCTAAAGGCGATACATATTCAGGGTCGTCGGGAGCTGCTTTTTTCGACCAGAACAAACAAATTGTTGGTCAACTTCATGGAGAGGTTCAAAGTGCTGTTAATAATGGCTTATTTGGAAAGTTGTCTACTTCATGGACATTGGGAAGTACAAAGGATAAACAGCTTAAATATTGGTTGAATCCTAACAACCTAAATGTTACACAACTCGATGGAATTAGTGCATATATAGTTCCTGAACCAAACTTTTATACATCTGCATTTTTGGTATGTGTAAATGCATCGGTTAAAATTAGAGATACATCAGATTTTGAGCCTACTGCATGGAAATGGGCAATTTTTCCGGGTACTTATGGATTTAATAATGGTACCAATGATACATCGAGACATATAGATGTTTCGTTTTTTGAGCAAGGGAGCTACTCCATTACATTAACTGCGCGAAATAAGTTTGGGTCAAAAACCAAAACTCGTTATGATTATATTACTGCTGGGTATACAATTTCTCCAGAATTTATTGGGATAGATTCGTCTTTTATTTGTAGCAATAAGATTGATAGTTTCTCGATTTATACTATAGGAGCCGAAAAGGTTACTTATTCAATAACACAGGCTAAGGATCGTATAAGTTATAGTTTTGTAAATAATGAGCTGAAGATGGTTTTTAATAAAGCTATGTTAGATACATCGTGGTTTTATGTAAATATAAAAGCATTGGCGAGTCAGGCATCGTGTTCGACAACTATCGAGAAAACTTTGAAAATTTATGTTCCTTTGAACGATAATATTGAAGATGCTTTGCAACTTAAACTTGGGGATAATGGTTATTTTTCTAATGAATGTGCAACTGTACAGATCAATGAGCCTAAACCTCGCAGGGCAGATTGTAACGTTGGTTGGTGCCCGGAAGATGGAGAAGTTAGGCTAGACAACTCTTTGTGGTATAAGTTTGTTGCACCACAGAGTGACTATTTGTCGATTGGTACATGGGGTTTAGATAATCAGTTAGCCTTATACGATGTTAATTCTGAATTAGACCTTCTCAATGGCAATTATCGGTTGGTTCAAGCGAATGATAACAAGTATTCGTCGGCCGAATTGAAAGACTTAGAATTAGTGCCAGGCAAGATCTATTATTTACAGATCGACGGAAGTGGAGGTGGTAAAACAGGTGAATTTATTGTTTGGCTCAGAGCTTCGGGATTCGAGGTTTTTTCTAATCCAACAAAAGGTATTGTCGAAATTATGATAAGCGCATCTATAAAGAATGATTTTACTGTTGAAGTTTTTTCGGCTCAAGGAGGAAAAATATATGGGCGTAAATTCAATTATACAGAGGCGGCAGTTCCCATTCCAATAAACTTAACTGGTCAATATCCTGGTGTTTACAATATTGTAGTTAATCTCGAAGGAGTATTTTACTCGAAACGAGTTATAAAATACTAGCTTTTTTTGAAATAAAATCCTCAATACTTATATTTTCTTGCTTTCCATCGATCATGTTTTTTAGGCTAATGCTATTGGTGGCTATTTCATTTTCTCCGGCTATTACAACGTATGGAATTGCTCGCTTGTTGGCATATTCCATTTGTTTTTTAAACTTGGCTCGGTCTGGATAGATTTCAGATTGTATGCCATCTTCTCTGAGCTTCGATAGTATAGGAAGGCAATATGCTTCTTCTTTTTCGCCAAGGTTCAGAAACAATACTTTAGATGATAAAGATGTGCTCTCGGGAAATTTGTTGAGAGCATCAAGAACATCGTAAATACGATCGGCACCAAAAGAAATTCCTACTCCCGACATGCCCGATAGGCCAAATACTCCGGTAAGATTGTCGTAGCGCCCACCCCCCGATATGCTTCCTATCTGATAATCGATTGCTTTGACTTCAAATATGGCTCCGGTGTAATAATTTAGACCCCGAGCCAGTGTAAGATCGAGTTCAAATTGGGTTTGAAGATTAAATTTATTTAGATATTCAAAAAGTATTAGTAATTCATTTACACCTTGTTGCCCAATTTTTGAATTGATTAAAATGCCCGATATTATATCGATTTTTTCTTTGTTGTTGCCTTTTAACTCAAGAATTGGTTTTAGTTTCGATACCGCTTCGTGGTCGAGCCCTTTGTTGTATAGCTCTTCGTTAACCTTGTCAACTCCAATCTTATCAATCTTGTCGATAGCCACAGTAATGTCGACAATTTTGTCGGGGTGTCCAATATAATCGGCAATTCCAGCAAGAAGTTTGCGATTATTTATTTTTACCACTACCCTTATGTCGAGTTTTGTAAAAACCTTGTCGATAATTTGAACCAATTCGGCTTCGTTTAGGAGCGAATCGCTACCGACTACATCGGCATCGCATTGATAGAATTCGCGGTATCGACCTTTTTGAGGTCGATCGGCGCGCCAAACAGGTTGTATTTGATATCGTCGAAATGGAAAGCTAATTTGGTCGCGATGTTGAACCACATATCGGGCAAAAGGTACCGTAAGGTCGTAGCGCAGACCTTTTTCACATATTTTTGATGAAATGCCTTGTGCATTGTCTTTTCGGATTTCAGAATCATCGACACCCGAGAAATAGTCGCCCGAGTTGAGTACACGAAATAAAAGCTTGTCGCCTTCCTCACCGTACTTGCCCATGAGAGTCGAAAGGTTTTCTATTGTTGGGGTTTCGATGGGTTGAAAGCCAAACAATTTGAAAGTGCTTCGAATGGTGTTGAATATATAATTTCGTTTGGCCATTTCGTTTGGGCCAAAGTCTCGTGTTCCTTTAGGTATAGATGGATGCGACATGCTTATTTTTTAAACCAAATTAAGTTGTTTCAAAATATTATTGGTGTATTCGTTGCAGTTGGCATCACCTTCTCGGGGAGCCCATTTTGCAAAGCATTTGTCGTCTAGTTGTTGGTAAGGGCCATGTTTTACTTCGTAGAGCACAGTGCCTTTTTCGAGTATTATTAAGGTATGAAAAGTGCGAGCTTTGATTTCAATGCCATAGTTTCCTATTTCATTATTTAATACAATATGATTGCTTATGTTGCCATTGGTGTCGAACTCAATAACCAGAGCCTTACCTTTGAGAATAATAAATGCTTCGTCTTTGTCGGGGTTTTCGTGTTTGTGAGGTTGCACATATGTGCCGGGCTCCATAGCATTGAGTAGTCGTTGTAGGGTGTCGTCGAGTGTTGGATGGAAATTGTAGTTTTTGCGCATGCGTGGCGAAGCTTGTGCTTCGGTCGAAACTTTGTCGATTAGTGCTTTGTTGATAGCTATCATTGATTAACCTCTTATTAGTTTTTTATATCTAGATCGGGTTGGGGTGTTGTCGCCCAATCGTTTAATTTTGTTTTCTTCGTAGTCGGAAAATGAACCTTCGAAAAAGTAAATACTACCATTTCCTTCGAATGCGAGTATGTGTGTAGCTACACGGTCGAGAAACCAGCGGTCGTGCGAAATTACCACAGCACAGCCAGCAAAGTTGTCGAGGCCTTCTTCCAAAGCCCTTAGGGTATTGATGTCTATATCGTTGGTAGGTTCGTCGAGCAGCAGTACGTTGGCTTCTTCTTTAAGTGTAACCGCTAGGTGAAGTCTATTGCGCTCTCCGCCCGAAAGAATGCCGCATTTCTTTTCTTGGTCTGCACCCGAGAAATTGAATTTAGCCACAAATGCACGAGCATTGAGCATTCGTCCGCCGAGCGTAATATTATCTGCACCACCCGAAATGACTTCAAACACCGATTTGTCGGGGTCTATAGCTGCGTGACTTTGATCGACATAGCCGATTTTCACTGTGTCGCCAACAGCAAATGTTCCATTGTCGGCTTGTTCTTGTCCCATAATCATTCGAAAGAGCGTAGTTTTGCCCACTCCATTGGGTCCGATTATGCCCACAATACCAGCAGGCGGGAGCTTGAAATTGAGGTTTTCGAACAATACCCGGTTGCCAAACGACTTGGTAACGTTTGTGGCTTCTATCACATTCTGACCTAAACGTGGGCCATTTGGGATAAATATTTCGAGGCGTTCTTCTTTTTGTTTCGACTCTTCGCTCATGAGTTTTTCGTATGCTCCTAAGCGCGCTTTTCCTTTAGCCTGACGGGCTTTTGGTGCCATTCGGACCCATTCGAGCTCTCGTTCTAAGGCCTTTCGGCGTTTGCTTTCCGATTTTTCTTCTTCGGCAAGGCGTTTCGATTTTTGTTCGAGCCACGAGCTGTAGTTTCCTTTCCATGGAATACCTTCGCCACGGTCGAGTTCAAGAATCCAGCCTGCAACATTGTCGAGGAAGTAGCGGTCGTGCGTAATGGCAATAACTGTGCCTTTGTATTGTTGCAAGTGTTGCTCGAGCCACTGAATACTTTCGGCATCGAGGTGGTTGGTAGGTTCGTCGAGCAATAGAATGTCGGGTTCGCGAAGCAACAAGCGGCAAAGAGCTACTCGGCGGCGTTCTCCACCGGACAATACTTTAATAGGAGTATCGCCATCTGGACAAAGCAATGCATCCATAGCTATGTCGAGCTTGTTGTCAATATCCCAGCCTCCTGCTGCATCGATTTTTTCGGTAAGTTCGCCTTGAAGGGCTATGAGCTTATCCATATCGGCATCGGGGTCGGCAAATTTGTTGTTTACTTCTTCGTATTGCTTAAGTAGGTCGGCAATTTCCTGCACGCCTTCCATTACAATATCTTTCACGGTTTTGCTCTCGTCGAGTTGAGGCTCTTGTTCAAGATAGCCTACTGTATAACCTGGCGAAAATGTTACGTCGCCCTGAAACGTTTTTTCAATTCCGGCAATGATTTTTAATAAAGTCGATTTTCCAGAACCATTAAGACCAATAATTCCAATTTTTGCACCATAGAAAAACGACAGGTAAATGTCGCTCAGAACTTTTTTTTGTGGGGGATAAGTCTTGCTTACCCCTATCATTGAAAAAATTATTTTTTTATCGTCGCTCATGTTATGTTTTTTTCGAACTACAAAAATACAAAGAGAATTGGGATTGAAAAATATATATTTTTCTTAAAATTTGAAATAATGCCGTTTGGTAAAAAAAAAATAAAACCCCAAACCTTTATATTTCGACTACGCTCAACAATTAGGGGCTATAACATTGCAGTATGGCGGGTTTTCCTCATCGGTTACTGAGCATATTCGAAGTAAAGGAGGGCAGGGGGTGGTTTAAAATGCTTAACTAAACGGTATTGAAACTTGAAATATGAAGTTAAAAAAACTTAAACAAAATGCGCGTATTTTTCTAAATAGTTGATTAACTTTGATAGAAGTGATAAAATTTAATCATCTATATCCATGAAAAATAGTTTGTTATTGTTGATTGTGGCATTTTTAGTAACTGGAACTTTAAATGCTAACTATTATTTAGCTACTGCCGATTCTTTTACCTTCGAAGGGTTTGTTCAAACTACATCAAACGTAAATCTGTCCGGAGTTATTCTCAATGTGTATCAAAAAAATGGAAATGATAAGAAAAAAGTATCTGCCGGGATGTCCAATTTTCTTGGTAAGTTTTTTATTTATCTTAAACACAATGTTTCTTATGAAATTGAGTTGATGAAAAAGGGTTTTCAAAACCAATGGATTTTAATAGATACAAAAGTATTGCCAGAAACTATAAAAGATGGAGGTATAGGCGTAGCTTACGACAATAAAGTTACGGTATATGAATATTTTCCGGGGGTCGATTATTCATTTTTCAACAAACCGGTCGAGTTTTGGGAGTACGATTCCAAACAATTGTTTTTTAACAAAAATTTAAACAAGGCTCCTGTAGCTAAACTTAACAAAATTGCACCCCTTATAGCAGAGAAAAAGCAAGAAGTATTTAATAGATTAAAAGTTAGTGGCGATAGTGCTTTTGCGTTTTTAAAGTACGATAAAGCAGTTACAATATATAGTGAAGCACTACAAATATTTCCCGACGACAAATCGGTTGGACAATCTTTGGCAGACGCTAAGAAACTTTTGAAAAAAGGAAAGAATGCCGATCAGAAATACAAAGAGTTAATGACTGAAGCTGATCAATATTTTGAAGGTAAAAAATATCCTGCTGCACGTGAGAGTTATTTAATGGCACGAAACTATAACGAAAAAGACACTAGGGCAATTTCGCAATTGTCTAAAATAGATTCAATAGCTGCATTGCAGTATCAGCAAAAATTGCTCGACGAGTTGCTTGCAAATCAACGTCTGTTTGAGAAAAATCGTTTGGATAGTATTAATTTGCTTCGCCAAAATGCCATTCGCGACAGCATATTGTTGGATGAAAAGAAAATGAAAGAAGAAGAGGATAAACAAAAAAAACAAAAAGAAGTTGAAGGAAAAACTGCTGAAGAAAAGAGAATTTTAGCAGAAAAAGAGAATAAAGAAAAAATGGCACGTGAAAAATTGGCTCAGGAAAGGTTGGCACGTGAAAAATATATTAAAGATAGCATAAAGCAATCGTTGCTATCTAAGAAACAAAAAGTAATTGAAGAAAAGGCCGCAAAAGAGAAAAGGCTAATTGCAGAAAAAGAAACCAAAGAAAAATTGGCTCGTGAGAAAATGACTCGTGCAAAATTTATTAAAGATAGTATAAGACAATTGGAGCTATCTAAAAACAAAGATAAAAAGACCGAAACTCAAGAATTGGATGAGAAGAAAGACGATAAGGTTGTGGTCAAAAAAACAATTGTAGAGATGTTGGCTAGTGCCCTTAAGCTCGAGAAAGGCAATAAAAAAGATGATGCTGCAAGAATGTATATTGAGGTTGCCGAACAATACAATCAGGAAAAAGACCTTGGAAGCTCTTTAAACAATTACAATAAGGCCTTAAATATTTATAAAAAGTCTGGAGACAAGGTAAACGTAGCATTTGCAATGAGTCAAATTTCTGCAGTAATGCTCGATTCGGGTTTGTATAAGCAAAGTATCGATGCCAAAAAGGAAGTGTTGCAAATAAAGCGTGAATTAGGCGATACAAAAGGCGAATTGGAATTGATGAAAGAAATGGGCGAGATTTATATTAATACCTACAAGCCCGACGAAGCTGAGGCAATTTACATCGAAATGCTTATAAAAACTAATGCTTTAAAAGATTTAAATGCAACAGCAGAAATTACCGAAAAACTTGGAGATCTTTATACAGAACGAAACGATTACGAAAATGCTATCGATTTTTATACCAAAGCAATTGAAATTGCAAAAGAACAAAAAAATTTGGAACAACAAGGAACTTTGTATAACAATGTAGGGGTTGTTAATCTTAAAAATGGAAAATATGATGAGGCTATTCAATATTTTACTCAAACCCTCGAAATTGAAAAAAAATCGGGAAACAAGCAAAATGCATCTTATGCTTTGAATAATATTGGAAATATCAATTTTGAGAGAAAACAATACAATACAGCTATACTTTATTATGAAAAAGCATTAAAACTGAAAAAGGAAACTAAGAATGAAGAGGCTATTGCAACTTCGTTGTTCAATATAGCTAATGCCTATTTGATTCAGAAAAACTATGCTAAAGCTAAAGAGTACTTTTTGCGATCGTTGGAAATATGCATAAGTACCAATTTTAGAGAAGGTTTGGCGCAAAATTACAGATTGTTGTCGAGACTTTACGACGAAACTCAAAAATATAAAGATGCCGTTGGCGCTTTTAAGAATTATTTTAAGTTGGCAAGTTATAGTTCGTTTGCCGAAGGCCCCATTACCGAAACTCGCAGTATGTATAGCTACGAAAAGGGGGTGGTTTCGGATCTTCGTCGTCAATTGCAAAAACAACGAATACTAACCGACTACGAATCGATGCAAAACTTACAAAAACAGCAACAGCTCGAGTTGAAGGAGTTGGAGCTGAAAAACCAAGAAGCTCAAGTTTTACGTCAAAGAATATTGTTGATATTTACGTTGGTTTGCTTGATTCTTGCAATTTTTATGGGATATCAAATCTATATTCGCTACAAAGAGAAAAAACAATATGCCGAAGTTATTGCTTTTCAACATAAGCAGATAACCGATAGTATTACTTATGCACGCCGCATTCAACAAGCTGTGCTGCCTCCTTCAAATCAGGTAAAAGACTGTTTGCACGACGGTTTTGTGCTTAGTAAACCTAAAGATATTGTTAGTGGCGATTTTTACTATACCAAGCAAAAGGGCGATTTGTTATACATTGTTGTTGCCGATTGTACAGGACATGGTGTGCCAGGTGCGTTTATGAGTATGCTTAGTTTGTCGATACTAAAAGATATAATTTCGCACGATGAAACATGTGAAGCAAAAACAATTCTTGAAAAATTGCGCGAATCTATTATACAAGCGTTGAATCAATCGGGTAAGGACGATGAGGCGAAAGATGGTATGGATCTGTCGTTGGTTATTATCGATAGTAAAAACAAAAAGCTCAAATATGCCGGTGCCAACAACAAGGGCCTGATTATAAATAACCAAACTATTACAGAATTGCTTGCCGATCGTATGCCAATAGGCATACATCCGGTTATGAAGCCATTTAAAGAAGAAATAATTGATCTCAAGCCAAACGATACGCTATATCTATACTCCGATGGTTTTTGCGATCAAATAGGTGGTGAGTCGCGAAAGAAGTTTAAAATAAGGCAGTTTGTTCAGCTTTTGTTAGAAATAAATCACTTGCCCCTCAATGAGCAACAACAAATACTCGAAACCCGTCTCGAGCAATGGAAAGGCGATGTAGAACAAACCGATGATATTACAGTGCTTGGATATAAAATGTAAAAATTTGTATTTTGAATAAAAGTTTTCGACTACGTACAACCCGACATTAATAAATAAGTCACACAGTGCGAAGTCGAAGTGTAATTGAATAGCGAGAAAATGAATTTTGGATTTAGCTCATTTTAAAAAATTATTTTCTTCTGGTTCTGGAATTTTGCCCTTATTTTTTTCGATAAGTTCAAAAAGTTGTTGTTTTTTCTGTTTGAGCTCTTCGCTGTTTTGAGCGATGCCATTTATATATTGAACCTTCATTTCTTCTTTGCCATCGGGTAGGTAGTAAATCCAATCGCCTTCCATAAGGTCGTTGGCAAAAGTTCCGATGGTTTCTGTTTTTCCGTCGGGATAATAAGTGGCGTATTTGCCCTCGCGTTTGCCTTTATTGTATGTGGCATCTAAATGTAGTTGATCGTTTTCGTAGTATTGAAGCCATTTGCCGTGGTGCTGGTTGTTGCTCCATTCGGTTATTTCGGCTTTTTTTCCATTGGGGTAATAGCGTGTTGTGGGGCCTTGTTTTGCCGTGTTGACATATATTTCTGTCATCGAAAGGGTTTTGGTATAGTACGAGTAGTAATTCCAGGTGCTGTCTTTCTGGTTTCCAATATAATTGCCTTCTCCGGCAAGTACACCATTGTCGAAGTATAGCTTGGCGTGCGATTTGTCGGTGAGGGCATAATAGTACATTTCTGCTTTTAGGCTGCCATCTTCGAAGTAGCGTTTCATAAGACCTGTGGGCTTGTTGTCTTTAAATGTGCCTTCGTACTTGGTTTTGCCGTTCTCGTAGGTCACTTTCCATGCGCCTTGTTTTTGTCCTTTAGCGTCCAATTGGTTGATCGACTGGGCTTGTATTGCCGAAAATAAGAATAAAATAATAATTGTAATAAGTGGTTTCATTTAAATGTTTTTTATGTTTTCTGTACTTAGTAATCTGGTATTGTGATGAATGGTAAGTATGTTCAATTTATTCAATTTCTAAACAAGATCTATTTGTGTTTTCAATATCTACAATGAAATCATGAATAGTTAAAATGTTAGAAATTAATAGCTCCTTAATTTTATTTGTTGTCAAATTGCCGGTTCTAAGCCATATAATTTTTGGAGGACTACCATTTATTAGGCTAATGTCAAAATAATCGGAATCGAATGTAACAATTGTAAAGTTTTCATTTTTTGCAAATTGCCATATATCAATGTCCTCTGAATCATTCAGTCCAAAGTGACTTACGTGTTTTGAATCAGCAAATGTTTCTGTTAATTTATTTACAATACGATATGAAATATTTTGGTCAAATAATAGTTTCATTAGGCATATTGCAGTTTATGTTCCCTATCAGCAGCATAAGCCAAACAGGCTTGTATATCTTCAATGCTTAATTCCGGAAAGTCTTCAATTATTTCTGTATTAGTCATTCCAGCCGCAAGCCAACCCAAAACATCATAGACAGAGATTCTGGTTTCCCTAACACAGGGCTTGCCAAATCTTTTATTTGGATTTCGTTTGATTATTGATTGATAATGTATCATAGGAAATGTTTTTTGAAATCCAAATTTACAAAATAATTACGATCATTTCAATTCTTTCAATCGTTCTTGTAACGAGGTTATTTTTGCTTGGGCATCGGCTTGTTTTTTGCGTTCATTGTCGACTACTTGAGCAGGGGCACTGCCTACAAACTTCTCGTTGCTGAGTTTTTTCAATACCGATTCCAAAAAGCCTTGTTGGTACTTGAGCTCTTCGGTTATTTTGGTTTTCTCGGCTTCAACATCAAGCAGTCCGCCTAGCTGTACGAAGTATTCGTCGGTTTTGACCATAAACGATACCGAGCCCTCGATCTTTGATGTTGTATGTGCCAACGAAGAAAGGTTCGCCATTTTCTTCAATACAGGCTCGAACTGCTTGCTGTATTCTTTGTTTTCGGCTTTAATATATAGCTCCAATTGCTCTTTGTTGGCAATGCCTTTTTCCTGGCGGATATTGCGCACCTGGGCAATGGCTTCTTTGGTGTTTTCGAACGAAACGATGAGCTTATCGTCAATTTTGCCAGCAATAGGCATACGATTGATCATGATGCTTTCGCCCTGCTTGCGTTCGGCCAAAAGTTGCCATATTTCTTCGGTGATAAAAGGCGTGAATGGGTGCAAGAGGTGCATGAGTTTGTCGAAAAAGCCCAATGTAGCATCGAGCGTGAGCTTGTCGATGGGTTTTTGATATTCGGGTTTTACAATTTCGAGGTACCAAGCCGAGAACTCGTCCCAGAAGAGTTTGTACACGGTCATAAGGGCTTCCGAAAGGCGGTACTTCGAAAAGTGATCGTCAATTTCGGCTATCGATTTGTTCAGTTGGTTTTCGAACCACTCGATGCCCAAACTGGCGTACTCAGGTTGAGGTATCGATGGGTCGACCTGCCAACCTTTTACCAAGCGGAAGGCATTCCATATTTTGTTTCCAAAGTTACGTCCCTGTTCGGTAAGAGCTTCGTCGAATGGCAAATCGTTTCCGGCAGGCGAGCACAGAAGCATGCCAACACGTACGCCATCGGCGCCGTACTGTTCGATGAGCTTGAGGCAGTCGGGCGAGTTGCCGAGCGATTTGGACATTTTGCGTCCAAGCTTGTCGCGAACAATGCCGGTGAGGTATACATTTTTAAAGGGCATTTCTTTTTCGTATTCGTAGCCGGCAATAATCATACGTGCTACCCAGAAGAATAAGATTTCGGGAGCAGTTACCAGGTCGTCGGTAGGGTAGTAGTAGTCGATTTCGGGGTTTCGGGGATTGCGTATGCCGTCGAATACCGATATGGGCCACAACCACGACGAGAACCATGTGTCGAGCACATCGTCGTCTTGTCGAAGGTCGGCAATGCTTAGGTTTTTGCCGGTCTTTTGCTGTGCCATGGCGAGTGCTTCGGCTTCGGTATTGGCTACCACGTATTCGTTGGTGTCGCCAATGTAGTAGGCTGGTATGCGATGTCCCCAATAGAGTTGGCGCGAAATGCACCAGTCTTTAACGTTTTCCATCCAGTGTCGGTAGGTGTTCTTGAACTTTGCCGGATGCAGTGTAATGTTGTCGTTCATTACATTTTCGAGGGCAGGTTCCGAAAGTTTTTTCATACGGAGAAACCACTGCATCGATAGTTTTGGTTCGATTACGGCATTGGTGCGCTCCGAATAACCTACTTTGTTGGTGTATTCTTCTATTTTGGCTATTTGATCGAGCTTTTTGAGGTCGGCAACTATTTTTTCGCGAACGGCGAAACGGTCTTCGCCCACATAAAGAAGGGCTTTTTCGTTGAGTGTGCCATTGTCGTTAAAAATATCGATGGTGGGGAGCTTGTATTTCTGTCCCAGTTCGTAGTCGGCAAGGTCGTGAGCAGGAGTAATCTTGAGCACACCGGTACCAAACTCGCGGTCGACATAAGGGTCGAAAATAATCGGCACTTCGCGGTCGATAAGGGGTACATAAACCTTGCAGCCTTTTAGGTGGCTATAGCGCTCGTCGTCGGGGTGCACGCACACTGCTGTATCGCCCAGTATGGTTTCGGGACGGGTGGTGGCAATGGTTAGGTAGTGGGCCGTTTCTCGTGAACCGTGGACAGTTTCTCGTGAACCGTGGACCGTGGGTTGTGAACCGTGAACCGTGTCGGAGGGAACGATTTTGTAGCGAACATGGTAGAGTTTCGAGTTTACCTCTTTGTAGTTTACTTCTTCGTCCGATACGGCTGTGAGAGCCACGGGATCCCAGTTGACCATACGAACGCCACGGTATATTTGTTCTTTTTTATATAGGTCGACAAACACGTTGATAACACTTTCGGAGCGTTCGGGATCCATGGTAAAGCAGGTACGATCCCAGTCGCACGACGATCCTAGTTTTTTGAGCTGTTCGAGTATAATGCCGCCGTGTTTGTGTGTCCATTCCCAGGCATGTTCCAAAAATTGGTCGCGGGTAAGGTCACGTTTGTTGATGCCTTCGGCAGCCAATTTGGCAACTACTCGTGCTTCGGTGGCAATAGATGCATGATCGGTGCCGGGAACCCAGCAGGCATTGAAGCCAAGCATACGGGCACGGCGAACAAGTACATCTTGTATGGTATTGTTGAGCATGTGACCCATGTGTAGCACTCCGGTAACGTTGGGCGGAGGTATTACTATCGTGTAAGGTATGCGACCATCGGGCTCTGAGTGAAAAAAACGCTGATCGAGCCAGTATTGATACCATTTGCTTTCGGTTAGTTGAGGATCGTACTTCGAAGGAATTTCCATTGTTTGCTTTTGTGTTTTTTTTTAAGAATGGCAAATATAAAAAATATTTAAACACAGAGACACGATGACACGGAGGGCAAAATTGTATTTTATCAATGCCTCTCTGTCCTGATCATTAGTTATGCGTGAACCCCTTTAGATATAGCATTTGCAAAAATTGGTTGCTTGCCCCTTAAGGTTGAAAGCTCGTTTTGGCTTATAATGTGGGCGTCTGTAATAATATTGTATTTTAAATCAATTTCGTAGCACCAATCAGATATTTCTCGTTCTTTTTTCCAATCGACTTTTTGTTTTAATACAATTAAAATATCGTAATCCGAGTCTTTTTGATGATTGCCAACTGAACGAGAGCCAAATAATACAATGTCTTGAAGATTGTCAGATAGTTTTGACGAAAGTAATGCAATCAAATCGCTTAAAATCTGTCGATTTTTAGTTCTCATTTAATCGAAATTTATTCACGAAGGAAAACTTTTATTTTCTTACAATATTTATACATAGATACACGGAGGGTTAAAAATGAAGTTAATCAAACTCTGAGTAGTCGTGTTTAAGTGTTTAAAAAGATTAAGTCATATTTTGTATTTTTCCAATTATTTTTTTAAGTTTGTTTTAGAGTTTTTTATATTAATCATATAACCATTAAAACCATGGAAAACAAAATTTCGTTGGACATAGCGTCCGACACCCTTCAATCGGTAAAAGCTTCGATCGCGAGCATTAAGCAAAACCTGCCTTTTTTACTATCGCTAACACCCGACGATAGGCAAAGTATGCCCAAGATGGGCGACAAAACATTTGCGTTTGTCAAAAAATCGTACGAGTATGCAACCCAAAACCCCGAATTGGTGCCATCGTATGTCGATATTGAAGAAATGCGCAAGGATGTGGAAACCGTCGAAAAGCTACAAAGTGTATACATGTTGTTGAACGAACTGCACTCGAAGCTCGACGATACCATGATGATAGCCGGTAGCGAAGCTTATGTTGCCTCGCTCTCGTTTTACGGTGCTGTAAAAGAAGCTGCCAAAAAGAACGTGGGAGCAGCCAAGCCCATTGTCGAAGATCTGTCGGCGCGTTTTGTAAAAGGACGGTCGAAAGTAGAAACTGCAGCCAAGGCTCAGTAAGCTCCGAGAAAAGATTTTTTACAAGCAACAAAAAAGACCCTAATAAGGTCTTTTTTGCTTTTTGCTCGATGCTTGTCGTTAAAAAAACCTCCATTGAAGCTTTTACCGACAACAATGAAGTTATTTGCTTCGACAATGTAGCTTTTTGCAACAACAATGGAGCAAAAAGCTTCGCAGTTTAAGTTATTTGCTCCGTTGTGGGAGCTTTTAACTCGGCTGTCGAAGCTTTTAACTTCGATAGCCGAGTTTTTTGCTTAGACGATGGGACTTTTAGAGTCGCTGGCGAAGATGTTTTAGAGAGTGTTAAGCAAATAGGGTGATTTTTAGTTTTTTTACTTGAAGATTTCAGCATTTTCAGGCTGAATTTTATAAAATCTGATTATGTCATTTTTCCCCAGTTTTCTCTTATCTAAAGCTTTATCTAGTTCATCTCTTAAAGCATATAGTAAAGTTTGAATATTCTCCTTAGTATGATAATTGCATATCATTATTCTTATACCTGAATTGTTTGCAGGTACAGCTGGAAAATGAGTTACGCACATGTATATTGAACGTTTAAGTAAGCCATAGTTAATTTCATTTGTTATTTCCGGTGTTGAACCAGGAAATAAAAAAACAGGAGAATACGTATCTCCAATGATTGGGACTTGCAGTTCGTGAGCTAATTCAATAAAATATTGAATTTTCTCACGCAAATCGGCTTGTCGGGTATAGATTTCGTTTGTGAGGTGTATTTTTGCGGATGCAATGATTGCACCTAATGTTGGAGGCGCAATAGGAGAGCTGAAAGTAAGAGGGGGAGCACATACTTCGCAACGCAATTTGGTTCTCTCATCGTAAAATACAGCAACACCTCCTCCTGCTCCAAATCCTTTGCCCAAAGAAGTAATTAATGTGATTTGCGGATGATACCCGATTTTGTCTGGTGCAAATCCACGACCATTTTCTCCTGTCCAGCTTATACCATGCGAGTCGTCAATATATAAATGAAATTGGGGGTATTTTTTTATTAGAGCCATTAAGTCAACAAATGGGAATGAGTCGCCAAACATAGAATATACACTATCGGCTAAGTACCATATTTTTTTATATTTGATTGACAATTCTTTTATTTTATCTTCTATAATGCCAATATGGTTGTGTTTAATTACTTCTACAGATATTCCATTGACCTTTAGGCTGTCTGTAGCCAATTTTATGCTTGCATGGGCATGGTGGTCAACCAGTATTGCATCGTCTGAGTTTATTATTACAGGCAAAATTCCCGTATGAGCAATTGTGGTTCTCGAAAATAATAGACATGGCTTGCCAAACATGTTTGATAGTTGTTCTTCTGCTTCTTGATATTTGTCTATTTTAATAAATACTTTTGAAACTGATGAATAAGCTCCGTGCTTTTTGATAGCATCAATTGCGCCTTGTTTAACTCTTTTGTCTTGGGTAAGTCCTAAGTAGTCGTTTAAGCAAAAGTTTAAATATTTTTTTTTATTTATTGTAAAATAGTTTGAAGAGAGCCCTTGTTTATCTGTTGTTAGTAAACCCATTCCTAAATCGGCAGAGCTTTTAAAAGTCTGAAATACTGAATCGTAAATGTTTTTCATTTTTTTTAGTTAATTAGTTATGTATTTATAATAATTATTTTAAAAATTAATCTAAATTTATTATTATAAATATAACTTTTGTATGGGAGTTTTGAACAGGTTGTTAACAAAGATGTTTCGCAATAAAAGTGATTATAGTTTTGAGGAGAATTTTCTTATAACATGTATTATATTTTCATGGGCAGTTGTGTTTTTTTCGATTTTTACTAATTATTATGCCCAACTAACAATTTCAATTTATATTATTTCACTTATCTTTTATTCGTTAAATTTTTTTTTAACTCGTTTTCGTAAATATTTATTATTAGCAAAATACATTTTTAGCATATATACATTATTATTTTGTAACTTTTATTGGTACTACAACTATGGTTCAAGTGGAAATGCAATATACTTGTTTATTATTTATTTCGCTTTTATGGTTTTTATTTGGGAAAAGAAAATATTAAGAACGATTATAGCTGCTATTTTTATTAATATCGTTCTATTGTTTGCTATAGAAATTACATTTCCCGATTTTTTGCCTGTTTATCCATCGCACGAATTAAGAATTGTAGATAGTTATTTAACTTTAATTATTTACTTGTGTATTATGTCTTTATTGGTAGTTGCAGCAAAAAATAATTATTTGCGTGAATATGCTAAGGCTCAACAAGCCGACCGTCTCAAATCGGCGTTTCTCGAAAATATGTCGCACGAAATTAGAACCCCGATGAATGCTATTGTGGGTTTTTCGGAACTAATTCAACGCAACAAAGTGACCGACGAGAAAAAGAATGCCTATGCCTCTATTATTAAAGACAATTCGCTTCAATTGCTAAGTTTGCTCAACGACATACTCGATGTGTCGAAACTCGAAGCAAAAATGGTAAAAGTCGATGAGCAAGATTGCAACATCGACGAGTTTATGAAACATGTTTTCGTGCAATTTCAGAAAACGATAACCAAAAACAACTTGGGCGAAAAAATAGAATTGATCTATAAAAAACACGATACCAACTTTATATTTAAAACCGACACCAAGCGTTTGCTTCAAATAATCGGGAAACTTATAGATAATGGTATCAAATATACCAACAATGGTAGCGTGGAGTTTGGCTATGATCTTGGTGAGCAAAACTTCATTACCTTTTATGTAAAAGATGCCGGTATAGGAATTAACAAAGACTACCACAGCTTGTTGTTTCAGAGTTTCAATAAATTTGAAGCCGACAAGAAAAAAGAACTTCACCGGGGCACGGGCATAGGCTTGTATATGGCACGTTTGTTGGTCGAATTGCTTGGCGGGCGCATTTGGTTTACGTCGGAAGTTAATGTGGGGTCAACTTTTTACTTTAGTATTCCGGCTAGGAATTTTGTACACGTTGTAAAAGAGCGAAAACAAAAAGTTGAGGTTCAGAAGAAATGGGATAGTTTCAATATTCTTATAGTCGAAGACGACGATACCAGTTTTGTGTATTTAAAGGAACTGCTTTCGATTACAGGTATAAATATTGTAAGGGCCGAAGATGGAGTCGAAGCACAAGATAAAATTAATGGCAATTACAATGCCATATTGATGGACGTTAATATGCCAAGAGGCAATGGTTACGATCTGATTAAACAAATTAGAGAAAAAGATACCAAAGTGCCAATAATCGTTCAAACATCGTATGTATATCAAGATATCCCTGTTGAAATGAGAGCAGCTTTTGATTATTTTCTGCCAAAACCTGTCGAATCGGCTAGGCTCATGGAAATGCTCGAAAAGCATTTGGTGTGCTAGTAAAGGAGAGGTTTTTTGTTATCTTTTCTTTTGTCTATTATCTTACATCTACTTATCTTACATCTATTTATTCTATATTTTTTTGTACTTTAGTTAATATTGCTGGTGGGCTCGTAATTTCAATACTTTATATTCAGGTAAGGTGCTTTCATAGCAGGAAACAATATATTTCATTTGTTTTTTTCATTACTACTAACATAGTTTTAACTTTTAATTGGTTTTACAGCGAAGGAATGAAAGGCAGTAATTCCTTAGGTTTTTTAACTTTTGTTGCATTTATATTTTTTCTTTTTGAAGGAAAAATGAAATTTTACATGATAATGCTACTTTTATTAAATGTGGTAGTGTTATTTTTAATTCAATACTATTATTCTTATAGGGTTATAAAATTGCAAATATTTATTATAACGCGCTGCTACGCCTTTACACCCTCAAACAACAAACCCTACTCAAGAAAAAGTCAAGAGTAGGGCTTTTATATCTGATATTAGAGTCCAGATTTAATTTTCATATTTGCATATTGGTCATTTGCACATTCAATTACTCTTCTACATTAGCGGCTTCGTATACCTTGAGCAGTTCGGCTTGAACCTCCATTGGCACCTGCGAATATTCGGCAAATTTCATTTGGTATATGGCTCGACCTTGTGTAAGAGAGCTAAGAGAGGTAGAGTATTTGTTCATTTCGGCTAAGGGCACTTTGGCAGTAATTTTCTCAAAGCCTTTTTCGCTACTCATGCCCAATACAATGGCGCGGCGTGTTTGCAGGTCGCTCATTACATCGCCCATGCGATCGGCAGGCACCCATACATCGACATCGTACACGGGTTCCATAATCTTTGGGCCGGCATTTTTAAAGGCTTCTCTAAATGCGTTGCGGCCTGCTAGGCGAAACGATATTTCGTTCGAATCGACCGGGTGCATTTTGCCATCGTATACATATACCTTCAAATCGCGGGCGTAAGAACCAGTTAGAGGGCCTTCTTCCATTTTTTCCATCACCCCTTTTAGAATTGCTGGCAAGAAACGCGCTTCGATGGCTCCACCTACTATACAATTGTAAAATATTAGTTTCCCGCCCCATGGCAACAAATGTTCTTCTTTATCGCGAAGACTAAGCTTGAGTTCTTTGCCATTGACTTTAAATATATTGTTGTCGGCTTCGCCTTCGATGTAGGGCTCAATAATCATGTGTACTTCGCCAAACTGACCCGAACCACCCGATTGTTTCTTGTGCCGGTATTCGGCTTGTGCCACTTTGGTAATGGTTTCTCGGTACGAAATTTTGGGAGTAATAAATTCGGTGGCAATCTTAAACTCGTTGTCGAGATGCCATTTCAATATGTTCATGTGGTATTCGCCTTGGCTATAAACAATGGTTTGCTTCAGCTCTTTCGAATATTCGACAATTATTGTTGGGTCTTCGTGGTGCATGCGGTGCAATGCTTCGCCCAGTTTTTCTTCGTCGGCTTCGTTTTTGGCTTTTATGGCTGTGCGGTATTTGGGATGTGGGAAAATAATTGGGTCAAAAATGTATGTCTTGTTGGGAGCCGTGAGTGTATGGTTGGTTTTTGTGCTTTTGAGTTTCACAGTGCATCCAATATCGCCTGCCAATAAACGAGTAACTTTTACACGGTTTTTGCCATTTGAAACAAACAACTGCCCTATTCTTTCCTTTGTTTGTATATTGTTGTTGACTAAGTCCATATTCTCGGCTACTTCGCCACGTATAACTCTGAAATAGCTAATTTCGCCAATGTGAGGTTCTACATGTGTTTTAAACACAAACAACGAAGTGCTGCCGCTAACCTCTACGTGAACGGTGTCGCCTTCCGAGGTTTTGAGTTGGTGACCTTCAACGGGACCAAGCGATACATTGCTTATGAATTCCATAAAAGCTCCAATACCTATATTTTTCTTTGCCGAGCAACAAAAAACCGGAAAAATATCGTGATGAAGCAAACCTAGGCTAATGCCCATGCGGAGCTCGCTCACTTCGAGTTCGCCTTTTTCGAAAAAAAGCTCCATCAATTTTTCGTCGTTTTCGGCAGCTTTCTCTACTAATTTATTGTGTAGCTCGGCAGCTCTTGTAGCTTCCGAAGCTGGAATATCTGAGATTTCGGGTTTGCCGCCTTCTAAGGGGTATTGGAGTTGTTTCATCAACAGTACGTCGATTATTGTTGTGAAATTTGTGCCTTCGTTTATAGGATATTGAACAATGGTTACGTTTTTGCTCAATCGTTCACGAGCCATTTCAAGCGTTTTCTCGTAATTGGATTTTTCGCTGTCGAGGTGGTTAATAAGTATTACCGATGGTTGCTGGTGTTCTTCGAGGTGTCGGAATTGAATTTCGGTGCCAACTTCAACACCGTTTTGCGCGTTGAGCACTAGTACTGCAGTGTCCGATACTTCCATTGAGGCAAAAAGCCCTCCCACGAAATCGTCTGAACCGGGGTTGTCGATAATGTTAATCTTTTTTTCGTTACATTCGGCAAACATCACCGACGAATAAACCGACGATCGGTTGACGTGTTCAATTTCGCTGTAGTCCGAAACTGTGTTTTTTTGTTCTACTGATCCCCGTCGGTCGATCAGCCCACTCTCGAAAAGCATGGCTTCTGCCAGAGTGGTTTTGCCCGATCCGATATTGCCGGCAAGGCAAATGTTCTTAATTTTCTCTGTTGAATATTCTTTCATGGTAGGTAAGTTTTAGTAAAATATTAGGTGTTAGTTGAGCACTATTATTAATTTTTAATATTAACATAGTCTTAACGCAAATATAACATTTTCTTAATATTATGCAAGAAAAATGGCAATTTTTAAACGGCTAAAAAGCTGGTTTTTAGTGTTTGAAGGCTTTGTTGGGGAGGTGTTGTTAAAGAGGTCGAATTAATAGTAAATTTTAAATGCGAGGTCGCAAAGCCGCGAAGAAAAATTGAACAATGATACTTTGATAGATTAAACAAACTAAAAACTATATACATAGCATCAATAAAGCCGAAAACATAGTTTAATAAAAAGCAATATAGTTGCGATATCTTTGTAGAAAGACTGTCGAAGCAGAATTAATCAATATGTTTTTTTAAAACAATTCTGATTCTAAGTGTTTTTTGTCGATGGGTACTACTCCTACTTTTTCGCAAACCAATCCTCCCGCCATATTCGATACATAAGCAATAAAATAAGGCTTAAAATTGGTGCTTAAACACAGCGAAGCAACACTAATAACTGTATCGCCGGCACCCGACACGTCGGCTATATCGCGAACCTCGGCCGGAATGACATGGAATGTATGGTCGTCACATATAAATACTCCTTTTTCGGAGAGGGTAATCATCAAATATTTTATGTTTTTTTCCTTGCGGAATGCATTGGCGGCTTCGTATAGGGCGTTGGTATCTGATTTGCTAAGTTCTAACTTTAGGCCTTCGCAAAATTCTTTGAAATTGGGTTTGAAAAAAGTAACATTGTTGTATTGGTCAAAATTGCGTTTTTTGGGGTCGACCAAGGTAGGGATATTTTTTTTGCTGGCTATATCGGTTGTTGTATTGATAATATTGGGAGTCAATACGCCTTTGTCGTAATCCTGATAAATAATCGCATCGAATTTGTTGTTGTTGAGCAATTGCTCAATGTGAGCAATAAAAGCTGGTTCGTCGGCTTTTGCCAAGGGCTTGTCGGTCTCTTCGTCGACACGTATAAGCTGTTGATTTCCGCCTATTACACGGGTTTTAACTGTTGTGGGTCTGCCAGGCACGGTATATATGCCTTTTGTTTCTAGATTAAGTTTCTGAAGCATCTCTAAAAAGTTTCGTCCTGTTTCGTCGTTGCCAATAAAGCCGCAAAGAAAGGGTTTTGCTTCGAGAGCCAAAAGATTAAGGGCAACATTGGCTGCACCTCCTAAGCGATTCTCGCGTCGCGAACAATTAACGATAGGAACAGGTGCTTCTGGCGATATGCGTTCTACTTTTCCCCAAAGGTACGAATCGACCATAACATCGCCAATAACCAGTATTTGCTTGTTGTGGAAGTTTTCAAATGCGCTGCGTATTTCTGCTGGACTCAATGTTGTAATTTTTGTGCTAAAATATAATAATTTTTAAAACATCACATTGGATCTACATCAATATTGATTAAAATACTTTTGAATGCAGCTACTTCGCTCAGTGCTTTTATTTCATGGGCAACAAGTTCTTTAATAGTTGAAGCCGGTTTGTCGCGTTCCATTTTAATCAGAATATTTTTTAGAAATAAGCTTTGAATGCGATTTATTAAGGGAAAGTCGGGCCCAACAATGCGATTGCCCAGGCGTTTTTTGAGTGTGTTGGCAAGTTGTTGAGCTCCATTATTGCAAGTGTTTTCGTCGCGGTGCTTTAGGGTAATTCGCATGAGACGGTAAAAAGGAGGGTAGTGGAAATCGCGGCGTTCGGCCAATTGTTCATTGAGCATTTCTAAATAATTGTTTTTAACGACCTGACTAATAATCGGGTGCCCCGGTTTCGCAGTTTGAATATACACAAGCCCTCGCTCGTTGCTTCGTCCTGCACGTCCTGCCACTTGACTCATGAGCTGAAACGAACGCTCGTATGCCCTGAAATCTGGATAGTTGAGCATAGAGTCGGCATCGAGAATTCCGATCAGATGAACATTGGCAAAGTCGAGTCCTTTCGAAACCATTTGCGTACCAATGAGTATGTCAATAGCGCCAGCTTCGAACCGTGCAATAATCTCTTCGTGTGCATGTTTCTTTCGGGTAGAGTCAACATCCATACGTTCTATGCGAGCAGAAGGAAAGTAAACAGATATTTCATCTTCAATTTTTTCGGTGCCAAACCCTTTGGTTTTGAGGTTGGTGCTACCGCATTCGACGCATTTGTGAATCGATGAAACTGCGTAGCCACAGTAATGGCAGGTCAGTTGCTTCGACGAGCGGTGCAGGGTAAGGCTAACGTCGCAATACTTGCAATGGGGTATGTTGCCACAATCTTCGCAGTAGTTAAAAGGGGAGTAGCCTCGTCTGTTTTGGAACAATATAGCTTGTTTGTCTTTTTTTAATGTTTCTTCCAACGCATTGATTAGCTCTTTGGAAAAATGTGAGTTCATATTGCCCTTTTTACGGGCAATTAAAGTGTTGACCAATCGTATTTCGGGCAGTTTTATTTCTTTGTAGCGTTTGTCGAGTTTTACCAAGCCGTATTTGCCGCACATGGCATTGAAGTACGACTCGAGCGAAGGAGTTGCTGTGCCTAACAGTACTTTCGATTTGTGCATGCCAGCAAGTACAATAGCTGCATCGCGTGCATGATAGCGCGGCGATGGATCGAACTGTTTGTAAGTGTTTTCGTGCTCTTCGTCAATTATTATTAAACCTAGCTTACTAAATGGCAGAAATACACTTGAGCGCACACCTAAAATAATCTGATAACTATCGTCGTTGTTAATGAGCAGCTTGTTCCAAATTTCAACCCTTTCCGAATCGTTGAATTTCGAATGATAGACACCCACTTTGTTGCCAAAAACTTGGCGTAAGCGATTAATTATTTGTGTAGTTAATGCAATTTCGGGCAAAAGATACAGCGCTTGTTTGCCTTGGGCAATTGTTTGGGCAATCAGATGAATGTAAATTTCGGTTTTCCCGCTCGAGGTAATGCCATGCAACAGCGTTACATCTTTTTCTTCAAACGATGATATTATTTCCTGAAAAGCTTTGTCTTGAAATGAATTAAGCTTGTTTAATTCTGATGTATTGTAAGAGTTTTTCTCTATCCGGCTTTTTTCTTTGGTATAGGTTTCGAAGATCCCTTTTTCGAGCAATGTATTAAAGGTTGCATACGATGCGTTTGCTTGTTTGAGTAATTCAGACTTTTTAACTTCAATTGGCTCAATGTTTTCTGTCCATTCGGAAAGCCTTAAATAATGTGTGAGAACTTCTAATTGTTTTTTAGCTTTTTTTAAACTATCGAACGCTTCATTAACATTGGTTTCGCAAATTAATGTGCTCGAAAGCCTTACGAATGATTCGTTTTGTGGTTTATATCCTTCGCGAAGTTGTTCGTCGATAATAACAGCGCCCTTTTCATAAAGGCTTTTGATGGCTTGTATAACATTGCGCTTGCCTGCTTTTGAAGTAATGTCGGCAATGGACATTTGATGTTCCTTTTCAATCAAAGTCAGAATAAGCGATTCGTCAGCTGAAATGTCTAGTGTGTTTTCGAACTGCTCGTTGAAATAAACATGAGTGTCGCTTTCGAGTTTGAAACCTGCCGGCAATGCAGCTTTCATTACATCGCCAATTGGGCTCATGTAATAATTGCTAAGCCATGTCCAATGCTCAAGTTGAATAGTATTAATGACAGCTTGTTTGTCTAGTATTGAAACTATGGGTTTTACTGCATAATTAATTGGCTTTGTAATGTGAATTTTCTGTACTATGCCCGTGTATAATCTTTTAGCTCCGAACTGAACCACAACTCGCATTCCGGAAGCAGCAATTTCGGCATATTCATTGGGTACACTGTATGTAAATACTTGCTGAAGCGGAAAAGGAAGTATTATATCGGCAAATATCTCGGAATCAGGCATCAATTTTGGATGTTTTTACAAAAATAAGAACTATTTTTGGTTAATCTCGATCACCTCTCCAATAGTGGCATTTACCAACGAAACATTTTTTATTTTTGCTTCTTTTTCAGCCCTTTCTATCGATTCGTGCCAGTGCGAAAGATTTAGCATAAATTTTCCCCAGTGAATGGCTAACATTTTTTTGCCTTTCAGATCGATATTTGCCTGAACTGTTTGCTCGGGAAATGAATGAATATAAGCCCAAAGCTCGTTGTACTGTCCACATTCGAGCATGGTAAGGTCAAATGGGCCATATTTGTCGCCAATTTGCTTGTAATGTATGCCATAGCCCGAGTCGCCACCAAAGAAAAGCCTGTAATTGCCAATATTTATAACCCACGAACTAAATAATGTCGAGTTCCTATTGCCCATTCGTCGACCCGAGAAATGTCGTGCCGGCGTATTGACAAACCAATGCGACGAATCTACCTCATGCTTCTCCCACCAATCGTAATCGGCAATTTTATTGGCAGGTATTCCCCAGCGTTCCAAGTGGGCTCTTACACCTAGGGGAACGAGAAACATTTTTGTAATTGGGGCAATCTGTTTAATGGCTTTATAGTCTAAATGATCGTAGTGGTCGTGCGATATGATAACATAGTCGATTGGAGGCAGACTGTCGATAAGCAATGTGTTGGTGTAGTCAAATGCTTTGGTTCCAGCAAAGGAAAAAGGCGATGCCCGCTTGCTAAAAACAGGATCAGTTATAATATTGATGCCATTGACTCGCAAAAGAACCGTTGAATGTCCAAGCCAAGTAATCGAAACAGACGTGTCGTTGTCGAGAAACTTCTGTTTGTCGAAAACCATAGTTTCAATAGGACTTTTCGGCACATTTATTCTCGACGATTCGCGAAACTCCTTAAACATCTTAAAGAAATTGACTTTGCCCGACATCATAGGCGTTGCTTCGAGATTCACAAACTTCCCATTTTTGAAATTGGGCGAGCGCTCCATGCGTTGCCGCTCGGCTTTCGAAGGCGATGCACCAAATTGAGGAGCACATCGGTAAAAAATCACAGAGGAGGCTATGATAAATAGAATTGTGGCAAGGAGCATATAGATTGTTTTTTTTATCATTCACTAAAATATATATTTTTTCAATAGCTCATTGCTGCGAACTCCGAAAGGGTTTTAAACCCTTTCGGAGTTGAAAAAAATCTCAATAATCGTTATTCGTTACTTTTCTTTTTCCATATTGGCGGTTGTAATATTTTTCGTAAGCCCCGCTGTCGATATTGTTGATCCATTGTTCGTTGGCAAGATACCAGTCGACGGTCTTTTCAAGTCCTTCTTCGAACTGAAGCGATGGTATCCAGCCCAATTCTTTTTGAATCTTGCTCGAATCTATCGCATAGCGTAGGTCGTGACCGGCTCGGTCGGTAACAAAGGTGATAAGCTTTTCCGAAGTGCCTTCTGCTCTATTGAGTTTTCTGTCCATAATTTTGCACAACAAGCGAATGAGGTCAATATTGGTCCATTCGTTGTGGCCGCCAATGTTGTATGTTTCTCCTGTTTTGCCAGTGTGGAATATTTGGTCAATAGCTCTTGCATGATCAACCACGTAAAGCCAGTCGCGAATATTCTCGCCTTTACCGTATATAGGAATATTCTTGTTGTTCTTGATATTGTTGATCGAAAGGGGGACTAGTTTTTCGGGAAATTGATTGGGTCCGTAGTTGTTCGAGCAGTTCGAAACTACTACTGGCATTTTATAGGTGTGATAGTATGCTCTTACAAGATGGTCGCTACTGGCTTTCGACGATGAGTATGGGCTACGAGGGTCGTAACGGGTATCTTCGTAAAAGAAGCCAGTTTCGCCTAACGAGCCATATACCTCGTCGGTCGATATATGGTAAAACAGTTTGCCTTCCATTTGGTCTTTCCAACTTTGACGAGCTGCATTGAGCAAGTTTACAGTTCCCAATATATTGGTTTTGATAAATGCCATGGGGTCGCTAATCGAACGGTCTACATGCGATTCTGCGGCTAAATGCACAACTCCGTCGAATTCGTATTTTTTGAAAATAAGATCGACCGCTTCGGCATCGACAATATCTACTTTTTCGAATATATAATTTGGAGCATCCTGGATATCCTTTAGATTTTCCAAGTTGCCTGCATAGGTAAGCTTGTCGAGATTTACGATGGTGTAATCGGGGTATTTGGTAACAAATAACCGCACAACATGCGAGCCAATAAATCCAGCTCCTCCGGTGATTAATAATGTTTTTTTCATTATATTAATATTTGTTTATAAAAGTATGATGAAGCCGCACATGTCTATAAATAAATACTTACGTGTTTGTGTCTTTGATAGCATGTGGGTTTCATAGTTAAAAATTATTTCATTTTTGAACGTATATATTGCTCCCATTTCCAAGCCGAGTTGAGCGTTTCCTCAAGAGTGCTTTCGGCTTTCCAGCCAAGTTCGGTGTTGGCATAGTGAGTGTCGGCATATATTTTTTCAATATCGCCAGCTCTTCGGTCTACAATTTTATAGTTAAGTTTCAGAGCGTTAACTTTTTCAAAAGTGTTGATTATTTCTAATACAGTAGAACCTTTGCCAGTTCCAATGTTGAACACCTCGTAGCGATTTTTGTTTTTATTTTCGAGCAAACGTTTTACGGCTATAACATGTGCTTTTGCTAAGTCTACTACATGTATATAGTCTCTTATACAGGTTCCATCGGAAGTGTTGTAATCGTTGCCGTATACGCTCAGTTGTTGACGAATACCAATAGCGGTTTGGGTTATAAAAGGCACCAAATTGAGAGGAACGCCTATTGGAAGCTCTCCAATGAGAGCGCTTTTATGAGCACCAATTGGGTTGAAATACCGTAATGCTATGGTTTTTATTTCGGGAATGGCAATTACAGAATCTTGTAAAATCTCTTCGGCTATTTGTTTGGTGTTGCCATAAGGCGAGTTGGCTTTTTTAACAGGAGCTTGCTCGGTAATAGGCAACGAGTCGGGCTCTCCGTAAACTGTGCACGACGATGAGAATATTATGTTCTCAATCTTATGTTGTTTCATTGCCTCGAGCAAGTTGACCAAGCTTAAAATATTGTTACGATAGTACAAAAGGGGTTTGTCGACCGATTCTCCAACGGCTTTCGAAGCTGCAAAATGAATAATGCCCGAAATTCTTGGATATTTCTCGAAAAAGCTATTGAGTTTGTTGGCGTCGCAAAGATCAAAATTTTCAAAAATGGGTCTTACTCCGGTTATATTTTCTATTCCATCTAAGGAGTCTATTTTCGAATTCGAAAGGTTGTCGATAATAATGACTTCGTATCCTTCATTGATCAATTCTACTGCAGTATGTGAGCCTATAAAGCCGGTTCCACCTGTAACTAATATTTGTTTTTTCATTTTTTAAAGTGTATTAAAATGCGAATATATTGAATAGTATTAAACTAAAAAAATAAATATTTTTCATACCGTTGTATATCAGTGTTTTTAAAATAAAAAATTTGCGATTAATAAAAAAAACAATTAGGTTTGTTATTTGAAATCAAAAGCATAAAATCGTGCAATACATCAAATATCTAGAAAAGATCCTAATTACAAAGGGAGAAGCCGGAGTTCCCGGTTTAGGCAGTTTTGCTTTAAAAGATGTACCTTCGTATATTTCTGATGGGAAAATGATTCCTCCTGCCAAAAAATTAGTTTTTGAAGCCAATTTAGTGGAACCTGGTGACGAATTGGTAAAAGAATTTGCATTGGGCGAGAAATTCTCGGAAACTGAAGCGCGCGAGTCTATTGTAAATCAGGTTAACAGTATGCTTCATGTGCTTCGCGAAGGCCGATCGATCGATGTTCAAGGAATTGGACAGTTGAAATTGGAAGATGGGCAAATTTTATTTATTTCAAAAATTTCGGAGGTGTTAAATTCGGGGTCGTTTGGTTTACCTGAGGTTGAGCCGATTTTAGAGTTAGATGCTGACGATAAAAAACCATTTGAGGAAAAACAGGAGCGGAAAATTCATTCAGCTCCAATACAAGAAACCAAAACTATAGAACCAATTATGAATGAAGAGAAAAAAAATACCGAACCAGTAGTGCCTCAAAAGCCAATTACTCCGCCGTATATCCCGCCGGTAGCCTCGATCAAGAAGCCCGTTGAAAAGCGTAATAACTCAAAATGGGTTCTGGTTGCATCAATATTAGTTGGATTAGGTGTTTTGTCATATTTTGCTTACAATTTCGATTTGCTCAATAAAGCTAAATCGTATTTTGCTAATTTTAATAAAAAAGAAATCGTAGCTCCGGCTCAGGTTCCCGATTCATTAGGTATAGATACCCTAAACGAGAAGCGAAATGCATTGTTGTTCGACGAAAACGAGTCAAAAAAACTGTTAACATATTATATTATTTCGGGCAGTTTTAAACAAAAAGAGAATGCCGAAAAATACAGTACAAAGATGTCGCAGGATGGTTTTACCACTTATACATTGAATTATGGCGATACGCTTTTCCGAGTAGCTATTTTTGCTTCGCAAAAACGTCAGGAAGCGGTCGATGCATTTATCGAAATGCAAAACGAAAAGGGATTAAGAATTTGGTTAATAAGCTTGTAGATTATAATAGTGTATTTCTTATATAACAACTTACATAGATGTTATATAAGTCTATTTTACCTCACCACCATTCCATATTTTGTCGCTTGGCGAAACAAATACCAATCGACCATCAGCATCTTCGGCCATGAGTATCATGCCATGCGATGTAATGCCTTTCAATTCGCGGGGTTGAAGGTTTGCCAATAAGCATACCTGTCGTCCAATAACCTGCTCGGGTTCATAATATTCGGCTATGCCCGATACAACGGTGCGTTTGTCGATGCCGGTATCTATGGTTAGCTTCATGAGCTTTTTGGTTTTGGCTACTTTTTCGGCTGTAAGCACGGTGCCTACACGAATGTCCATTTTCGAAAAATCGTCGAACGATATTTCGGGTTTCAAAGCTGTGGCTGTTTGTTGAGCCATTTCGTTGGCTTTTTTAGATTGTGCTAACTTTTCGACTTGACGAGCAATGGCATCGTCTTCTACTTTGCTGAAAAGCAAAACAGGTTCGCCCAATTGATGTCCGGGTTTTAAAAGTTCTGCATTTCCTGTTAGATCCCACTTAATAGGTTCGAACTGCAACATTTTACTCAGTTTTTTACTTGTAAAAGGAAGGAAGGGTTCTCCCAAAACGACTAAGTTGGCCGCAATTTGCAACGATATATTAAGAATTGTAGTAACTCTTTCGGCATTGGTGTTGATGAGTTTCCATGGCTCGGTATCGGCAAGGTATTTGTTGCCCAAACGTGCCAGATTCATGAGCTCTTTCAAGGCTTCTCTAAACCGAAAACTTTCAATATTCTCTTCGATCGAGGTCTTGAGCAATGCGATGTCTGAAATTACTTGCTTGTCCTGATCTTCAAGGGAGCTTATCGACGGAACAACGCCATTGTAGTACTTTTGAGTAAGTACAACTGCTCGGTTTACAAAATTGCCATAAATGGCAAGCAATTCGCTGTTGTTGCGTGTTTGAAAGTCTTTCCAGGTGAAATCGTTGTCTTTGGTTTCGGGTGCATTGGCACATAAAACATAGCGAAGTACATCTTCTTGTCCCTTAAAGTCTTCTAAATACTCGTGAAGCCAAACCGCCCAATTGCGCGAGGTCGATATTTTGTCGCCTTCGAGGTTGAGAAATTCGTTTGCTGGAACATTTTCGGGCAGTATATAGCTTCCTTCGGCCTTTAGCATGGCAGGGAATACAATACAGTGAAACACAATATTGTCTTTCCCAATAAAATGAATTAGTCTGGTGTCTTCACTTTTCCAATATTTTTCCCAGTCGGGGGTATACTCTTTGGTAGCCGAAATATAGCCTATTGGAGCATCGAACCATACGTACAGCACTTTTCCTGTTGCACCATCGACGGGAACAGGTATGCCCCAGTCGAGATCGCGGCTTACAGCACGCGCTTGAAGTCCCTGGTCGAGCCACGATTTGCATTGCCCATAAACATTGGTTTTCCATTCTTTGTGTCCCTCCAAAATCCATTGGCGCAACCATTGCTCGTGTTTGTCTAATGGCAAATACCAGTGTTTTGTTTCTCGCAGTACAGGAACATTGCCACTTATGGTCGATTTGGGGTTGATAAGGTCAGTCGCATTGAGCGATGTGCCACAGCGCTCGCATTGGTCGCCATAAGCACTATCGTTGCTGCAATGTGGGCAGGTGCCGGTAATGTAACGATCGGCAAGAAATTGATTGGCTTCTACATCAAAATATTGCTGTGTTTCTTTTTCTACAAAATCGCCTTTGTCGTAAAGTGTTTTGAAAAACTCCGAAGCTGTAGAATAATGGGTTTTTGAGGAGGTTCTCGAATAATGATTAAATGAAATATCGAAATCTTCAAACGACTTTTTTATAATGCCATGATATTTATCTACAACGTCTTGCGGGCTAACGCCTTCCTTTTTGGCTTTAATGGTAATGGGTACTCCGTGTTCGTCCGAACCACATACAAATAACACATCGCGCCCTCTTTGGCGAAGGTAACGAACATAAATATCGGCAGGTATATATACTCCTGCAAGGTGTCCAATGTGAACCGGGCCATTGGCATAAGGTAAAGCAGCTGTTATGGTATATCTTTTATAATCGCTCATTTATTTTATCTTTTATCTTTTGTCTATTTTCACTATCTACTATCCACTTTTCTTTTTTCGCCACAAAGATAATGACTTCTTTTTATTTTTATCTTTGACCCAATAAAACTGAAAGAAACAATGCAAACTCCTTCAAGTCTTCTGCCTGGCGATACAATTGCTATTGTAGCCCCCTCAAGGGCTATTAATCTCGAAGATTTAGAATATACAATTAATATTATTGAGCAAAATGGATTTGTTGCCAAAGTTGGCAATAGTATTGGGTTGCAAAACGGTCAATTTGCAGGATCCGATCGCGAAAGAGCCAATGATATAAATAGTATGTTTGCCGATAAGTCTGTAAAGGCTATTTGGTGCGCAAGAGGAGGGTATGGGTCGGTAAGAACTTTGCAATATGTCGATTTTGAACTGGTTCAAAAAAATCCAAAATGGTTTATTGGTTATAGCGATATTACTGTGTTTCATTCTGCTTTTCATAACTTGGGTTTAGAAACGATACACGCTACAATGCCTGTAAATATTAACCCCAATAGCGATATAGAAAATGTAAATACTTTGGTTGAAATCCTTATGGGCAAAAAGTTGTCTTATATGATTAAAAGTCATGGCTTTAATATAAAAGGCAGCGCTGTCGGTCAATTGGTTGGCGGAAATCTTTCGGTTTTATATAGTCTTCGAAATACGCCAATCGATTTGGATACTAGTGGAAAAATTCTTTTTATCGAAGATTTGGACGAATATCTTTACCACATCGATCGTATGATAATGAATTTGAAATATAGTGGTTTTTTAAAAAATTTAAAAGGTTTGCTTATTGGCGGATTGAGCGATATGAAAGATAATGCGATACCCTTTGGTAAAAAAGCAGAGGAAATTATTTTAGAACATGTTTGCGATCTTGGTATTTCTGTTTGTTTTGGGTTTAATGCCGGACATACTATCAAAAATATAGCTTTGCCAATGGGACGTGTAGTGAATTTGACGGTTGCAGAAAATGAATGTAATTTGCTGTTTTGAAAAATTACAAAATCAAAAGTTTATAATCAGACGGAATAACAAACAGAGAATTGCTTACTTCTTTTTTGGTAATTTTTATCAATGATTTTTTCGATCGAGTGTCGCGCAACAGCGTGCGTTCTTCACATAAGAGTGGAAGGTAGCCTTGATATTCGGGGATTTTTTTAAAAAAACAAATTGAGTTGTCTGTTTTGTTGAGGCTCAATATCGTTTTGTTGTAAATAGAAAAACTATCGCGAGTTACCCAGTAGGTTATTTCGGTGTTTTTTGCTTGGTTTCGTACACGCCATTGATAGCATTTTGTGCCGTTAATAATCTTGTAATTGTTGCTTTTTGTAATTTGAAAATTATTGTCGGCAAATAAATCGATTTTATTTTGCTCATAAGGGGTATATAATTTTTGGTCTGGAGAAATTTGATAGGAAATTTCTTTCTCTATATCTACAAGAACAGTGCTGCTAATTTCGTGAAATCTATTGTATTCTTCAATTCGAACCTTGTTTCCTTTTATAAACCAATAAACATAAGAGGTGTCGTTGCCACATTCTTTTATGTAACTCAAAGTTCCTTCAAAATTTTTTGAAAATACAGAAATGGTAAAGAAAGTAATTAGAATTATAGCTATCTTTAGCCTTGTTTTAACCATTATTTTAATTGTTTTGATTCGGATGCAATATTAATCCGATAATTTTTAAATGACTTAATTTTTTCGATGTATTTTATGAAAGTGTTTTTATAAATGATAGATTACAAGAATATTGGGATAAAAGGAGAGGAGTTGGCTTTAACTCATTTAATTGAAAAGGGTTTTCTAATTATGGAAACCAATTGGCGAACACAGCATCTCGAGGTCGATATTATTGCGAAGTATAATAATTTCATTGTTTTTGTTGAGGTTAAAACTCGTTCGGGCAATGTTTTGGTTCAGCCAGCCGACGCTGTCGATAAAAATAAACAGAAATTACTTATAAGAGCTGCAAATGCTTATGTGCTTTCTAAAAATATCAAGGAAGAAGTTCGGTTCGATGTAGTATCTATTATTATTAACAATGCCAACCCTTTAATAGAGCATATTGAAGATGCTTTTTATCCGTCTGTACGATAAATTATGTGTATATGGATGTTGAAACAGTAAGAAACTATTGTATTTTAAAGCCTGGAGTTAGTGAGAGCTTTCCTTTTGACCAAACTACATTGGTGTTTAAGGTTGGTTCCAAAATGTTTGCCTTGCTCAGTCTCGATTCGAATTTTACCATGAATCTTAAATGCGATCCAGGTAAGGCAATTGAGTTAAGAGAGAGTTATAGTTGTGTGTTGCCAGGTTATCATCAAAACAAAACGCATTGGAATACTATTGTTTTAGGCGAATTGCCAAAAGAACAGCTTTTATTTCAGTGGATAGATCATTCTTATGAGTTGGTATTTAATAGTTTAACGATTAAAGAAAAAAGTAGAATTAAAAATTAATCAAATGAGTCAGAATCAATTGTTCAAAGAAAGAATGCGTATCGGGTTAAAAAAAATGTTCGATTATTTTCTCCAAGGTTTGTTGTATACTGCTCCTTTAGGCTTAACCTTGTATTTCGGATATTTGCTCTACGACTTTTTAGATAGTAGGGTTCAGTCAATTTTTATTAGTCTTTTCGATATGAGAATTCCCGGATTGGGAATAGTGATCATTTTTTTAGTGGTGTCGTTAATGGGATATGTAATTCCCAAGCTGTTGACACGTCCGGTAACTATTCTGTTTAATAAGCTGTTAAGTAAAGTTCCTATTGTCGAAACAGTATTTTCATCTATAAAAGATTTTCTTTCGGCGTTTATCGGCAAAGAAAAAAAGTTTAATCAGCCTGTACGTATCAAAATCAATTCCCAGCTTGAAATCGAAAAACTCGGTTTTATTACTCAGGAAGATCTTTCTGTTTTAGGTCTAAAAGAAATGGTGGCTGTTTATGTGCCTTTCTCGTATAGCTTTATGGGCGATTTGCTTATTGTGCCAACTGCACATGTTACTCATATCGATGCTCCGGCTGCCGATGTAATGAAGTTTGTTGTCTCGGGAGGTGTAACAAAGTTTTAAGATAAAGCAATGAATTATTCCCAATTCATTGCTTTAACTTTTTCGAGATCTTCGGGCGTGTCTATAGCGATATTTTCAAAATCGGTTGTTTGAACGTATATTTTATATGAATTTTCGAGCCAGCGGTTTTGTTCGAGCGATTCGGTTTTTTCGAGCGACGTTTGCTTGAGTGCTGTTAACTCCTTTAAAATATTGGTTTTATAAGCATATATGCCCAGGTGTTTGAGGTATTGGTGGTTGTTGAGCCATTCCGAATGGTCTACGCCTCTTTGAAACGGTATAGGCCAACGGCTAAAATAAATGGCAAAATCGTTGCAGTCTTTAACAAGTTTTACTGAATTTTGATCAAACAACTGTTCGGTATTGCTTATTTTCTTTGCCAAGGTTGCTATTTGAACACATTCGTCGTCGAAGCAACCGCAAAGTAGTCGCAATTGTTCGGGTTTTATAAATGGTTCGTCGCCCTGAATGTTGATTACAACATCAAATTTCTTTTTTTCTTCTATTCCCGATATTTTTCTAATAGCTTCTGAGCATCGGTCGGTGCCGCTTTGATGGTTTGCCGAAGTCATAATGTATTTTCCTCCGAACTTTTCAACTGCTTGTGCAATGCGGTCGTCGTCTGTTGCAACATATACAAACTCGAGTGCTTTCCTGGATTGCTCATATACTCTTTGTATCATCGATTTGCCACCAATGTCGACCAATGGCTTGCCCGGAAAACGTGTTGAGGCATATCGCGCCGGAATGATTCCGATAATATTGTGTGTTTCCATTTGATTAGTATCAGGTTTTTGATTGCTAAAGTTTTCTTAAGTGTGTTTATTTAAAATGAAATATGCTTTTGTTAGAGTTTTTATTCTCGAATTTTAAAGATAGTTAAAAAGCTTGGAACATTCGCCTGTTAAAAATAAAATAATTAAAATTTTAATGTAATTTTGTCAGGTGAAAATTCAAAATGGCAGATATTTTTCTCCATTTTAAAAAAGAGTAGATTTTTTTAAAATTTAAAAATTTGTCAAACGAAATACAACATATAAAACAGCGTTTTGGAATTATTGGCAACAATCCCTCTCTTCATAGGGCTATTGATATAGCGCGTCAAGTAGCACATACCGATTTATCGGTGTTAATTACCGGCGAGAGTGGAACTGGGAAAGAATTTTTTCCTCAAATAATACATCAATTCAGTTCACGCAAACATGGTCAATATATAGCAGTTAACTGTGGTGCAATACCAGAGGGAACGATCGATTCCGAACTATTTGGTCACGAGAAAGGCTCTTTTACCGGAGCGCACGAAGCTCGTAAAGGGTACTTCGAAGTTGCCAATGGAGGTACTATTTTTCTCGATGAGGTAGCCGAGTTGCCTTTGTCGACTCAGGTTCGATTGTTACGAGTGTTAGAGGCCGGCGAATATATGCGAGTTGGTTCATCGAAGGTGCTTAAAACCGATGTTCGTGTCGTTGCTGCTACTAATGTCGATGTTGTTAAAGCTATTCAAAACGCCAAGTTTCGCGAAGATTTGTATTACAGACTCAATACCGTTCCTATTCAAATGCCATCTTTGCGCGAACGAAATGGCGATATCAATTTGTTGTTTCGGAAATTTGCCGGCGATTTTGCCGAGCGATACCACATGCCTCCTATAACGCTTGATGCCGAAGCTGCTTATGTACTCGAAAATTACGACTGGCCTGGTAATATTAGGCAGTTGAAAAATATTACCGAGCAAATTTCTATTATTGAGAATAACAGGCTTATAACAGAAGATACTCTTAAATTGTATTTGCCAAACTATCACGAAAGCAATGTGCCTGCATTGTTTCAGTCAAAAGATTCGGCTTCGTTTGCTTCGGAAAGAGAAATTTTATACAAGATTCTTTTCGATATGCGAAACGATGTTACGGATCTCAAAAAATTGGTGTTTCAGTTAATGCAAACCTCCGGTACTTCAACTGGTTCTCCAAGTTTTTCTCACGACGAAAATGGAGTAATTACACGTTTGTTTGGGGGCGAGGTTTCAAATAATAATAATAATACTGTAAAAAATGTCGAAATAAAACGTCCTCAAGAACAGCATATCGAAGATACCGAAGAGGTTTTGGAAGAATCGCTTTCAATAACCGATAAAGAGAGAGAATTGATTATAAAAGCTCTCGAAAAGTACAATGGCAAACGGAAATTGGCTGCCGACGAGCTTGGCATTTCGGAACGAACGCTTTATAGAAAAATAAAAGAATATAATATCGAAGATTGATGTTTATTAATAGATACGTGCTTCAAAAAGCAAACTTAAAAATATTTTCTAAAATTGCATTTGCCGTTTCGGTATTAATGGTGTTTGTTTGTTCTTGCTCTGTAAAATACTCTATGTCAGGGGCGTCAATTTCGCCTGAGCTAAATACGTATTCGGTAACCAATATTCAAAATCAAGCTCCAATAATTTTTCCTTCACTGAGTATAGATATTACAGAAGCTTTGCGCGACAAATGCAGAAATCAGACTCGTTTAAAGTTGATACCCGAAAATGGAGATGCAGCTTTCGAAGGCGAAATAATATCGTACGATACACAACCTGTTGGAATTCAGGGAAACGATGTGGCTGCAAAAACAAGACTTACTATTAGTGTTCGGATTAGGTACACCAATAATGCAGAGCCAAAATTGAGCTTCGATCAAGCTTTTACACGATTTGTCGATTTCGACAATAACTTGTCGCTTTCGACGGTCGAAAACGATGGTAAAACTATAAAAGAATTAATAGAACTTTTAAACGAAGATATTTTTAACAAAGCATTTGTAAACTGGTAATATGCTAACAGCTTTTGATATAAAAGAATTTTTGAAAAATCCACATTTGCTGGGCAAGGGTACTGTTGGCGATATTCAAAAGGAATTGGAGAAATATCCCTATTATCAAATATTGCATTTCTTGTTGCTCAAAAATTTATTGAACATTCAAAGCGAAGAATTCGACAAGCAGCTACACTCCTCTATTATTCATATATCTGACAGGGCTATGCTGTATAATTTCTTGTATCAGTCGCATGGCGATATAGATGAAGTGGTAGAGTCTAATATTAGGCGAAGAGAAAAAGATTCGATGCTCGAAAATATTTCGGATGTGTTGAAAATACAAGTTCAACAAAAAAATCAGCCTGTATCGGACGAGCTTATATTGTTGCCAGATATTGATTTCGAGTTCGATGCCAAATCAAGTATCTATACTCATTCCGAACATATTGAGCCAATAGTAATTGATACAAATTTCAATAAAAGTTTTGAAATAGAAAGCTCAGTCGAATCTGATGCCGATGAATCTTTTGTCAATAGTCTATTAGAGGAACAACATGTTTTAGAAGAAAGTGTCAAAATTGTAGAAATAGATACAAATGTAAAGTCTGAAATTGAAAATGAGCCTATAGAAGAAGAAGTAAAACAAATGCCTGTTGTTGAAAAACCCAAAAGGACATCGAATGCAACATCATATTTCGATATCAACGAATTGGCAGGCGACGATTTTAAAATTGAATCAAAAGAGAATGATCTTATAGCTAAGTTTTTGGTCGAAAGTCCTCGTTTGGAACCCAAAATGGAGGTAGTGCCTTTAAGTGAAGAAGTTTCAGAGTCGGGAAATAAAATTTACGATGATTTTATGACCGAATCTTTGGCAAAAATTTATATCAAACAAGGGAATTTTGAGAAAGCTCTGTTAATTTTTGATAAATTAAGTTTGAAATATCCCGAAAAAAATAGTTACTTTGCAGCCCGTGTTGAAGAAATCAATAAATTAAAAAACAATCAATAAATCAACAAGTTATGTATATCGCAATTATTATATTAATGATTATTATAAGCATTTTGCTTGTACTTATAGTGCTGGTACAGAATTCGAAAGGTGGAGGTTTGGCAGCAAATTTTACCGGTTCGCAAGTTATGGGAGTTCGTCGTACGGCAGATTTTCTCGAAAAAGCTACTTGGACTTTAGCATCGGCTATTCTTGTATTAGCAATAGTAGCAAATATTATTATGCCTCGTCAGGTCGAAGTTGAACGCAAATCGTTAATCGAAGATCAAGTAAAAAATGCAATTGATCCGAATGCTGTTCCCAATTTTCCAACTTCAGCTCCAGCTTCACAGCCTGCACAAAACGCACAACCAGCCCCAGAAAATAAATAGTTTTTTCTTCAAAAGATTTACAAAAAGTCAGCAAAACACTTTGCTGACTTTTTTATTTTATATAATCGTAATGATATTACTTTTTCGAAATTAAGTATCTGCCATCGCTTCAAAAATTGCTGAAAAAATGGCAGATGTTTTTGTTCAAAAATGACAAATTCCGTTTTGGCACGATTTGTGAAAAAGAGAATTGCAAAAAAGAATGTTTAACCAAATTAAATAATAGTTACTATGTCAGAAGTTAAAATTAAACCCTTGGCCGACAGGGTGCTCGTTCAACCACAAGAAGCAGAAACTAAAACTGCAAGCGGAATTTTTATTCCCGATACAGCAAAAGAAAAACCACAACGCGGAGTTGTAATTGCTGTTGGTAAAGGCACTAAAGACGAAGCAATGGAATTAAAAACAGGCGATGTTGTATTGTATGGCAAATATGCCGGAACCGAAATTTCGGTCGAAGGTAAAGACTATTTAATGATGCGTCAGAGCGACGTGTTGGCAGTAATTTAATTGACAATTGACAATCAACAATTGTCGAAAATCATTTATTTTAATAATCAAAGTTCAAACAATCAATAAACAATTATAAAAAAATGGCAAAAGAAATAATTTTCGATGTCGAAGCACGCGATGCCTTACGTAAAGGTGTAGATGCTTTGGCCAATGCAGTTAAAGTTACATTAGGTCCTAAAGGACGCAATGTTGTTATCGACAAAAAATTTGGTTCACCACACGTTACAAAAGACGGTGTTTCGGTTGCAAAAGAAATTGAACTTGCAAACCATATCGAAAACATTGGTGCTCAAATGGTAAAAGAAGTTGCTTCCAAAACCAACGACGACGCTGGCGATGGTACTACTACTGCTACTGTTCTTGCTCAATCGATCGTAAATGTTGGTTTGAAAAACGTTACTGCTGGTGCAAATCCAATGGATTTGAAACGTGGTATCGACAAGGCAGTTACTAAAGTAGTTGAAAGTCTTAAAGCTCAAAGCAAAGCAATTGGCGACGACAACAATAAAATCGAACAGGTTGCTACCATTTCGGCTAACAACGATAGCTACATCGGAAAACTTATTGCCGATGCAATGGCAAAAGTTAAGAAAGAAGGCGTTATTACTGTTGAAGAAGCCAAAGGGACCGACACAGAAGTGAAGGTTGTAGAAGGTATGCAATTTGACCGTGGTTATATCTCGGCTTATTTCGTAACCGATACCGAAAAAATGGAAGCGGTTCTCGAAAATCCATATATCCTTCTTTACGACAAGAAGATTTCTACTATGAAAGACTTACTTCCTGTACTCGAACAAGTTGTTCAAACAGGTAAGCCTCTTTTAATTATTGCCGAAGATGTCGACAGCGAAGCATTATCTACATTGGTAGTAAACAAACTTCGTGGAGCACTTCGTATTGCAGCAGTTAAAGCTCCAGGATTTGGCGATCGTCGTAAAGAAATGCTCGAAGATCTTGCAATTCTTACCGGTGGTGTTGTGGTTTCAGAAGAAAAAGGTATGAAACTCGACGCTATTACTGTAAAAGATCTTGGTCGTGCCGAAAAAATTACGATCGACAAAGATAACACTACAGTTGTAAACGGTGCTGGCGACAAAACCCTTATCGATGCTCGTGCTGCTCAAATTAAAGCACAAATCGAAAATACAACTTCAGATTACGATCGCGAAAAATTGCAAGAACGTCTTGCGAAAATTAGCGGTGGTGTTGCTGTTATCTATATTGGAGCTGCTACCGAAATCGAAATGAAAGAAAAGAAAGACCGTGTAAACGACGCTCTTAGTGCAACCCGTGCTGCTATCGAAGAAGGTATTATTCCTGGTGGTGGTGTTGCTTTTATTCGTGCAATAGCTGTTCTCGAAAACATGAAAGGTGCAAACGATGAAGAAACAACTGGTATTCAAATAGTGAAACGCGCTTTGGAAGAGCCATTGCGTATTATTGCTCAAAATGCAGGTCAAGATGGTTCTGTAATCGCTCAGAAAGTTAAAGAAGGAAAAGACGATTTTGGTTACAACGCTCGTACCGAAGTGTACGAAAACCTCTTTGCTGCTGGTGTAATCGATCCTGCTAAAGTTGCTCGTGTAGCTTTAGAAAATGCTGCTTCAATTGCAGGTATGATCCTTACAACCGATTGTATTTTGGTCGAAAAACCAGAACCAAAGAGCGCTCCAGCTATGCCAGATCCTCACGGCATGGGCGGAATGATGTAAGAAGTCTTTTTTAAACATACAAAAAGCTCTTGGGTGTTCCTAAGAGCTTTTTTTGTATCTTTCCATTGTTTTTTGCACTAATATTTCGACTTAGCTCAGAAACCAAGCAGACGGCAATTGGTAAATCTCAACTCTTAATTTACATTATTTATTAAATTAATTTGAATAATGAAAGTAAAAATTGTATTGAAACAGCTTTTAAATCAGCTTAAGACAGACCTTACAGGCAAAGATACTCTGAGTGGATACACTTTTACCTATTCATGGATGGCAAACCAGTTAGGGCACTTTTGTATGGGTTTTGTGTTGGTGTTTTTTCTGGTTTGGGGTGTCGATACTTTTGCTCAACAAGCCCCTAGTTGGTATTATTTGGCTACATACCTTGTTGCAAGTTTGGTTTGGGTTTTAATGGAGCTTCGTAAAACCATAATTGCTATAAATGTTCAAAGAAGCTATGGCTCTTTCGAACCCGATACTAGCTTCATTTGGAAGGACGTAATTGTCGATATTGCTTTTTTTATATATGGAACCACGATTGCCTATTTAGGCTATATGTATAATATTTGGGGAATTGTGGCTTTTGTTGGATTGTTAATCATTTACATATTCCCTGCATATCATTGGCTGATGCGTAAAATGTATTACCAACAGGCGTGTTTTCCAAAATATATGCGATTGAGCGAGATTACAAAAACATTTGACTCGACTGTGAAAACGCAAATTGAAGACTTTTCGAAAAACAAAGGCGCAATTAAGGTAATATTGATTTTTGGTGGAATGCAAGCCGGTAAAACAGCCTTGGCAAATGCTATTGCAATTGAACATGCAGTGAAATGCAATGTTACAAGATATTCAACATTTCTGAAATTTGCCGATTTGTTGATGTGTCGCGAAACATACAATCGTCAAAAAAGCAATCAAATATGGCCATGGCATTTTTCAGATATTTTGGTAGTCGACGATATAAACTCTTCGTCCAACCATTTCGAATTAATTAAACCTCAGGATGTTAATGATGTGTTGTATACAGGAGCTCTAAAAGACGAAAATATGAATTTTTTAAAAAACATGAAAAGTATTTGGGTGTGTGGTGGTGGAAATGCACTCCAATGGAAGCAATTATTTGGCGAAATTGGATTTTCAGAATCTGAAATATTGGCAATTTGTTTATAGTTAGGTTCTATTAATCAACTTTAAGGTCTTTTATTCGCAATTGAAGTGTAGTATTTCCACGGTATTCGTTTTCGTCTATACAATAGCAAATGTCAAAAGGTTTTCCTTTGCCTATGTGTTTGAATTTTTGAGCCATGTTAAAGCCAATAGCAGGATAGGGCTTGAAGGGTTCGTCTTCTTGCAATAAGCTTAGTTTCAGGTGTTCTTTAGTTGTGCCAACTTCTTTGCCGGTACCATCGTCAACTACATTTTCCGACATAAAAACAGGCGACATATTCTCTGGCCCAAAAGGTTCGAATTGTTTAATAATTCTATAAAACTTTGGTGTTATATCTTTCAAACTTAACTCCATATCGATTTCGATATTTGGAATCATTTGTTCGTTCAAAATGGTATCGCAAACTGTTTCTTCAAACATTTGAGTAAATGCTTTGAAGTTTTCTTTCTTTAAGGTGAGACCTGCTGCAAACATATGCCCGCCAAAGTTTTCGAGCAATCCGCTGCAAGATTCTATGGCTTTGTACAAATCGTACCCAGCAACCGAACGTGCCGAACCGGTGATAAAGCCATTAGATTCAGTAAGTACAATGGTTGGTTTGTAATACGATTCGGTTAGTCTCGACGCAACAATTCCAACAACTCCTTTGTGCCATTCGGGATTGAAAAGTATGGTCGATTTTTTATTTTGTAATTCCTTACTGGTCGAAATCATTTTTAACGCCTGCTGGGTAATAGTGCTGTCGATACTGCGACGGGTGTTATTGAAGTCGTTAATTACTCCGCTCATATCGGCAGCCAGACTGGCATCGCACGAAATTAAAAGGTCTACCGACGATTTTCCAGTGTTTATACGACCAGCAGCATTGATTCGGGGGCCTATTTTAAATACAATATCATCGATCGTTATTCCTTTACCGTCTAAACCCGATGTGTTGATAATGGCTTTGAGTCCACTCCGCGGATTGGCATTGAGGTGTTTAAGTCCAAAATGCGCAAGAATTCTATTTTCGCCCACAATAGGAACAATGTCTGAAGCAATACTTACTACAACTAGGTCCAGGTATGGGTAAATTGTTTCTTCCGAAATATTATTTTTTAAGCAGTATGCCTGAATTAGTTTGAAACCTACACCACAACCCGAAAGCTCTTTAAATGGATAAGTGCAATCGTGTCTTTTGGGGTCTAGCACAGCAACAGCATCGGGTATAGTTGCATCTGATGTATGATGGTCGCAGATAACAAAATCGATGTGTTTTTTCTTTGCATATTCAATTTTTTCGATTGCTTTAATGCCACAGTCGAGGGCAATAATAAGAGAATATCCGTTTGATTCTGCATAATCGATTCCTTTGTAGGAAATCCCATAACCTTCTCCATATCGGTCGGGAATATAAAACCCTATTTGCCGGTGAATTTTTTCGAAAAAAGTAAACACCAAGGCAACTGAAGTAGTGCCATCGACATCGTAATCGCCATAAATCAATATTTTTTCGTTTTTGGCAATCGCTCGTTCAATTCTTTCTATGGCTTTTGCCATATCTTTCATAAGAAAAGGATCGTGCAAATCGGCTAAATCGGGACGAAAAAACTTCTTAGCATCCTCAAATGTGCTTATATTGCGTTGTACCAAAAGATTGGCAACTGGATAGTCGACCCCCAAAGCCTCCATCAGATGCCTTGTTTTTTCGATATCACCGGGGATTTTTATTGTCCAGTTTTTATTCATCAATCTTTTTTAATTGTTCAATCGGTAAATATAATGACTAAAGTCAAATATACAGTGCTGTGAAAATTTAAATTTGTTTTTTAGTTTAAACTTTATACTCATTTTTAATTTTGTCTATTATGTGGTTTTCGTGTAAATTCGCAGAAATTTTTTCTGAATATGAGTAATCTTGAACTGAGCGAACAAGAGATTTTTAGACGCAACTCTATGAATGAGTTGCGCAAGATGGGAATAGAGCCATTTCCGGCAGCTATGTACCATACAAATGTAAATACGAAAGAAATTCTCGATAATTATAGCCCCGAGAAAGGCAATTACCAGGATGTGTCGTTTGCAGGGCGTATCATGAGTCGCAATATTATGGGAAGCGCATCATTTGCAAAATTGCAAGACGAAAAAGGGCGTATTCAAATATATATTAAACGCGACGATATTTGCCCCGACGAAAACAAAGATTTGTACAATGTAGTTTTTAAAAAACTTCTCGATATTGGCGATATTATTGGTGTTAAAGGCTATGTGTTTGTTACACAAATGGGCGAAGTGTCGATCCATGTTAAAGAATTTACGGTACTTGCCAAATCGGTAAAACCTTTGCCAATTGTTAAAGAAAAAGATGGTCAATTGTTCGATGCAGTTACCGATGCCGAAATGCGCTATCGCCAACGCTATGTCGATCTTATTATTAATCCGGCAGTGCGTGAGGTGTTTGTAAAACGTACAATGATTATGAATACCATGCGCGATTTTTTTAACTCGAAGGGCTACCTCGAGGTCGAAACGCCTGTGTTGCAGCCAATACCTGGAGGTGCTGCCGCTCGGCCTTTTATTACGCATCACAATGCTCTTGATATACCTTTGTACCTGAGAATTGCCAATGAGTTGTACCTTAAAAGGCTTATAGTTGGAGGTTTCGAAGGGGTTTATGAATTTGCAAAAGATTTTCGCAACGAGGGTATGGATCGCACGCACAATCCGGAGTTTACCGTTATGGAGATTTATGTAGCTTACAAAGACTATTTCTGGATGATGGACTTTACCGAGGAAATGCTCGAGAAAATTGCTTTAGCGCTTCACGGAACAACCAAAGTGAAAATGGGCGACAAGGAAATAGATTTCAAACGTCCGTTTCGTAGGATAACTATGATCGATGCCATTAAAGAACATACTGGAATTGATATAAGCGGGAAAAATGAAGACGAATTGCTGCAAATATGTAAGCAACTCAATATAGAAGCAGACTCTAGCATGGGTAAAGGCAAATTGATCGACGAAATATTTGGCGAAAAATGTGAAGGTTCTTTTATTCAACCAACATTTATAATGGATTATCCGGTAGAGATGTCGCCTTTGTGTAAAAAGCACCGCAACAATTCTCAATTAACCGAACGATTCGAACTTATGGTCAATGGAAAAGAGCTTTGCAATGCGTATTCGGAACTCAACGACCCTATCGACCAATTGGAACGCTTTCAAGATCAGTTAAAACTAAGCGAAAAAGGCAACGACGAAGCCATGTTTATCGACTACGATTTTGTGCGCTCGCTCGAATACGGTATGCCAAACACATCGGGTATGGGTATTGGAATTGATCGTTTAACAATGCTTATGACCAATCAGCAGTCAATTCAGGATGTTCTCTTTTTCCCTCAAATGAAACCCGAAAAGATAGCTAAGAAGGACGATGTAAATGACTTTATGGTTCTCGGAATGTCGCTACAATGGGCCGAAATTATTATGAAGCTGGGTTACAATACCATAGAGGATTTGAAAAAATGCAATGCCAATAAACTGCATCAGGATTTATGCGGATTTAACAAAAAGAATAAGCTCGAACTACAGAATCCATCGCAGGACGACGTAAAAAAATGGATAAATTAAATGACAAAAGGTAAAAAAGTAGCCATTATTGGCGGAGGTAGCTGGGCTACAGCTCTTGCTAAACTTGCACTGCCAAATGCTTCGGTTATCAACTGGTATATATTCGAAAGTGATATTGTTGAACATATTAAGAAGTTTCACCATAATCCTCGTTATTTGAGTTCGGTCGAATTTGATACAAAAAAATTACATTTCCACGACTCTCCCAAAAAAGCAATCGAAGCATCGGATGTTGTGATTTTTGTTGTGCCATCGGCATATATTAAGGCTTCGTTGGGCGATGAGGAAATCGATTTTAACCACCAAATATTTGTAAATGCAGTAAAAGGACTTGTTCCTGACGAAAACTTAACGGTTACACAGTATTTTCAAAAAAGGTATAACGTAAAAAGCAGTAATATAGCTGTTGTTTCAGGTCCTTGTCATGCCGAAGAAATTGCTATGGAGCGTCTTTCATATTTGACAGTGGCAGCTGAGAAAAAAAATGATATAGAGCTTGTAAGAAGTATTATTAACAATAACTATCTTCGAACAGTTGCGTCGAACGATGTTTATGGAATCGAATATGCATCGGTGTTGAAAAATATTTATGCCTTGGGAACTGGTATTTGTCATGGTATGGGCTATGGCGACAATTTTACAGCTGTATTTGTTGCCAATTCGCTTCGTGAGATGAAACGATTTCTCAAAAAAGTATTCGAACACGATCGCAATCTTTCCTACTCTGCCTATTTGGGCGATCTTTTGGTAACAGCCTATTCGCAATTTAGTCGAAATCGTACTTTTGGAAATATGATTGGTAAGGGATACTCCGTTAAATCAGCAATGCTCGAAATGAATATGGTTGCAGAAGGCTACTATGCCTCTAAATCGATTCACGAAATTAACGAAATGTTGAATGTAAAAATGCCTATCGCTTCGGCAATTCATCGAATACTTTATGAAAAAATTTCACCAGTAATTGAAATGAAATTGCTAACTTCGAAATTGAGATAGTAATTTTGTATATTTCAGATAATCAAATATTAGGTTAATAAAAGTATAAAAAAGTTGAAATGGAAAAGCTTGGAATAAAAATTGACAAAATTTTTGACTTTGTAAAAAAAGATGAAGTGTATGCCTATGCTGATGAAATAAAGAAACACAACAAAGCATTGCACGAGAAAACTGGAAAAGGAAACGATTTCTTAGGTTGGGTCAACCTGCCATCGTCAATTTCTGAATCGGAAATTAAAGACATTGAGACAATTGCCGAAATGTATAAAGAAAAGGTTGAAATTGTTGTAATAGTTGGTATTGGCGGTTCATACCTGGGGGCAAAATCAGTGATCGATGCACTTTCTCATTCGTTTACAAACCTTATTGGAGGAAACGATTATCCGACTATTGTTTTTGCCGGACAAAACATTGGCGAAGATTATATGCAGGAGCTACTGCATTTGCTCGAAAATAAAAAATATGGCATTGTATGTATTTCAAAATCAGGAACTACAACAGAGCCTGCTCTTGCTTTTCGTATCTTAAAAGACCATTTGGAACGCAAAGTAGGCATAGATCTTGCAAAAGAATTAATAGTAGCAATTACCGATGCTAAAAAAGGCGCATTACGAACCTTAGCATCGCAAGAAGGATACAAAACATTTGTTATATCTGACGATATTGGTGGACGTTTTTCTGTACTAACTCCAGTTGGTCTACTTCCAATAGCTGTTGCCGGTTTCAAAATTCGCAAACTGATTCATGGTGCTCGTTTTATGGAAGAGCAAACTGCCCCTGATGTTGAGTTCGATCAAAACCCAGCTGCAATTTATGCCGCCGCTCGTAATGCCTTGTATAAAAAAGGAAAGAAAATTGAAATACTTGCAAACTACAATCCTAAACTAGTTTTTATTGCCGAGTGGTGGAAACAGCTTTATGGCGAAAGCGAAGGAAAAGATAATAAAGGAATTTTTCCCGCTGCAGTGAGTTTTACAACCGACTTGCACTCTATGGGTCAATACATTCAGGAAGGCGAACGTATACTTTTCGAAACAGTTATTACTGTTAAAAATGTCGAAAGTAAAATTGCTATTCCTTACGATAAGGAAAATCTCGATGGGTTGAATTTTATTGCTTACAAACGTATTGACGAAGTAAATAAAATGGCCGAATTGGGAACTATGCTTGCTCACATCGATGGTGGAGTGCCTAATATTTTTATCGAACTTCCGTCAATCAATGAGTTTAATATTGGCCAATTACTTTATTTCTTCGAAAAAGCTTGTGGTATTAGCGGCTACATTCTTGATGTAAATCCATTCGACCAGCCTGGTGTTGAAGCATATAAGAAAAATATGTTTGCATTACTCGACAAACCGGGTTTCGAAGCCGAAGGACAGAAGCTAAAGGCTCGTATAGGTCTATAGTTGAGTAGGATAAAAACACGAAGGTGCAAAGCTGCAAGGAGAATTTTTTTGCGATTTTGCGCCTTTGAGTTTTAATATTATTAAAAAATTTCAATGCCACATTTATTCAGAACCGAAGTTGAAGTAAAAAAGTTCCCTTTGAAAATCAATCATCAAGAGCAAATAATGATGATAGGTTCTTGCTTTACCGAAAATATTGGGAATTGTCTACTTCAAAGTGGTTTTCGTGTCGATCTCAATCCTTTTGGAATCGTTTACAATCCAATTTCTATTTGTAAATCAATTAAAAGACTTTTAAGTAAAGAATTATTTACCTTCCAAGAGCTATTTTTTCAAAACGAACAATGGCATTCTTATGAGCATCATAGTAGCTTTTCGGCAGTCGATATTGATGAAGCTCTTTCGAATATCAATAAAAGGCTGGAGGATTCGGCAGTTGTTATCGGTAATGCGAAAGTTTTATTACTTACATTGGGCTCATCTTTCGTTTATCGTTTAATTGAAACTGACCAGGTTGTTGCCAATTGCCACAAAATGCCCGATGTGCATTTTGGTAGAGAGTTATTAACTGTCGAAAACATTGTTGAAGAATTTCAAAATCTTATTCGTGAATTACATTTAAAAAATCCTGAACTAAAAATTGTTATAACAATTAGTCCTGTAAGGCATTTGAAAGATACAGCTTTTGGAAATCAAATAAGTAAATCTACTTTGTTTGTTGCTGTCGATCGGCTGTTGAAAATGAAAAATGTTTTTTATTTCCCTGCCTACGAAATTGTAATGGACGATTTGCGAGACTATAGGTTTTATGCCAAGGATATGTTGCATCCATCTAGTGAGGCAATTGAATATATTTGGAGCAAGTTTTCAGATGCATTTTTCAATGCCGAAACCGTCGAAATTTGTCGACAAGTGAAACAGTTAAAAGCAGATTTGGCTCATCGACCATTTAATACTTTTTCGGAAAAGCATAAACTTTTTATTGAAAATATAAAACTTAGCAGACAACTACTTGTAAATAAGTATCCTTTTTTAAATCTCGATTAATAGGATAAAGCGTTAAATTATTTTCTAATTTTCTTCGTTTTTTTAGTAACTTAGTTTTTTTAAAATAAAATTAGGTGTAATCACTTTATAAATAATAAATATGCAGCTAATTAGCTTCAAAGATTGGACTATCAAGTTTAAACTTATTTTTGCAATGGGTTTGTTGATAATAATTACAATTGTCAATACCCTGCTCTTTGTATGGGCTGTAAGTAGCGACTCCGATGTAATAATCAATGCAGCTGGGCGAAACCGAATGTTGAGTCAGCAAATAGCACTTTATTGCGAACTTCTGAACAAAGGCGACGCTAAATATGTCTCAATTGTTCAGGAAAAACTAGAATTGCATAAAGCATCTCTAGATGTTTTTAAAAATGGAGGCATTCTCCCTTCTATGACCGAAGAACACAAAATTAAAGGATTAGAAAAGGAATTTTCTCTTGAATTTCAAAATATTGATAGAATCTGGTCTGTTTTTTACAGCGATGTTAGCCAATTTGTTAAAACGCCTAACGATAGTTTGTTGCTTGTAAAAATTGAACAAAATTCGCAATTATTGCTCGATGCCAATCATAAATTTGTCAATGAATATGTAAAAAGCGATAAAAGTAGCCGTAGTTTTATTAACAGTGCATTTATTGTATTTCTTATTATTAGTGTTTTACTTATAATATCTACAATATACATTATTGTACATTATATTGTTGGACCAATAAAAAAGATATTTCCATATTTTATGCAAATGGCAAATGGTTATATTGGTCAAAAAATTAATGTCAATACACAAGATGAGCTCGGCGTTTTAGCCGAATCGTTCAATAAAATGAACGAGACGCTCGTAAAAGCTGTTTCGGATATTACTTCTGGAGCCGAAAATATTGTAAATGGTAGTTCGCAGATTAGTTCCGCTTCTCAAATAATAGCCCAAGGCAGTTCCGAGCAAGCTGCTGCTGCTGAGGAGGTTTCATCTACTATCGACCAAATTCTCGACAATATCCATACAAACTCCAAAAATGCACTAACATCTAAGGATATTTCTGTACATGCTTTAAATAGTATGCATAAAATGACCGATGCCAGTGATGATAGTTTAAAAGCAATTAAGAGTATATCTGAAAAGATCGGTATTATTAATGACATCGCGTTTCAGACAAATATTTTAGCCTTAAATGCTGCTGTTGAGGCCGCTAGAGCAGGAGTGCACGGACGTGGTTTTTCTGTTGTGGCAGTCGAAGTGCGTAAACTTGCCGAACGAAGTCGTTTTGCTGCAGATGAAATTGTATCTGAAGCTCGTGCTGCCCTTCTGGCAACCGAACATGTACAGCTTCTTGCCCAAGAACTTTCTCCTGAGGTTACCAAAACTACTGAGCTTATTCAAATGATTTCATCGGCAAGTCACGAAGAGTCTACTGAAGTAGAGGAAATCAATAAAGCAGTTATGCAAATGAATCAGGTTATTCAACAAAATGCTGCTGCATCTGAAGAACTTGCTACAAGTGCCGAAGAGTTTGCCGGACAAGCCGAAGAGCTCAAAGATATTATTAAATTCTTTAGAGTTGTCGATGAAAAGGGAGTTAATACACAGGTTCTTATAGAGTGGAATTCGAAGTATATATTGGGAGTTGATTCAATAGACAAACAACACAAGCGATTGGTCGATCTTATCAATAAGCTTTATGCCGATTTTGGTTCAAAAAGAGGGAAAGAATCGTTAATTAAGGTTGTCGATGAACTTATTCAATATACCCAATATCATTTCGGATACGAAGAAGAAATTTTTCAAAAAATCGGGTACAAAGAAACTGTAAATCACAATGCCGAACATGCCAATTTTATTAAGAAGGTAGACTCATTTGCCAATGGTTATAAAAATCAAGGTACTGTCTTGTCGTTCGATATTATTAATTTTCTTAAGGATTGGTTGGTCAATCACATTTGTAAAACCGACAAACGTTATGTAAAAGCCTTGAAAGAGCATGGAATAAATTAGTGTTTAAAAGAATTATTAATTTGTTAAACAAAATTAATAAACTACTGTTTATAATAGAAACACAATATGTATGAAAAAAATATTATTACTTGCTCAAGTCATGCTTTTTACCGTAAGCATTTTCTCCCAAACACAAAAAGGCATAATTGAAGGTCGTATTTTTAATTCCGACAACAATTTACCTGTTGAGTTTGCTCCTGTAGTGATAGACGGTACAACCATTGCGTCGAGTACCGATTTAGATGGGAATTTTCTATTTACAGGTGTTAAGCCAGGCTTTGTTCAGCTTCAAGTAAATTTTTTAGGTTACGAGCCCTATATTTCTGAAGTGTTTCAAGTGACAAATGCAAAAAAAGTATTTATTGAAATTCCACTTAAAGAAAAGGTGCAGAACCTCGATGAAGTTGTTATTACCAAAAGTGTATTTCGCAGGAGTGAAGAGAGTCCTGTTTCGTTACGTCGAATAAGTATAGATCAAATCGAGAAAAACCCTGGTGGCAATCGCGATATATCAAAAGTTATACAGTCGTTTCCGGGTGTTGCGTCTACACCCTCATTTCGTAACGATGTAATTGTTCGGGGTGGAGGCTCGAGCGAAAATCGCTTTTACCTCGATGGTGTCGAAATACCAAATATTAACCACTTTGCTACTCAGGGCGCATCGGGTGGTCCTGTTGGTATTATCAATGTCGATTTTGTTCGCGAGGTCAATTTTTATTCTAGCGCCTTTCCAGCTGGCAAAGGCAATGCTTTGAGTTCTGTAATGGATTTCAAACTTATTGATGGAAACAAAGATAAATTAAAATTCAAAGCAGCTATTGGAGCTTCCGATTTAGCCTTAACAATCGACGGGCCATTGTCGGAGAAAACAACATTTATTGCCTCGTATCGAAAAAGTTATTTGCAGTTTCTGTTTAGCTTATTGGGCTTGCCTTTTTTGCCTAACTACAACGATTTTCAGTTCAAAACACGCACATGGTTCGATGCCAAAAACGAACTTATAGTACTGGGATTGGGTGCATACGACCGCAATACATTGAATCTCGAAGCTAACGAAACTGAAGAACAAAAGTTTATTCTGGGTTATTTACCATCGCAAAATCAGTGGAATTATACTCTTGGTATGGTGTATCGTCACTATCGCGACAATGGAACCGATTCGTGGATCTTGAGTCGAAATATGCTAGACAATATTTCTGAAAAATATAAAGACAATATTGAATTGGTTGATAATAAAATACTTGACTACAACTCGTGGGAGTCGGAAAATAAATTGCGATATGAACGCCTTATTCAAATGCCGGGAGGAATGAAGGTAACATTGGGTGCCGGAACAGAATTTGCCCGTTATTACAACAAAACAAATCGTTTGGCTTTTGGTCTAAAGCCCGATATTTATGAAACTCAAATGCACTTGTTTAAATTTACAGGATTTTCGCAGTTTACAAAAAAAGTATTTGACGAAAAGCTTACCCTTTCTGCAGGTTTAAGTGCCGATGCCAATACATTTAACGACCAAATGCTCAATCCAATTAAACAATTGTCGCCACGTATATCTGCTTCTTATGCTTTGACAGAAAAGATATTTGTCAATGGTAATACCGGTAGGTATTACCAACTTCCTCCTTATACATCTTTAGGGTATAAAGATACTGCGGGTATTTTTGTGAATAAAAACAATGGCTTGTCATACATTTCTGTAAATCACTATGTTGGTGGATTTGAATTTCAGCCCAATAAAGATTCGCGAATAACTTTAGAAGGATTTCAAAAGCAATATGATAACTATCCATTTTCGATCAACGATTCGGTTGCTTTGGCTAGCAAAGGTGCCGATTTTGGCACATACGGCGACGAGCCCGTAAATTCAACTGGTATAGGGCGTGCGTATGGATTGGAACTGCTTTTTCAGCACAAAAAACTCTTGGGAGCCGATGTAACACTTTCATATACTCTTGTACGAAGCGAGTTTCAAGATATTGACAATAAATATGTGCCATCAGCATGGGACAATAAGCATTTGCTCAATCTGTTGGTTCGCCGATCGTTTAAAGGCAATTGGGATATTGGTTTTAAATGGCGATTTGTTGGAGGCACTCCTTATACTCCAGCAGATTTGGACAAGTCGAAGTTGGTCGAAGCATGGAACCTGCGAGGGCAAACACTTCTCGACTATTCAAGGTTCAACTCTCTGCGTCTAAAACCATTTCACCAGTTAGACCTAAGGGTCGACAAATCGTGGTTTCTCAACAAATGGTCTATTATTGCATACATGGATGTACAGAATGTATATAATTTCCAAGCCGATGCCGTTCCTGTTTATTTGTTAGAAAGGGGTGCCGACGGAAATGCAATCGTTAATGCTGGTCCACCTGCCTCTTACCAATTGAAAGAACTGGCAAGAAGTGGTGGTGGAACAGTATTGCCAACTATTGGTATTATTGTCGAATTTTAAAAAATATTTGCAATGAAAACTATATTATTTTTAATAATAGCAATGCTTGTTTTGATGTTAACTACATCGGCTAAACCACGAAAAGAAATTGTTGATAAAAGCATTAAAGATACTATTCGTCTAAGTCAAGCAAATGAAGAAGCTTTAATTCAAATTACAGGTATTAAGGGCAAGTCTTTTAACCATCCCTCGTTTGCAATTTGGTTAGAGGATACAAGTGGTAATTATATACAAGATATATATGTTACAAAATATGTGTCTAATGGAATATTTGGTCATGGCTATGTGAAAAATGGTAAATGGGAAAAAGGCCAGAGGTTACTTCCTGCTGCATTGCCTGTTTGGATGCATAAAAGAGTGTCGAAATCTGGTGCAAAACCATTGCCTCCAAGCCCCGAAAGTCCCGTTGTGGATGCTTATACCGGAGCAACCCCCAAAAATAACTTTATTGTAGAAACTCAACTTCCGTCAGATATTTCCCAGAAACTAAAAGTTTATCTTGAATTGAACCAAACTTGGGATTGGAACGACTATTGGACCAATAATAAATTTCCTGAAGATGCAGATTATAAGACCTCTTCTCAGCCGGCACTTGTGTATTGTGTAACAATAGATTTGAACACTTCGGAAGCAAAGAACTTCGAACTTCTCGGACATAGTCATTACTCTGGGAAAGATGGTAGTATCAATCCCGATATTTCGACGATTACAACTGCAAAAGAAATTTTATTGCAATTGTCAATTCAAATAATAAAATGATATAAAACTAATTCCCATTTTGTAAAATTGAAGTAATTTTGCCGTCAATTTTTTACATAATGGGAATTATTACAATTATAGTAGTTGGTATTGCTCTATCTTTCGATACATTTGCTGTTTCGATAGGTTGTGGTATTGCCGAATGTCGTATTCGGTTTTGGCAAGCTGTTCGTATTGCTGGTTTTTTTGCTGTTTTTCAGGCGCTTATGCCTGTGCTGGGTTGGATTTTAGGAGGATTGTTTAAAGAGTATGTCGCCAATTTCGATCATTGGATAGCTTTTGGACTTCTTACGATCATTGGACTTAAAATGATTTTAGAAAGTTTTAAGAGTGAGGAGGCTAAGCAGTTTAATCCTCATAAACTAAGCGTTATTATTACTATGTCGTTGGCAACTACAATCGATGCATTTATTGTCGGTATTAGCTTTGCCATTATTCAAATTAACATGTTTCTTGCAATAAGTATTATAGGTTTTATAACATTTTTAGCCGCAATGTTGGGTATGCTTTTTGGGAAAAAAATTGGAGGAAAGGTCGGAGCAAAAGCAGAGGTTGTTGGAGGGGTAGTTCTTATAATTATTGGATTAAAAATATTATTAGATCATTTAATTTGAAAGACATAAGTTTATTAACAAAAAGATTTTTTATTCGTTGAAAACAAAAAATAAGGCATGGTTTTTGTTAATGTTATCTTTAACTAGAAAAACCGTTTTGATGAGATTGAAGTTGACAAGTAAGATTATGCCATCGTGGTTGATATTTAATATAGACCTGATGGTGAACGTGTTTGCTATTGTTTTTGCCTTTCTTTTAAGGTTTAATTTTAATATTCCCGAGCCTTATATTTCAAATATAGTTCCGATTGTATTAATTGTAATTGTATTCAAAGGTTTGACTTTTTATGTCGGCAGAACTTACGCCTACATTATTCGTTATACAAGTATTAGAGATCTCATTAAGGTAAGTGCTGTACTTGCAATTTCGACAGTAGTTTTAGTTATTTTTAATTTTTTAATAGCCGTACTTTATAAGCCTTTTTATATTCCATTATCGGTTTTGCTTATAGATTTTATAGTAGCATCGTATATGACCATTTCGATGCGAATGGTCATAAAACGAGTTTTTATGGGTTTCGGACAAAATGCAAGTCTTAAAACCAATACTTTAATTTTTGGAAGCGAAGAGTTAGCATTGTCGGTCAAAAGAGCGTTAGAAATGGACTCTGAATCAGGGCAAAATATCGTTGCATTTGTCGATAACCTGCGCGATACTCATAAAAAGCGCCTTGAAGGTATAGATGTTTTGAATGTAAAGAGGTTGGAGAAAATTGTAAACGATTATAATGTAAAAAAGCTCATTCTGGCTAAGAAACATATTTCTCCAATGTTGAAAAATTCGATTGTCGAAAAATGTTTAAACTTAGATGTTACTGTTTTGTCGATCTCTAACCTACACCATTGGATGCGAGGGGAATCTGATTCTTTGAAAATTAAAAATGTAAAAATTGAAGATTTGCTCGAAAGAGATCCAATACAACTAGATACTACACAGATAAGCGAACGGATAACCAATAAAACAGTTTTGGTTACAGGAGCTGCTGGTTCAATAGGAAGTGAAATAGTACGACAGGTAAGTTGTTTTGGTCCGTACAAAATTATATTGCTCGACCAGGCAGAAACTCCAATGCACAATATTGAGCTTGAGCTTGCCGCTAAACAACAAAATTGTAAAACTGAAATTATTATTGGCGATATTACGAATGAAAAGAAAATGGAGAATCTTTTCAATAGTAGAAAAATAGATGTCGTTTATCATGCAGCTGCATACAAGCATGTACCAATGATGGAACATCATCCGGTAGAAGCGGTGCTCAACAATGTTTTGGGTACCAAAATATTGGCCGATTGTGCAATACGTTTCAATGTTGAGCGATTTATAATGATTTCGACCGACAAAGCTGTGAATCCAACCAATGTAATGGGAGCATCAAAGCGTATTGCCGAAATTTACACACAATCTTTAAATGGATTGGGTGTTACCAATTTTATAACAACTCGCTTTGGAAACGTTTTGGGTTCAAATGGCTCTGTCATTCCTTTGTTCAAAAAACAAATAGAAAATGGAGGGCCTTTAACAGTTACTGATCCTGAAGTAACTAGGTATTTCATGACCATTCCCGAAGCCTGCCAATTGGTTTTAGAAGCAGGAGCAATGGGTCGAGGAGGAGAAATATTTATTTTCGACATGGGTAAATCTGTAAAAATTGTCGATTTAGCTAAAAATATGATAAAACTTGCCGGTTTAACACCCGGAAAAGATATTCAAATTAAGTTTGTTGGCTTACGTCCAGGCGAAAAGCTTTATGAAGAACTGCTTGCAAAAGAAGAAAACACCATGCCAACACATCATCCCAAGATTATGGTGGCTAATGTAAGAAAATATAACTTGAAAGAGGTTTCTTATAAAATTAAAAACCTAATTGATTCGGCACATTGCCAAGACGATTTCTTAATAGTTTCCAACATGAAAGATCTTGTACCCGAGTTTATTAGTCACAATTCGATCTATAAATCATTAGACTCTATCGTTAAATCAAATATTTCTCTTTCGTAATTAATTTATTTCTTATTGATCAAAGTTTTAAGTTCCGATAGGTTAATAAATTTTAAAACAAATGTCAATAGTAAGGATAAAGAAATAAAAATAACGATTTCGTAATAGGTCGATAAGCTTGTTAACTTAAGAATATACAAGCATAGAAACAAAATACTTGTCAGTATAAGGCATTTGCTGTAAAAGCTTTTTTCGATATCAATTTTTATTTTTCTGTGAGCAAAATATAGTTGAATGCTTGCCGAAACCAATTGGGTAATCAAAAAGCTCAATGCAGCTCCCGTTACTTTCATTGTTGGTATTAGGTTGAAGTTGAGAAATAAGTTAAGAACCATTACTCCCAGTGCAATAAATATAAGCTCTTTTATATTGCCATTTGCGGTTAATAGTGTGCCGAAAATGTAATTGGAAGCTACGCCTACGAAACCAATAAATAATAATCCGAGCTCAATACCGTTGCCGCTAGTTCGATTGTAAAGCAAATGCAATATTTCATTTTTAAAAAACCAACCTCCGATACTAATAATTAATGTAGGTACAATCAGGAATTTAAGAGATGTTTGTACGATTCCTGAAACATCATTTTTTTCTTTTAACATTCGCGAAAAAATGGGCAGCAAAAGCGTTGCAAACAAAAAGGCATAGTTCGATGCAAAATCGATAAGCCGATAAGATTGTGCATATATGCCAGCTTCGATGTTGCCATTAGGCAAAATGCGCTCGAGCAAAACGGCATCAATTCTATTGTAAATAAACATTACGAGTACTAATATGGCAAACAATCTACTTTCTTTTGCAATAGTTAAAAAGTATCGAATGTCATTTCGGGGTTTGATACTTTGTAAATTATTGTGCAAAACCCCCAAGGCAACAATGATAGGAATAATATATGCTACAGTTTGGGCATATACAAACCATTCAATTTTAAAGCCAATACCGGGAATAAACCACACAATAGTTCCACATATTATTATCATAAGCAACTTGTCTGCAATCGAAAGCAAACTATCGGCGATAAACAAATGTAGTCCGTTGATGTATGATCTCAAATAGAGCAAGAACGAAGCAAGAAACTGGTTGATGACTAAAAAAAATAAAATCTTTAAATGTCGCTCGGTGTATCCCATGAAGAGCGATACAACAAGCATTGTGGCTGCATAGAAAAAGCCTAAATAAAGTTTAATCAGTATAATATTGTTTAAATATTTGCTTGCCAGATGCTGATGCCGAGCAACTTCTCTGTTGGTGAAATTTGTAATTCCTAGATCTAGTAATATGTTGAGCGTTAACGACAAGCCTAGTAATGAGAAATAAATACCGTATTCAGCGTTCCCAACAATGTTCTGAACACTTACTTCAATTCCGAGAAACCAAAATGGTTTTATGAGCAAATTGAGTAAAATTAAAAATACGAGGTTTGCCAAAAAGCTTCGTTTCATGCTGATTGTTAAAATCTTTTGCTTATTGTTGGATATTAGAAAAGCAAATATGAATAAAAATCGTCAATAATGCCTATTTTAGTGCCGAAACTTTATAAACGATTAAGCGAGTAATGGGTCAATTAAAGTCGAGCTTTATGCAAGGTGTGTTAGAAGCCGGTTGCGACGAGGCCGGAAGAGGTTGTTTGGCCGGTTCGGTGTTTGCAGCAAGTGTAATTTTGCCTGCAGACTTTACACATGAAAAGCTTACCGATTCGAAAAAACTATCTGATAAACAAAGATTAATTATTAGAGACGATATTGTTAAATATGCTGTCGCGTGGTCTGTTGCATCGGTCGACCATGTTGAGATTGATCGAATTAATATTTTAAATGCATCGATTAAAGCGATGCATCTTGCTTTGGATGGATTGAGTGTAATTCCCGAATTTATTATTGTCGATGGCAATCGTTTTAAACCCTATAAAAGTTTGTCACATCGGTGTATTGTTAAAGGCGATTCGCTCTATTACTCTATTGCAGCTGCATCGATTTTGGCCAAAACATTCAGGGACGAATATATTGTTGAACGTGCAAAAGAATTTCCTTATTATAAATGGGAAAAGAATAAATCGTATGCCACTTTAGATCATAGGCAAGCGATTATTGAATTTGGGCCATGTCTTTTGCATCGAAAAACATTTCTCAAGAAAATTCAAAATCAACAAACAAAACTTTTTTGAAATTTAATAATATATAATGAGGATTACAATTTATACCGACGGTGCAGCACGCGGCAATCCTGGTCCGGGAGGTTATGGAGCTGTTCTTTTGTCGGGAACACACAGAAAAGAATTGTCTGAAGGGTTTGAGCTTACTACCAACAACCGCATGGAGCTTTTGGCTGTTATCAAGAGTCTTGAAGAGCTTAAAATAATGGGTTCCGATGTTACTGTTTACACAGATTCAAAATATGTGTCGGATGCTGTCGAAAAAGCTTGGGTGTTTGGTTGGGAAAAGAAAAATTTTAAAGACAAAAAGAATGTCGATTTGTGGATTCGGTTTTTAAAAGTATTTAGATTGCATAAAGTGAAGTTTATATGGGTAAAAGGGCATGCTAATATTCCTGAAAATGAAAGGTGTGACAGGCTTGCTGTTGACGCGTCATTTGGATCGACATTGCAGATTGATAAGGGATATATTTTATGAATTTTCAACTAAATGCCTGTTTTTTGTTTTTTTTATATTTTTGATTAACTTTAAATAGACTGATTAATTATTTATTGATGTCAAATACTGAAACAATCCTAAAATATCGGGGTTTTATGAGCTTTGAAATCATTGGGGCTCTATTGACTCGTCTCAAAGAAGAGACCGAGCATAGAGATATTGGTATAACTCAATATAAAAAGATACTCTCTATAATGATCGAAGCTCTTGAAAATGTTTTTAAATACAACGAATACTTTGAGCAAGAGACCGAGCTTTTTCCCGATTTTTATCCGGCTTTTTCAATTGAAAAAACAAATGGGCATTATGTTTTGTCATCTTCAAATCCGATTTTGAATAAAGATATTCCAAAATTGTCAAGTCATATTGAACGAATAAACCATCAAGATAAAGAAGGCTTAAAGCAATTGTTTAGAGATACTTTAACTAATGGAAAGTTTTCAACTAAAGGCGGAGCTGGTTTGGGCTATATAGAAATGGCTAAGATTTCTGGAGGTAAGATAAATTTTTCTTTTGCTCCGATCAACGATCAATTTTCGTTTTATCAATATAAAATTTCAATCTCAAATAGTGATTTAAACACTCAGTCATGAACAGGTATTATATAGAAGAGACCGAATTTACTCCCGAAATTGTTTTAGATGTTGATGCTCGCATTTTTTCATTTAAAGGTGTTTCTCGCCCCGAAGATGTATTGAAATTTTATTTGCCTGCAATTAATTGGATAAGAGATTTTGAACAAGAAATGACCATTCATGCAAACTTAAAATACCAAATTACTAGCATTAAAGTTGAGTTTCATCTTTCTTATTTTAATTCTGCATCTTCCAAAATGTTGCTTCAGCTTTTAGAAAACATCAAAAAGTTGCAATCTAAAGGCATAGATTTAAATATTAACTGGTTATACGACGAAGCCGACGAGCAAATGTACGACGATGGTCTAGATCTTTCAGAGTCTGTCGATTTGCCTTTTAATTTTATCAAAGAGGAATAATTATTTTGGCAAATTTGCAGAAAAATCTGTCTTATTTTATTCAAAAACAAAGATTATTAAAAAGGCCGTAATTTCAAATTTTCGGAAAACATTCCTTAGTAGGTTTGAATAGAAAAAGAACACTGAGGCACAGAAACACAGAGTGTCTTTTCTCTATGCCTCAGTAATTAATTGTTTTATAGCTTTTTTGCGACCTTTTCCCAGTCTGCTTTGGCCATGATGCTCACCAATTCTTTAAAAGTGACTTTTGGAGACCAGCCGAGTGTGGTTTTGGCTTTAGTGTAATCTCCTAAAAGTTGCTCTACTTCTGTTGGACGGAAATAGGCCGGATCGACTTCAACCAAAACTTTGCCTGTTTTGCGGTCTATACCTTTTTCGTCAACTCCTGTGCCTATCCACTCAAGTTCAATTCCCAATTCTTTAAAAGTCAGATCGGTAAATTCGCGAACAGTATGCATTTCGTTGGTTGCCAACACAAAATCGTCGGCTGTGTGATGCTGTAAAATACGCCACATACCTTCTACATAGTCGGGAGCATAGCCCCAGTCGCGCAACGAGTCCATATTGCCCAAATATAACTTGTCTTGTAAGCCTGCTTTTATCTTGGCAGCAGCAATTGTGATTTTTCGAGTAACAAAAGTTTCGCCCCTACGTGGCGATTCGTGGTTAAACAATATACCATTGCAGGCAAAAATATTGTATGCTTCGCGGTAGTTTATAATAATCCAAAAACCATACAATTTGGCAACTGCATAAGGGCTACGTGGATAAAACGGAGTTTTTTCGGTTTGAGGCACTTCCTGAACCTTGCCATAGAGCTCGCTGGTCGATGCTTGGTAAAATTTGGTTTTAATTCCGGTTTCTTTTATGGCGTCGAGAAAACGAAGAGTTCCTATTGCATCGACTTCGGCAGTGTATTCGGGAACATCGAACGAAACTTTTACATGGCTTTGTGCAGCAAGGTTGTAAATTTCGTCGGGTTGGGTTTTTTCGAGCAAACGGTTGAGATTGCTCGAATCTGTAACGTCGCCGTGGTGTAAAAAGAGTTTTACATCTTTGTTGTGTTTGTCTTTATACAAATGGTCGATTCGTCCGGTATTGAACGACGATGAACGACGAATGATTCCATGTACTTCGTATCCTTTTTCTAATAAAAGTTCGGCTAAATATGAGCCATCTTGGCCTGTAATGCCAGTAATAAGGGCTTTTTTTGACATTGTTTGCTTTGTTGTAGGTTGAAAATTAAGTTTGCTAAGGTACATTTTTTTTGTGTGTTTTTTATCAATCGCTTTTTAATAAATTAATTGTGCAAAAAAAGGGTTTTGGGGTTGATTTATCATAATCGTAAGAAATTATTTCAAAAAAAATAGTATATTGTATCTTGTTTTTTTTGAACAGGTGTTAAATTAATGTTGTTGTAAATGAATCTCTTGATTGATATTGGCAATACACGTTCGAAGATCGCAGTATGGGAAGGTGAGAAGAAACTGCAGGAGTTTAATTTCAAACAGCTCGAAATTGATTATCTCGAAAAACTCATTAAATATTCTTTTCATATCGATAAAGCCATTCTCTCGTCGGTCGTTGATGTCGATTTTAAAATAATTAATTTTTTAACAAATAGGCTGAAAAATTTTGTGGTTTTAGATGGCAATACAAAAACGCCAATAATAAACCACTATCGGTCTCGATCAACCCTAGGATCCGATAGAATTGCAGCAGTAACAGGAGCTAATTATTTATATCCAGGACAAAACCTGCTTGTTATCGACTCGGGAACTGCTATTACATTCGATTGGGTGAGTTCCGAAGCAGAACATCTTGGAGGTAATATTTCGCCCGGTTTCGACATGCGATTCTTGGCTCTTCACAATTTTACCGGAAAACTGCCGTTAATAGATAAATGTACGCAATGGGACTTTGTTGGTAACAATACAACTTCGGCCATTGTTGCAGGAGTGCAAAACGGAATTGTATTTGAAGTGAATGGTTATATTGAATATGCTCAAAGAAATTTTGATAATTTTTTAGTAATTCTTACAGGAGGAAACATCGAATATTTTGTGAATCAAATAAAAAATCCCATTTTTGTACACTCCGATTTATTATTTGTCGGATTAAACAGAATTCTTAATTATAATGTTGAAGACTAATTTTTTATCAATCATTTTTGTGGTTTTAACCACTTCTTTTTTTCAATTATTTTCGCAAATAAGTTCAAATTCGCCATATACATACTATGGAATAGGCGAAACAGAGCGGATGGGCTTTAGCCAGAGTTCCTCAATGGGTGGCATGGGCATAGGTTTGCGTACAAGTTCCGAAATTAACTATCTCAATCCGGCATCTTATAACGCACAAGATAGTTTGACCTTTTTAATGGATGCAGGTGTTTCTCAATCTTTTGTTAATGCAAAAAACCCAACTACACAAGCCAATTTCTCTCAATTTAATATCGATCATATTTCATTTGCGTTTCCGGTTACAAAGTGGTGGGGTTCTGCAATTGGTATTTCTCCATATAGCAATGTTGCATACAGAATAGTAGCCGACGATTTTGAAAATTCGACCCAATATTCGTATAATGGAAATGGTGGGCTCAATCAATTATTTGTTGGCAATTCTTTTGGTTTGCTTAACAATAAATTAAATCTCGGTTGTAATGTTTCATATCTTTTTGGAAATATAAATAATGCCGATTCAATTTTAACCAACGATTATTATTCTATTTCTCAGATAAAATATCGAGAAGTGGCAATGAGAGGACTAAATTTGAATTTTGGTTTACAGTATATCAAACATGTTTCTGATAAAAATTTTATTTTACTTGGATTAGTTTATGATTATTCTTCAAATATCGATGCTCAAATAAAAGACCAATTGTTGACATGGTCGTCGGCAACGTCGATGTCGTCAAATCCCGACACAGTCTTTATGGTTGAGAATGTCAATAGTAGTTTCAAAACACCTGCAAAAATTGGTTTTGGTGTGTCGTTCAATACCGAAAAGATTATTTTTGGAGTCGATTATTCGACACGTCAATGGTCAAAAGCAAAATTTTGGGACAAATCATTTGATGTTCAAGATAGCGAATCGTATAATGTAGGATGCCAATATACTCCGGACAGAAATTCGTTTAGAAGCTATTATAAACGTATCGACTATCGCGTAGGTCTTTTTTATCACAATACATATTGGAATATAAAAAATAAGCCCATTAATGACTATGGCATAACTTTTGGTTGTGGATTGCCCTTTTCTAACAGCAAAAGTACCTTTAATATTGGTCTTACTGTGGGTAAGCGTGGCGATAGCGAAAATGGTTTTTTGGGCGAATATTATACAAAAGTATCGATTAGCCTAAAGTTTAGCGAATTGTGGTTTTACAAGCATCGTTACAACTAATATTTCTGATGAAACAAGTATATTTTATATTGTTTGTTATTAGTGCATTTTTTGTTTCGTGCGAAAACGATATTAAAACTATAAAAAGTTTTTCGAACGACAAAGAAGTTCCCAGTGTAACAGTCGATAGGGTTGAAATATTATATAGCGATTCGTCGAAGCTTAAACTACGCGTAGCTGCTCCAGATCTTAGTAAATTTGAGAACTTTGGAAATCCATATACTGAATTTTCGAAAGGTTTGATTATGTATATGTACAACGATAGTATGGGGGTAAAGACTATAATAAAGGCTCGATATGTAAAATACAACGAAAAAGAAAAGCTTTGGTATGCCAAAAACGATGTGCAAGTCGATAATATTGAAAAAAACGAACACCTTAACACCGAAGAACTATATTGGAGCGAAGAAAACGAAAAAATATATTCGTCAAAATTTACACGAATTATAAATGCCGATGGTGTGTTTTATGGCGAAAACGGATTTGAAGCCAACCAAGATCTCTCCAAATGGCGTTTAAATAGTATTAAAGGTACTGTAAAAGTTAAAGCAAACGAAAATGAAAGCCAAAATCCGTGAAATATTATGGCTTTGTGTAGCCCTTTTGTGTTTCTTTTTTTACATATACGAATCGTACAAGCATGGTTTTGGAAGTAGCTATATGTTCCTAGTTTTTACTATATTTGCATCTGTCATTTATTTTATACGTCTGCGAATGCGTAAGAATGAGCGCCCCAAACCATGATGCACGATTTTTTTATTATTGTTACTTGTTTAATTCTATCTGCGTTTTTTTCGGGGATGGAAATTGCATTTTTAAGTGCCAATCGACTAAGAATTGAGCTTGATAAAAAGCAAGGACACTTTTCTTCAATTATTATATCTAAGTTTATTAACAATCCTTCAATTTATATTACAACTATACTTATTGTTAATAATGTGGTTTTAGTAATGTTTGGTATTTATATGCCTCATCTGCTCGACCCGATGCTTTCATTCTTTCATTTTTCAGGCTTTATGCTTATTTTGATTCAAACATTACTGTCGACTATACTTATATTGATTACCGCCGAATTTTTGCCTAAAGCTATTTTTAGGCTTGTGCCTAACTCATCGTTGCGAACATTTAGTTTGCCACTTTATTTTTTCTACTTGCTATTTTATCCATTTTCAAAAGTCATTATTAGTATTTCAAATTTTTTTATCAAAGTACTATTTGGTCATAAATCGAAAAATCAGGAAGAACTTACCCAAATGTTTAGTAAGCTAGATTTAGATCATTTTATGCAAATGGAGCAAAATACTCATAAAATAAATGTGCTCGATCACGAAATTAAATTTTTTAAAAATGCACTCGATTTTTCGAGTATCAAAGTGCGCGATTGTATGGTTCAACGGCCCGATATTATTGCCATAGACGAAAATGAAACCATAGATGAGTTGCGACAAGCTTTTATAGAAACAGGTTTTTCGAAAATTGTTGTTTATAGCACCAATATCGACAATATTACAGGGTATGTTAGTTCAAAGGATATTTTTAAAAACCCCAAAACGATTAAGGCTAAACTCATTGCTCCTCCTATTGTGCCGGGTACAATGACTGTTAATAAGCTTTTGCAGAAAATGTTGAAAGATAGAAAAAGCCTTGCTGTGGTAGTCGATGAATTTGGGGGTACTTCGGGCATTATTACTATTGAAGATATAATTGAAGAAATATTTGGCGATATTGAAGATGAGCATGATACAGTAGATGTGATTGCTAAGCAGTTGTCCGATAGTGCATTTGTTTTTTCTGCGAAGGCTACTATCGACTATTTAAATGAACAATTTCAATTAAATATTCCAGAATCTGACAATTACGATACATTGGCTGGATATATTTTTCATCAATTGGGACGAATACCCGCAGTTAGTGAAAAATTTTCGATCGAGAACTATTCTTTTAAAATAATTAAGGCTCGAAACAATAGGCTCGATCTTATTTATATGAAAAAAGAAGAAGAATAATTTTTTTGTATTGTAATAAGTTTTATAAGTTTACTATATTCGTAGCCTCAAATTTTAAAAAAGAATATAATTAATAAAAAAAATGGCAACATTAGAAACGATCAGAAAGCGTGCCGGAATATTAGTGTCAATCGTAATTGGGTTAGCACTTATCGCATTTGTATTGGGCGATTTTCTCACTCCCGGAAAATCGATGTTCAATTCCAGCAGTAACGATATTGGAGATGTAAAGGGTAAAAAAATTGAGTATCAGGATTATATGTTGGAAATTCAGCGTATAGAGGAGGTCTACAAATTCAATTCGCAACAACAAACCTTAGATGAACAAACCATCCAAAGTATTCGTGAACAGACATGGGCTAGTAAAGTAGAAGAACTAGTTATGACCGACGAATATAAGGCTACCGGTATTTCTGTTAGTCCTGAAGAGGTATATGAATTGGTTCAGGGTTCTAATCCTCATCAAATAATTCAGCAGTTGTTTACAAGTCAAGAAACAGGGCAGTTTAACCGTACCGCGGTACTTCAATTTTTGAAAACACTCGATCAAGACCAAACAGGTAAACGTAAAGATTTTTGGTTGTACATCGAAAGTGAAATTATTCGCGAACGACTTATGACAAAATACAATAACCTGATAAAAAAAGGTTTGTATGTAACAAAAGCTCAGGTCGATGTCGAAGCTTTAATAGAGTCGAAGCTGTCTGATGTTCAGTTTGTAATGCTTCCATATAGCAGTATTAGCGATAGTTTAGTTAAAGTTGAGAAGTCTGATCTTAAAGACTATTTAAAAAAACATGCTCGCGAATTTGAGCAAGAAGCTTCGCGCGATATGCAATACGTTGTATTTCCTATAAATCCTTCTCAAGACGATTATGTTCAAGCCGAAAAATGGATTTTAGGAATTCGTCAAGAATTTAGCGAGGCAACAGAAGCCAAACAATTTGTAAATTACAATTCTGACGTTTCTTTCAACGAGAAATATTTTAAGCAAGAAGAGCTTGAAGATTCGTTGAAAATATTATACAACAACACTAAAACCGATATAGTTGGGCCGTTTTTTTACAATGGAAGCTTCAAACTTGCACGTATTGCTGATATAAAGATGTTGCCAGATTCTGTAAAAGCTCGTCATATTCTAATTAAACCAACTGCTCAAACATCCGAAGCATATCAAGTTGCGTTAGGTGTAGCAGACTCGCTCAAAACTTTAATTAAAAAAGGAGCTAGTTTCGACGAATTGGCTAAAACAAATTCTGACGATGGGTCGGCATCAAAAGGTGGCGATTTAGGTTGGTTCAAGGAAGGTCAAATGGTTAAACCTTTTAACGATTCGTGCTTCTTCAATTCTAAAGGAAAGATTATGATTGTCGAATCGCAATTTGGCGTTCATGTAGTTGAAGTTACAGAACGAGGAAAAGAGATTAAAAAGGTTCAGGTTGCTGTAATTGAACGCAAAGTAGAGCCTAGCCAAACAACTTTTCAGGAAATATTTAAAAATGCAAGCACATTTGCAGGAGTTAACAATACTACTGAAAAATTTGTTGAATCTGCTCAAAAAGCAGGTATGCTAGTAAATCCGGCACAACGAATTGCTGAAGGCGCTACAAAAGTAAACGACATTGAAAATTCACGTGAACTTATACGTTGGGCATATCAGGCCGAAAAGGGACAAGTTTCTGAACCTATGCAGTTTGGAAATCAATTTGTTGTAGCTAATCTTTCGGCTATTAGAGAGAAAGGTACTCCCGAACTAGACGATGTTAAAGACCATCTTGTTCGCATGGTTCAAAAGCAAAAGAAGGGCGAAATGCTTGCTGACAAAATGAAAAATGGAGCAAAATCGATAGACGAACTAGCATCGAAACTTCAGGTAGTAGTAAATACGGCATCGGGTATTGGTTTTAATTCGTATGTTGTGCCGAATGCCGGTGTTGAACCTGCTATTTGTGGAGCTGCTTTTGTGTTGAAACCAAACACTATTTCGTCTCCAATTATTGGTAGTAATGGCGTGTTTGTAATCAATATTACCAATCAGGCCGATAATAATATGCAAAATAAATTGGGTTATCAGATGCGTTTAACCAAGGCTTTCGAGTCGCGTGTGATATACGAAAGTTTCGAAACACTGCGTAAACTAGCTAATATTAAAGACAATAGATCTAATTTTTTCTAAAATAATTGCAACAATTAAAGCCACATGTTTGTAGCATGTGGCTTTTTTTATTTATATATTTTCTTTGCTAAGTATTTCTATGATTGTTTTTTTTGAAAAATATCTTACTTTTCCTATGCTCAAATTTTTTAAATTTTGTGCAGTTGGTTTGTCGGGAATGGTAATTGATTTTGCTATTACTTGGCTGTTGAAAGAAAAAATTAAAATCAATAAATTTGCAGCTAATTCAATTGGTTTTTTAGCTGCTGCATCGAGCAATTATTATTTCAATCGAATATGGACATTTCAAAGTGCCAATAAGCATGTGGCATTAGAGTATTCAGAGTTTATTGGAATTGCTATTGTTGGGCTAATAACCAATAATTTCTTTCTGTGGTTTTTTAACGAAAAGTTGAAATTTAACTTCTATTTCGCAAAATTTATAGCAATTCTACTAACAACAGCATGGAATTTCTTTGCCAATTATTTTTTTACATTTCGATGAAAAAAATCACTACTGTCCAGTTAAAAAATACAGATTTCTCCCTACGGTCGAAATCTAATTTCTATTTAATTAAATTGGACAATAGTGATAAAAAAATGAATATTTGGAGTAAACAATATTTAATTGCTCGTGTTTATTTTAACCTTCTCTGTTGGAGGCAATTGCTCGTTTCTTGAACTGACTTGTTCTACCAATTGTTCTGCAAGTTCAGCAAATGCTTTACCGTCGGGTTTAAATGGATTAAGTGCCGATGGTTTTCCTTGGTCGCCATTTTCGCAAATTGACTGAACTATAGGTATTTGTCCTAATAAAGGAATTTTCAATTCTTCTGAAAGCTTCTTACAACCTTCTTTCCCAAAAATGTAGTATTTGTTATCGGGAAGTTCAAGTGGGGTAAACCAAGCCATGTTTTCGACAAGTCCGAGAATTGGTACATTTATTTTGTCGTTTTGAAACATGCTGATGCCTTTCACAACATCGAGAAGAGCGACTTCTTGCGGGGTGCTTACGATTACAGCTCCAGTTACGGGCATCGATTGAACAATAGTAAGGTGTATGTCGCCAGTTCCGGGAGGTAGATCGATAAGTAAATAATCTAATGCGCCCCATTCGGTTTGGCCAATTATTTGTTTCAAAGCATTTGAAGCCATTGGGCCTCGCCAAACCATTGCTTCTTTGGGGTTTACGTAAAAGCCTATTGAATTTATTTTTATATTGTATTTCTCAAGGGGTACAATAATATCAATACCATCTACTTTTTTAACTTCCGGACGGAATTCTTCGGAACCAAACATTTTAGGTATCGATGGACCGTAAACATCGGCATCGAGCAAGCCAACTTTGTAGCCCATTTGCGAAAGAGCAATAGCTAAGTTTACAGCTATTGTCGATTTCCCGACTCCACCTTTGCCCGATGCAACTGCTATTACATTGCTTATCTCGTTTAGCGAATCGAACTCCGACGATACATGGCGCGTAGGATATTTTTCAATAACTTCTACCTGATAGTCTGCCCCTGCTTTATCTACTATAACCCTTTCAATGCTTTTTCTAATTGAATTGGCAAATGGTTCCTTAAGTTTCGAATATTTTACAGTTACAACAATTTTTTTGCCTTCAATTGCTGCATCTGTAATCATATTTAAGCTAACAATGTCGTTTTTGTGAGCCGGATGGTTCACATTTTTCAATAATTCTAAAAGTTGATTCTTGTCTAAACTCATATCGTCTTTGTTTCACTGTGTTTCTAAACAATCGTTGTCTCAAAAAGTTTTATAAGGTCAATTCTTTTGCCGGATTCCAAAACAAGTTTTTAAAATCTATGACCTTGTCGTTTTCAATCTGTATTCCTTCGCTTTCGAGCATTTGTTGCATAGTATCTGTGCCATTAAAATGATGCTTGCCCGACAATATGCCGTTTCTATTGACAACTCTATGAGCGGGAATAAACCGGGTTTGTTGGTGTGCATTGTTCATTGCCCAGCCTACCATTCGCGACGATTGGGGGGAGCCTAAATATGCAGCAATTGAACCATATGAAGTCACTCGGCCCAAGGGTATAAGGCAAACTACATCGTACACACTGTCGAAAAACCCATTATTCTTCTTTTGGAAGGTCTTCATAAACACGATTGTTTTGTAATCGAAATTGTATGTAGTTAATGTTTTTTCCTACAGCCAAGTATTTAGCCTCGTAAAAAGTTTTTATGCCATGGGTTAAATCTTGTAAACTTGAATGATATAAATCTGAGGTGTGAAAAACGAGTTCGATTTTGTTGTGTTGGATAATGTCTAAAGTATAGTTGTACAGAAGGTCGCTGTCGGTTTTGAGATGAACAACGCCGTTATTGCTCAAAAATTGTTTGTAATAATTGAGGAATATAGGTGAGGTTAATCGTTTGCGACGTCGGTGAAATTCCTTTTGAGGGTCTGGGAAAGTGATCCATATTTCCGAAACTTCGTCTTTTGCGAAAAACGAATTGATAAACTCGATACGGGTTCTAAGAAATACAACATTGTTTATTTCTTCATTTAATGAAGTCTTAGCACCGCGCCATATACGAGCTCCTTTAATATCGATGCCAATAAAATTTTTTTTGGTGTATTTGCTTGCTAGTCCTACCGAATATTCGCCTTTGCCACAGCCGAGTTCAATTACTAAGGGATTTTCATTTTTGAAAATTTCCGATTTCCATTTTCCTTTTAGCGTATAATCTTTTCGTAAAACCTCTTCGAGTGTTGGTTGTATTACATTTTTGAAAGTTTCATTCTCGTTGAACTTTCTAAGCTTATCTTTCCCCATTTCAATTCTTCTCTATTCTAACACCAATATCGGTTATATGTTGTAATACTTCATCGCGCATGGCTTGTTCAATTTTGAAAAAATAGTTGCCTGCTTGTCCAAATTTAATTCCAGCCTTATAGCATAGTCGTAGTTCTTTAATATCTGAAAGCCCGCTACCATACCATTGTCCCTTAGTATTGGCCAATTGAAACTCAAGGGTGTCTTTAATAGACCTGCCATTGGGAGCTTTGGTGGTTACAAATATGTATAAGTTTGAGTATTTGTATTGCGCAGCATGCCTTACGTCGATGTAAACATTGTAGTTGTTAATAGTATCTGTCGATGGATATTCAAAAGTGAATGTTTTATTGACATTCCACTTCATTTGTTCAACTGTTTGAACCTGTTCCCAAGTACCTTGTTTCACACAGCCCAATAAGAAGAAAAATACAACTATTATAAATACTCCTAATACTCTCATTTATAATTTGTTTTTGGGTTTCTATTAGTCATTGGTAATTTGTAATTCGTCATTTTTATTTGTTTGGTTTTTTTATAAATTTTCTTCGATTATTGTCTTTTCCTTTTCTTTTTTCTTCGAAACGGGTTATACTATCCTCGCCAATTACATTTTTAAATCCGATGGTTTCAGCAGGTTCTTTTTTGTCAAATTCTTCTATTAATTTCGATTTAGAGCCTTTTTTGTTAGCGGCAATAGTTTCTTTAACCCTGTCGACCGAAAGTGTAACGATTTTATTCCCATTTTCTTTGCCATAGGCATACCACATAATGCGTCTGAAAACATCGGTTTTGAAATGATGTGCAATGCCATCGATAGTTTCGAGAGGTATCGAAGTGTCGGGGAAGTCTTTTTGGGCATCGAGGTATGTGTCGAGCTCGTAATTGAGACAGCACTTAAGTTTGCCACATTGCCCGGCTAATTTTTGTGGATTGAGCGATACTTCTTGGTAACGAGCCGAATTGGTAGTTACCGAAATAAAATTCGACATCCAGGTCGAGCAGCACAATTCGCGACCACAAGCGCCAATTCCGCCAATACGACCAGCCTCTTGTCGAGCGCCTATTTGTCGCATCTCAATTCTGATCTTGAATTCTTCGGCAAGAATTTTAATGAGTTCGCGAAAATCGACTCGATCCTCGGCAATGTAATAAAATATTGCTTTTGTTTTATCGCCCTGGTACTCTACATCGCCAATTTTCATATTGAGTCTAAGTCGTTCGGATATTTTACGGGCTTTAAGCATTGTAATTTCCTCTAGGTCAATGGATTCCTTCCATTTGTCGAGGTCGGTAGCTTTAGCTTTTCTGTATACTTTTTTAAATTCCGAATCGACCTGAACGCGCCCTCTTCTAAGTTGTTCGAATACAAGTTCGCCGGTTAAGCTTATTACGCCAATATCGTGACCTGGCGACGATTCTACGGCTACAATGTCGCCATTTTTCAGTTGCAGATCGTTTACATTTTTATATATGCCTTTTCGTGTATTCTTAAATCGAACTTCAACCAAACTGCCTGGTTTCTCAGCAATATTTAAATCTTTGAGCCAGTCGAAAGTGTTGAGTTTACAGCACGAGTTGGTTTGGCAGCTGTGAGTATCGTTTGTATCACTTTTTATCCCGTTGCATCCTCGCGACAGGAGTCCTTCTTTTATCATTATTATTTTCTCTTAATTAAAAGCAAATGCCAAAAATAGAAATTATTTGCCAAAATTGCTTATTTATTATAGTTTCTGATTTGTACCGATAGTTTCAGTGCTAAATCGAAAAACAATATTTTTGCATTCGCGTTGGATTCAATATGGTAAAATGCTTTGTTCATTTCTTCAGTAATCGAAAAAATATTGTTTGCATTGATAAAGGCACTAAACTTTTTCGAAAAGTCGTTTTCTTGATCATTCAGATAGACCACTTCATTCAACCCCAAATTGAGTGTAAAGTTTTCGCGCAGCATATTGATCGCGTACATTAAAAATTGTTTTTGTTTTTCGCGACCAAGAGCAGCTACTTCTTCTACCCATTGCATCATCTCGGGTACTTTTACCTGATAGCAATGACGCATGAGTTTAATAAAAAGCTCGAAATTTACCTTGTTATCTTCTTGTTGACTAACTTGTTCCAAAGCTTTAAGGTAGTTGCCCGATGCCAAATGTGCAATATGTTTTGCTTTCTCAAGTTCAACTTTGTTGTTTTGTAAGGCATCGACAATACATTCTTCTGTAATCGATGGTACTTTTACCAATTGGCATCGCGAAAGTATCGTCGGTAGTATGGTGCTAAAGTTTTCGGCAATGAGCAGAAACAAAGTTTTCTGTGGGGGTTCTTCCAGTAATTTGAGTAGTTTGTTGGATGTGGTAATATTCATTTTTTCGGCCATCCAAATAATCATGATTTTATATTCTGCCTCGTATGTTTTGAGGCTCAATTTTCGAGTAATCTCATCACTTTCGCGTTCAAAAATGCCGCCTTGTTTATTTTCCGAACTTATTCGCTCAATCCACATATTGAGGTTCATGTAAGGCTGTTCGTGAAATGCTTTTCGGAAATCGTCTACATAGTTGTCGCTTACTGCTTTTGGTATGCTACTGGTGTTTACAACAGGGAATACCAAGTGTAAATCGGGATGCACAAGTTTATTCATTTTAAGGCACGACGAACATGTTCCGCACGAGTCGGTTTCGCTCTTGTTGTCGCACGAAACATAAGTTGCATAGGCAATTGCCAGAGGCAAGGTGCCTGTACCTTCCATTCCTACAATTAATTGAGCATGTGATATGCGGTTTTCCCTTACTGTTTGTACTAAGCGTTGTTTTAACTGTTCTTGACCTATTATTTCACTAAACCTCATTGTTTAATCGGGGTGTAATATTATCTTTGCGTTTTAAAAAAAAATATTAAACGTTAAGTCTCATTGCTGCGAAGAATTTGTTTAGTTTTTCTTTGCATGTTTGCTTCTTTGAGTTTAAAATTTAAAATCTTTACAAAGATACAAATACCATTATTAATATTAACCAACAAATACAAAGCAATATGCAAACAATTGAAAAATACAGCTTTAAAGACAAGCGAGCCATTATTCGTGTCGATTTCAATGTTCCTTTAAACAAGCAAACATTTGAAGTAACCGACGATACCCGAATCAGGGGGGCACTTAAGACAATCAAGAAAGTATTGTCCGATGGCGGTTCTGCAATTTTGATGTCGCACCTTGGTCGTCCCGATGGCAAAGCTCAAGATAAATTTTCGTTAAAACATGTAGTTCCTGCAATAAATAAGAATCTTGGTTTGGAAGTTAAGTTTGCGGGCGATTGCATGGGCGAAGATGCCCAAAAAGCTTGTGCTGCAATTAAACCTGGCGAGGTTGTTGTGTTAGAAAACTTGCGTTTTTACGAAGAAGAAGAAGGTAAACCTTACCACTTGGGCGAGTCGCCAACAGACGAAGAAAAGAAAGCCGGTAAAGCTAAAGTAAAAGAAGCGCAGAAAGCATTTACCAAGCAATTGGCAAGCTATGCCGACTGTTACGTAAACGATGCTTTTGGAACAGCACACCGTGCGCATGCATCGACAGCTCTTATTGCCGAATATTTTCCCAACGACAGCATGTTTGGTTACCTAATCGAAAGCGAATTGATTGCAATGGACAAAGTATTGCTTTCTCCACAAAAACCATTTACGGCGATTATGGGTGGTGCAAAGGTTTCTGATAAAATATTATTGATCGAAAATCTATTGAACCGTGTCGATAACCTAATTATTGGTGGCGGTATGACTTATACTTTTATCAAAGCACAAGGTGGAGAAATTGGCAAATCGCTTTGCGAATCAGACAAACTTGAGCTTGCTCTCGAAATTCTTAAGAAAGCAAAAGAAAAAGGAGTAAATATCTATATTCCTGTCGATGCAGTAAATGCCGATGCATTTGATGCAAACGCCAATACCAATATTTCTAAAACCAATGCCACTCCCGAAGGTTGGATGGGTCTAGATATTGCCGACGAAACCATTAAGCAATTTAGTTCGGTAATCGAAAACTCGAAAACCATACTTTGGAATGGTCCAATGGGCGTGTTCGAAATGGAAAAATTTGCAAAAGGTACATCTGCTATAGCACATGCTATTGCTGCTGCTACTGCAAAAGGGGCATTTAGCCTTATAGGTGGTGGCGACTCGGTAGCTGCTATAAACAAAAATAAACTTGCCGACAAAGTAAGTTATGTTTCGACCGGTGGTGGCGCTATGTTGGAATACATGGAAGGAAAAGCATTGCCTGGTATTACTGCAATTAGAAAGTAATTTGGCATAATATTTGTAGCAAAAAAAGCCGCCGAAAAGGTGGCTTTTTTTGTTGATATGTATGGTTTCGAACTTTTACTCTTCTGGTTCAGAATCAGACGTGTTGCTAATTACACTACAGTACAATTTGAAGTGATGCAGATTTAAACTTTTTGACCATATTTGAAAACATATTGATAAAAATTACCGCGATTAACTAAGGAGAAAAATATTTAAGCATATATTTGGCGGTCAAATTTTTTTTAAAGATAAAAAATGAAAATTCTTGTAACCGGCACTGCCGGGTTTATTGGATATCACCTGACACATAAACTTGTGACTCAGGGCGACGAAGTCATAGGTATCGACAATATAAACGACTATTACGATGTCAATTTAAAGTTGGCACGTTTGGCAGATCTTGGCATTGACAAGGCTGATATTGAATATAATGTAATTGCAAAAAGTAGTAAATACAAGAATCTGAGTTTTGTTAAACTTGATTTGGTCGATAATGCCAATATTTCGAAATTGTTTTTGCAACAAAAATTCGATAAAGTTTGCAATTTAGCTGCTCAGGCTGGGGTTCGTTACAGCCTATCCAATCCGCATACATATATTGATAGCAATATTTCGGGCTTTTTGAATATTCTCGAAGGATGTCGTTACAATAATATTCAACATTTGGTTTATGCCAGCAGTTCGAGTGTGTATGGCTCTAATACAAAAATGCCCTTTTCGACCAGCGACAACATAGACCATCCAATAAGTCTTTATGCGGCTTCGAAAAAGGCAAATGAACTAATGGCTCATTCTTACAGTCATTTATTTGGTATACCTACTACAGGTTTGCGTTTTTTTTCAGCATACGGGCCATGGGGGCGACCCGATATGGCATTGTTTATTTTTACAAAAAATATAATTGAAGGTAAAGCAATAGATGTTTACAACAATGGCGATATGCACCGCGATTTTACTTATGTCGACGATATTGTAGAGGGCATTGCCAGATTGATGAACAAAATACCTACCCCTGACCCAAATTATTCGACCGACAGACCAAATCCTGCTTCGTCATATTTGCCCTATAAAGTATATAACATAGGAAATAATAATCCAATCAGACTCATGGATTTTATCCAACTTATAGAAAAAGAAGTGGGCAAAAAGGCCATAATGAATATGAAACCTATGCAAGCCGGCGATGTACCCAAGAGCTGGGCCGATGTCGACGATTTATATAATACCATCGACTTTAAACCCTCAACTACTAATCAATATGGTGTAGAGCAGTTTGTTAAATGGTATATGGAATACCACAATTTGAATAAATAAAAAATTATATTTGCAGCAAATTTAAATTTAAAAGATGATTAAAAAGTTTATTTTACGCACTATTTGTATACTATTTAGTTTAGTGGCATATTCTCAATCCAATCAAGATATTTCTAAAATAAATATTGATCAAATGTCGGACGATCAATTACAAGAATATGTACAAAAAGCAGCTTCGAGTGGAATGAGTCAATCTCAAATTGAGGCTGCTGCTTTGGCTAAAGGAATGAAACCTGCCGATATACAAAAATTGAAATTAAGAATCGGACAGTTAAATACTTCGAAAAGTAAAAATAGCTCCAAAAAGAATACAGATACTAAAAGATCTGCTTTTGAAAAAGAAGAATATAATGAGAAAGAAAGTATAGAGGATTCTATTAGATTTGAGTTGTCTGAAAAAGAAAAAAAGATATTTGGATATTCTCTATTCAATTCCAAAAATCTTACATTTGAGCCTAGTGTAAACATACCAACACCTCAAAACTATCAACTAGGAGTGGGCGACGAATTGTCGATCGATATTTGGGGAGCTTCGCAAGCCAATTACAGATTAGTAATTTCGCCCGAAGGCAATATCAATATCGATAATGTGGGTATGGTTGCGGTCAATGGTTTAAGCATAGAAAAAGCTACTGCAAAAATAATAGGACGTTTGTCGACGATCTATTCCGGACTGATGGGACCCAAACCAAACACATTTGCGCAGGTTTCATTAAGCAATCTAAGAAGTATAAAGGTTAATCTGGTCGGAGAAGTAAGGCTTCCCGGAACCTATACCCTTCCTTCATTGGCAAGTATTTTTAATGCATTGTATTTGTCGGGAGGGCCATCGATCAATGGATCGTTCAGAAATGTTCAACTTTACCGCGACAACAAACTCATTACCACGCTCGATGTATATGATTTCCTTATAAAAGGAGATCAGAAGAATAACCTTCGATTACAAGATCAAGATATAATTCTTGTAAAACCTTTTGAAGCTCGTATAGAATTAAAAGGTGAAATTAAAACCCAAGCTTTTTTTGAAGTTAAAAACACTGATAATGTAAACGATATTATCCAATTTTCAGGAGGCTTTTCAGGCAAAGCTTATACACACAGAATAAAAGTCGAACGAAATTCAGACAAAGAACGTCAAATGCTCGATGTTGAAAAGAAAGACTTTTCAAGTTTTACTTTTAAAAATGGCGATCTTGTAACAGTTGATACAATACTCGATCGTTTCGAAAATCTGGTTGAAATTTCGGGTGCTGTATATAGATCAGGTAAATTTCAACTAACCGAGGGTTTAACATTAAAACAACTGATTGAAAAAGCCGATGGCTTACGTGGCGATGCTTTTCTTTCTAGAGCAATAATCTATAGACTCAACGACGATTTTACACTTTCAAATGTTTCTGTGGATTTAAAGCTTCTTAAAGAAGGTGAAATTCATGATGTAGCACTTGTAAAGAACGATTTTGTAAAGATTTTTTCAATCTTTGACTTGCAAGAGGAATATAAAGTTAAGATAGAAGGAGAAGTTTCTAAACCTAGGGAGTATCCTTATGTTAAAGATCAAAGCCTCGAAGATATTATTGCCATTTCCGGAGGTTTTTTGGAATCGGCATCGAATGCCCGAATAGAAGTGGCCCGACGGATAAAAACAATGGACGCAACTAGTAAGTCGGCCGAAATAGCCCAGATCTTTCAATTTAGTGTTTCTAAGAGTTTGCAAATATCAGACAGTGCTTCAAAATTCAAATTGATGCCATTTGATCAGGTCTACGTACGTAGTTCGCCAGGTTACAAAGAGCAAACATCGGTAAGAATGAAGGGAGAAGTTATGTACCCCGGACTTTATGCTCTTCAGAAAAAAGACGAACGTATTTCTGATTTAATTCAACGTTCTGGAGGTTTTACTGCAGAAGCATATCCACGTGGAGCTTCACTTATGAGAAAATTTGAAATTGATCCTAAAATAAGAAAAAAAACCCTTGAAACTTTGATGGAGAATAGCGAGGATTCAATTATGCCTACTATCGATAGTATTTCGGAACAATCGATTGGGATTGATTTAGAAAGAATAATGAAAAATCCTCATTCCGATTTAGATTTAATTTTGCAAGAAGGCGATGAGCTCAATATACCCAAAGAACTTCAGACAGTTACTGTTAGTGGAGCCTTATTATACCCAATTACAGTTAGGTACGACAGGAAATTTAGGTTTAGAAAATATATTTCAATGGCCGGAGGTTTTGCCGACGAAGCAAAATCGTCAAGTGCTTTTGTTGTATATGCAAATGGTAAGGTCGATCAAACACGATCATTCTTAGGCTTAAGATTTTACCCACGAATAGAACCGGGAGCAGAAATTATTGTTCCACGGAAATCGCTTGAAAGGAAAATGACAACTGCAGAAATTGTTAGTTTAGGTGTTTCTGTTACCACAATGTCTTCGACCATTGTAGGAATTGTTGTGTTAATTAATCAAATGAAACAGTAATAATGAACTCGCCCGAAGTAAAAGCCTTTATTCGCGAACATGCCGATTTGTTTTGGTATATACCCGATAACAAAAAAGAGGATGTGAGCGAAGGGGTATTGGTTGAAACAATCTTAAATTATGGAGATCTAGCAGCATTAAGAAAAATGTTCTTTATCATGGGAGTTAGCAAAGTGGCATTTGTTTTTTTTAATAGTATAGCAAAAAGTGATAGACATAAAGGAAACTATCATGAGTTAACTTTAAATTATTTTACAGAATATTTTAAAAGAAATGTACCAGAATATTCTAAATAACAATCAAATAGAATTACTGCCGATAATTAAAAAATTCAGTCGTAAGTTTTATTTAGTTGGAGGAACAGCTATTGCACTTCATTTAGGTCACAGACGATCAGTCGATTTTGATTTGTTTACTCTAAATTCTATCGAAAGAACTAAGATTAAAAGCAAATTGAATGAATTTGCTTTTAGAAAACAAGTGATTTTTGAGGATGTAGATCAAGTCCATTTTTCTATAAATCATGTCAAATTAACTTTTTTCAAATTTCCATATTCAATTAAACACAATTTAAAGTTTGAGAATTATATTTCTTTGCCAGATTTATTAACTTTAGCCTCAATGAAAGCTTTTGCATTGAGTAGAAGATCGAAATGGAAAGATTTTGTTGATTTGTTTTTTATCATTAAATACCATTTTACAATCGAACAAATTGGTAATGAGGCTAAAAATAATTTTGGAGATATGTTTTCTGAAAAGTTGTTTCGTCAGCAACTCGCTTTTCACAAAGATATTGACTATTCAGAGCCTATTGAATATCTTGTCGAACCAATATCGGAAGAAGAAATCAAAGAATTTTTGATAGAAGAAGCGGTAAATATTTAATGAGTGCATTAATATAATATATTTGCAGTTAAATTAGAATGAGAAATTTTAAATTTTAATAATGCGATTAAGTCCATACGAAATAGACACAATAAAAGATACCATTGCTCAATATGACCGAAATGCTGAAGTATATCTGTATGGTTCTCGAACAGATGACAATGCACAGGGAGGAGATATCGATTTGTTGGTATTGAGTCAAATTATTGGGTATTTAGATAAGCTAAACATTAGGATGAGACTTTCCGATAGAATGGGAGGACAAAAGATTGATTTATTATTACAAAAGGAGGCAAATAATGCATTTTCTCTCATGGCAATGCAAAGGGGGGCTAAGCTTTGATTGTAAGCGAACTTGATATATTAAAAGTTTTGGTTAAAATAATTCTTAATTAAGAATTGTGAATGATTTTATATACCAATATGATTATGTAGCTATTGCTAGAGATTTGGTGTTGAAATATATCGATACAAGTCAATTCAAGGTGTTTTTGTTTGGAAGTCGGGCATGTGGCAATGCTCGGTTCAATAGCGATATTGATATAGGAATTTTGGGACAAAATCGTTTGACGATACAACAGAAAATAGCCCTTGAAGAAGCCCTTGAAGAAAGTATCATCCCTTTTAAGGTCGATATTGTTGATTTCACTTTGGTTGACGAGAATTTTAAGAAATATGCATTACGAAAAATAGTTGAATGGAGTTAAGCGAAAAATTAAGTGAGCAATTAAAAGCCTTGGAAAGTGGATTGATTGATTTCAAAAAGTCGTTGGATGCCAATATGAGTAAGTATGATGAACTTGAGCAGAATTGGATAAAAAATGCACAAGTTCAAAAATTTGAGTTTTGTATTGAACTGTTATGGAAAGCTGTAAAGACATATTTCGAAATAGAAGGAAAAACATTATTAACTCCCAAACTTAATATTAAAGAATTGTATTTACACCAAATAGTTGAAGAAAAGCAATATTTGGAATTAATGAAATGTATTGAAAGCAGAAATCTATTGAGTCATGTTTATAAATCAGAAACATTTGAATTGATAGCTGCTGATTTATTGAGCCATTATAATATTATAAATACTACTTTTGGTAAATTGAAAAATATTTTTGAAAGTAAATAATTGAATTAAGAGATAAATGACTCTTCTCGAATTGCAAAGTTTATAAATGAAAATATGCAAGAAACAAACAACATAGAAACAAACAAAAAAACTGACGAAATCGACCTGATTGAAGTGTTTAAAAAGATATGGGCGGAACGTATACTTATATTTAAAACAGTTTCATTATGCTTGATTTTTGGATTTATCTACATAATGATGACTCCAAAAGAGTACAAATCTGAAACTAAACTTTTAATTGAAACGTCATCGAAAAATGGTGCAATGACTGGGATGCTTTCTCAGCTTGGAGGTTTAGCAGGTTTATCTGGCTTAGGAGGTGGCAGTAGTGAAGGCGGAATAACACCAACACTTTATCCAGATATTATTAAAAGTACTCCATTTTTATGTGAAGTAGTTAATAAAGAAATTAAATTTATTAAAAGAAATGATACTTTAAAAATAACTTTAGAATCGTTTTTAAAAGATTATTATAATCTATCATTTACCGAAAAAGTTATAAAATACACTATAGGTTTACCTTCAACTATAATATCTTCTTTTTCTGATAAAACTGAAAAAATGTTTATCCCACAATATCATGGTGAATTAAATCCAATCACAGCCGAAGCATGTGGAAAATTATCTGGGAGGATAAAAGTTAAAGATGGAGAAGTGGCAGGTACATTAAATGTTAGTGTAGAAATGCAAGACCCTATGGTTGCTGCCCAAGTTACAGAAATTGTTGTTAAGAGTTTAACTGAATATATTGTAAAATATCGAACACAAAAAACTAAAACCGATCTTGAATTTATTGAAAAACAATATATTGAAGCAAAAATTAAATTTCAAAATGCGCAACAAACTCTAGCAGAATATCAAGATAATAATAAAAATATTATACTTGCTTCATCGAGAACTGAAGAAGATCGTTTAAGATCTGAATTTTCATTAAAGCAAGGATTATATAGCAGTTTCGCACAGCAACTTGAAAATAAAAAAATTGATTTACAAGAAAATACACCTCTTTTTTCTATTATTGAACCTGTAAAACCTAATTTTGCTGCAGAAAAACCTAAAAAAGGTTTGATTTTATTAGTTGTAGCTTTTTTGGGGGGATTTGTGGGATTAGGTATCGTCCTTATTAATATTATTAGAACAAAATTATTATAACTTGATATGAGAGATATAATAAGCCTTTTTAATAAAACAATCTTATTTATTAAAAAGGAAAATGTTTTAAAATATTTAAAAAATACATCATGGCAAGTTGGTGATAAAATTATTAGAATGATTGTATCATTACTTGTTAATGTTTTTGTTAATAGATATTTAGGGCCGGAAAATTATGGGATTTTAAATTATATTGCAAGTTTATTAACATTGTTTTTTTCATTTTGTAATTTAGGCTTAGATGAAATTTTAATCAAAGAATTAGTTAATAAAAAAGATCAACTAAGAATTTTAATTGGCACATCATTTTATTTACGTCTATTTTCAAGTATTATTTCATTTATATTAGTTGTTATTTCATTTTTTATTTTTAAAAATGAAGAAAATATAAAGCTGTATATCGTATTAATGGCTTTACCAATGATTCTTCAATCTTATTCAATAGTTGATCTTTATTTTCAATCAGAAGTAAAATCACATATATCAATTAAAGTTAGCTTAGTTTCTTTGTTTATAGGTTCAATTTTGAGACTATTTTTTGTGTATTTTCAATTACCTTTAATATTTTATATTTATATTGGAATATTGGAAACAGTAATTTCTATATCTGGGTTAATATATTCATTTAATAAAGTAACAAATATCTCTTTTTTTAAGTTAAAGTATAATTATAAAATAGCAAAAGAATTATTATCAGAATCTTGGCCTTTAATTTTTGCAAGTATTGTTGTGTTATTATACATGAGAATTGATCAAATTATGATTAAGGAAATGTTAAATTTTAAAGAGTTAGGTGTTTTTTCCTCTTCATTAAGGATAATTGAATTATGGTACTTTATACCAATGACTATTGGAGCTTCTTTATTTCCGGCTTTAATAAATGCAAAAAGTATTTCAAATGAATTGTTTGAAAAAAGGCTGCAAATTTTATTTAATGTTATGATCTTAATATCAGTTGTAATCTCAATATTTGTTTCTTTCTTTTCAGATATAATAATTTTGTTTTTGTATGGAAGAGATTTTATTGAGGCTTCAAATGTATTAAAAATACAAATTTGGTCAAGTGTTTTTGTTTTTATAGGTGTTGCTAGTAGTAAGTGGTTTATAATAAATGGTCACACTAAATTGTCATTAGTACGAACTTTATATGGTGTGGTTATAAATATTTGTTTAAATTTTTTATTAATACCAAAATATGGAATTATTGGTGCTGCAATTTCAACTTTAATTACTCAGTTTTTTGTTTCATTTTTAAGTGATATTATAAATAAACATACTCGTCAATTATTTTATATGAAGTGTAAAGCATTTAATTTATTTTCATCAATTAAATCATTAAAAAGTATAAAAGATGTTATATAATACTCCAATTTTATTTTTGGTTTTTAACAGACCTGAAACTACTATTAAAGTTTTTGAGGAAATTAGAAAGATAAGACCTAAACAACTTTTTATAGCTGCAGATGGATATAGACCTGACAAAGTTGGAGAAGAAACATTATGTAAAGAAGTAAAATCTATTGTATCTAATATTGATTGGAATTGTGAAGTGCATAGATTGTTCAGAAATGAAAATCTTGGATGTGGAAAGGCTGTAAGTTCTGCAATATCTTGGTTTTTTGAAAATGTTGAAGAGGGTATTATTTTGGAAGATGATTGTTTACCCAATCAATCATTTTTTAATTTTTGTCAAGAATTACTAATTAAATATAGAAATGTAGAAGATATAATGATGATTTCTGGGAATAATTTTCTAAATAATCATATTGTTAAAAACAATTATGAAAGTTATTATTTTTCAAAGTATGCTTTTATATGGGGTTGGGCAAGCTGGAGACGTTCATGGAAAGAATATGATATAAATATTGTTAAAGAAAATGAAAAAATTAATAAAAATTTAAAAAATAAAAAAGAGCAAAAGTATTGGTTAAATATATTTGATTTAGTCTCAAATAAGAAAATTGATACGTGGGATTATCAATGGGTATATACAATTTTTAAAATGAATAGATTAACTATTGTTCCAAATATAAATCTTGTTTCGAATATAGGTTTTGGGAATAATTCTACCCATACTTTAATAAGTGGATGTCCTTTAGCTAACCTAAAAACATTTTCGTTAAATAAGATTATACATCCTAAACAAATTAAGCAAAATATAAAGGCAGATAAATATGTTTTTGAAAATTTCTTTTACACAAATAAAAACTTTTTAAATCTCTTATTAAGAAAAACAAAACAAATATTAATAAAATTATATAATTTTTATTTAAGATTAAATATTTCAGATCAAATAAAAAAGAGAAATAAAATAACAGAAGAGCAACATTTTAATCGTATTACAAATAAAGGGACAGATATATTTTATGATAAAGGGTTTGCTGTTTTTAATGGGCATAATAATATTTTTCTTGGGTCAAATATTAATTTAGTAGATACATTATTTAATGCTGGAGATAATGAAGGGAAGATTATTATTGAAGATTATGTGTTTTTTGGTCATAGAGTTCAGGTACTTGCTAGAGGGCATGATTATAAATCAATTATGTTAGAGAGGCAACAAAATGTAATTGAAAAACAAATTCATATTAAAGAAGGTGCCTGGATTGGAAGTGGTTCAATTATTTTGGGTGGTGTAACAATTGGAAAAAATAGCGTTATTGCAGCAGGCAGTATTGTAATAAAAGATGTACCAGATAATTCAATATTTGGAGGAAATCCAGCAAAATTTATTAAAAATATTTAAAGTATAAATAAATGAAATGTAAAATTTGTAATTCAAGTACAACAGTAGCATTTAAAAATAAAATACTTAATAAATATAATATAAACTATTATAAATGTACAGATTGTGGTTTTATGTTTACAGAAGAACCATATTGGTTAAATGAAGCATATGCTAGTTCAATAAATTTATCTGATACAGGTATAATGAGTAGAAATATATTTAATGCTAAATTAACTACAAATTTATTATATTATATTTTTGATAAAAATTTTAAATGTGTCGATTATGCTGGAGGTTATGGAATATTTACTAGACTAATGAGAGATTGTGGCTTCGATTTTTATTGGAGTGATAAGTATTCGCAAAATCTCGTTGCAAGAGGATTTGAATTTAATCATGAATTAGAAAAAATTGACTTAGTTACTCTATTTGAAGTTTTAGAACATTTAGAAAATCCAAAAGAAGATTTAAAAAAAATAATAGAAATCTCAGATACACTGATTTTTTCTACAGAGCTAATACAAGAAGATGTACCAAATAAAGATTGGTGGTATTATGCATTTGAACATGGACAACATATATCATTTTATTCAGAAAAAACATTTAATATTTTAGCTAATCAGCTTAATGTAAATTACTATAAATTAAATAATAACTATCACATTTTTTCGAAAAGAAAAGTTAATAAATATATATTAAAATTATTAATAGGTAGATTTAACTATTTTTTTTATAGGTATGCATTGAGTAAAATGCAATCATTATCATGGAATGATCACATAAAAATGAAAAATTGTGAAAATACTTTATGATCATCAGACATTTACTATCCAAAAATATGGAGGTATTTCAAGATATTTTTATGAAATAATTAAAAGAATAAATAAATCTGATAACACTTCAATATCATTGTTATTCTCAGATAATGAATACATTAAAAAAAGAGATATATCCAAACATATTTCTATACCCTTTAAAAATAAATATAAAAATTCTGGTTATACTAGGTTTAATGAGCAATTTACAAAATTTAAATTGAAATATTCAAATTATGAAATTTTCCATCCTACATACTATGATCCTTATTTTTTAAATATAGTTAAAACACCCTTTGTTGTTACATGTCATGATTTAATTCATGAAATGTATGCAGATAAATATGATAAATTAAAAATTGATAATAAAAGTATAAAGGGTAAAGAACTCTTATTAAGAAAGGCAAATCATATTATTGCAATTTCTAATAATACAAAAAATGATATTATTAATATTTATAATATTAATCCTGAAAAAATTTCAGTAATTTATCATGGAATTACAAAAAATGAAATTGTAATAAATAAGAATAATTATAATCTTAATTTTAGATATTTATTATTTGTTGGGAATAGAGATTTATATAAAAATTTTGATAATTTATTGTTTGCATTTAAAGAAATATTAAATAAAGATAACGAATTAAAATTAGTTTGTATTGGAAGTCCATTTAGTAATAATGAGATAGATTTAATTAATAAATATAAATGTACTAATCATATTATTAATTTTGGATATATTGATGATAATGATATTGATAGTTTTTATGAAAATGCTATTGCTTTTATTTTTCCTTCATGTTATGAAGGATTTGGGATACCAATACTTGAGGCCTTTAAGAATAATTGTCCAGTAATTTTAAGTAATACAAGTTGCTTTCCCGAAATAGCTGGAGATGCAGGAATTTATTTTGATCCTAATTCGGTTGAATCAATAATTGAAACTATAAAAAGTTCGATTTATAATAATGAATTATTGAATGAAAAAGTAAAAAAAGGTAGTCAAAAAATTAAAAAGTATACATGGGAAAGTACAGCTTTAAATACATTAAATGTGTACAATAAAATAGTTTAATATAATGCAACAAATAAAAGTATCTATTATAACAATTGTTTACAATGGAAGTAAGTTTATAGAACAAACAATTCAAAGTGTATTAAATCAAACATATAAAAATATAGAATATATAATTATTGATGGAGGTTCAACTGATGGAACTATTGAAATAATTAAAAAATATGAAAATAATTTAGCATATTGGATTAGTGAGCCAGATAATGGTATTGCAGATGCCTTTAATAAAGGTATTAAACTTGCTAATGGAGAATTAATTGGTTTGATAAATGCAAGTGATTGGTATGATAGTAATTGTATTGAAAATATTGTAAAAGTATATCAAAATAATAAAAATTCTGTTGTTTATGGAAATGTAGTATTTTGTAATGATAACGGAGATGTGAAATTAAAAGGAGTCTCAAATATTTATAAAATTCTATTTTATATGAGTATTGCACATCAAGGAGTGTTTGTGCCAAAACATATTTATACGACATATGGTTTGTTTAATATAAATATAAAAATAGCAATGGATTATGAATTAATGTTAAGATATTTTGTAAATAATGTCTCATTTATTAAATGTAATGAATACGTAGCATATTATAGAGAAGGAGGAGTTAGTAATAAAAATATATTTAAGAGTTTAAAAGAAATGTATTTTGCTCAAAAATATAATATTAAAGATAAGACGATACGATTTTTGTGTTTTATTTATCTTATTTATTTATATTTTCTTAGTTTAAAAAGTAGAATATATGTTAAAAAATAAAACATTTGTAACTTTTTTTACAAATTTTGAATATCAGCATTTTAATAAAGATGTGGGTATGATTCCAGTAGCAATGAAAAAATATGCTGGAATAAATGCTAAGATATTATATTATTCAAAAAAAGATGTTCAAATTGATGAAAGTCATGATGTTGAGCTAGTTAATCTTTATAATTATTCATTTTTGGGTTTTTTAAATATTTACTTATTTTTAATTTGCAATTCATATAAAATTTCATATTTAAATTTATATCATCTGTATTATAAATCATATATATTATTGTTAATTTATAAATTTTGTAATTGGAAAGGTAATGTGTATTTAAAGCTTGATATGAATAGTTTTAATGCAGAACTAATTAATAAAAGATCAAAACTTAAATTAATACACACAAAATTTATTTTAAAGTATTTTGTAAAAGTAATATCTGTTGAAACATTATTTTGTCATAAAATATTACAGAGTAAGTTTAAAAATATAAAAGAAAAAATACATTATTTACCAAATGGTTCTTCATTTGAATTTAAACTTAAAGAAGAATACAATAAAGAAAACGTTGTTTTATATGTAGGAAGAATTGGAAGTTATGAAAAAAATGTGGAAATGTTTTTAAGTAGTTTAGTAAATATTGATTTAAAAGATTGGAAAGTTTATTTGATTGGTCCTGTATCAGAAGAATTTAAAAAAACTATCAAAAAGTCTGAAATTGAAAATAATAAAAACATATTTTTTTTAGGAAATATTGATGATAGAAATATATTAGCTTCTTATTATCAAAAATCAAAAGTTTTGTGTTTAACTTCTCGTTGGGAAAGTTTTGGTATTGTATTAAGTGAGGCACTTTTCTATAATAATTATATAATATCTACACCAGTAGGAGCTGCTATTGATATTATAAATGAAAAAAATGGAATAATTATTAATGATTCATTTGAAATGAAAACTATTTTAGAACAAATTATAAGCGGAGAGAGAAATATTGAAGTAAATAATATTAATATTTTAAATATATTCTCCTATAAAAATATAGTAAATAAAATAGTGAATAAATGATAGATGTTTCAATAGTAATTGTAAATTATAATACAACGCAATTAACAATAGATTGTATAGATTCAATTATTAAGTTCTCACAAGGTTTTTCTTATGAAATAATAGTAGTAGATAATGGATCTTCTGATAGATCAATTGAAGAGGTTATATTAAAACATGAAAATGTTAAATTAGTATGCAATTCTTTAAATAAAGGATTTGGTAGTGCAAATAATATTGGATATAGTTATGCGAAAGGTAAATTTTTGTATATGTTAAATTCTGATACTATTTTATTAAATAATGCTATTAAATATTTTGTAGATTTTTATAACTCAAACAAAAATAATTTAAATATTGGAGCATTAGGTTCAATGCTAGTAAATTCAGATTTACATAATGCACATTCGTTTGGAGTTTTCCCAAATTATGTAAATACTATATTCCGATACAAATATAAAAAAAATGAGATTTTTATAACTTCAAAATATAATGAAGTCGATTATTTAACAGGAGCATCGTTATTTATTCCAATTGAAATTATAAATAGATTTGGATTCTTTGATGAACAATTTTTTATGTATTATGAGGAAACTGATTTTTTATATAGAATAAAAAGTCTTGGAGGATTTTGTTGCTATTTAATTGATGGGCCTTCAATTATTCATTTAGAAGGAAAATCTTCAAATAAAATCTCAAATTATAAAAGAATAATGGTTGAAGAAAGTAAATTTAAATACATAAATAAGAATTGTAATAATAATATTTTTACTTATAGTGTTTTTGGATTATTTTATTTAATTAGTAAATTGTTGATTTTCTTTAATTGTAGGTATTCATTTAATGATAATGTAAATTATTATTATATAATCATTAAATTACTATTTAAATTGAAAAAATGATTTATATATTTTTATTTATTTTATTTTCAATATGTAGTTTACTTGACATATACTATTCAAATAGAAGAATTAAAAATATTATTTTTATATCTTTAGCTGTAATTTTAATTTTAATAGGTGGATTTAGATGGCAAACAGGTACCGATTGGAGTACATATAGGTTGTTCTTTACTTTTTTTAATACTTTAAAACAATTCCTTATTGGTGGTTACGAACCTGGTTTTGCTGTTTTAAATTATATTATTAAATCTTTATTTTCACATTATACATTTATGTTATTGACAATGTGTTTTTTGACAATAACATTTTATTTTAAATTCTTTTCGAATTTCGAATTCAAATTTATAGCAGTATTAGCCTTTTTGTCATATTATATTGGTGGCATTTTTGCAACTAGACAGACTTTAGCAATTGGTATAACATTAATAAGTTCAATTTATATTTTAAATAGTAATAAAAAATACTTTTATTACTATTTACTATTGGCATGTACTTTTCATTTTACAGCAATAGTTTTTTTACCTGCATATAAAATATTTCATAGTAGAATTTCAATTAAGACAATGACCATAATTTTGATGTTTAGTATTTTAATTGGATTTAATACATGGATAATTGAATATATCTTAAATTTAATTTATCAAGTTCTTAATAGTATTGGTTTATCTTTAGTTTCATGGAGACTTAACAATTATTTAAAGGAAGATGCACTTACGCCAGGTAATCCAATAGTACAAATGACTTTAGCATTTTCTAAACGATTGTTATTATTGCCTTTGTTCGTTTTTTTATCACATAAGATTATTTTAAGATATAATTATTTTAATGGTTTCTTGAAATTATGGATTTTTGGGAACATTCTATATTTTTTGTTAAATAATACTTTAACCGTTTTTAATAGATTAACCTTATATTTTGTGATATATGAATTAATTCTAATACCTATGTGTATTTATGCTTTTAATCGAAAATCAAGAGTTATTGTTTATTTTATTTTGATTTTATATTTTGGATTAAGGTTTTATTTGTCTTTACAAACATATTGGACAGAGTATTATCCTTATTATTCAGTTTTTCACGATAGCTATAGATATTAATTTTATAATTAAATGAATAAAAGATTAATTTTTTTTGAATCTTGTATGCGTGGGCATGAACATATTCCAATAAATGATGCACTTATTAAAATTTTCTCAGGTATTTATCTCAATTACTCAATAGTCTTAATAGGAGAAAAAAAGCATATTAATATTCTTAAAAGTTTAAATAATAATGTTTTAAAACTACATAGTGTCTTTAATATTCCCTATAAATTATTTTTAATATCAATATATGATATTATTAGTTCTTTATATGCATTTTTAGTTTTATTTCTTGTTAAGTCAGATGATATATTAGTAGTTACTAATCGTTTACCAATAACACATATAATAATAAAATTTCTGAATTTATTTTTTGTAAGAAAAATATTTTTTATTTGTCATGGAGAAATGGAAGCGTTTACAAATTCCAAGAGTTTAGGTAATACAAAGTATTATTTTTACTTAAATAAATTTGCATTTCTTATAAAAAATAAAAGTGTAAATTATATTTTATTAGGAAATCAAATATTACCCAATTTAATAAATTTAAAAATTAAAGATCATTTAATATTCATTGATCATCCTTATGATTATAATTTTAATAATGTAAATGATAATTTTAAAGGCAATTTAATCAATCTGGTACATGTAGGTAGAGGGACTTTAAGTAAAGATTCTCAACTCATTTTTAAATTGGCAGGTATTTTGAAAAAAGAGATAGATAATTCTAAAATATCATTGTCAATTTCAGGACGTGTGGATATTAATTTATTGAAATACGATAATGGGCTAGTTAAATATTATAAAGGAAATGATTTTGTCTCTCCAGTTGAGTTTGAGAATTCAATATTAATGGCTAAATATGTTGTCTTTTTTTTAAGTAAAGATGTATATTTAGCTACCCCAAGTGGAAGTTTTTTTGATGCAATTAAATATGAAAAACCAATTATAGCCTTAAAAGGTAATTCCTTTTTGGATGATTATTTTAAAAGATTTGGAAATATCGGTTATTTATGTGATAATATTAATTCGATGAAAGAAATAATATTATTAAATATAAATAATGATGAAATGTATAAAAGTCAGGTTGAAAATGTTAAAAAGATGAAGGAATCTTTGAAAAATGAGAATATAAAGAATAATTTATATAAACAAATTGATTTATGATTTCAGTATTTACGCCTACATATAATCGAAAACATACTATACCTAAATTGTATAATAGTTTAATTAACCAAACTTGTTTGGATTTTCAATGGATTATAGTTGATGATGGGTCAAATGATGGTACAGAAGAATTAATATCAGAATATATTTTAAATAAAATAATTAATATTAAATATTTTAAACAGGAAAATGCAGGTAAAGCCTATGCAATTAATAAAGGGTTAGATTTTGCAGATTATCAATATTTTTTTATTGTAGATAGTGATGATTATTTGCATCAGAATGCTATAAGTATTATTATTCAGGAATGTTTAGATATAGAAATGAATAATATTATTGCAGGATTATATTTTCATAGATTAGATTTTTCTAATAAAATAATTGGTAATAAAGTGCCATTTAATAAATACGATATTCATTTATTAGATTTATTTTATAAATATAATGTTAAAGGAGATTCTGCATTAGTATATAAAACAAATATTTTAAAAATGTATTTGTTTCCAAAATTTAAAAATGAGAAGTTTGTTCCAGAAGCATTAATATGGAATCGTATTGATAAAAATTATTTATTAAGAGTGTTTAATTATGGAATTTATTTTACTGAATATTTAGATGATGGTTATACAAAAAACTTTAATCGAATTATTAAAACTAATCCTAAAGCATTTATAATATATTACTATGAGTGTATATTAAGTAAAATCCCAATTTTTTATAAAATTAAGTATTTGATTAGAACATTTCAATGTATATTATACCTGATTTTAAAATCTTTAAAAATTAAATGAAAGTTTTACATATTATAAATAATTTGTCTTCTGGTGGTGCAGAAAGTATGCTTAGGCATATTGCTGTTATCCAAAAACAAAAAGGTGTAGATGTTGAAATTCTTATTTTCTCATCTAAAAATTGTGTTTTTAAAGATATATTAATTAATAATAATATTAAAATACATTCACTAAATGCAACCTTTGTTTACAATCCGTTCATTATATTTAAACTTATTAAATATCTAAAGTGCGATTTTGATATTTTTCATGTTCATTTGTTTCCTCCTCAGTATTGGGTTGCTATCGCTTCGTTATTTATCAGAAAAAAGATAAATATAATTTTCACTGAACATAGTACTCACAATAGAAGAAGAGATATTCCATTTCTCTATTTTTTAGAGAGATTTATTTACAAAAAATATTCAAAAATAGTTTGTATCAGTGAAGGTGTATTTGCAAATTTAAATGGATGGATTGGTCTAAAAGAAAAACAAATTGTAATTAGAAACGGTATTCTATTAGAAAAATTCTCAAAAGCAATTCCTTATTCTAAAAACGAATTGGGATTTAGAGATGATGATATTCTTGTAATTATGGTTGGTCGATTTACTGAAGCAAAGGATCATAAAACGGTTGTTGATACATTTAAACTTTTAGACAAAAATGTACATTTGCTCTTAGTTGGCGAAGGAGTCTTAAAGAATGATACTGTTAAGTATGTTGATCATTGTCAATTAAACAACAAAATACATTTCTTAGGTTTCAGAAATGATATTGAAAGGTTGTATAAAACTTGTGATTTTGGTATTTTATCATCAAATTGGGAAGGGTTTGGTTTAGTTGCAGTTGAATGTATGGTGTGTTGCAAGCCAATAATTTGCACAAATATTAACGGACTAAATGAGGTTATGCCATTTAAAGAGTTGCAATTTGAAATAGGTAATATAGATGAGCTTTCAACTATAATTAATAAACTAATTAATAATAAAGATTTTTATGAAAAATATTCATTAAAATCATTTAAACAAAGTGAATTATTTGATATTGAAAACACAGTAAATGAATATAATAGATTGTATAGCTCTCTAATTAACTTTTAGAAAATTTATTAAAAAAATAAAATTATTATGCCCAAAGCGCTAATAACGGCCTCTGTTTCCTCAATGATTGACCAATTTTGTCGTCAAAATATTGATGTTTTAGAAAAGTTAGGATATAAAGTTTATGTTGCAACAAATTTCTCTAGTGGTAGTCCAACTTCAAATGAACAAATTTTAAAATTTAAAGATTTTTTATTGTCTAAAAATATTGTATTTTACGATATTCCATTTTATAGAAAAATATATAGTTTTGATAATGTAAAATCATTTATCTATCTTCAAAAGTTAATTAAAAAAGAAAAGTTTGATTTAATACATACTCAATCTCCAGTTGGAGGTATAATCACTCGTTTAGCAGCTATTTCAACAAGACAAAAAGGAACAAAAGTTATATATACTGCTCATGGTTTTCATTTTTTTAAAGGTTCGTCAATATTAAATTGGTTGTTATATTTTCCGGCTGAATGGCTTTGTTCGTTTATAACCGATATTTTAGTTACAATAAATAATGAAGATTATAGTTTAGCAATTCTAAAACTAAAATCAAAAAAAGTAATTAATTTCCCATTTGGAGTAGGTGTTGATTCAAAGAATTTTAATATCGAAGTAGATAGAGATAACTATTTAACTGATTTAAACATTCCAAAAGATTCATTAATTATTATATCAATAGGGGAATTGTCAGTAAGAAAAAATCATGAAGTGGTTATTAGAGCTCTAGCACACATTAATAATAAAAAAATATATTATATCATTTGCGGAATAGGAGCTCTTGAAAATAATTTAAAAGCACTTTGTAAAGAACTTAATGTTTCTAATAATGTTATTTTTTCTGGATTTAGAAGTGATAGAATAAATATTCTTAAAATATCAGATATATTTGTATTTCCTTCATTACAAGAAGGTTTGCCAGTTGCTCTTATGGAGGCTATGTCGGTAGGATTACCTGTCGTCTGTTCTAATGTTAGAGGTAATGTAGATTTAATTGAAAATGGAAATGGAGGTTATATTGTTGATAAGCATGATAATATTGGGTTTGCAAATAGTATTAATGAGATTTTGAATAATAAGGAATTAGCTTTATCAATGTCAAATTATAATCTGAATAGAATTAAGCAATATGACAAAAATGTAATAGAAAACCATCTTTTTGATTTATATAAAAATGTTGAATCTTAATAACAAAATAATATTTTCTTGGGACGTATTCAATTGGTCGCGTTCCCTTAATATTTGGAAAAAACATTCAAATATTGAAAAAGGGAATTTAAATTGTCTTGAGATTGGTGCTGGCCCTGGAGGTATTTCGTTGTGGGTGGCATCGTATGATAATAATATTCTATGCACAGAATACGACAATAATATGCAGATAGCTAGAGATTTGCATAAAGTTTTTAATGCTCAAAATATTGAATATTCAAATTTAGATGTGTTGAATATTCCTTTTGAAAATCATTTTGATATAATCATACTAAAGTCTGTATTAGGTGGACTAGGAAATAACAACAATATTGATTTAGCAATTCAACAAATTCACAAATCCCTTAAACCTGAAGGATATTTTCTTTTTGCCGAAAACCTTAAAGGATCAATGCTTTTAATGTGGTTGAGAAGGAGATTTTCGGGTTGTGGAACTTGGTGGAATTATATGGATTATAAACAGTTTAAACAGGGTATTTCGATATTTAATGAAGTAAATATGAAACGTATGGGTGTATTTGGTGTTTTGGGTCGAAACGAATTTCAAAAAGCTGTTATTGGCGCAAGTGATATGTATTTATTAGAACTAATTTTGCCCAAAAATACTTTCTATATAGTTGCAGGAGTTGCAAGAAAATAAAGTGTATTTTTCAAACTATTATTGCATAAATAACTAACTAAACTATGATAGTCCCCTTTTCCCCTCCCCGAATCGATGATAAAATAATTCAGTCTGTAAACGAGACCCTCAAATCGGGGTGGATTACAACAGGATTAAAAACTAAACTTCTAGAACAAAAAATTACGCATTATACTGAATGTCAGAATACCCTTTGTGTAAATTCCGCAACTTCAGGTTTGTTTTTAATGTTAAAGTGGTTTGGAGTTACTAAAGGTGATGAGGTAATTGTGCCTGCATATACCTATTGTGCTACTGCTAATGTGGTTATACATTGTGGAGCCAAACCTGTAATGGTTGATATTAATCCTTATGATTATAATATTTCTCTTGAAGCTATTAAAAAAGCGATAACTCCTAATACGAAAGTAATTTTACCGGTAGATATTGGTGGAGTGCCTTGTGATTATAACAGAATATTTGATTTGGTTAACCAGCCCGAGATCAAAAAAATGTTTAAACCAAAAACGCAAAATCAAAAATTATTGCAACGGGTTTTGGTAATGTCTGATGCGGCTCATTCTCTAGGTGCTTCGTATAAAGGACGAAAAATTGGGAGTGTAGCAGATGTGACTGTTTTTTCATTTCATGCCGTTAAAAACCTTACTACAGCCGAGGGTGGTGCTGTGTGCTTAAACTTGCCTGAACCATTTGATAACGAAGAGGTGTATAGGTATTTATGTATATTGTCGTTGCATGGTCAATCGAAGGATGCTTTTACCAAATACAAAACAAAGGGTTGGCGTTACGACTTGCTCGAAGCTGGTTATAAATACAATCTTCCCGATGTGTTGGCAGCTATTGGTTTGGTTGAAATAGACAGGTACGAAACTGAAACTCTTTTAAAACGAAGAAAATTATTTGATAATTATACGAAAGATTTCGAACAATTTAATCAAATTGCTACTCCGCAATATGTTGGAGACGATTTCGAGTCGTCGTATCATTTGTATATGATTCAAGTTAAGGATTTTGAAGAGAAGGACAGAGATGAGGTGATGAATGAAATGTTCAATAAAGGAATAGCGATTAATGTGCACTTTATTCCGTTACCATTGCTCTCTTTTTATAAAAAATTAAAATATAATATTCAAGATTTCCCCAATACATATAATCAATTTAAAAGTGAAATTTCTCTGCCAGTTTTTTATGATATGACCAATGAGCAACAACAGTATGTAGTTAACTCTATTAAAGAAATCATAACAAAAGTTAGAAGATGATTATTCGACTTCTTGATATTATTATTTCTCTGGTATTAATCTTGATATTGCTTATACCATCAGTAGCAATATTTTTTCTTATTGCATTTGAGAGTAAAGGTGGTGGGTTATTTATTCAGGAAAGAACTGGGAAACTTGGAAAAATATTTTTAATCTTTAAGTTTCGAACTATGTTCCAAAGTAAGGGCGATAGAAGTTTATTGACTGTTGGCGAACAAAATGGAATAACTCCTATAGGGAAATTTTTAAGAAAATATAGGTTAGATGAAATTCCTCAATTATTCAATATTTTAATAGGTGATATGAGTTTTGTCGGACCTAGACCCGAAGTGCCTAAGTATACAGCTTATTATTCAATGAAACAATTAGAGGTTTTGTCGATAAAGCCCGGTTTGACCGATTTTGCAAGTATTGTTTATAAGGATGAGGCAAGTATTTTGAAAAATGTTTCGGATGTTGAGGCTTTTTATATTAAGCAAATTATACCGAGGAAAATTAGGTTAAATAAGTTATATATCTGCAATATGGGTGTTTGTAGCTATTTTTATGTCATTTTTTTAACACTTAAAAGGATTGTTTCATGAGTGTGAATATTAGTAATTTAATGCTTGGATTATTCCTTTTTTCAATTTCCTTTTTAATTACCTATTTGGTAAGAATTTGGGCATTGAACAAAAAGGTAATTGACCAGCCCAACGAAAGAAGTTCACATACAATTCCTACTCCAAGAGGAGGTGGAATTGCTGTGATTATATCTTGGTTTATTGGAATATCTATTCTTAGGCAATATAATCATATAGATCAAAAATTATTTTTTGCCTTTTTTGCTGCCTGGCCAATTATTATTATTGGTTTTTTAGACGATGTTTATAAAATAAAACCAATTACAAGATTTATCGTTCAAACATTTTCGGCAACCTTAGCACTCATTATTTTGGGAGGAAAGGTTTCTTTAGATCTTGGTTTTTATCAAATTCATTCTGTATGGATTGTTTCTCCTTTTGCTCTTGTTTTTATTGTTTGGTTTATCAATTTGTTTAATTTTCTAGATGGAATTGACGGCTATATTGCTATGGAAATAATCTTTTTGGGAGTTGCATCATCAATATTGTTTAATAATAGTGTTGGTTATATATTGGCAGCTGCAACTCTTGGGTTTCTCTTGTGGAACTGGCCAAAAGCAAAAATATTTATGGGCGATGTAGGAAGTACTTTTTTAGGGTTTAATATAGCTATTTTGGCTATTTATCAGCAAAATGAACAGTCTGCAACAACAATTCAGTGGATAATTTTAACCTCAGTTTTTTGGTTCGATGCTACGGTTACTTTGTTTAGACGTTGGAAAAATCATGAAAAATTAAGTCAACCCCATCGAAAACACGCTTATCAAAGAATAGTTCAGTCGGGATTTAGCCATTTTAAAACAACGATTTGGGCATTTGGTTTAAATATGATTGCATTTGTATTGGCATACTTTTCAGAGTTCTACCCTTTATATAAATTATTTTTTTTATTTATTAATGTTATGATTTTGTATATGGTATTAAGAAAAGTTGATAAACGAAAAGCTTTTTCATAGTTAAATTGTTTTGTAAATTTTATTTTGTAGTTATTCCTTTTATTATAAAGTTAATATAACACTTGCCATTACAGGCTCCTCCGGCTTTGTAGGAACTAATTTTATTCGTCAGGTAAAGGATTTCCAAATCATGGAAATAGACCTGCTTACACAAAAAGTTGATGAACTTGACTTTTCAGGAGTTGATTCGGTTTTACACCTTGCGACATTGGTTCATCAAATGAAATGTGCACTTGTGGAGCAGTGTTTTAATATCAATCAGATTTGTTTCACTTAAAAACAGCTAAATGTAATATACTTGATTGAAAATTTTGTTTTTATAACGCTACGAACTAACTTTACATTCAAATAAAGTCAATATGAACAGAATTACATTGAAACCAGATTTATGCAATGGCAAACCAACCATAAGGGGAATGAGAATTACTGTTAAAACAATTTTGGAATATCTTGCAGCAGGTGAAACCTTCGAAAATATTTTAAATGCATATCCGGTATTGGAGAAAGAGGATATTATTGCTTGTCTCGAATTTGCCTCCCGATTTGCCGATCTTGGATTTGAAACAATTCAACTAAAATTAGCTTCATAACTTATGCACAAATATCTTATTGATGTTAACTTGCCTAAATATTTTCACTATTTTAAAAGTGATGAATTTGTGCATATAGTAGACATTAATCCTGAAATGACCGATGAAGAAATATGGAATTATGCAATAGAAAAAGAATTGATAATTCTTACCAAAGATACTGATTTTTATAACCGATTTATTTCATCAGACAATTCACCTAAGATAATATTCTTCAAAACTGGCAACATGACTTTGAATCAATTACATATTTTTTTTAAAGCATATTGGAATACTATAGAGACATTAATAAGCACCAATCGACTCATTATTGTTACAAAAGATACAATCCAAAGAATATTTTAATCTTTATGACCCTCGCCATCACAGGTTCCTCCGGCTTTGTAGGAACCAATTTTATTCGCCAAGTCAAGGATTTTCAAATAAAGGAAATTGACTTACTTACCCAAAACGTCGATGAAATTGACTTTACAGGAGTCGATTCGGTTTTACATCTTGCGGCACTGGTACATCAAATGAAAGGTGCTCCTGAGGAACAGTATTTTAAGATCAACAGGGATTTGGCTTTAGATGTTGCCCAAAAAGCAAAATCACAAGGTGTTAAACAATTTGTATTTATGAGCACTGCCAAAGTGTTTGGCGAGTCAACTACCGACAAACCTGCTTGGGATGAAAATTCTGAATGTAATCCGCAAGATGCTTATGGGAAAAGCAAACTTGAGGCAGAAAGATTGATCCTTGGTTTGCAGGATGAGCACTTTAAAGTTGCAATTGTTCGTTCGCCATTGGTGTATGGTGTTGGAGTAAAAGCCAATATGTATAACCTTGTAAAACTTACGGATAAATTTCCAATATTACCTTTGGGAGGGATTAAAAATCGACGGTCAATGGTTTATGTGGGCAACTTGGTGGCATTGCACGAACATATTATAAAAACACAAGCCAGAGGTATATTTATTGCCGGAGATGCACAACCTCTTTCTACTACAGAATTAACCCGAAAGATAGCTACGGCATTAGGCAAGAACAGAATGTTGCTTTCTATACCTTTTATATTCAGAAGCATACTTAAAAAGGTTAAACCCATGATTTTTGAACGCTTGTTTGGTTCTTTGGAAATGGATAATTCTTCAACTAATATAAGACTTGGGTTTAATCCTCCTTATACGACCGATCAGGGCATTGCAGAAATGGTTGCTTGGTACAAACAAAACAAAAACAAAAACTAAAACAATCAATCAACTTTGCATTAAGCATTATACTGTTGATAATTTCGTAAGCCATTTCAACACCTGATAAGACTATTGAAATGGCATTGTCGAAAAATTAGCGTATTACATAAACTCAAAAACCAAAAGATTGTCAATGCTCACAATTTTGTAAAACGATTAAGCTTTTAATATTATGATTTAGCAGGTTAGAATTAAACTGCTTTTTTTTATTGTATCTTTACATTTATTTCAATCAAATGGAAAAATACTTTAATATAGCCGGTCCGTGTAACGAAGCTGATCATTATATGCTCAATGCTTCAGATCGATTGCATCAGATGCTTCCTCTTATTGAACAGAAGCAATATTTCGTAATTCATGCGGCACGCCAAAGTGGTAAAACCACACTTTTGCTTGATATGGTCAATAAGCTCAATGCCTCGGGTCAATACCATGCATTGTATTGTTCGCTCGAGAGTGTGCAAGGAATTACTGATGCAGAAAAAGGAATTCCTGCGGTTATTTATGCCATTAAGCTTGCTTTTTCAAGAACATCAATACCCGGTAAAGAGCTATTTTCAAAAGATGCGAATCTAAAAGACTTTAGCAATGTATTAACCCATGAGTTTACTCAGTTTTGTAATAGTTTAGATAATCCTCTTGTCATTTTTTTCGACGAAGCCGATTGTCTTTCAGAAGGTACATTAATATCGTTTTTACGACAATTGAGAAATGGTTATAATTCACGAACAATAAGTCCTTTCATTCATTCGCTTGCTTTAGTAGGAATGCGCAATATTCGCGATTTTAAGGCGAAAATTCGTCCCGATTCAGATACGCTGGGTAGTGCAAGTCCTTTTAATATAGTGACAAAATCTTTGACCCTTAAAAATTTCACGGAACCAGAAATCGAAAGTTTATATAATCAGCATACACTACAAACAGGACAAAAATTCTCGAAGGAAGTTGTTGAATTTGTATATAAGCAAACCAATGGGCAACCCTGGCTGGTCAATGCAATTGCTCGAGAATGTATTGTTGAGATTTTAGAATCGGATTATACTCAAGCCATTAATGAAGAACACGTAAAACAAGCCATTCAAAACATTATTCTTCGTCGCGATACGCATATCGATAGTTTGCTTGAACGCTTGAAAGAGCCGCGAGTAAGAAAGGTGATTGAACCCATACTTTTAGGAAAATCGAACGAGATTGACATTTTGGACGATGATACCCTCTATTGTTTAGATTTAGGGCTAATAAAAGATTCGAATCGTGTTCTCGAACCTTCCAATCTGATTTATAATGAAGTAATAATTCGGACACTCAGTTGTAATTCGCAGTTTCATTTAGAGAGTAAAATTTCACGTAATTGGATAGACAATCAATCCATTGATATGACAGGTCTCTTGCAAGGTTTTCAGCAGTTTTGGCGTGAAAA
>CAMDBI010000008.1 GCA_945889005.1 Bacteroides fragilis
TTGAGTGAGATTTGTCAAAATGAACCCATTGTAACTGTTCCCGATGCTCGATTAGACGTTTTAAAAAAACATTTACACACCGTTGAAAAAGAACTGTCCAAGCCTGGAGTAACTCGAATGATTCTTTGGCAGGAATACCATCGTCTTTACACCGATGCTTATGCCTATACTCAGTTTTGTGAGTATTTCTCGCATCATTTGAAGCGAAACCAAGCCACAATGCACTTTACGCATCGTGCCGGCGAATATCTTCAAATCGATTTTGCGGGTAAACAATTGCACTATATTGACATTAATACAGGTGAAATTATTGCTTGTCCGGTTTTGGTGATGCTCAATTGGGAGACCTTCCTGAACAAAAACTTTCATTCATGCCGTTGTATTATGTATTTTCAGCCTCTCGAAAATAATTGTTTTTGTCAAGTTTTTTGCGCAATAAACTCAGTAAAATAAATAAAACTTATTTTATTGCTGTAAAACTTGAACGTTTGGCATGTTTAGGCTTAGACAAGAAAGAACTAACGATAAACGAAGCTGCTTATTTTTCCAGCATTTCATCATGGAAATCGAAGTGGTAAATGAATCTATTGGTATGACTTAAGTTTAGATACATAAGAGTCCTTTTTAATAATTTGATTAATTGGCACTATGAAATTTAACTTTGTCATGAACAAATATGTAAGTTTTTTTTTAATATACTTGCCATATTCTTTAAATACTGCTTTAATAGTAAAAATGAAATTTCAATGAGTAATTTTAAATTAACTTTAGGTAAATCTCAAATTAAAAGTTTTAATAGTGCTTCACCTAGATTTAAGGGTTCAAAAATTATTGCAATCTCTGACTTAATGCAATATATTGAATTAAAGATATTTAACCAGAATTTATTTCAATCTTCTGGTATAAATATTGACTTAACACAAAGAAATGCTACTGCTATTGGTTTAGACTTGACAGGGGCTGCTCTAGCTTTGAAAAAAAATATAGAAAAATATCCAACTTACGATTTACTTCAGCATAAACACAGCCTAGATTTTCGAGTAAAGGAGAAACTGCACGAACTTATTTAATTATGCCTTCCTTAACTTTTTTAGCAGGACCTAATGGAGCAGGTAAAACTCGATTTTCACAATACCTATACGAACAAAAAATTTTAACTGTTGAGCCTATTAATTTAGACATGTTGGAGCTCGAGGCTGTCAACGAATTGCAATACGATAGTTATTTTCATTCTAAAATTGCAAAAAATTCAGAAAAAATATTCAAAAAATACTGAATTTCTGCTATCGAAGAAAATAAGGATTTTAGCTACGAATGTAATCTTAGAGATGACCAGGTACATTATATCAAACTTTTTTACAATGCAGGGTATAAAATTAATCTTATCTATTTTATTCTTAAAAGCATTGAACAGTCGATAGAACGCGTAAATTTCCGAATTAAAAATCAGTCTGGAAATCCTGTTAACAAAGAAACAATTATTACTAACTTTAAAGAAGGCTTATCTAATCTTGACAATCATTATAATGATTTTAATAGCGTTATAATAATCGACAATAGTAACGATAACTATAAAAATATAGATATTTCACCAGCAATTCCGCTTATAATTATTGGAAATTATGCCAAAAAATTCAGTAAGGTTTTCCCTCCTAAAGAGTTGATTCACTATTTGCCCAATATTGTTAAATTAACCCGAAAAAGTAAAAAGTTATAAATTGGGCGTTGAGTTTCCATGTCAGGAGATTAAACTTTTAATCTTGATCCATCATTTTTTTATACCCAACGCAACCACACCTCACAAAAAAAGCCTTGTTAATCAACGACTAACAAGGCTTTCGACCTGTACCCGGAGCCGGGATCGAACCGGCACAAGATTGCTCTTACTGGTTTTTGAGACCAGCGCGTCTACCAATTCCGCCATCTGGGCAAATAGACTTTCCGTTTTTAACGGGCTGCAAATGTAAGCAAATGTTTTTATTCATTCAAAATTTTTAAATGCATTTTTAACTGTATCGTTAATAATCTTTTTTAGACTTCACAAAACTGCTAAAAATAAAAAAAAATACAACAAGACATTTCAATTTCAAATTGCATTTTTACAATTATTTATTACTTTTATTAAAATTAAATTTTTAAAACCATGAAAACGAAACTAATTATTACCTCACTCTTACTCATAAGTATGCATTTCTTTGCACAAAACAAAATTGCCGTAGGCTCATTGTTGCAAACTGTTACCCTTAAAGATGGCAACGATATTGACAAAAAAATACCATTTATTGGCGAAAAACTTGTTACAGTTTTTTATACCGACCCCGATGTAAAAGATGTGAACGACCCATTGTCCAACGCCATTAAAGAAAGAAAGTATTCCGCTACAAAATACCAAGGAATAGGCGTTGGCAATTGTGCCGACACATGGATACCCAACGCTGCTATACGCATGAAATCGCGCGAAAAAGAAGCTCAATTTAAAGGGTCAATCATTCTTCTCGATACCGACCATATACTAAAAAAGGCTTGGGGGTTTAAAGAAACCAACGAAACAGCTATTGTAGTAATTATTGGAATTGACAAAAAAGTGAAATTTGTCAGCTACGTAAAAACTCCCGAAGAAAGTAAAGCTATAATAAACGAGGTGTTGAAAGTTATGGACGAAGAATTGAAAAAATAAACTCTCCATTACAATCGACCAATCGCCAATATGCCCGTATTTGAAATTCCACAAGAACTCATTTTTCCCGATCCATGCATGGCCGATAGCGACGGTCTGCTTGGCATTGGTGGCGACATGAGTGTTGAACGAATCATGTTGGCTTATCAAAACGGCATCTTTCCATGGTTTTCGGAAGGAGAACCCATTATGTGGTGGTCGCCCGATCCGCGATGTGTGCTTTTTCCCGACAAATTGAAGGTTTCAAAAAGTTTAAAACAGATTATTAAAAAAAACACATTTGAAGTTCGCCTCAACACTTGTTTTGAAGAGGTTGTAAAGCAATGTTCGATTGCCAAAGACCGCAAATTGGAGGGTACTTGGATTGTTCCACAAACAATGGCTGCTTTTGGCGAGCTTCATCGCTTAGGACATGCCTATTCTGTCGAAGTGTTTTACGACAACAAATTAGCCGGAGGCTTATATGGCCTGGTTGTTGGGAAAGTGTTCTGTGGAGAGTCTATGTTTCATGAGGTTAGCAATGCCTCGAAAGTAGCTCTATATCATTTGGTCCAATTGCTCAAAAAGAATCGCTTTAAACTTATCGATTGCCAAATTCCAAACGACTTTTTACTATCGATGGGTGCCGAACAAATATCCAGGGTTCAATTTCTCGAAATGCTGGGTTCTTCATAAAATCCCTATAAGTCGAAACCAATATCTTTTCTGAAATATTTATCTGTAAAATCGACTATTTGTGCGTTTTGATTACATATTTCGAGGGCTTCTTTCATGGTGTTTCCATAAGCGCTTACGGCCATAACCCGTCCGCCGTTGGTCAACACCTCGCCGCTATTGTCGATGGTTCCGGCATGAAACAACATACAGCCCGATGTTTTTTCAATCTTTTTTATTTCATATCCTTTTTGGTACTCGCCCGGATAACCGCCCGACACCAACATTACGGTTGTGCAGAAACGGGGGTCAATCTCGATTGTTTTAGTATGTAATGTTTGCGTAGCAACAGCCATCAATATTTCGAGAAAATCTGATTTTATACGTGGTATTACCACCTCGGTTTCGGGGTCACCCATACGTGCATTATATTCAATTACATAAGGTTCGCCTTTTACACTTATTAGACCAAAGAAAATAAATCCCTTATATGGTATCTTATCTTTCTTTAATCCTTCAACAGTAGGTTTTATAATACGTTCTTCGACTTTCTTCATAAAATCGGGGGTTGCAAACGACACAGGCGACACAGCTCCCATTCCTCCTGTATTAAGCCCCGAATCGCCTTCGCCAACTCGCTTATAATCTTTAGCTTCGGGCAAAAGAAGGTAACTATTACCATCGGTTACAACAAAAACCGAAAGTTCAATGCCCGACAAGAATTCTTCGATTACAACTGTGCTGCTTGCTTTCCCGAATTTACCAGAGAGCATTTCTTCCAATTCTTTTTGGGCTTCTTCCAGTGAATTCAGAATGAGCACTCCTTTTCCGGCAGCTAAACCATCGGCTTTTAAAACATAAGGAGCTTCCAAAGTGGTTAAAAAAGCTTTTCCTTCGGCTAAATTTTTACTGGTTACACTCAAATACTTTGCCGTTGGGATATTGTGGCGCATCATAAACTGCTTTGCAAAGTCCTTACTGCCTTCGAGCATGGCTCCTTGTTTTTCGGGACCAATTACAGGTATATCTTTTAAACTATTGTTTTGCAGAAAAAAATCGTGAATGCCATTTACCAAAGGCTCTTCGGGACCAACCACAACTAACTGTATTTTGTTGGTCAAGCAAAATTTCCCAATCGACTCAAAATTGAGCGGTGTAAGATCCATATTCGATGCTATTTGACCAGTACCGGCATTTCCGGGCCATACGAAAAGTTCCGATAACAAATCGCTCTGAACCAATTTCCAAGCAATGGCATTTTCTCTGCCTCCCGATCCTATAAGTAATACGTTCATTTATTGTAATGTTAAATTTTTTAAGAAATTAGATGTGAGATATGAGATATGAGACAATTGAAGGAAGACAGAAGATGTAAGATTTTTGTCTATTTTCTATTGCCAATTATCTTATGTCTAATATCTAATAATCTTCTATCTTATTTCTTGTGCCTTTATCTACTATTCACAAACCTCTGTCCTATTAGCCTATGCATTCGACTTCCATTTGGGCAAAAGTACACAAATATACAATATTCGTTCTCGGTTTCAAAATGACTACCTTCAATATATGATGTCGACGAAACATTGTCCATTCCTTTGTAAATGTACAAATAGTTGTAATAGCCTTGTTTAAGCAACATTTTTTTCTCGTAATAATTATTGTCGAAATTATATTCCAATTTCGATTGTTTGTTGAGTTGTTGACCTGTCAAAGCTCCAACGATATAAATATTGCCATCGAGAATGGGCTTTGGTATATCGAGTTTAAAATGCACATAAAGGTAATCGGCCTCAATGTTGGTATCGTAACTACGATCGCGCTGAATTGCATATTGACCATTAATATCCCGATCGAACTGGTATTTTTCAAAAGGGCGTTCTTTCTCAGCTTTAAGAAATACATGATAGTACGGGCTAATATAATCAGTTCTTTCGATACCCGGCGATTCGTATCTGAGCGATTTCATTTCGAAATGCCGATATTCTGTGCCTCCTTCGAAATTGTACAATTCCATATCGTCAAAAACCATACTTGTTCCATTAGATCTTGTTGGCTTTGGAAATTGCAGCATATTGTCGTATCGCATATTTTGCAAAACAGTTACTTTAACATTTTCTTCAATATTTCCAGCAAATTGTCTGTCGGGAGTCACACTCATTTCAATGTGTTGATGCGTATCGCCAAGGTCTGTACCCATCGATTTCAAAACACGAGCATCAATACTCGAACCTCCTTCAACAACATAAAATACTTTTTGAAGCATGGGTTTGTCTGGTTGACCGTCTGGAAATACGGAAATAAGATAATTGCCCGAGGTCAAAAACTTAACATCTTCATTTGGAAAACTGAGCCAGTAATGATTGTACGAATACAATGTATTTACTGAATGTTTTCTGTTTCTAATTCGATTAATTTCAAACCCTTGGGCATATTCGTTGTGTAAAGAATTGTCGACTTTGTAGTCTGCGCTCAGGTGTTGTATTTTATACGAAAAGTCCTCGGGAACATCCGACAAATAATCGAATCGTAATGTGAGAGTTTCGTTAGCGTTCAAATGGAGTATAGGATACGAAAATTTTTCACCTTCCTGAATAAAAAAAACACTCTTTATTTTTTCGTCGCATAAGTCGGGTTGTGCCCCTGTATTATTGACAGTTGTAATTAGAATAAAGAAAAATAATAATAGCGTCATTTTGAATATTAATAAAATTCATGCAAATTAATGAAATAACCTTAATAAGTTGTTTCGAATTATAATTATTTAAAGATTATCCGATATTAATGCAGTTAAAAAACAATGAAACAATTAAAATTTAAACCAATCTTTCTTTTTATTGTTCTTAAGCAATACTATCATTTTTCGATATGCAATTACAAAAAGAAAAACTCTACTCGAATACAAATATTGAATTACAAAAAATCGACATTTTAACCGATTATTATATCGGATATTTGAGCCGACAATGCTCATCAATTGCACGCAAGGAAGTGCTTTCGGGCAAAGCCAAGTTTGGTATTTTTGGCGATGGCAAAGAGGTTGCTCAAATCTTGCTGGCTCGTCAATTTCAAAATGGCGATTGGCGTTCGGGCTATTACCGCGACAATACATTTATGTTTGCCACGGGCATGTCGAACCCGAACGAATTTTTTTCGCAACTATACGGAAACACCTTGCCCGATCACAATCCAAGCAATGGAGGGCGTTCTTTTAACAATCATTATTCTACGCGCAGCATCGACAACGAAGGCAACTGGCTCAATTTGGTAAATCAGAAAAATTCGGCTGCCGACCTTTCTCCAACTGCCGGTCAAATGCCCCATTCGCTAGGTTTGGCATTGGCTTCAAAATTATATAGAGAATTGGGTTTACATAGTCAATATCCAATGTTTTCAAACTCGGGCAACGAAGTAACTTTTGTAACTATAGGCGATGCTAGCACTTCCGAAGGTCATTTTTTTGAAGTAATGAATGCGGCTGGTGTTTTACAAATACCTATGGTAGTTACAGTCTGGGACGATGGCTTTGGAATATCGGTACCAAAAGACAAACAAACAATAAAATCGAGCATTTCAGAAGTTTTGAAAGGTTTTGAGAAAAACAACAATTCAAATGGTATAAAAATATTTAATGCAAAGGGTTGGAACTACCCCGAGCTTTTGAGGGTATTTGAACAAGGCGTTAGTATTGCACGCGAGCAACATATCCCCGTTCTTTTTCATATTACAGAAATGACCCAGCCATCGGGGCATTCAACATCGGGATCGCACGAGCGCTACAAAACATCAGAACGCTTACAATGGGAGCACGACTACGATCCTTTACTCAAAATGCGCCAATGGCTCATAGAAAAGGACATTGCAACTATCGACGAATTAAACACCATTGAGAAAAATGCCGTAGAGAATGCAAACACAGCAAAAGATATTGCTTGGAAAGCATATACTGAACCATTGCTGCTCGAGAAAAAGGAATTATTGGACATTGTACAAAAATACGATTGTGTATGTAAGCACCATAAGGTCGATAAAATTATGGTTATTGCCGAAAACCTTGCCAATATTGAATTCCCCATTAGAAGAGATATAATTAGTACTGCTCGTAAAATTTTAAGAAATATTTGTGCCGATTGTCTCTCGCGAGAAGCCTTATACAACGAATTGAAAAAGTGGCTCAATTCACAATTGATTGACAACAACGACAGGTATTGCAGCAAGCTACATATCGAAAACTCCCATTCTACATTAAATGTAAAAGAAATAAAGCCTCAATATTCCGAAAATTCGAGTTTGGTTCATGGGCGTGAAATTATTCGCGACAATTTCGATAAACTTTTCGAAAAAAATCCTTTGTTGTTGGCGTTTGGCGAAGATGTGGGCAAAATAGGCGGCGTAAACCAAACATACGAGGGTTTACAGAAGAAATATGGCGAATGGCGAGTGCGCGATACCGGCATACGCGAAGCATCAATCGTAGGACAAGGTATAGGCTTGGCACTACGCGGTTTCAGGCCTATTGCCGAAATACAGTACTTCGATTATCTTTTATACGCGCTGCAAATAATGAGCGACGATCTGGCTACTACTCACTGGCGAACCAATGGCGGACAGGTGGCTCCGCTAATAGTCAGTACCCGTGGACACCGTCTCGAAGGGCCATGGCATTCGGGATCTCCATTAAGTTTGGTTATTAACTCCATAAGGGGCGTATACGTTTGTGTACCTCGAAATTTAACACAAGCAGCAGGTTTTTACAACACGCTCCTTGCTGGATCAGATCCGGCTTTGGTCATTGAACCTCTTAACGGATACCGACTCAAAGAACCTATGCCAATAAATTTGGGCGAATTTAGAGTGCCACTTGGTGTTCCTGAAATTATAACAGAGGGTTCCGACATTACAATTGTTACCTATGGCTCGTGTGTTCGCATTGCCGAAGAGGCCGTTGTTCAACTCAATCAATTCGGCATTGCTGTGGAACTTATCGATGTGCAAACCTTGTTGCCATTCGATTTGCATCACTCAATTGCCCATTCTGTAAAAAAAACCGGTAAAGTTTTGTTTTTCGACGAAGATGTTCCGGGCGGAGCCTCTGCTTTTATGATGCAAAAAGTATTAGAAGAGCAACAAGCTTTGAAACACTTAACAGTTCCTCCCAAAACTCTTAGTGCTCGCGAAAACCGCCCTGCATACTCGTCAGATGGCGATTACTTTACTAATCCCAATGCCGAGGATGTATTCGAAAAAGCTTATTCAATTATGAGCAAGTTCGATAATACCAAATGGCCTTTGTTGTTTTAAAAAAATGTCTTTTTGTCACCAAAAAATGTAAACTCGTCATTTTTTTATCATTAGATTGAGTATATTTAAAATATTATAGATAATTTTGTTCCAAGGTATTATTATAAAATATATTAGCCATTTTGATGTTGAGGTTAATTAAAATTTGGGAGAGATACAATGGATTCTAATATCGATTTATTTAAAATTGAAACCAATCACATTATCCCCGAAAAAGGGTCGATACTTATTGCCGAACCTTTTATGAGCGATATTTATTTCAAACGTTCTATAGTGTTACTTACCGAGCACAACAATAAAGAAACTGTTGGTTTTGTATTGAACAAACCGGTAAATATGCAAATTAGCGATCTCATAAACGATTTCCCTGAATTCGATGCAGATATTTCGATAGGTGGCCCTGTAAGTACCAATACAGTTCACTATATTCATACATTGGGCGACCTCATCCCCAATAGTCATAAGGTTTACAGCAATATTTTCTGGGGAGGCGATTTCGAAACTGTTAAAAAACTCATTCGCGAAAAGAAAATTACAAAGAGCCAAATAAAATTTTTCTTAGGTTATAGTGGCTGGGAACCTAAACAGCTCGACGATGAACTCACACAAAACTCATGGTTGGTAAGTGCATTGAAACCTCAAAAAGTAATGGAAGGTCCATCTAAAAGCGATTTCTGGAAAGAGGCACTTCTCGATTTAGGCGAAAAATACAAAATGTGGGTCAACTCACCCGACAATCCTAGTTTAAATTAGAAAGCATTAAACACAAAGAAGAAAAGGCACTGAGCGCAATTATTCTTTTCTATGTGTCTCTGTATTCAAATAATTATTTTTGAAAAAAATATTTATGGCCGATCTCATTTCCAACATTTCATTAGAAGATTTCAAACACATCACCCCTATACAAGTTCGTTTCAACGATACCGATATGATGGGACATGTTACCAATATGCAATATCTTGGCTATTGCGACATTGCTCGTTTAAGATATTTCAGAGATGTATATAATGAAAAAATTGACTATGCCGAAGAATCTTTAGTAATTGCTTCTGTAAAGCTCGATTTTGTTCATCAAATCTTTGAAGACGAAGCTATTGATGTACGAACCAAAATATCGCATATTGGAAACAAAAGCCTCCAAATGCTTCAAATAATATGCAATAGCGAATCAAACGAAATTAAAAGCATTGTACATACTGTAATGTCTGGCTTCGATTATATCAATCAGTACAGTATTGTTATTCCTCAACGCTGGAAAGAAGCCATACTTGCTTACGATATTAAGGTCGAGTCAAAAGCAGCTTCGAAGTAGGATTGCACAAAACCAATCTTCTATTTCACTATTCCTTGCTCAATATAATTGATCAGGGAGTGAATAACCTTAATATGTATTTCCTGTATTCTGTCGGAATAGCCGAAGTGCGACACTCTTATTTCGACATTTGCCATAGAGGCTAACTTGCCGCCATCTTTGCCCGTGAGAACTACAACCCTCATACCTTTGTTATGAGCTACTTCAACAGCATTGATTATATTCTTCGAATTGCCACTGGTGCTAATGGCAAGTAATACATCGCCAAGTTGACCTATTCCCTCAACATATCGCGAAAATATATAATCGAAACCATAATCGTTGCCAGCACAGGTAATATGTGTAGGATCCGAAATTGAAATGGCAGGCAGCGACCTTCGTTCATCGCGAAATCGGCCGGTAAGTTCTTCGGCAAAGTGCATAGCATCGCTCATTGATCCACCATTACCACACGAAAGTATTTTCTTGCCGTTTTGTATTGCTTCTATCATTATGTCGCCGGCTTGTGCAATCTTTTCTATGTTGCTTTCATCCAAAAGAAACATTTCGAGCACCCGTTGGGCTTCCTGCAAATCTTGAATAATTATATCTTTTGACATGTTAAATTTTTTCAGCTTTTCAGACTGTCTTGTATTGCAAAAGTAAAAATATCGACCAAATAAACTACCTTTGAGAGCTAAAATTCGACTTTCAAACTATGTCAGACATTATCAATCTTTTACCCGATTCGGTAGCCAACCAGATAGCAGCTGGTGAAGTGGTTCAAAGACCAGCCTCGGTTGTAAAAGAACTGATAGAAAACTCGGTAGATGCATCTTGCACGTCAATAAATATTGTAATTAAAGACGCAGGACGCACCCTCATTCAGGTTATCGACAATGGCAAGGGAATGAGCGAGACCGATGCTCGTATGGCTTTCGAACGGCATGCAACTTCAAAAATCCACAATGCAAACGACTTATTTGCCTTGAGTTCGTATGGTTTTAGAGGCGAAGCATTGGCCTCTATTGCAGCAGTAGCTGAAGTGTCGTTGCGAACAAAACGCGCTATCGACGAAACAGGAACAGAAATAGTGATTTCCGATTCACGAGTACACTCCCAAACCATTTGCACCTGCCCTTCCGGATGCAATTTCGAAGTAAAAAATCTGTTTTTCAATGTTCCGGCTCGTCGCAAATTTTTAAAATCAAACACTACAGAGTTTCGATACATATTATCGGAGTTTCAGCGAGTGGCTTTGGCTTATCCGCAAATTGCATTTAGCCTGACTCACAACTCGCTCGAAATGTACAATTTGCCAGCAACTCATATCCGACAACGAATTGCTCATTTATTTGGGAAAAATTTTAATCAATTCCTGATCGACATTAAATCTGAAACATCTGTAGCCCAAATTTCGGGCTTTATCGGGAAACCCGAGTGCTCCAAAAAGAGCTATGGCGACCAGTTTATGTTTGTCAATAACCGATTTATGAAGCATAGTGGCTTTCACAGAGCCATAACTGACGCTTACAGCCGACTCATTGCCTCCGACGATATTCCTGTTTACTTTATCTTTTTTCAAATTGAACCTGAGAAAATTGATGTAAATATTCATCCTACAAAAACGGAAATAAAATTTGAAGACGAACAAGTTGTTCGACAAATTCTTCATGCAACCGTTAAAGAGGCTCTTGGCAAATTCAACATTGTACCTTCTATCGATTTCGAAACCGACACATCGATCGATATTCCTGTGTTAAACCGAAACAGTATTTTCGAAGCTCCTCAAATAAATCTGACACCCAATTACAACCCCTTCGACACCAACTCAAATGGCGGAAGTTCAACATATCAAAGACATCAAGCGCCCAATGAACAAGACAATTTGAATAATTGGGAAAAACTATATGACGGATTTGAAAATAAAAAAATAGCCTTTCCCAGTGAAGATATTGACCAGAATTCAAAGCTATTTGCCAATACAAATCAGCCTCCTGTAAGTCTAATGCAATTGAAGAACCGGTTTATTCTTTCGGCAGTAAAATCGGGCCTAATGCTTATTGACCAAAAACGAGCGCACGAACGCATATTATTTGAGCGATACATGGCAGTGCTTACCAATAGTTCTGTCGAAAGTCAGCAAAACATGTTCCCCGAAGCCATTGAGCTATCGCCCGACGCTTATGGCATAATAGCCTCATCGATCGATAGGGTCAATCAAACAGGATTCAGCATCAGCAATTTGGGCAACAATACCATTGCAGTAAATGCCTATCCAGCTCATTTGCACAATCCCGACATAAAATCGCTGATCGAAAAATTGGCTCAGGCATTGATCGACAACAAAAACCAACTCTATGAGCAAATCGAAACCATAGCCCTGTCGTTGGCAAAAGCTTCGGCAATAGACTATGGGCGAGTGCTCCGAAACGAAGAAATGACCGAATTGGTCGATCAACTTTTTGCCTGCCAAAGCCACAACCATACGGCCGATGGCAAAGCAATCATGTCGATTATTGAAATGAACGAAATTGAAAAACGATTTAAATAACAATTTTTATGTTTAACAACATTCCTCCAGTTGTCCGAAACTTATTGATCATAAATGTAATAATGCTATTGGCTACTTTAACCATTAGAGCCATGTATGGAATTGAACTTGCCGATTGGTTGGGCTACCACTATCCGCTTTCCGAATCTTTTAAGCCTTTTCAGTACGTTACTTACATGTTTTTACATGCCGACTTTTTTCATTTGTTTTTCAACATGTTTGCCCTATTTATGTTTGGTCGCATATTGGAACAAGTTTGGGGTGGAAAACGTTTTTTCTTATATTATATGGTCACCGGAATTGGGGCAGTATTGGTTCAAACCGTTGTAAATTATTTCGAATATAAAGAATTATTTGAAGCTGCTGCAGCTTTTGCAAACAATCCAACTCCAAAAGCATTGGATGTTTTTGTAAACCAAAATTTCAAAGAATATTACGATCAAGTTTACAACAAGGTTTTGTCAGCATGGAGCGACGACCCCTCAAATTCCTTGCTAATAATGAGAGCAGCGGATTTTGTCAACGATCTGGTAGAAATGCGCATCGATATACCTACAGTAGGAGCTTCTGGAGCTGTATTTGGCGTACTGCTTGCATTTGGAATGTTGTTTCCCAATACAGAGCTTATGTTGCTTATTCCGCCAATGCCTATAAAAGCCAAATATATGGTCATTATCTATGGTGTACTCGAATTGTTTTTGGGTGTGGCAGATTTACAAAGCAATGTGGCACATTTTGCACATTTGGGCGGTATGCTTTTTGGCTTCTTTCTTATTTTATATTGGAATAAAAACAAGCGCGACACATTTTATTAGACCATGGCTATTAGGTACTTAAGAAGCAACGAGATCGACTTTTCGGCATGGAACAAGTGCATAGAAAATGCAATTAATGGCAGCATTTTTGCCTACACCTGGTACCTCGAAATAGTTTCGCCCAAGTGGGAAGCTCTTGTTGAAGACGATTACAAAAGCGTAATGCCAATACTTTCTACGAAATTTTTCGGATTTAAAATTTTCACACAATCGAAATTCGTTTATTTTTCGGGTATTTATTCCAATTTGCTTATCGACAAGCATCTTACTGAAAGATTTTTAAGCAAACTTCCGAAAGAATTAACTAATATTAATATCAATCTCAACAAATACAACCGCATTGACGAATCAAATTCGATAGTTGCCGGCAAAAAAAACATTTTCGAGCTTGATATTATTCGAAAATATACTTTTTTGAGAAACCAATACCACCCTTGGCTCGAAAAAACTCTTCAAAAAATTGAAAAAAACAATATCAATATCATTAGCGGTATTCAGAGCAATGAATTGGTAAATCTTCACCTCAAAAATTCGAAATATTCTTTTTTCTCCTTAAAAGAATCTGAAATAAAAAAATTTAGACTGCTCACGTCTATAACATTGAGAAACAATACAGGCGAAATTATTGGAGCCTACAGCAACAATGTATTGCAAGCAGCTGCTGTTTTTGTATCGTCGCACAACAATGTACACTTACTTTTCTATGCACAAACACGCAATGGTTTCAAATCGAAATTACTCTATTCGATTGTCGATTTTTTTATTAAAAAACATGCAGAAAAAAACATTACTATTTCAGTTTATCCTACTGGCCGTCTTTCGAAATATTTCGATCTAAAAATGTATGGTGCACAGCTTACTGAGCATTTTTGCCTTTATCAGAATTGTTTGCCATGGTACCTCAAGCATATCTTAAAAAAACTTGGCAATCTGAAAAACTTCATATAAATTTGCCAAAGCTTTTGAAATGCCGAAAACTATTCATTTACAATATATTAAATCAAATAATTACATAACAAGATGAAAGAAGCAGTAGCTATTTTGTGCGCAGGAGGTCCAGCTCCCGGTATCAATACCGTGATCAGTAGTGTTACAAAAATCTTTTTAAGCAACGGATACCGTGTGCTTGGTTTAAACGAAGGTTACAAAACCTTGTTTACCGAAAATCCAAACTTTTTTGAACTTTCGTTCGAATTTGCAGACGATATCTACACTCGTGGTGGATCGGCATTGCGCATGAGTCGCTACAAACCAAAAGACAGCGAGTTTAAAGTTGATTTTTTCAGCAAAAACAATGTAAAATTGTTGGTTACCATTGGTGGCGACGATACCGCTTCGTCGGCAAGTCGTTTGACTCGTTTTTTGTTGTCGAACAACCTACAAATACAAAACATACACGTACCAAAAACTATCGACAACGACCTTCCATTATCTGAAGGAACACCTACATTTGGCTACCATTCTGCAAAAGAAGAAGGTGTACAAATTGCAACCACTATGTACGAAGATGCTCGCACTAGCGGCAACTGGTTTATAGTATCTGCAATGGGTCGCGAAGCAGGTCATTTGGCATTTGGTATTGGTACAGCATGTCACTATCCTATGATTATAATTCCAGAAATGTTCAACAAAACAGAACTTACAATTGATAAGATTGTAAATCTTTGTATTTCTGCAATGCTTAAACGAAAACTTCTTGGAATTGAATATGGTGCAGCAATCATTAGCGAAGGTATATTTCACTTCTTGAGCGATACTGAAATTCTTAATACCGGCATACAATTTACATTCGACGATCACGGACACCCCGAATTAGGAAATGTGAGTAAATCGCATATTTTCAACGTACTTATTCAAAAGAAACTTCACGAATTAGGCATCAAAATTAAGAGCCGTCCAAACGAACTTGGATACGAGCTCCGTTGCTGCCGTCCAATTGCATACGACCTTACTTATGCTACTATGCTTGGCTTAGGTGTATACCAATTGTTCAAAGAAGGAAAAACAGGCTGTATGGTTAGCACCAATAGTGGTGGCAATATAGCTCCATTGTATTTGAAAGATGTATCTGACGAAAATGGCAAAGTAATTCCTCGTTTGGTAAACATCAACTCAAATAAAGTTCAGTTGATCCTCAACAACAATATGCACTTCATTACAAAAGACGATTACGAAGCAGCCAAACGTTTTGTAGCCAACCCAGCAGATTTCGATTTCTACAAAATATTAAATTGGGAAGCTCCTAAGAAATAATTTTATTAAACGCTAGGGCAAGTTTGAGCATTTATAATGTTTTAAAGTGCCTTAGCGTTTTTTTCTAAAAAAGTAAATAATTTTATTGCAGAGAATAAAAAATTATATACTTTTGCACCACCAAAAATTAAAAAAAACTTTTGGCCCGTTCATCTAGGGGTTAGGATACATGGTTTTCATCCATGGTACAGGGGTTCGATTCCCCTACGGGCTACTTACTCAAAACAAAAACCCTTACAAGCTAAATACTTGCAAGGGTTTTTTCGTTTCTACGTACACTAAAGCGTACACTTTCCTTTTTTTACATTCGAAAAACAATTCTTTTTTAATCAGTTAAATAATTTCTACAGTAACTCTCACATTTTCGGCATTCTATTTTGATAAGTCGGCATAACTGCAATTTTCTTCTAATACTTCACTATTTATGTCTGTTAGTCGATAGGTTTTAAAACCTTCGTTCTGAACTGCAAAAAGCAATTTATATACTTAGCATCGAATAAGACGAAAACATAGTATAATAAATGCAACATAGTTGCGACATCTTTGTAGAAAGACAATATACCAAAACAATAAGGTGCGTAGCACCGAAATAATATTTCGACACTATGTGGCTTAATAATTTTGAATAACATTTTTTTTACAAATATTTCGCCGCTCTGCGGCTATTAGAAAGATATTGCAAATCTATCAAAGTAGAACTAATCAAAGTTTCATAAAAACTAGTCTCCCTACCTGGTCAATTCTCCAAACACTTCTTCCAATTTCTTTTCTTTACGTTGTTGCGACAGTATTGTAAGCCCATTATCCACAGCAAAACGGAATATAATAGGTCGAATGTCTGTATCTCCTGTGGTTTCGATCAACCAAAGGTTTTCGTGTTTTTTAAGATTCGAAATTTCTACAATCGACCGTAGTTTCTCGGCATCGATATCTTTGTCGAACTCCACCACTATGGTTTGTTGCTTGTTGGCATTGTTCATTATAGTTTGAGGAGTGTCGTTGGCTACAATCTCGCCTTTATTGATCACGATAATGCGATCGCAAATGGCCTCAACCTCTTGCATAATATGGGTACTCATCAGAACAGTTTTCGATTTGCCAAGCTCCGATATAAGGTTTCTGATTTCGATTATCTGGTTTGGATCGAGCCCTGTAGTAGGCTCGTCGAGAATAAGTATTGCCGGGTCGTGAACCAATGCTTGAGCTAAGCCTACACGTTGCCGATAACCTTTAGACAAGGCTCCTATCTTTTTATTGGCTTCGATACTCAAGCCTGTGGTTTGAATCATCTCTTCAACTCTGTCGCGTTTGTTTTGGCCCATGTTGTATAGCCCAGCAATAAACAACAAGTATTCGCGGACATACATATTGAGGTACAAGGGATTGTTTTCGGGCAAATATCCAATATTTTTGCGAACTTCGACTGGATTTTCGAGCACATCAATGCCATTGACCGTAACTATACCAATGGTTTGAGGTATATAGCCATTGATAATCTTCATGGTAGTAGATTTACCCGCTCCATTGGGCCCGATAAAACCAACTATTTCGCCCTTATTGAGCGTAAAAGAAATGTTATTGACTGCTAAAGATGATTTGTACGTTTTTGAAACGTTTTGAAGAACTATTGACATACTATTAAATAAATTACTCTTTGTCTAATTCGATATTGCCTCGAATTTGAAAGTAAATCATCACCAAAAATCCTATTAATACGATAGCTCCAAATATTATTCCCCAAATCATACCTTAAAAAGTTTAAATACTTATTTTTCCTTTTTATTGATGTAATTAAAGAAATAAATATTGCTATTAAAATCAATAAACCAATAATAAATAATAAAAAATTCAAATTGTTTTTATTGAAACTTCCTGAAAGCATCATGCTTCCAATGCCAGTTATTAAAGCAATTTCAATTAAAATATAAATTTTGAAAATTTCTATTTCCTTTTTTAAAGCTTCTTTTAAATAATCAGAATTCATATTTCATTCACAAAATTAATCTTAATATACAGAGAATCCAAACATTAATATGATGTCGCACCATACATAAACTGCCCCATAGACGATAGACTTGTACGGGGATTAACGACCATTACTGGTATTTTGGCACTATTGGCAATAATATATTGTTCGCTGGTGCCAAAAATAAAATCGAAAAAGGTCATATTTTTGCTGGTAACAATCAATATAAGGTCTGAATTTATATCGCGGGCAAATTTGAGCGTTTCCTTAGCAAAATCGCCTTGTGGGGCATTGTGTATTTGATAATCGAGATTGTTTTGAATCAAAAACCTAATGGCAAAGTTGAGGTTTGTGTTCACTTTTTTTACCAAAGCCGAATCAGCAACAGGGTATTTGAACAAATGAACTTTCGAATTAAAATATTTCCCCAAAAAGATAGCCCAATATAGCTTTTCTTTGTTTTCTCCTCTAAAATCGATTGGAAATACAATGTTTTGAAATTTTTCTTCGTTTTGCGGTGGTCCCTGAACGACTATAAATGGAACTTTCGATCCCAGTATTACTTTAAGGGCAAAGCTACCTGTAAGTCGCTGTACTCCAGTAATACCATGGGTGCCCATTATTACCATGTTAGCTTTGTTTTCGGTTGCATAGGTTGCAATTTTCGAAAAGATACTACCTGTAAGTACTTGAATACTTGGCCGTACACCATATCTCTCAAATGCTTCGTCTGTAACCACGCTGAGCTTCTTCATGGCATCGTTGATCTGATCGACCGATTTAACAATATGCAAGAGCTCAATCTTCTTGTCCAAAGTACGAGCAATACGTTCGGCATGTTCGAGAGCGTAAGTTGCTACGTCCGAAAAATCCCATGGGACTATGATTGTGCGGGTATCTTTTGTCATACTTTACCTTATGATATTAATTCCTAAAATTATATCATAAAAAACCAATTGTCAAAAAGAAAATGATATTATTTACAAAAAGAATACTGCTAATGAAACTAAGTAGCCCAAAAAGTAACCACCATACACTTGAAATGAACTGTGTTTTTGTAGTTGTAATCGGGCAAAGCCAGCTAAACCCGAAATCAAAATTCCGATAATTAAAAAAAGTGTAATATCAACATGCAAACGAAACGAAAGAGCCGACATAAGTGCGGTTAAACCTCCCAGACCAATCATGTGCGAACTAATTTTCCAGCGTAAGTTTATCAGAAAATTGATAAAAACCGCCAATGAAGCTGCTAAAAGAAATGCATTAATAATGGGTAACGGGAAACGTCGGGTAAAGTAATATGTCATAAAATAAAGAATGCTTGTAATTAACAAAGGAAATGTGCGTTCCGATGCTTTATCGATTTCAATATTACTTATTACCCTAAAGTATGAGAAAACTGGCACCATACTCAAAGGCAGTATAAGCGTTCCCAATATGACAATCGATATAAGAAATGTTTTTGCCTCAAAGGGCAGGTACGACATATAGTTGCCCGAGTTTAAAATAAACACCATGCCCAAAGTTGGCATTAGCAATGGGTGTAGAATAAATGAAATTATTTTAGCAATTTTGTCAGACATATCAGTTTAGCTCCTTTCTCAGACGAGCTACTGGCAAGTCCATTTGTTCGCGGTATTTGGCAATGGTTCGTCGGGCAATCGGGTAGCCTTTTTCTTTCAGTATATCCGTAAGCTCGTCGTCGGTTAGTGGTTTGCGTTTATTTTCGTTGGCAATACATTCTCTGAGGATGTTTTTCACCTCATGGGTCGAAATTTCTTCGCCGCTATCGTTCTGAATACCTTCTGAGAAAAAATATTTCAGTGGGAAAACTCCAAAGTGTGTTTGTATGTATTTGCTGTTGGCAACCCTTGATATGGTAGAAATATCGAGCTCGGTCAAGTCTGCAATATCTTTCAGAATCATGGGTTTGAGTTTTTTCTCATCGCCATCTCTAAAATACTCGGTCTGAAACTCGAGAATAGCCTCCATGGTAACTAGCAGTGTCGATTGACGTTGCTTTATAGCATCAATAAACCATTTTGCCGATTCAAGTTTTTGCTTTACAAAACCAACTAGTTCCTTTTGATCTCGCGATTGAGCGGCTTTATTTTGTCTGTAACCTTCTATGAGGTCGCTGTATGATCGGCTAATACGCAACTCGGGTACATTTGAGTTGTTGAGCGACAAATACAGCTGCCCTTCTTTGATCTCGAGCAAAAAATCGGGAATTACATGTTCGCTTGCTGCTGTGTAGTGGTTGCTAAACAATGACCCGGGCTTGGGGTTGAGCCTCAGTATTTCGTCGATGGCTGCTTTGAGATCGTTGTTGTTCAAATTGAGCCTCTGAGCAATGCGGTCGTAATGTTTCTTGGTAAATTCCTCGAAGTAATTTTTTAAAATATATTTGGCATCCTTATAAGCTTTGTCCGACGAGCTTTTCGACTCAATTTGCAACAACAAGCATTCCTGCAAATCGCGTGCTCCAACGCCTGCCGGCTCAAACTCTTGAATCTGACTAAGAATTTGAAGTAGTTCATGTTTAGTAGTTTCAATATTTTGACTAAATGCAATATCGTCGACCATCGAGTTCAAATCGCGACGCAAATATCCATCTTCGTCGATGCTTCCGAGTATATGTAGCGCCAGTTTCAGCTCGCGGTCGTCGAGGTGAAGTTCTCCCAATTGGTTCTCGAGAAAGTCGTGAAACGAAGTCTCGGCAGTAAAAGGCATCTCTCCTTGCTTGTCGTCTGCCGAATAATTATTAGCAGCAAGTTTGTACGATGGAATGTACTCTTCCTCGTCAAAATAATCTTCGAACGAAAATTCTTCCTGTTCGCTTGCTGCCTGATCGTCTTCTTCTTTTGTATGATCGGGTTCGGGTTTGTCGTAGTCGTCGTTTTCGCCTTCTTCCAATAAGGGGTTTTCTTCCAACTCTTTCTTTACCCTTTGCTCAAGCTGCAACGCAGGTATCTCCAACAGCTTAATCATTTGAATCTGCTGTGGAGATAACTTTTGAAGTAATTTTTGTTGCAGCCTTTGCTTTAGCATAAATTCGTTATTCGTTGTTCGTGCAGCGTGCTTCGTGCTTCGTACACAGTGCACGATGCACGATGCACGAAGCACTATTCATATTTAAAACTCTGCATTCTTTGGTGTTCGTGGGAAAGGAATAACATCTCTAATATTTCCCATACCGGTTACAAAAAGCATGAGTCGTTCAAATCCTAGACCAAATCCACTGTGAGGTGCTGTACCATATTTTCGGGTATCGAGGTACCACCACAAATCTTTCTGAGGCATATCGAGCTCAACAATTCGATTGAAAAGCTTATCGTAGTTTTCTTCGCGCTCAGAACCGCCAATAATCTCGCCTATTCGTGGAAACAAAACATCCATAGCACGTACCGTTTTGCCATCGGGATTTTGTTTCATGTAAAATGCCTTTATCTCTTTGGGGTAGCCGGTCAATATTACCGGACAGTTAAACACTTTTTCGACCAAATAGCGCTCGTGTTCCGATTGCAGGTCTACTCCCCATTCAACTTTATATTCAAACTTTTCTCCACTTTTTACAAGTATATCAATGGCTTCAGTGTATGTTAATCTTTTAAAACTATTGTTGGTAACAAACTGCAAACGTTCGATCAATTCTTTGTCGTACATTTCATTTAAGAACTTGAGATCGTCCATATTGTTCTCAAGTGCATACTTAACAAGGTACTTGAGAAAGTCTTCGGCCAAATCCATGTTGTCGTTAATATCGTTAAAAGCCACTTCGGGTTCAATCATCCAAAACTCGGCTAAATGTCGCGGAGTATTAGAGTTTTCGGCACGGAAGGTTGGTCCAAAGGTATAAATTGAACCCACAGCCATGGCTCCCAATTCTCCTTCGAGTTGCCCCGAAACGGTCAAATTGGCTGCTTTGCCAAAAAAGTCTTCTTCTTCGTTTATTTTTCCATCTGAGGTTTTGGGTATATTGTTGAGATCTAGTGTTGTAACACGAAACATGGCACCTGCACCTTCACAATCGGAAGCTGTAATAATGGGTGTATGCATATAGCAAAAACTCCGATCGTTAAAATACTTGTGAATAGCGAATGCCATAGCGTGTCGTAAACGCAATACACAGCCAAACGTGTTGGTACGTGGACGAAGATGCGCTATTTCGCGTAAAAACTCCAGTGTATGACCTTTCTTTTGCAATGGATATGTGTCGGGATCGGCTGTACCATATATCTCTATTTCACTTGCCTGAATTTCGACCGACTGCCCTTGTCCTTGCGATTGAACAAGTTTGCCTTGTACTCTTAAACACGAACCGGTTGTTACGGGTTTGAGCATTTCATCGGAATGTACTGCCAAATCGACCACGACCTGAATACTATTGACCGTTGAACCATCGTTGATAGCTATAAACTGTACATTCTTATTGCCTCGGCGGGTTCGTACCCAACCTTTTACTGTTACTTCGCTTCCTACTGCTCCACTTAAAAGCAATTCTTTTACTAATTTCCTTTCGTTCTGTGCCATTTTTATTAATTCTTTTTATAAATTAGTATCAAATAAACCCGCTTTGCAAAAATATAATATTTAGAGTTAATTCAATCGCTTTACAAACATTATGCTCAATATAAAAAAATATTTTTCGAGTTTCGCTTTGCTTTTCTATCCTAATTATTGCTGTAGTTGTGGTTACTTGCTATTTACCAGCGAACAACATATCTGCACTAAATGTCTCTACAAGTTGCCCAAAACCAATTTTCATAAAACTCCCGACAATGTTATTGCACAAAAATTTTGGGGCAAAGTGCAGGTCGAACATGCAACGGCATTTTACAATTTTCAAAAAAGCTTAAGAATACAAAAGATTATGCACCATCTCAAATACAGAAACAATACAGATGTTGGGGTTTTACTGGGCAAACTAGCGGCCATAGAGCTCAAAGATACTCAATTCAACCATGTTGACTGTATCGTGAGCATTCCTCTTCACAAACTTCGCGAGAAACAACGTGGCTACAATCAGAGCGACTACATTGCCATTGGATTAGCTGAAGGATTGGGAAAAGAATTTGTTAAAAATGCATTAATCCGAAACACAAATACATCGTCGCAAACCCGCAAGAATCGCTTTGAACGTTGGAAAAACACCGAAAATATTTTTGATGCTTCGCCCACTGCAAACTTCTATGGAAAACATATTTTACTTGTCGACGATGTTATTACCACTGGCTCAACCCTCGAATCGTGCGCCATAGCACTAAAAAAACAATTCGATTGCAAAGTGAGTATTTTTGCCTTGGCTGTAGCTTCGTAATATATTGAACAAGACACAATTCGCAAGCTGAATTTCTATCCCGAATTTTTCTTTTCAAAACCAATTACAATCTATGAATCAAAATCGACAAGTCTAATACACTACAAATTGTAATTTGCGACATTTGGAGTGTTGGGGTAAATCAAATGGCGCTACTTCATTATTCGTAGAAAATGTTTATTTAATCATCATTTATAATCTTTGTTAAAGACGAAAGTCAGAAGTCAGAAGCAACTACACTTCTTGCTTCCATGTTCCAACTTCTAGCCTCTAACTTTATCAAATCAAAGATCATTCTGCAAAAATTATAGTAGAACCATAAAAAATAAGTCATTAAATTGTAACTTGCAGCCTGTTTTTCAAAATCAGAAACAATGAATTTTCTGTCATTCTTCAAACTACAATTTATCCTTTGGATATTACCCATTGCAGTAATTATTCAAAACATCGAAGTGTCGTCGAACCTATATTCGTGGCTCATTCATCATGAACTAACATTACCTGCATCAATAAAAGAACTTATCGGCGATGTGTATGCTCCTTCATTTAAAGACCGGTTAAATACCAGCTTATTCTTAGCATCAGTCTTACCACTGCTCGTAGTGTCGTTTTTCAACCGCACCAACAATAAATCGTATACACGCCATATACTAACTATTGCCGGTTTTGTAATCATAATCGGTGCCATGACTAAAATGGTGTTGGTTTTATTATATCAATCGTACATACCCGGTGTTGTAACTGCCATGTTTTTGTGCCTTCCATTAAGTTTTAGGTTGGTCAAATATTGCTTCGATACATTCAACTTCCCATATTACATCAAATTGCTTGTGTTTATATTTTCAATCATATTGTATTTGCCCTTAACATGGGCTATTTGGATGTTTTCATCTTTACTCATTTTTTAGTATGGATAAAAAAGTAAAAACCGCTAGGCTTTCTATTATTTCGAACACTAGCCTTATCGTTTTGAAGCTTGTAGCGGGTTTTCTGAGTGGCTCGGTAAGTATTATATCTGAAGCCATTCACTCTGCCATGGATTTGCTGGCATCGATCATTGCTTTTTTTGCTGTAAAAATTTCGGACAGCCCACCCGACAAAGAGCACCCTTATGGTCACGGTAAGTTCGAGAATGTTTCGGGTGTTATAGAAGCCGTTCTGATATTTGTTGCAGCCGGATGGATTATATTCGAAGCCATCGAGAAGCTTCATCACCCTGGCCCCATCAATTCGATAGGCATAGGTGCCGCAGTAATGTTTGTTTCGGGCTTGGTCAATTGGTTTGTTGCACGTCGTTTGTACAAAGTAGCCCGCGAAACCGACTCTATAGCTCTCGAAGCCGATGCCCTTCACCTCAAAACCGATGTGTACACTTCAGTTGGCGTTGGATCAGGTTTATTGTTGATATGGGCAACCGGCTACCACTTTCTCGATCCGGTTATTGCCATTCTGGTTGCCATGTTCATTATTCGCGAATCGTTCCATCTTTTAAAAAATGCCTACACCCCCTTGCTCGATGTATCGCTCTCAGAAAAAGAAATTGCCATTATTAAAGAATGTATTTCTGAGCATTCGCTCACCTTTCACGACCTCAAAACCCGCAAGTCGGGACAATTTCGCTTTGCCGACCTGCACCTCGAAATGGATGGAGCCACTAGCCTTCAAAAAGTACACGATGTTTGCGATATGATTGAAGAAGAAATCAAAAAGAAAATTAATAACATCGACATAAACATACATGTAGAACCAAAAGAATGAATCAAAAAACAAATAGATTTAATTGTAATTCAAATGTTTTAAACTAATTTTGAGTTATTATAAGTATAATAATCATGCAAACACTCCTTGTTGAAGTAAAAGATATTAATGGTCTAAAAATACTACAAGATATAGAACAAGCGCATATTATTAAACTCATCCATACCTCAAGAAAAACCATCCTATCGATTGTCTTCGCTACTTAGAGGCTCCATTTCTAAAGAAACTGCTCAACAAATGAAAATGGAACATGAACAAATGCGTAAAGAATGGCAATATCGCAATATTTAATCGACACAATTGAACAAACCATCCAACTTAGAAAAACATACAAAACAAAACTTCCAGATGCAATCATTGCAGCTACAGCTATGGTTTATAAATTGAAATTGATTACCCGTAATACTTGCTATTTTAATAATATTGAAGGCTTAGAATTAATAAATCCTTGGGAAATTTAGAGTCAAAATAAAATATAAATAAGAAAAATATTTTTTTGAAAATAAAAAAAATATAATTTTACATCTCGAAATGTGGAAAAATTTGCGTCGGCTTGTAACCACTTTAAAAAAATACTAAAGAGACAATCGCCTCCTTTTTGTTGTTGATTATAAGCCGCTTATTAAGATTCCCTTTTTAAATTTTCAATTGTCAATTAACAATTATCAATTAAAATTATGGCTTATTTATTTACATCAGAATCAGTATCTGAAGGTCATCCAGACAAAGTTTCGGATCAAATTTCAGACGCGCTGTTAGACGAATTTCTACGTCACGACCCCAATTCAAAAGTAGCATGCGAAACCCTCTGTACCACCGGTTTGGTAGTTCTTGCAGGCGAAGTAAAATCTAAAGGAGTAATCGATGCTCAAGGCGTTGCTCGCATGGTAGTCGAAAAAATTGGCTACAACAAAGGCGAATATATGTTCGAAAGCAAATCGTGCGGTGTAATCTCTGCGATTCACGAACAATCGCCCGATATTAACCAAGGTGTTGAACGCAAAAAAGACGAAGAACAAGGTGCAGGCGACCAAGGTATGATGTTTGGTTATGCAACCAACGAAACCAAAAACCTGATGCCTTTAACTCTCGACCTGGCTCACCTTCTATTGCTCGAGCTTGCCGACATACGCCGCGAAGGCAAACAAATGAAATACCTTCGTCCCGATGCAAAATCGCAAGTAACCATCGAATATGGCGACGACAACAAACCAAAGAAAATCCACACCATCGTTATTTCGACCCAACACGACGATTTCGGTGCCGAAAAAGAAATGCTTGCAACCATCAAAAAAGACGTTGCAGATATTCTCATCCCTCGTGTTTTGAAAAAATTGAGCAAAGAAAACAAAGCTTTGTTCGAAAGCAAATATATCCTTCACGTGAACCCAACCGGTAAGTTTGTAATTGGTGGTCCACACGGCGATACTGGTTTAACAGGTCGTAAGATCATCGTAGATACTTATGGTGGTCACGGTGCTCACGGTGGTGGAGCATTCTCAGGTAAAGACTCTTCGAAAGTAGACCGTTCGGCAGCTTATGCAGCTCGTCACATTGCAAAAAACATAGTAGCAGCAGGTATTGCCGAAAAAGCACTGGTACAAGTGGCGTATGCCATTGGTGTTGCTCAACCAGTTAGTGTTTTTGTCGATACTTATGGAACAGCCAAGGTAAAAGCAAAAGATGGCGAAATAGCCGAAAAAATTGCTAAAATATTTGACCTTCGCCCTTATGCTATTGTTAGCCGTTATGGTTTGAAAAACCCTGTATTTTTACCAACCGCTTCGTATGGTCACTTTGGACGCGATAGCTACGAACAAGAAGTTGAAGTCTACTACAAAGACGAAACAACCAAAACCAAGAAAGTAAAAGGCAAAGACATCAATGTAAAAACTGTAAAATTCTTTGCTTGGGAAGAACTCAGCTATGTCGATGCCATTAAAAAAGAATTTGGCATTAAGAAATAATTCTTACATTCAGCTATTTATAAAACCCGATAGTTTACTCTTATCGGGTTTTCTTATTTATTATTTTCATTTTTAGAAGTTTTTATATACCTTTTCCGATGATTTTTATTTATTAACCCGAAATGTCAATCAGTAATGAAATCTTTCCAATACCTGATTTTATTAATACTATTAAATACTCTAACGTATTCAGTTCGTTCGCAATCGTATTACTTCGACAACTATAGTGTTTCTGAGGGATTATATCAATCGCGTATATACGATATCATGCAGGACAAAGACCGCTACCTGTGGCTAGGTTCTATGGGCGGTGTATCGCGTTTCGATGGAATTACATTTAACAACTATACTTCGCAAGACGGGCTAGCGGTAAATGGCGTGCAAGCTATATGCCAAGACACGTCGGGAACAATATGGTTTGGGCATTTGGGCGGAGGCATTTCGCGTTTAAAAAACAATGTTTTTGAAGTCATTATGGCATCGGGTAGTATCATTAAGAACGATGTTATTGATCTTGAGATTGCCAACAATGGCTGGATTTGGGCATCAACCGATGGATCGGGGGCTATTGCCATTACAAATCCTTACGATAAAGCATCTAAGATCGAAACCCAACAATATAAAGGCGACAAACTGAGCGACCGGGTTTTTAATATTAGCAAAACATCGAGCGGACAACTCTATTTTATAACCGATTTTGGGGTAAAACGTTTAAACGAGTCAAAAAACAATTTTGAAAGTTATCATCCCGATGGATTATCGCGCTATTGGCCTATTACTTATTTTTTTGAGGACAGCCGAAAAGACCAGTGGTTTGGCACATACCATGGTGGTATATACAAATACACACCGTCTACCAATACAATAAAAGTGTACGATATACGCGATGGTATTTCGTCTAACTGGATTACCTATATTTCTGAAGACAACAAAGGAAATATCTGGCTTGGTTCATGGGGCAAAGGCATAACCTTGGTCACAGACAATACCTTTAAAATATTCGATACCTCCAATGGTTTGCCCGACGACAAAATCGATTGTTTTTTCCCCGACTATGAAGGAAATATGCTTATAGGTACCAACGAACATGGTTTGTGCCTTTATAAAGGCGATCAAATAGTTGCCTACACTACCAAACAAGGCATAGTAAACCCTCAAATATGGGCCATTACTCAAGACAAAATGAATCGAATGTGGTTTGGTACAAATGGTGGAATCTCAGTTATTGACCCTAGCAAATCGACAGACAAACAAGTAATAAGTTATACCGAAACCAAAGATGCCATTAGCAATCAAATACGCTTTTTTGCAACCGACAAAAACGACAATATTTGGATTGGCTCAAACGACCAGGGTGTTATGCGTTTCGATTTGAAACGAAATCGTTTTGTTTACGATGCCTCTTTTAACCAAAGTTATATGCCTTCGCCACAAGTAACTGCATTGGTAGTCGACAGCAAAAATATCCTTTGGATCGGAACAGTCGATGGTTTGGTGCGCTACAACATTGACAAGGGAAATGCTATTCGACTTTCGCAAGTCAATGGACTGGCAAGCAACGAAATAACCTCGCTTTGCAAAAATCCAAAGGGTGGTGTATGGGTAGGCTCAAAAGGAAAGGGAATTACATTTATTAAAGATACCATTTTTAAAAGATATAGTATTGGCGAAGGTATTACACCTTCTAATATATACGCCGACAATGAAGGATTACTTTGGATCGGAACCATGGGGCAAGGCTTGTTTGTAATGAAAAACGGGAAAATCATTAAAAAATATACCGAAAACTCTGGTTTACTCTCTAATTTAGTCAATTTAATAGCATCTGACAATAAGGGATTTATCTATATAGGCAGTAACAAAGGTTTAAACAAAATAGACCCTAGCAATGGCAATATTTCGACTTATACCCTTCGAAACGGGTTTACTGGTATAGAAACAAAAAACAACGCAGTAAGCATCGACCATCGGGGTCGGTTATGGTTTGGAACCATCAATGGAGCTATGGTTTACAATCCAACAATGGAAAATAACTTCATAACCGAACCCCATACTCTATTTACACGGCTCAGGGTAAACCTACAAGACAAGCCATTTATTCAACATTCGAAACTTAGCTACACCGACAATTCATTGATTTTCAATTTTCAAGGAATCAATCTTTCGAACCCCGAGGCTGTTACATACAAAATATTTTTAAAAGGACAAGACAAAGATTGGCACCTACATACCGGACAAGCCGAAGTCAACTATTCGGCTCTTTCGCCCGGAAAATACACGTTTATGGTCAAGGCCCGAAACCAAAATGGTCAATGGAACAAAAATGCTATCGAGTATCATTTCGAAATACAACCTCCCTTCTACCAAACATGGTGGTTCATTATGGTATGTATATTTACGGGTTCTTTCATAATTATTACATATATAAAGATTAGAGAGAAAAAATTAATCGCCGAAAAACGCATTCTCGAAGATAAAGTACGCGAACGAACGCAAGAAGTAACTCAAAAAAACGAAGAACTTGCCTATAAAAACAAAAACATAACCGACAGTATTCGTTATGCAAAACGTATTCAATTTGCGATTTTACCCCCGGTAATTCCTTTCGACAATGCGTTTATTCTTTTTAAACCCAAGGATATTGTAAGTGGCGATTTCTATTGGCTCTTGAGATTGGGCAATCTAGAATTTTTTGCTGCTGTAGACTGTACCGGACATGGCGTTCCTGGGGCTTTCATGTCTATTATCGGTCATACTATGCTCAACAAAATTGTAAAAGAATACAATATTTACCAACCGGCAGCTATTCTCAACCAACTCAACAACGAGCTCAACAATACGCTGAACAAAAAAGATGAATCGGGCATTATTATGGATGGTATGGACATTGCACTGGCTTGTTACCATACCGACACTTCTGTAGTCGAATTTGCAGGAGCATTTAACTCGGCATATTTAGTCCGACAAGGAGTCCTTAGCGAAATTCCTGCCAATAGATTCCCGGTTGGGCGATCCAATATCCAAGACAAAGTATTTGTAAATCAAGAATTTAAAATTAACAAAGGCGACTGTTTATATCTCTATTCCGATGGTTACGCCGATCAATTTGGAGGCCCATTGGGCAAAAAATTCAAGACCAAGGTTATGATGAAACTTCTCGAACAACTCTACCCGGTCGATATTGATTTGCAAAAAGAGCAACTCGAAGAGGCATTTGAAACATGGCGCGGCGATATCGAACAGGTCGACGATGTATTGGTTATTGGCAGAAGATTTTAAATTATTAAACCATTGTCGATACTTTCTTTTCGTATTTTTTATACAGCAAGCTATCGGGCTTATTGTTTCTTACAAAATTTAAAATGAAATGGTTAAAGGTCTTTTCCTCTCCATTTAAAAATGTTACTTCTACCGGGATGTAAAACATAGCTGCTTTTATTTTGTCATCTATATCTGCTTTATGCTGAAAACGCATGGCATCTTTCTCGGTAGTGATTATAACTTTATCTTTATTGTCGATAAGTTCAAACTTTTCAATAATATATTGAATGTCGAGTGATGAATACGAATAATGGTCAGGAAAACTTAATTCAGTAATAAAAGGGGTTAATATCTGTATATGACTTTTTAGAGGTTTCGAATTTGCTATGCCAGTAATAAGCAGCACATGTGTATTTTCGCTAATTTTCAAAGTGTTGTTAACTTTCTTCACTCCTTCAAAAACGGGCATCGGTTCGTTATATGACAGGGTTGTAAAATAAATTTTCTGATACGGATATTGCTTAAATCTCTTCTCGAGCAACCTTTGTTCTATAGGTTTAATATTTGGAGAACATTTGGTAATAATGATGATATTGGCTCTATGAAGTTCCGAAGCCGACTCCCTAAGACGACCTAAAGGCAACAAGCGATCTTCGTCAATAGGATTATTGTTGTCGATCAGCAGTATGTTTAATCCTGGGTTAATGTAGCGGTGCTGGTAAGCATCGTCGAGCAAAACAACCTGAGTATCTTTTCGTTCTTCAAGCAATCTTTTTACTCCCCTTACTCTATTGCCATCTACAGCAATTTCTATATCCGAAAATTTCTTTTTCATTTGAGCGGGCTCATCGCCTATTTGCTCGAAATTCGAATCATTATCGGCCAATATGAAACCATTGGTAAGTCTCTTATATCCTCTGCTCAAGGTCGCAATCTTATAGTCGTCCTTCAATAGCTTTATTAGATACTCGGTGTGCGGAGTTTTACCTGTGCCTCCAACGCTTATATTCCCAACCGATATAATAGGTAACTTAAACTCAACAGAACGTAATACTTTTATATTAAAAAGAAAATTACGAAAACCTACCACAAAACCATACAACAACGACAAAGGGAAAAACATTATATCTCTTAACTCGAATCTATTCGCCTTCATTAGCCCACCTACTTTTAATAAGTTTTAAATTTGAGCCACAAATATACAGATTTATTGCCTTTATCTAACTCTTTCTATCACCGATTTTAAATATTTTGTCAAAAATGCTGGTTTTCTTTTTCTTATAATGATTGTAATTGTATGAATAATTGTACTTATATGCATTGTTGTAATAATTGCCTCGACTTATATCTATATCATTTATAATAAGATGCATATCGGGTATTTTTCTTTTCCTAATTGTATCTATTACATCGGCAAGTATGTGTTTGTCGGTATGATTGTGCCTAACCACAAATAAATTGATGTTTGAATAACAAACCAACAACAATGCATCGGGTATAATGCCTACTGGAGGAGTGTCTATTACAATGATATCGTAAATTGTTTTTAGGTATTCAAACAACAACTCGCAACGAACCGATGAAATAAGTTCTGAAGAGTTTGGAGGTACCGGACCGGGTAAAATAACATCTAGATTTGTGTAAGGCGAAGGGCAAATTAATTCGTCAATCTCGCATTTTCGGCTCAAATAAGTACTTAAGCCATTTTCTAATTCACAATTAAACGGTTTGTTGTTCAACGGCTTACGCATATCAAAGTTGAGTAAAACAGTTTTTTTGTTGTTTTGCGAAAAACTGAGTGCAATATTGAGACTTACAAAACTTTTTCCTTCGTTCATCAACGATGAAGTTACCAGTATAGTTTGTTTTACTTTTTCTTGATCAATAAACTGAAAATTGGTCCTTATAAACCTAAAATCTTCTGCCATAAACGACTCAGGGTCGTCCATTATTGATTTGATAAGCTTTGTATCGGTTCTAACAATTTTCCCTAAAAGCTGAAATCCAGTAATTCTTTCGATTTCTTGTAGTGTTCTTACTTTGGTATTGAGAAAATCAATTAAAAGTAAAATTACCAATGGCAACCCCAATCCAAAAATTACAGCAAATGTATAGCTTTGGTTCTTTTTTGGCGAAATAAGTACTGCATATTGCGAATCGGCTTTGTCTACAATTTCATTCTCGGGCATTATCGACGATTTTGCAATCTGAATCTCGCTTCTTTTGGTTAGCAAAAATGTATATAACTCATCTATAACCTTGTATTTTCGTTCGTAATTGAACAAATCGCGTTGTGTTTGAGGCAAAGTGCCCGCTTGTTCCGACAATGCCACTATTTCGTTGTCGTATTCTTTTAATGTTATTTTTTCGGAATTTATAACATTCTTAATGTTTTCGGCCAACACTTTACGAATCGATAATATTTTCTGATCTTGAGCAACAATATAGGGATTCTCTTTTTTTGAAATTGAAGCTAATTCGCGCCGTTCGTTCAATGCAGTAATCAGATCGGAAAGTAAATTGTTCATCAATGGATCGTCGATACCTATCGATGCTGGTGCTATAAGCTCTTTATTGTCAGACTCTTTCGACTCCAAATATTTTTTTAAGTATTCGTAATATCGAAGCTTAACCAACGATTGGGTTTGCTGGTTTTGCAATTTCTCGAGCTTCTGAAACACTCTTTGCGACTCCGTTTCAATATCCATCAATTTGCGCGTCGATTTAAAATTGAGCAATTGCGATTCCGAAATCTTTAACGAGTCTTGAATTTCCGAAATTTGTTTTTCTATAAATCCGATTGTATTGCTGGTCGATGAAAGTTTTTTTTCAACACTTTTTTCTAAATATACTTCGGAAAAAGTATTCAAGAAATAGGCAATTTTTCGAGGGTTATTCCCAGTTAAACTTATATTTATTATCGATGTAGATTTGTTATTACTAAGGACCATTGTTTTGTACTTCGAAACCAATGAATAACGCGATTCGAAATTGAACTCGTATTTTTGCCCTACATAATCACGAAGATCTATTAAACCTGGTTTTGTAAGTAAAACAAAAGCAAAATATTTATTTTGAAAAAATGAATTGATCTTGCAAGTAACTGAATAAAAGTCAATTTTTGTAGATTCTGAGCACTCCTCGGTTTTAAAATTACAGAGTTGCACTGTTGCCTTTTCTGAAACAATCTGCACCAAACTATCATTTAATATAACGACTTTAATTGGGATATTAATTGGTTGACTCTTAGACGAATCAACTTGTACCACGAAGGGACATTCGTCGAACAATTCTGTTTTCTTAAAACCATTTACTCTATAATATGTTACACCATAATTTATCCTCGAAAGTGTTGTATTAATTAATGTATAGGACGACAACTTATTCATTTCGTTGTCGACCGTCGATTCAAATCCCGAAAGCGACAAACGCCCAACATCAAGAGCTGGTTTGTTTTGATTAATTAGTATACTTGTATTAACAACAAATTCCTGATATTTATATTTATTGTATAAAAAAGCAACTAACAGCAATAGTATTAATGAGAAAAGAAATAAACGCCAGTTTGCAATAACTTTAAATAATATTCCCTTAAAATCAATATTGTCGCTTTTCTCGTCAATCGATTGTTGTTCCATGGTTTGATATTAAATAAAAAAAGCGGACGAAACTGTCTGTCGATCAATTTGGTCCGCTTATTTGTGTATGTATTTTTTATTTCGAAACCGACATATAAGTCATGGCTATAGCGCCCAATGTAAACAACCATTCGTAAGGGAAACGTTCGAAAGCCCATGATTTAGCCTTTCTGGGTTCTACTAAAACAATGTCGTTTGGCATTAGATAGAAGAAATCTGACTGAAGGATGTCTTTTTCAGACAAATTGAAAACAAATACATCGGAACCTTTCAAGGTTTGACGTACAATTTTTACACGTTTCAAATTTGCCCATTGGGAGGTACCTCCAGCCAAACCAATTGCCTGAAAAATATTAATTTGATCTTTATCGATAGTTACCGTTCCTGGACTTCCAACTTCGCCCAATATGGTTACTTCGAAGTTAACCAAACGAACAATAACCGATGTTTCTTTAAAATATTCGTTCAAAGTTTTCTGTATAAGCGACTTTACCTCTTCTATGGTAAGCCCACGTACATACATTTTATCAACAAAAGAGAAATTAATATAACCCTGTTCGTCAACTACATAACTATTCAAGTACAAGTACGTAGGATTCATCAATGCAGGCAAATCGGTCTGAAAAAACTTAGACGTCTTTGGATCGACACTAAATATTTTGATATACAAGTGATCGCCTGTTTGAACTCGATAAGTTATTTTCTTGCTATTTTCGAAGCTGGTTTGAAGCTCTGCTTCTTTCAGCATTGTAACTTTCTTTTGCGATATACACGAAGAAAAGAGAGCAGCAACAATAGCTACTGCGGTTACAATTCTTAATATACTTCTTATTGCTCGTTTCATGGCACTTCAGATAATGGTTGCTATTATAAATTTATAATTTATTTTTCAATTTCAAAGCATCTTTAATAGAAATTTTTTGCCCAAAATGATAAACAGTAATAAATGCTCCCGGAATAGCAAGATCGTTTAGCAATTTACTTGCTAATTTATAACTACTTCCACAATTGATGGTGTATTTGTACCATCCATCTTCCTCAACTACTTCTATATTTTCTGATCCATTATATATCTTCTTCAATTCATTGTCGTCAATATTACTTTCGCTGGCTGCTATCTGAATTCTGAAAACCAAGTCATGTGTAGCTTGACTCGTATTTTGAACACTAGATGATGAACTATATTCGTCGGCATTTGAACTTACAAGAGCTTTACTGACATTAATTTTTTTGCCATTCAAAAACGCAACAACGAAGGCTCCGGGAACATTGATCTGATCGCATATATCGCGTGCCGAAGCATACGTATCGAAACTGCCAATTGAATATTTGTACCATCCGTGTTCTAATGTTTCTACTGGCTGCTCGGGTCCTGAATATATGCCTTGCAAAGTTTCACTAATCATAGGTACTCTACATGCCACAATTTGTATTTGAAATGTAAACCCGGGTACAGATTCAAACTCTCGTTTATTTGATGTATAGGTTTGTGTGTGCTCGCTTGATTGAGTGTACTCAGCAGATGGTTCTGCTTTTGGCGTTTTCTGTTTCTTCTGTTTCTTTTTAGATTGTGTATTTGTTTCAGAAGCCGGCGTTTCGACAGGTACTTGTGCTATTGTTTCTGGTGTAGGTGTAAGAACTACAGAGGCTTCGGCCGTTGGCTCAGTAGTAGAAATCTGTGCTATGTTTTCTGTTGGCGATGCTTGCTGTGCTGTGTCGACGGCTACAACTTGCTGCGGTTTGACCGAGTCTGTCATCAATACAGCAGCTTCTTCGCCATATTGATAGGTATACCATGCATTTTTTATCGATTCGAGATTGGAATAATCAAGATTGGAATAATCAATTACAAATTTCTCGTAATCATTTGGATATGTTTCTGTTAAAAACTTATTAAACTGATCAACTGATTTCTCGTTGACCGGAATTGCCTGATAAATATTGGTGACCTCTTGTGTTTGAAGCGGAGTTTGAGATATTGATTCTGGTTGAACTTGTGCTTGAGTATAACTAGTATCAGGTACATACGATGCCGTAGGTTCTGTAGCTGATGGAATAGTCTCATAAGAAACAGGCGAAGTATAGCTTACTGTGTCGTATGTTGTGGGTGTTGCATACGATGTCGATTGCAAAGTCGAACTGGCAGAAGTTGCTACTGTGCTCGTGTCTAAAGTTGTTAACGATGCTAAATCGGTAAGATTGTCGGTTGATGTTGCCGATGTTTCTTGTGCTTGAGGTGTTGAACTGCCTTTATATGGTATTAATGTATATAATTCAAATGCCTTTTTCAAATTTTCAATTGAACTATTCTCAGTTTGTATAACCGAATTTACTTTTGCAAATTTTATAAGATAATCGCTTTCGCCCTCAGAATCGGTTCGTTGACCTTGTGCACTAGCATAATCGCTTTTAGCCTGAGTTTCCAAAATCTTGGCATAACCAATTTCTTCTTGTGAACCTTTAAAATAAAAATTAAAATCAGATATCTTTGATGTATAAACCTCGTATTTTATTTGGTTTGCCTTTTTGTAATTTTCAGCAGCATCGGCTTGTTTTGAAACAGCTTGTTTGTTTTTTTTGTCTATAGCACCCTGATCGGTCATTTGACCCGATTCGGCCATAAAACTTTCTGCCTCCTGCATTTGTAAAGTGCCTTTCTGAAAAATCGATTCCGCTTTTTCGAGTTTACTTATGTCGTCGATACTCAAACTTATACGGTCACTTTCCTGTGATCTTATGTATATCGCGGCATTCAAAAGCACTATTAATGCTAAAGTAATCTTATATATACTTTTTGAAACCTTCATTACAATTGAAAAAAATTAATCCTATTTTGCAAATTCAAATATAATAAAATTTGTTTTGTAAACAACTTATTTTCAATGCAAATTACACATTGATACATAGCAATATATAATTTACAGATATTCAGGAATATAAATTTACAAATATTTTTGTAAAAAATCAAATAAAAACCTAAAAAAATGTGTTTATTAATATATTTGTGTATTTCTTTATCAAATTAGGTAAAATTCAATTAGGTTTGTTGTTTGAGTGAACATATCATATTAAATGAGAATTAAAGATAAAAAACAATTGCAATTTGATACCCGATACCTCGAAATGGCACGTATTTGGGCAAAGAATTCGTATTGCAAACGTCGACAAGTAGGAGCAATTTTGGTGAAAGACAAAATGATTATCTCTGATGGATTCAATGGTACCCCATCGGGTTTCGAAAACAATTGCGAAGACAACGACAACAAAACAAAACCCTACGTTTTACATGCCGAAGCCAATGCTATTACAAAGGTTGCAAAGTCGAACAATAGCAGCGAGGGTGCTACTCTTTATGTTACCACTGCACCATGTCTCGAATGTGCCAAGCTAATTATTCAGTCGGGTATAGTTCGAGTTGTATACTGCGACAACTATCACAAAGACGACGGTTTGGCTGTTTTGCAACGTGCCGGTATCGAAACATTTTATTTAAATATTGATGAAGATGAAACAAACAAATAATAACATTCGAATATATTTACCAATACTTATAGCTGTTGCTGTTGTATTGGGCATTGTTATTGGACTAAGCTTGTCGCGAAAACAAATAGTTCAGGAAAACATGTTTCTGATGCCAAAATCGGACAAACTCAATTCGGTTATGCGCTACATAAACGAAGAATATGTCGATACGGTCGATTTAAGTAAGTTGAACGAAGAAGCAATAAATGCGATACTCAAAAAACTTGACCCGCATTCGGTTTATATTCCTGCCGAAGATGTTACGGCTGTAAACGAACCTTTAGAAGGCAATTTTAGTGGAATAGGTGTTGAATTTAATATGCCACAAGATACGGTAGTAATCATCAACACCATACCCAACGGTCCGTCTGCTCTTTTAGGAATAATGCCAGGCGACCGTATTATAAAAGTAAATGGTAAAAACGTTGCTGGCATTAAACTCCCGAGCGATTCGATTGTAAAGAAACTTAAAGGGCCAAGAGGAACTCATGTTTCTGTAACTATTTTGCGCAGACCCAACAAAACTTTGGTGTTTGATATAACCCGCGACAAAATACCACTATATAGCATAGACGTAGCCTATATGGCAGATAGCTCGACCGGTTATATAAAAATTAACCAATTTGCCCGAACTACCTATAGCGAGTTTACAGATGCTGTAAATAAATTGAAAAACGAAGGTATGAAAGGCATTATTATCGACCTGAGAAGCAACGGCGGCGGCTTCTTGGACGAAGCCATCAATTTGGCCGATGAATTTCTACCCAACGGACAACTTATTGTGTATACTAAAGGAAAATCGCACCCACGCGAAAATTACTATGCAAGCAACAAAGGATCTCTCGAAAAAATAAAAATCTCTATTCTAATCGACGAATTTTCGGCATCTGCTTCCGAAATATTATCGGGAGCCATACAGGACAACGACCGTGGAACAATTATTGGGCGCCGATCGTTTGGCAAGGGTTTGGTTCAGGAACCTATTGTATTTGCCGACCAATCGATGATTCGTCTCACTGTTGCCCGATACTATACTCCTACCGGACGATGCATACAACGCTCGTACAGCAATGGAACCGACGACTATTATGCCGATATTTATTCGCGCTTTGCTCATAAAGAAATGTTGACTGCCGATAGTATCAAATTCAACGATTCGTTGAAATACACAACCCCTGCCGGAAAAATAGTATATGGAGGAGGTGGCATTATGCCCGATATCTTTATTCCTATCGATACCACTGGCATGACTCCCTACTTCGACGAAGTACGCGACAATGGACTCATTTATCGCTTTGCTTTTGAATATAGCGACAACAACCGAGCAAAACTCAATACTTTTAAAGACTACAAAGAATTGCTTGCTTATCTTGAGATAAACAATATTGTAGATTTGTTTGTAAAATATTCGGAAGCGAATGGATTTAAACCCAACGTTAATGAAATTGAAATATCAAAACAATTACTTTCAACTTATCTAAATGCTTACATTGTTCGAAACTTCTTCAAAAATGAAGGGTATTACCCTGTTATTGGGGCTATCGACAATACTTTGACGAGGGCTTTGGAGGAGATGAGGAAATAAGATATGAGATGAAAGATTGTCTAGTAAAAGAATAACAGATTTCTTACTACGTTTACAATAGAGATTATTTGATTAAAAAATCTTTCTCCATCTATGGCAATAAGGAGCTTTGCCGTTTTTGTGGTAATAGAGTTGATGATAGTCCTCGGCTTTCCAAAATAGGTCGGATTTTATTAGTTTTGTAGCCACAGCATAGCCTTTTTGAGACAGCGATTTAATAATTTTATTTGCAATTTTTTTTTGTTCTTCAGTTTTATAAAAAACTGCCGATAAGTACTGTGGACCAATATCGGGACCTTGTCCATCGGTTTGCGAAAAATCGTGTATTTCGAAAAAATACTGGCACAGCTTCTCGAACGATACTTTTTGCGGGTCATATACCACTTCTATAGCCTCGAGGTGTCCTGTTGTATGGTTACACACTTCTTTGTATGATGGATTCTTCACAGTACCTCCGGTATAGCCAACTAAAGTGCTTTTGACACCTTCTATTTGCTCGAAATAATACTGCACACCCCAAAAACAACCGGCTGCAAATATTGCAGTATCGGTTATTGAAGCTCTTATAGATGGAACAAAAGTCATAGAAATTGAATTGACACAATGACGTGTATTTTTGTCGGTTAACCTCTCGCCGGCAAATACATGCCCCAAATGCCCGCCACAACTAGCACATACAATCTCTGTTCGTCTGCCATCGGCATCGGTATGGCGTGTAATAGCTCCGAGTATCTCGTCGTCGAAAGCCGGCCAACCACAGCCCGAGTCGAACTTATCGGTACTTCGATAAAGGGCACTGTTGCACTGTTTGCAATGGTAAGTCCCCGATTCGAAAAACTTATCGTATTGTCCGGTATATGGGCGTTCGGTTCCTTTGTGAAGTATTACTCTTTCTTCTTCTATCGTTAATTTTTTAAAAACCATGGGCTTATTGCTTTGCGAGGTACACGACTGAATATTCAATCCCAATACTAAAAGTATTAAAATACGTTTCATTTTTGTCTTTTTGAATAAACAAAATTTAATGAAGAAAGTTTAGTATAGTAATAATATTAAATAACTTGCAGTTCAAAATGTAGCGTTTTTTCAAAAACGTTAATTTGCAACTTAGAATGCCGAACTGAGGTTGGTGGGCTTTTACACGAGTTAGAAGAACTGCACTTGATTATAGTTTAATGGAAAATATTGAACCTGTTAAAACTAAACTATTTGATAAATACAAAGGCATTATTAGCAAAGAGGATGGACAACATCTAAATGAACATATCAAACAAATGCGCAGCGAAGATTGATTTAAATACTTATTCGATCTCTAACTGATTGAATAGAATTTTTCCATTCATCCATTTCTGTTTGTTTCTTTGTAATTTTACTAAAGCCTTCTTTTCGCAAGTATGCTTCAGCTTCTTTTATACTAAAACTATTCGTTTTCATTTGTAAACCTCCAAATATAAAAAATCATTGCTAAAAACATCCAAAAATAAATTTAAAGCAAGGTGCTGATACTTTCCTCGCTAAGCTGTAATTGCAAATAAAACGTAGCAAATGCTACAAAACTTTGTACGACGTAGTTACGCTGCGCTAAACTACGCCGAACCGAGGGTATCTAAATTATTGAATTGTTTTCAGTAATCTTGCAGAATGAAAAATTCTTAAAATATCGATATGTATTTCGTTTTTAATCAAGTAAATAATTCTATAATTGCCCTCAATTAATTCATGTATATTTTTGTCATTAAATTCAGGCACAATTCTTCCCATGGATGGATTGTCTATAATAAATTGCACCTTTTGATATATTTTTTGAGTAGTAACATTGTCATATCTCTTTGAATCTTCGGCAATGAAATCAAATATTTCTTTCAAATCAATAATTGCAATCTCGGTCCAGACTACTTTGTCCATTTTTCAATCATTAATTTGACCTCATCATTAGCAACCACTCGACCTTCCTTTGACTGCAACAATCCAACTTCTACTTTCTCAATAAAAATAAGCTGTTCTATTAATTCGTCTATTGAAAAAGAATCGGGAAGTCTCTTTACCATCTTATTTACAATTGCTTTTGTCAACATGGATTTTTTCTGTAAAGATAAAAACTTTTAATGCAAAACTTAATCCCAAATTGATAAATTTAGGAGCACGCATTATTGTTCTCTTTACTAAAATGAATCGTATTATTTTCAATTGAACGATATAGAATATAGCCGATTTAGTAGATAGGCTATATTCCAAGCGACCGAGTTACATTCTACGCCAATCTGTGTTGTTAATCGAAGCTTTCGCTTCGATCTTTATATCTTTATTTGCATTTGCAAAAAACATCAATATTGCTTTATAAAATTGCAATTAAAACGTAGCAAATGCTACAAGACATTGTTCGACGTAGTTACGCAGCACTAAACTACGCCGAACCAAGCTACTGGCTCATTCTAGCCGATCAGAGGGTTTAATATTGTTTTTTATGATTGAATATGTTATATCTTATTTTTAATGATTTAATTTTGCTAATGTTCAAAATAAAACAATATGAATACACAACATATACAGTTAAATGTTCCGCTAAGTTTTAAGCAGTTAATTGACATTATAAAGCAGCTATCGCCTATTGAGAAGCAGCAACTTAGTGAAGTTTTGTGGACTGAACAAAGTGTTGACGATGTTGTAATTCCCGATGAACATAAACAAATTGTTAAGCAGCGCATAAAAAAATATGAAAACCAGCCAAATAGCTATCTTTCTTGGGATGATATTGAATGCAAAATGGCTGCCCGAAAATGAAATTTACAATTGAATATAACCCCGATTTCTTTAACGACATAGTAGCAGCTGTTGACTGGTACAATGAAAAACAAGCAGGACTGGGCGACAAGTTTTTTAAAATCATAAAACAACAAACAGCCAAGCTTTCAACTTCTGCTTTGCATTATGCTGTAAAATACGATGATATTCGCTGTATGGGTGTAAACAAGTTCCCATATCTGATACATTACCGTGTTAATGAGTACACCAAAACAGTAAAAGTTGAAGCTTTATTCCATACCAGCCGAAACCCCAATATCTGGAACGAACGTACATATTATTAAACACAAAAAGCCCCGGTATTACGAGGCTTTTTGCTTTTTTTCTCTTGCTGAATTGCAAATTCAGACATATTACAAGCGGCATTGCAACCGACCAAAGGGAGCTCAGCGAAGCTAAATGCCGCTTGGCGCTTTGTACAATCATTTGCCGCTCAGCAAGGGGAGGCCTTCGCACTTGGCTGGCGCGCGTCTGTGACGCGTGCCTTTACCTACCGTCGTTTGTAACGACATATATAAATATACCCTTCACTAGTCGTAAGGTTTCCATTTTCTCGATATTAAACAAACATCTAAAACATAAGCCAATTCAGCATAATTCCTTGCAGAACTGAACAAATAGTCTTCTGCTTTTGAAACTATCATTTCTTCTACTGGATTATTGTGTATATAATCAAGCTTTTGTTCCATAAAGCTATTGCCATAAATTTCTTTAGCCTGATTGCCATCTTGCCAAAACTTATAATTTTTTATTCGCTTTAATGGTTCACCAGCTTTGGCAAATCGCTCAAGTAGCCATTCTCGGCGACTTTCAGGTTCTTCTTCAATTTGTCTTACTATGACCTTTGATGTGAATTTTTTAAAATCACGTAAAATATCCGAAAGTGTATTTTCTGCTTCTGCCTTTACAATCATATGCAAATGACTTGGCATAAGGCACCAGCCAAATATTACCAAACCTTTATGTTGCTGACAATATTTCAACGACTCTACTATTGATAATTTATGGTTTTTGCGAGTGAAAACATCAATCCAATCAACAACAGTTAACGTAACGAAATATGCCTTTTCGTTATCATTAATTTTATACTTGTCAGACATATAGGTTTATGTTTTTTATGCAAGTTATAAAATATTATAGAATATTATAACAGCCCATTTGCTGCTTGCGCTCGTTTGCAATGAGTGCAAGTAATATATTTTGCATATCGACAATTGTCGTTACAAACGACAGTTGAAAAAAGGATGCATTGTAAATGCGCGCCCGCCTTCGTTGCGAACATCCGCCCATCTGGGCTTATTAGGTAAAACAGCAAAAAGCCCCGGTCTCCCGAGGCTTTTCTATTTTATTCACTTTCTATTCTCAAAAACCTTTGCTACGCAATTGTCGTTGCAAACGACTGCTTAAAAGGCACGCATTGTAAATGCGCGCCAGCCTTCGTTGCGAACATCCGCGCCAGCTGGAAATAAACAAACTCAGGGCGAGAAAGTTTAAAATCTGTTCATCCACCTATACCGGCGTACCGACTCGCCAAAACGAAGAGCTGCCGTTATCTCGTGCGAGCCAAAGGTCGATAGTTGGCTGGTTTGGAAATTGTAATCGAAGGCGTAACCTGCAAAGAATTTGTTTTTCTGTATACCCAAGAGCACCACCGCTGTTGAAACGGTGCGATACGAAAGCCCAAACCAATATTGATCGAGGTAATAGATGCGTGCCGACAGGTCGAATTGAAAGGTAAGCTGCTCGGTGGTTTTGAGGTAAACCGATGGCTCGAATACAAAATCTTCGGAACGAGAAAACTTATTGCTAAATATAAAATTGTACTGGCGGTTGAGCTTATAATTCCTGAGCTTCTCGCTACCAATTTTTATATACGATTCAAAAAGATTTGAAACAGAAAACCCTGCCGTTAACGTACGGTTATAAAAAAAAGTTCCGGTCGAGAAATCGGGAACAAATACAGGCTCTGCCAATCCTTCTAAATACGTATTGTCGAGCTTGTTGCGAAAAGAAAGACTAGAGGTATTTATTGCAAACTGCGCTCCAGTAAATGCAAGCCCGAACGACAATTGGGCATTTGGGAAAGCTATATGATGTGCATACGATAAATTGAACGAAGAGCGTTTGAAAATACCGTGTATATCGCTGTCGATACTTGCTCCCAAGCCTGTTCGTCCGCTTCGCGAAGGTTTGAATTTATTTTTGCCCAAAAATTTCTGTTTTTTGACAATATAACTTCGACTCAATATACGACCCTGAGTACTAAGCGAGTAATTCCTGGGAGCATCTTTTAGCCCAATCCATTGCTGTCGCGAAGTAAGATTGATTACAGTATAACCATCGTAACCTGCCAATGCCGGATTGATTAAAAAGCCATTAAGCATATATTGGCTATAATTGGGCATTTGCTGTGCAAGTACACCAAGTGAGCAAAGCAAAAAAATGAGTATTATCTTAGGGCTACTTTTCATCGAACAATCGAAATTACCCCGGTTAATTTTTCGGAACCATCGCCCGGATCAATTACATAGTAATATGAGTCCATAGGTAAATCGCGACCATTGCGAGTTCTGCCATCCCAAATCCGTTTATATCCTCTATCTGATTGAAATACCAATTCGCCCCAACGATTGAATACTTGAATAATAGTATTACTGTAATGTGGCACTTCTTTGACATCTTGAGGATCGGCAGTTAACCCAGCTTTAATGTCCCATATGTCGTTGATACCATCGTTGTTGGGCGAAAATGCATTGGGTACATCGAAACAAGATACCTTGATATTTTTAAGCCTAATAGTGTCGCGCACCAAACAGCCGTTTTGGTCGGTTATGGCAACATGGTAAATTCCATTGACAAGGTTAAAAATACTATCGCCGGTATCGCCGTTACTCCATTTGATAGCATAGGGCGGAGTAGCGCCAGTAACCGATACCCGAATCGATCCATCGTGAGTAGCCGGACAATAAGGGTCTCTCGAGATAGTGGTTTCGACCAATGGTTTCGGATGTGTTACTTCTACACTCTGCTTGCTGTAACAATTGTTGATGTCCTGTATAAGCACTTCGTGTGTGCCCTTTGGAAGGTTCACTGCCGTTTGTGTAATCTGGCCATCGTTCCACAAGAACTTGTATGGCATAGTGCCTCCAAAAGGAATAGCTCGGGCAGTGCCATCGTTGAAACCAAAGCACGAAGCATTTTTTACATCGAAATTGGAAGTAATAATCTCGGGTTGCGTAACCTCTATAGAGTCGCGACCTTTACAATTGTGCAAATCGGTAACTACGACCGAGTACAAACCTGCACCCAAACCGGTAACTATGGTATCTTGATCTTTGGAGCTCCACTGGTAGGTAAACGGAGGAGTTCCTCCTTTGGCAGTAACCGAAAGCGATGCGTCTTTTTTGCCCTGACACGTAATGTTTTGCCCATTGTAATCTGATTCAATACTGATGCTTGGCTTTATAAAATTGGGTTGCGTCAACAAAACAGTGTCTTTTCTCACACAATTATTCAAATCGTGCGTTTCGACAGCATACCAACGAGCATCGAGTTCGGCAACCGATGCTGTAAGCGGGCCATGCTCCCATTTGTATCGATAAGGTGCTACACCACCATAAGCATCGATGCTTGCTTTGCCATCGTGCGATTCGAAGCAAGTGAGCGGTACGGTGTTTTTAAACGATTCGAGAGGTGTTGATTGGGTCAGGCTAATTTCTTTCGATTTTGTACACATATTTTTGTCGGTAACCTCTACCTTATACTTGCCAGCTTTGAGGCTATATTGGTTTTGTAAGATTGTATTGACCGTATTGCCTGGTGTTACAGCTGTCCAATTGTATGTATATTCCGGAATACCTCCTTTTACAGTCAGAAAAGCACTGCCATTGGCTGATCCGGCACACGAAACCGAATAGCCTTGATAGTTCGACAAAGAATCTTTAATCGCGATAGAATCGGGCTGGTTAAGTTCAAAATCAAAGGTTTTAGAGCACGATTGACCATATTTTACTTTTACAGAGTATTTACCTTCAGAAAGATTTACAATCTTATTAACATCTTGAAGCAATACATTCTTGTTGCTATCGAGCCAATCGTATGTGTAAGTACCAAATCCGCCCGAAGGATGCACTTCTATCCAAGCATTGTTTCCTCCGTAACAGGCTACATTTTTACCATTGTAATCGGAATATTCCGGTGTTACCTGAGGTTCGGCGGGCTTGGTAAGAGTAACTGTTGTCGGTACCATACATAATTTATAGCTGTTTTTCAAAGCATCTGTATTATTTAAATCGTTATTTCCCTGAAGATTCACCGAATCGATAACAGTTATGATATATTGACCCGATTCGAGATTTTCGCGATACGATGTTGAAATTTTCGACGAAGCATCGGGGTCTAACCATTGATATCTAAGTCTGTTCGTATAACTTCGGGCGTCTATTTTGATCCAACCATTGGCCGAATTGTGACACGAAATGTTGTAGGCATCGTAGAAATTGGATTTTGAATGAGTTATACTAATTTTTGGAGCACTTAATACCGTAAATTCTTTAGAATTTTCGCAACCTATGATGGTATTTTTAAATAAAAAGAGATATTTGCCAGGAGCTAGTGATGAAATATTTTTAGTATTACTTATTAAACTATCTTCGATTGGGCTTTCTCCTTTATACCAATAATATTGACTATTATCCCAAGGGAGATCATAAGGATATATAAATGCATCTTTTGCTCCATAGCATATTTCGTAAATAGATTCTTCTGAATTATAATAATTGCTAGCTATTACAGGCCATTCTAAATTTGTTTCTACTTTATGACTAGCTTTTGCAGAATCCAAACAGCTATTTGCATCAACCACAACTACTCCATAATCCTTATCTGGGCGAACACCAATAATAGTATCTTTTAACCTGTAACTTATATTAAAATCTTTAGCCCAAATAGAGACTCGTGCCCAATCATATGTATAAGGTTCGGTTCCTCCTCTAACATAGCATGTTGCCATGCCATTGCTTGCTTCTGCGCACGGAGGCAAGCCAAAAATACTAACACTGTCTACAACAAGCTTTTGGGGTTCATAAAGTGTAATCTGTGTACTGTCTTTACAACCCTCGCGATGATCCGAAACAATTACTTTGTAGAAACCAACCCCATTTTGTGAAATTATACGGCTTGTCTTGTTATTGCTCCATTTAAAGGTACAACTATCTTCGGTATATTTGTATCCATAACTAGCTTCAGTTGCCCCACCATTTACTTTAACCCTTATTGTGTCGTTCTTATCGCCTTTGCACTTCACGTTCCATCCCCCGACGTAATTTTTTGCTATTATGTCTAGTTTCATATCGGGCAGCACTTTAACATCGAAAACCGTATCCTTACCTTCGCAAATCTTGCCCGATGCATATTGCAGATTTTTGATAAGTGGTTTGATGGTATATTTAACATTTTGCTCAATGTTAGATGTATTGATGAGTTTGTTGTAAAAAGTATCTAATTCGTAAGTGCCAGTAATCGCCTCATTGAGTACCGAAATATCGGCTGAGGTGGTAACATGGTAATACTTACTTCCATCGACAATTCCATTGAGCGTTGTCAAAGCAAAACGCAAGTTGGTGCTGTCGCATACCCTGTTGTTTGGGTCATCGACAACCAGCGAAATATTGGGCGTTGGGTTCACTTGTATGATTACATCTTTAGTTTCGCCAATACAATATGTCGTGCTTGGACCGGTTGGTGTAATGCTATAGGTAATATTCAATTTTTTAGAATCATTATTGGTCAATATCTGATTGATGGGATTTGCAATCGGGACTATGGAATCATTGCTAGAACCGTCTAAAAGAGGATCGGCAGTAACTTTCCATGAATAGGTCGTATTTACAACATCTGTAGTTGGTACTATAATGGCAGCATCATTGTTACAAATCGAAATTAGTGAACTCAGAAATGATATCACGGGTATAGAGTCAACTGTCAACAATATTATATCGCTATACTTTTCGTTGTTGACTTCATCTTTGATCAAACAACGGTATCTGAAACCCGACATATCGAGTGTAGCCTTTTTGATTTCGAGGGTATCGTTTTGGGTATTTGAATAAAAATCGTTATCGGTAATATTTGAGAATGAGCCGGCTATTGGGGCGACTTGCCATTGGTATGTAAGAGTGCCCTGTCCGGTAGAATTTACAGCAAATGGTGTAGCAAAGCCATTGCAAATAGCAGTATCCTTTGACTGATAAGGAATACGCGGGCGACCTCGACCTATGGCAAAGTCGGTACTGTCGGTTAAAATTTTGTCGAGAGCTTTGCGGCTAATTACCGGACTATTCACATTGCCATGTGTGCCGTTTAATGCTAAATCTCCATTATTGTCGCGTCGAAGTATACGCGAAGCACTGTTGACTCCCGAAAATCCGGAATAATCGAGCTTAATGGAATCAATGTTTACATTGAGCCCATTAAATGCTTTGGTTGCCCAATAACCTTCAGGATGAGTTTCATAAACCTCCACACCATTGTCGTCGAAGCCTGGCGATATAATGCCAGCATTGCCAATGGCTGCACTGTTGTATTTTACAAGCAGAGAACCAGTTGGGTTACTTGCAAATGATATTTTGAAGGGATTATAGTTGCTTTCTCCGACAGGATAAAGGTATTCGTTGCTATTGTTGACCGTGCGCTCCAAATTGCCAACAACCCAGCCGTTATCGTGCTCTATAGCTGCATTGTCTGCATTGCTTACGTGTATCCTGTTTGTCCCGGTTTCGATGGTTCCAGACTCGAGCAACAGAGTGCTGTTGACCAACACATTGTTGTTTAGGCTAATATGCTTGTCGCTTGTTTTGCGCACTTCGAGTCGGTAGAAGGTGTCTTCATCGGTGCAACTTATAGATTTGCTGTCGAGACCTTCGAAAGCAACCCTACCTGTACCGGGCGTATATGTTGCACTATTGCTCCAGTTGCCGGTTAGGTATAAATTGCCATTGTTTTCGATATCGCCATTGGCTTCATTGTAGAGGTCTGTGGTGGTAACATGCGTAGAATTACCTATGAAAACTTTTGCACTATGATTATTTACAACTACCTGAGAATATGATATTAAGCTGACTGAAACTAGGCTTATAATTAAACATAGTTTTTTCACTATGCCAATATAAGCATTTACGAGTGTTGTAGTATGTTTTTTAAAAACTAACAATAATATTAATTTAAACGTGAACCGTGGACTGTGAACCGTGGACCGTGAACCGTACTTCGACTCCGCTCAGCAACCAAAGTATATATTTTTATTTCAAAAGTTCCAACTCGTACACCAACGCCGAATAGGGCGGAATAATATCTTTCAAACCCTTTTCGCCATAAGCACTTGCCGAAGGTATAAAAACCTTCCACAACGAACCGGCTGGCATAATTTGTACTATCTCGCTAATGCCGGGAATTAATCCGGCTGGCGTAGTATGATACGGAACATTTTTAGTGTATGTATCTTCAATCAAACGTCCGTCGGGTAAAAATCCTTTGATATGAATTTTTACGGAATCGGTTGCCTGAGGTTTCAAACCTGTACCCGATTTAATAATACTGTAACACACCCCATCGGGCAACATGCCAATACCGGGTTGAGCTTTAACCGCTTCGAACAATTTTTTTTCCAGGGCTTTGCTGCGCTCTGCTGTCATATTGCTTTGATGTTGGCTTATTCGGGCTGTGAGGGTTTTGGCATCGACCAATAGGGTCTTGTTTCCAAGGGCATCGTTCATTCCTTGTATAAATAGGTTGGCATTGGTAATAGTAAAGCCATTGCCAGCAATAAACTGACCCAAATAAGCCCCCAATGAGTATTGTAAGGTGTCGGACGAGCTCTGTAGCTTAATATCGACAGCTGCAGGCTTCGAAGCTGCCACTTTTTGAGGTTTGGGTTGAGCCACTAGGGCGAATGTACCTATAAACATGACTAAAAGGAAGATTTGTTTTCTCATTTTCAAATATTAAATTTTTATGTTAGCTTCATATATAGACATTTTGTCTTTACCCAGTGAGTTGTCCTTTCCTAAGAAAAAATCGTCGGTAAGCTGCATCAGGTTTTCGTGTAGATCATTTTTATTAAATGTATTTATATGCCAATCGACATTGTTGAGCATATCAATTGAGAATGTTCTTAACCGCTGTTCAACATCTATTTCATTTATCAAACTTTTATTTTTTGCAAATGAAAAAATATCAATCCAATTAAATGAATAATTATTTGAAATATTTATAATATCAAATACATCTTTAGCTTCATTTCTACTTGCAATTGCCGTAATTTTATTTGAAAGGATATTTGCAACACAATCTATTTTGGTTTTTTGAAATAAAATAGGTTTATTCACCCTAAAACCAACATCATTTACAAATTCAACTTTTAAAGCTATTTCATCAAACACAACAAAAAACCTAACAAAATCATCAGAAATCACACTTTTGGCTGTATTTAAAATATAATTGTCTGTTAAATTTTCATGCGTTTTGTTAATATAATTTATAAAATCTTTATCTCTATTTACAAAAAAATCTAAGTCTTCACTATATCTATGATGAAGATAAAAACGACTCAATGCTGTTCCACCTGTAAGGTAGAATGCATCGTGAATTGCTCCAGAATTAAGAACTTCGTCTTGAAGCTTATACAAACTCTTGTAATCGTTTTTCTGCATATTGATACTTATTTTGCAATGATTTAGATCTTAATTGAATATATATTCCATTTGATAAGTATTCTTTAATTTCTTTAACTGAAAAAAGTTGAAGAATAGTAAACCATGAATATGTTTCCAACAACTTCTTGAACAGCATTTCGCGAGTGTAATGCCCGGCTATTTCTTTCTCGCCACGCAATACCGCATCGACCTCCTCGGGGGCTATGTTGTAGTCCCACATGAGCTGACGAAATAATTGTAAACGTTCTTCGTATGTCATTTTATTTTTATTTTATTCTATCTCTTTTTTATCTTTGGTTGGAGGTAGAAAATTTTCACCACTAACTACTTTCTTACCCGTTTTATCTTCTAACTCTTTACGAGCATTTTTTGCAATTGCTCCTCCTTTTTTACTCGCTTTTGCATTATCAATTAAGCCTTTGGCTTCATCAGTTTCTGCTATCTGACGGGTCGACAATTCTGCAAGAGCAGTAAAAATAAGCTCTGCTTCTGTCATATGGTCTCGCAAGTTTTGACTTTTCAGGCCTTTTAAGTCTTTATGTTTTTTTACAGTCAAACCTGTCCACTCCTGATGAATAATATTGGTCAACAAAGCAAATTCACTTTGCTGTTTAACTCCAGCATCTTTCCAATAATCGGTTAGTTTGTTGCGTGTTTCCTGACCGGTCATTCGTTGTTGAATCCATTTTTCGCTACGACCAAGCTTTTGCCAATTGTCGCGTGCACGTTCAATACTTTGTACAGGATCGGCAATCTCCTGCATTCGCTCATAACCTACTTTTGCAAGCCATTGCTTAAACGGTTCTGCTTTAGGCGATGGAACTGATTGAATAATTCGCAACAGATTTTGTGTATTGGCACAGTCTGTGGCATATTTTTTTCCATCTGACGACTCCAATTTCAGTTGTCGACAAATTGTCGACAACTCAATACCAGCCTCTAACTTAACACGTATTTTCATCTTAAACCAATAATCGCGTGGGTTCGCGCTATCGGTCAATATCTCGACCACATCCACTACAGAGAAATACCATTGCTCCTCAGCCTCATCCCAGTGACTGCGAACTCCTTTATTCTCGAATAGTTTAACGCTGCTCATTTTTAACTACTTTTTTTCTTCTTGCCTTGCGGCTATTTTTTTATTTCAACTTATCCAAAGATTTAAACTTTGGATAAGTTTATCCTGTTTCAATTAACCTTTGTTCAGAGTAGCTTCATCGCTTCTCTTTTTGTATTTCCCTGTCATTCTTACTCTTCATTTAGGCCAGAGGCCTTGAATTATCTGGCGTAGTGGGCATTTCGGCTTACTTCGACTGCGCTCAGTACAAGTCGCTCAATAACCAACGCTACGCCGAACGGGGGGAGTCACGCTTGCAGCTTAAATATTAACTTCAATTTGCTGTTCGTGCCCCGACAATTGATTTATAAACAACAACTTACCGTCGTCCGATTTTTGTAATTGCTCATTAGCATTGAGCAATTCAAAACCATATATGGTTCCATCGGCTGCCATATCAACAACTAAATCGTCGCTTAATTTTATTGAATTCACCTTGGTAGGTTTATTCTTCAATGCTACATAAGCAATGTTGAATTTGTGGTCGTAAGTTATTTTCATATTTTTAAGTATTTTACTAAAACTGTAATTACTAACCATTCTTCGATTTCGGATACTGCAAAGGCTTCAATTTGTTTGGTTGCGAAATATTTGCCGTTCCATTCATTATTGAAAATAAAATTCAATCGAAACCCTGTTCTCCCGTGTTTTGCAGGAAACTGTTCTCAACAATCGACTGTTAAAATTACTTCAATTTCCTCTGCTCCTCTTTCGAATAGCCGGAGTAAAGCATGTGGATGTAGAATTGGTTTGTTTTTATTCATTAATATTTTTTGTGCCTCGCGGCTATTTTTAATTAAAACATTACCAATACACAATAACCAAGCCAGCTGCGCCATTGCCACCAACTCCACCATCTACAGCACCACCACCGCCACCGCCGCCAGGAAATGTTCCTGCAGATCCATTTTTATTTGTATTTGTACTACCGCCTACACCGCCACTACCACCAGCACCTCCAAACGGACTAGAGCCGCCACTGCCACCAGCGGCGCCAGTTGTTTCCGCTCCATCATTTCCAGCACTTCCGGCTACTTTAAGTGTTCCAGCACCAGATGTTGCACCACCAGCACCTCCGGAAACAGCATTTACCGATTCCCCACCATTTGCAAATACAACAAAACTACCTGCTGTAAAACTACTAGCGCCGCCAGGAGTTGTAGTCTCGCCAGGCCCTGCAGCACCCACTACCACCGCACATGTAAAAACGCTTGATACATCTACCAGGCTTTCACTGTATGCTCCACCGCCACCACCGCCATTACTTCTAGTAGAAGAAGCAGTACCACCACCACCACCAGCGCCCCATACTTTTACCCAGGCATATTTTACACCTGCTGGTTTAGTCCAGGTACCACTATCCGTAAATGCCTGCATTCCATTAGGGAAGCCAACTCTTCTTATTGCTCCACCTGTTCCTACAGATAATACATCATCATCTGTGTCCCAAGCTATTTGTCCTTCTGCGGTAGCTGCTGAATTATCAGATGATTGAGGGAGCCTTAAACCTTCGGCATTGTCCGAATTATTTATTTGTGATAAATCTAGCATAACATCATCGGGCACAATTACCCCTCCCGAACCTGCCTTTAAGGTTAAAGAAGAAGTTCCAGAGCCACCAATACTAATATCATTTGAGGTCATTGCAGAACCAATACTAATAGTGCCGGCTATTTGAAAGTTGCCAATGGCAATGGTATTTGCGCCTGTGCCACCAATGGAAATGGTGTTAGCAACCGCCCCTGTACCAATATTGATGGTTTTGGTTGCAGTTGCATCTGTAGCTATATTAACAGTTCCACCACCTATACCATTTGCAATATTAACATTTTGAGTTCCTGCAGAAGAGCCAATATCAATCACTGTTGTAGAACCTGCAACACCGCCTGTTCCAATATTAATAGTCTTATTACTTCCAGAGACAGTAGCACCTCCAAATAAATTAACTGTTTGTGCAGCAGTTGAAGTATTGCCGATATTAAGAGTAGTAGCTGCATTTGCCACATTCAAAATAGTTGCAGCCCCTGCAAAATTAACAGTTGTTGCAGTTGCGTTGATTAAATCAAAAGATGCAGAAGGGGTAGTGAGAGATGTGGTAACATCAGGGCTAGTAAAGCTCTGAATACCAGTGAATGTTTGAGCTGCATCGGTACGGGCAAATTCAGCATCACTTAGTGCTGTATTGAATTGAGCCAATGTGCCAGATATACCGACTATTGAGGATTGATCGCCGTTATTGCTGCCTGATATTGATGCATCTCCTGTTAATGTTAATATTCTATCAGAATTTCCTGTTCTTATATTTAATGTTCTACCAGCTGTTAATGTCTCATCTGGTTTTATTGTAAGTGCATTGTCGTCATCGCCTTTTACAACCAATCCTGTTTGATTTAACAAAACTGAGGTAATGTCTGTATTTGCTCCTTTGGCAGCTTTATTATCAAGTTGTCCCTGAATGCCTGATGTTACGCCATCGACATAGTTTAGTTCGGTAGCTGTTGAGGTTAAAACTACATCTTCATTTATTTTTGGACTTGTTAATGTTTTACCGGTAAGAGTTTCAGTTCCTGCTAAGGTTGCCAAAGTGCCTGTTGTTGGCAATGTGACATTTGAAGCTGTAGTTGTTGTTAATGTCGTAGAAAATCCACCTGCTGTAACCAAATTGCCTGCTAAAGTTATTGTTTTACCTGTGTTTGCTACACCAGTACCTCCGTTTGCGCCTAATACAATGCCTGTAACATTGGCAGATGTACCACTGACATTGCCCGTTACATCGCCTGTGAGCGAACCACTAAATGATGTGGATGCTAAAACACCTGTGCTTGGGTTAAAGGTTAATTTTGAATCACTTACTGTTTGAGCCAAATTACCTGTATTAGCTGACACAAATGTGGGATAAAATGTTGCATTCGATGCTACATCGTTTGTTATAGCAGTGGTTGTGGCGGAACCTGCATTGCCTGTAACAGTTGTTTGATCACCTGTGTTGCTGCCTGATATTGTAGAGGTTCCTGCAACTGTTAATGTGTAACTATCTGTTGAGCCTCCTTCTATTGTATAACCACTTGCCAATTCGGTTGGTACTAAACCATTGATACTTGTCGCCGTTGCAACTCCCAATGTTGAAGTTCCGTTAACGTTTAAAGTACCTGCAATAGATGTGTTTCCAGACGCATCGTCAACAGTAAATTTAGTGCCACCAACAGTCAAATCTGCATTAGTGATATCAACACCAGTATTAACTTTAAGATTACCACCAAATGTAACCTGTCCATTACCAGTTGTAATAGTTCCATTTCCAGCAGTGATGTTGCCGTCTGGGGCAATGCTAAGGGCAGTGGCACCTGCGTCATTATTGATTGTTAAAGAAGTTCCTGTTTTCACTCCTATAGTTGTAGCCTTTATCAGATCACCACCCAATTGAACAGTTCCAGAGTTATTCTCTAGTCCATTGTTTACACTAATACCAGTGATTGCATCACGTACAGCTTTCTCAGTCGGAAGGGTAGTATGGTCACCAGTTGCATCGAGGGTGTTGGCTATATCGTTGACTTTAGCACCAGTGGCTAAAGTTAGATTAGTTGCTATTGTGACATCGCCTCCATTCAAAGTTGTTGCGCCTTGTATTGTAATAACATCTGCAGCATTGTCGCCAATGTTGATAGTGTTACTGTTGATATTAACAGCACCTCCAATTACAGTAACCCCGGCATTACCTGTAATCAATCCCGCAGAAGTAATAGTACCCGTTCCAGTAGTACTGATATTGCCGCTTGTTGTAATTGCATCGCCTACATTTGACGGACTAAGTGCTGTACCTGTACGATTCCAAAACCCTAATACGCCTATACTTGGAGGTATTGATGTTAATTTTTTTGATGCGTCTGTGTAAATGCCATTATTTGGAGTTAATCCAGTAATAGTTGCCCCTGCAAACTGAGGGCTTGCCCCCGTATGTATTTCCTGAGGCAATTTAATAACTATTGAACCTGCTGTGGTTGTGGTATCGATAATAACCTGATTTTCGAAACCATTCAAAGTTTTGTATTCAAAGTCTGTTCCAGTTTTGTTAATACCTAAAATTTGGTGCTTATTACCCAAACGTATATTGGTCGAAGTAATCGATCGCCACTCCCCAGCCACAGTGTCGCGGTACCAAAACGATTTGGTTTCTTTATCATAAACTAGCAATCCGTTTGCAGCTTGTGCCGACAGTGCGTTTCTCTCGTCAGTCGTCAACCTCGGCACCAAAAACCCTTTGTCTGCTGTTCGTAGCTCTAGTATGGCGCTTGAGTGGGCTGTAAATTTGCTGTCGCCTATACCTACTCCGCTTTGGGCATTGGCAATAAGCGTCGCAAAAAACAATAAAACAAAAACGACTGTCGTTGATATAGCACGACTCCTATATTGGGAATATTCCCAAACACTCGAACTTTTAACGCTTTGCAAAAAGACGAATTGATTTTTTGAGGTATTCATATCTTAAATTTTGTAATTTCTTATTCCAAAAAAATAAAAAAGACTATCGAATATTTCTTAATAAAACTATCGTTTGTAACACTCTAGCCCACTAAAACCGATTGTTTCAAGCCTTTTACAGTTATTTAAACCTGTAAATATAAAAATTAAATGCCACATATACACAATTTTACGCATAAACAAATGACCCAAAAACAAATTTATAATGATGAATAAAACAATTTATTGATTTAAGCTAAATTTCTAATAAATAATTTGTTATTCAAATCATTTGTTAGATAACAATAAAATAAGTTTTAAATTGATTGATACGAAAATAATATAATTTAGTTGCATTGGAAGATTGAAAGCAATTACATTAAAAAGCATTTAATTCTGATATTCAATTGAATACTTCTCTCATTATCTCAAGCGATTTTATTTCGCCCATGCCGTGCAAATGAAGTTGATAGTATATAACAATACATTGAAGCAATATCTTACGTTCGGCTCTGATCAAGTGTAGAGCAGTGCCATCGGATATAACCAGTTTTAATGCATTTGAAAGTATCAGACTCAAATCTTTGTCGCAAAATTGACCATGAGCCGGTATATAATCGACAAATTGTCCATTGATCAAATCGAAAAAACAATCGTTTTCCGAAAAATTGTTAGATGGATAAAAGCCAAGAAATTTTGATAGTTGAAGTAAGAATAAAATATGAAAATCTTGAATATTATTGGTTTCAAGATCGAGCAACTCAAAAGAGCCAGAAAGAAATGCAAATAATGGAGGATTTGATATTTCTTCTTTCAATACTTTATGAAGAATTTCGGATAAAAATAAAACTAACGAGGTTTTGATGATAGACGACGAAATATTGGCAAATGGACGATAAATCCTAGCTTCTTTAAGTATATTGAGTTCCCGGTTTTCCTTTTTGTACACTTCGATATCTAACAAAAATAGAGACTGAAATAAATTTACTTTTAATGCCGCCTTTTTGCCATGCACTCCTTTTGCCATAAACGCTTGCCGACCCCATTGTTCGGTATATGTATGCACAACAAGACTCGATTCTGAGTACTTGTAGGTTCGAAGCACAATTGCCCTACTTGATTGAATCATCTAGATGTTGTATTTTTATGCAAATTTATGAGAATTTTGTCATTTGTCATTAGTCATTAGTAATTAGTCATTAGTCATTTATTATTATGGAACTATCAATATCAACACCAACATTGCTTTTTTCGGGAATATCTTTGGTATTACTTGCTTTTACCAATCGCTTTCTGGCCCTTGCTCAACTTATTAGAAACTTGCATTCGGAATACAAACTCAATCCAACAACATTGTTGCATAAACAAATAAAAAATATACGTCTTCGACTACGGCTCATACGTACTACACAAGTGAGCGGAATGTCGAGTATGCTGCTTTGTGTGGTTAGCATGATTTTCATCTATTTCAGATTGAGTTTGGCTGCCGATATCTGTTTTGCACTGGCACTGCTCCTAATGATGTTGTCGCTCATGTATTCAATTTGGGAAATACAAATATCTGTTCATGCTCTCGACACACACCTTAGCGACATTGAAGAAAAAAACGACACTGATTAAGCTTTTTAATAAAAAAATTACTACATTTAAACTGCTTTTAAACTGCTATTTTATGAAAATAAAACACAAACTATTATTCAGTTTTGGAATTACCATTCTATTAACAGGATTTATTTTGGTTTTATTTGCATTTTATAGCTACCGCACCACACAAAAGATAACAACACTCAAAAATTATTACTCAGATTTTATCGACGATGCCGGCTCAACACAAAAAACAATCCAACAAATCAATTTTAACATCGAGCATTTCGAAATTCTTTTTAACGACAAACAATTTCTTAAACTCGAGAAATCAAAACAAGAATTAAAGGCTTATACAGATAAGCTCAATTCTGTAATAGAACGTTGGAGAAGCGATGTCGATAGGGCAGTTGCAGTGGGAAAGCAAATTGATATACCATACAAAATCGATGAGTTTAATAAGTTGAGCAATGAAATTCGAATTTATGAAGAATTAGTAAAAAATTTAATTCAGTATAATACTTTTGAACTCACATATAAGGATATAAGGAACAAAGAATTAGCAATTTACAAAGTATCGTTGCAAATCGAAACCAAATTGCAAAAAATTCAGGATTTATTGAAATTCGAAATAGATACAAATCTAAATGAGCTTTATGTATCAACCAACAAATACTTTTACTTAAGCATTTCAACAGCAATATTACTAATCTTGTTGTCGATATTTGCGGGCATTTCGGTTTACAATTCGATCAATACACCTATTGAACAATTAAAAGAAAATTTTAAAAAGATCGATCGAGGCGATTATTTAAATGTAATCGATTACAATAAAAAAGATGAAATTGGCGAACTTATTGAATCGTTCAATCATGTTGCAAAAAATTTACACGATGTTCAGCAGGAATTAAAGACAAAAAATAGCGAATTGCTCGAAATTAACCAATCGCTATTGAATGCAAAAGACAAGGCAGAAGAAGCCGATCGTTTGAAATCTGCTTTTTTGGCAAATATGAGCCACGAAATAAGAACCCCACTTAATGGTATTATTGGCTACGCCGATCTGCTACGAAACCCCAACAAAACGCCCGAAAAACAAATTCGCTATGTCGATATGATTAAAAATAGCGGTAAACAACTGCTTCATATAATAAACGATATCATAGACATCTCACGAATAGAAGCCGGTACAATGAAAAAATACGAATCGGTTTTTGATCTTAATTTTATTTTGGACGAAGCACGTCAATCGTTTGTTGCAGAAACCAAAAAAAGAAACAAAAATATTGAAATACTTTTTTTCAAAACCTTTGAAAAACCATTGTTTATAAAAAGCGATGAATACAAACTACGACAAATAATTAACAACCTAATAGGCAATGCAATAAAATTTACCAATATCGGCTATATTGAATACTCGTACAAAATTAAAAATAATTTTATAGATTTTTATGTAAAAGATACCGGCATCGGAATAGCTCCAGAAAATCATGAGCATTTGTTCAACCGGTTTAACCAAACCTCGTCGGATATTGCCCATCGCGAAGGTGGTACTGGTTTAGGTTTATCGATTTCAAAAGGTTTAGTTGAAATTTTAGGAGGTAGTATATGGTTCGAATCGGTAGAAAACCAAGGAAGCGTTTTTTATTTTTCCATTCCATTTCTGCCCGACGACTTATTGAACCAATCTGACAATATAATTGAACACATAAACTTTAACTGGGAAAATAAAACCATTCTAATAGTAGAAGATAATATCATAAATGCCGAGTATATTTCGGAATTGCTGAGCGAAACAAATGTAAAAGTACATTACGAAAATTCGGGCTCACAAGCAATTGAACGCTGCATGTCCGACAAATCTATCGATTTGGTTCTTATGGATATTCGCCTTCCCGATCTCGATGGTTACGAAACAACTCAGATCATTAAACAGTATAGACCCGAACTTCCGGTTATAGCACAAACGGCTCATGCATCTGACGAACATCGGCAGAAATGTATCGATGCCGGATGCAACGATTTTATTTCAAAACCTATCGAACACGTAGCTTTACTCAATCTGCTCGATAAATTTCTGAGTAAAAAAGAGTAAAAATAGTTAATAGTTGAATTTGTGTTTCGACAGGCTCAACAACCGAAGTTGAAAGTTGAAAGCAAAAAAAATAACTCTATTACTTTCCACTGTTCACTTTCCACTGTTCACTATCCACTGTTCACTGTCCACGGTTCACTGTCCACGGTTCACTGTCCACGGTTCACTGTCCACTGTTCACTATCCACTGTTCACTGTCCACGGTTCACTGTCCACGGTTCACTGTCCACGGTTCACTGTCCACGGTTCACTGTTCACTGTTCACGGTTCACTGTTCACTAAACCGTGTATTCGTCCCAGCTTTTAATAGCGATATCGTCTACATCTTTCTTGCACACAGCCGTTAAAAACGAATTTGCCAAACGAGCATTGGTCAAAAGCGGTATATTGAAATCGATTGCTCCACGGCGTATTTCGTAATCGTTGTTCAACTCGAGCTTCGAAAGGTTTTTAGGTATGTTTACCACCATGTCGAATTTCTTGTTGCGGATCAAGTCCATTACATTGGGGCTTTGGTTTTCGTCGGGCCAGTATACCATGGTGCTTTCAACTCCATTGAGTTTAAAAAACTCGTGGGTTCCACGGGTGGCAAACAATTCAAATCCCTTTTCGAGCAAAAGACGAGCAGGTCCGAGCATTTCGACTTTCGACTTTGTTTCGCCGGTCGAAAACATAATATTATTCTTTGGAATACGATAACCCACAGACAGCATCGATTTCAACAAAGCTTCGTAATAATCGTCGCCAATGCATCCTACCTCGCCAGTCGAAGCCATGTCGACTCCCAATACGGGATCAGCTTTTTGTAAACGCGAGAACGAGAATTGTGGTGCTTTTACACCTATATGCTCAATCTCAAAAATCGATTTGTCGAGTTTTTCGACCTTTTCGCCCAACATTACTTTGGTAGCCATTTCAATAAAGTTCTGTTTCAAAACCTTAGAAACAAAAGGGAAACTGCGCGATGCACGAAGGTTACATTCAATAACCTTTATATCGTTGTCTTTGGCAAGAAACTGAATGTTGAATGGGCCAGAAATATTAAGTTCTTCGGCTATTTCGCGACTAATGCGCTTAATACGACGAACCGTTTCGAAATAAATTTTTTGTGCAGGAAATACCATAGTTGCATCGCCCGAGTGAACACCAGCAAACTCAACATGTTCGGAAATAGCATACGCCATTATTTCTCCATCTTTTGCTACTGCATCAATTTCAATCTCTTTGGCATTCTCGATAAACTCCGAAACTACAACAGGATGCTCTTTCGATACTTTAGCTGCCAGTCTAAGAAATTGCTCAAGCTCTTCGTTGTTGGAACACACGTTCATAGCAGCTCCCGAAAGCACGTACGACGGGCGAACCAAAACAGGAAAACCCACTTTATCGACAAATGTATGTATTTCGTCCATATTGGTAAGTTCTTGCCAACGAGGTTGATCTATTTCAAGGCGATCGAGCATCGACGAAAATTTGTGTCGGTTCTCGGCACGGTCGATCGACTCGGGTGCTGTACCCAAAATTGGGACGCTTTGCTGATGCAAACGCATTACCAAATTATTGGGTATTTGCCCGCCCATCGAAACAACTACTCCTTTTGGAGTCTCGAGATCGATAATGTCCATCACTCGTTCAAACGAAAGTTCGTCGAAATATAATCGATCGCACATATCGTAGTCGGTACTAACCGTTTCGGGATTGTAGTTGATCATAATAGAGCGATAGCCATACTTATGAGCAGTCGTTATTGCATTTACCGAGCACCAATCGAACTCTACAGAACTTCCAATACGGTAAGCTCCAGAGCCAAGAACAATTACCGACTTATTGTCGTTCAGAAAATCGATATCGTGAACGATTCCATGATAGGTCATGTACAAATAATTGGTCTTTGCAGGGTATTCGGCTGCAAGGGTATCAATTTGCTTCACGCTTGGAAGTACACCTAACTTTTTTCGATAGTTACGAGCCCTGAGCATGGCTTCGTGCATTGAGCCTTCAAATTCTTTTTCGACCGAACGAGCTATTTGAAAATCGGAAAAGCCTTTTTTCTTGGCTTCCAAAATGGTATCGGCACTAAGTTCTTCTAGTTTATTATATCCGGCAAGGGTTTTCTGAAGATCGAATATGCTTTTGAGTTTGTACAGGAACCATTTGTCAATTTTTGTCAGATCGTGAATTTTGTCGACCGTGTAGCCTTTGTCAAATGCTTTTTCGATAACGAAAATACGCATATCGGTTGGTTCGCTTAGCTCGCGGTCTACATCTTCAATCTCTATATCGCGATTGCCTACAAAACCGTGCATGCCCTGACCAATCATACGCAAGCCCTTTTGAATAGCCTCTTCAAACGAGCGACCAATACTCATTACCTCGCCTACAGACTTCATCGAAGAGCCAATCTGCTTCGAAACACCAATAAACTTGTTCAAATCCCAACGAGGAATTTTACAAACAATATAATCGAGTGCAGGCTCAAAAAATGCCGATGTAGTCTTAGTTACAGAGTTTGTTAGTTCGTGAAGACCATATCCTAGCGACAATTTGGCTGCAACAAACGCAAGAGGATAACCAGTGGCCTTCGATGCCAAAGCCGACGAGCGCGACAAACGAGCATTTACTTCTATTACACGGTAATCTTCAGAATTCGGGTCAAGGGCATATTGAATGTTACATTCGCCAATAATACCAATATGGCGAATGGTACGTATCGAAATTTCGCGAAGCTTATGATATTCGCTATTGGTAAGCGTTTGCGAAGGAGCAACCACAATACTCTCGCCAGTATGAATACCTAGCGGATCGAAATTCTCCATGTTACAAACCGTAATACAGTTGTCGAACTGGTCGCGTACAACCTCATATTCAACTTCTTTCCATCCTTTGAGAGATTCTTCGACCAGTATTTGTGGTGCATACGAAAAGGCTTTCTCGGCCATTTTACGCAGTTCGTCTACATTGTTAGAAAAACCACTACCTTGACCGCCCAATGTATAAGCAGCTCTGATAATAACCGGGAAACCCAGACGTTCTGCTGCCTTTACTGCATCATCTACCGTTGTAACAGCTTCGCTGCGACAGGTTTTTACATCTATCTCGTTCAGTAGATTGACAAAAAGTTCGCGATCTTCGGTATTCATAATGGCTTTTACTGGTGTACCAAGCACCCGAACATTGTATTTTTCTAAAACTCCCGATGTATATAGTGCCGTACCACAGTTAAGCGCAGTTTGACCACCAAAAGAAAGGAGAATACCATCGGGCTGTTCCTTTTTTATTACTTTTTCGACAAAATAAGGAGTAACCGGGTGAAAATAGATCTTATCGGCAATCCCTTCAGATGTTTGAACAGTTGCAATATTCGGATTAATAAGAATAGTAAATACACCTTCTTCTTTCAATGCTTTTAATGCTTGCGAACCAGAATAATCAAATTCGCCTGCTTCACCAATTTTCAAGGCTCCCGAACCAAGAATAACTACTTTTTTAACCGTTTTATCCATTTCTTTTATATTTTTCTTCTTCAAACTCGACTTTAGTGCAAAAAAATACCCCTAATGAAGGGGTAATAATTATAATAGAATGATGCTTATGTTGTTTTTTACCAATCTGTTACTCTTTTTTCTTGCCACTTTTTGTTCTTTTTTTAAATCTCGGCAAAATTAATAAATTTGGCAAACAAATCAAAAAAATTTTGGGTTTGAAAACTTATTTATTGAATCAATATTGTCCAATTTAATAAATAGTGATGAGATTTTGACCGACATGTGCTAAGCACAAACGAAGTAAAAGAGAAATCTGTATTTTTAACCAAACAGTAGTGTTATTGAAACAACAAATATTCATTAATGTCAAAAATTGCAGTTTTTTATTACATTTGTGCATCATTTTTGATTTTTTTTAAATTCTTATGTGCTTACGTTTTAAATAAAAAATGAGAAAAATACTTTCGCTCGCGAAATACATAAAACCATATTGGATAAAAGCAACAGCTAGTATACTTTGTAACATAGTTGGAGGTCTTTTTACTATTTCTACAATCGTTTTTTTACAACCATTTTTCGATATTTTATTTGGAACGCAACCATTAGTAGTTGTTAAACCCGAACAATTTACAATTTTTGAATATAAAAAAAATTTCGACTATATTTTTTCTCAACTTATAATCGAATATGGGCAATATAAAACATTGATTATAGTTGCTTTAGCCATTGCTTTTTTTTCATTACTACGCAATGTATTTGCATACCTAGCCGCATACTTGCAAGCACCCGTTAGAACCTATATGCTACGCGACATACGCAACAAGCTGTTCGACAAAATATTGCAATTGCCACTCTCCTATTTTTCCAACGAACGAAAAGGCGATTTGATGTCGCGTATGACCTCCGATGTGCAAGAAATTGAAGCATCGGTCATTAGCTCCATTGAAATGATTTTTCGCGATCCACTACTCATCCTAATATATTTGATTACCCTGTTGGCGATGAGCGTGCATCTTACATTGTTTGTGCTGGTTATGCTTCCACTGAGTGCATTGCTAATTGGGCAAATAGGCAAAACATTAAAAAAACAATCGTTTAAAAGTCAAACAAAATTAGGTACTATAATATCGCTTATCGAAGAAACCCTTTCGGGACTAAGAATTATTAAAGCATTTAATGCAGAGAAACCGATAAATAATAAGTTTAGAGCCCAAAACCAAGAATTTGCCCGAATGAACAAATGGATTATGCGCAGAAGGTCATTGGCAGGTCCAACAAGCGAATTTCTTGGTACTCTTGTAATGCTTACCATATTGGTCTATGGAGCCATATTGATTCTCAACAAATCGATAGCCATGCAACCATCGGGACTATTGGCATTTTTGGTAACCTTTTATCTTATACTCGAGCCAGCCAAAAGACTCTCATCGGCTTGGTACAATATTCAGAAGGGTTTGGCATCGGCCGACCGAATCGATTTTATACTCGAAGCCGAAAATAAAATAAGCGATAAAAAAGATGCCATTTCAAAAAACGACTTCGCCTCTACAATCGAATACCGAAATGTTTCATTTAAATATGTCCAACATTTTGTATTGAAAAATATCAATTTGAAAATAGAGAAGGGAAAAACTATAGCCCTGGTAGGTCAGTCGGGTTCGGGAAAATCGACCCTTGTCGACCTTCTTCCCCGATTTTACGATGTAGAAGAGGGCGAAGTGCTACTCGATGGCATCAATATAAAGGACTACAAGATAAAAGACCTGCGGTCAAAAATTGGCATTGTAAACCAAGAACCCATACTATTTAACGACACATTCTTCAACAACATAGTGTTTGGACGCGAAAATGTGACTGAAAACGAGGTCGTAGCTGCGTCGAAAGTTGCTCATGCACATGAATTTATATCGACCAAAAAAGATCAATACCAACACAATATAGGCGACCGAGGAGGCAAACTTTCGGGTGGGCAGCGCCAGCGTTTGAGTATAGCTCGTGCCGTACTAAGCAACCCTCCTATACTCATATTGGACGAAGCAACCTCGGCACTCGATACCGAAAGCGAGCGTTTGGTGCAAGATGCCTTAACCTCACTAATGCACAATAGAACATCGATAGTTATCGCGCACAGGCTTTCGACAGTAATACATGCCGACGAAATATGCGTATTGCACGAAGGAGAGATTGTTGAACGAGGCAAACACGAATATCTACTGTCGCTCAACGGGTATTACAAAAGATTACACGATTTACAAATGTTCTCTAACGAATAAAATCTAATAGGAAATGAAGATTAGCGGTTTTACAATGGGTAAAAATGTTACAAAACTTTATTACCCTGTTAAAGAATCAATAATGTCAATTTTGCCAATTTGCGATGAATTTATTGTAGTCTTAGGCAAAGGAGATACCGACGATCGAACACTTCAGGAAATTGAAAGTATAGGCAGTTCAAAAATTAAAATCTTTCATTCCGAATGGGATACTCAAAAATACCCCAATGGAACTGAAATGGCTCATCAAACTGATATAGCAAAAAGCTATTGTACAGGCGATTGGCTGTTCTATATTCAGGCAGATGAAGTTGTACACGAAAAATATTTACCTATAATAGAAAATATATGTAAACAATTGTTGAATGACAATCAAGTAGAAGGCTTACTATTTAAATATATACACTTCTGGGGCGATTACTCACACCATAACGATGCTCATGGGTGGTACAAAAATGAAATACGAATAATTCGAAACAAACCTGAGATTCACTCATGGAAAGATGCACAATCATTTAGAAAATTTTCAAATTTTGATCAAAATTCCTATAATAAAAAAGAAGGAAGTTCAAAACTTGAAGTAGCAAAAGTAGATGCATATATATTTCATTATGGATGGGTGCGTCCACCATCTGTAATGAACTCAAAAAGACAAGCATTTTCAAATATATACAAAGGTCAGAATAATCAAAATTCTGCAAATGAAAAAGAAATGAAATTTGAATATGGCCCTTTAGATCGTTATTCAATATTTAAAGATTCGCACCCAAAAGTTATGAGTGAATGGATAAATAAATTTTACTGGGAATCGGAAATTCAACAAACAGGAAAAATTAAAAAAATAAATGGACTGAAAAAACACGAACAATTTAAATATCGATTTGTTACTTTTTTGGAAAAACATATCTTTTTCAGACCTATGTGGGAATTCAAAAATTATAAGTTAATTAAGCGATAAGCGTAAATAAAATGCAATTTTTCTTGTTGTTTCGAACAATTATCAAAATCCATAATTCAAACAACAATAGTCTCCGTATTGAATACTCGCATCGGCTGAAATCCATTTATAAATAAGAGACTATAAATTAAAAGTCATTAACTATTGAAATACTATGGTTTATCAATTGTTAATAAATGTTTTTTTCATTGAAAAATCTTCTGAAATAGGTTTTATAAGCTTTCTGAAAAAACCACGATATTTTACGTTTTGTTGAAGACGATTTAGTAGAGATTGTTGAACTCATTAGTCCATTATGTGACCCTTGCTCTACAATAGACGGATATGCCCAATAATATTTTATTATTTTTCTATCTATCATATCATTGTGCCACCAGTCAATAATTCTTGCACATTTATTATTCTCTAAGTCTTTCAGAATATCTGCAGCTCCCTTTAAATCGATAATATATGCACCTGCAGCTCTGCTCATTTTGGCTCTATATATATTTTGCTCCTTTTTGGTTTGCCAAATTGATGGAGTTTTCAAAGTTGTATTTTCCAATGAAATAATAAAACCCTTTTCGATACTCTCAATCTCTGAGGAATACTTTTTTAATTGCTTCACAAAATTTCCTAAAAAAACCGGATCATTTTCAAAGATTATAGCATATTTGATATTACGTTTAACTATTCGCTCGTATGCTAATATATGATTGAGAGTACAAGAGAGTGTTCCTTATGGCATTATATTATTAATGTCATTAACAAAGTACTTCTTAATAAGCTCTTCTGTAAATAAACTAGGATCGCCATCAGTAACAAATTCAAATTGAATTTTATTTTTCCCAAATAATTCAATTATTCTTTTTTCGTGAAATTCATATCCTTTTAAAGCATGAATTACAAATACTCCTTCAGTTATTAATTTATCAAGCATTATGGGTGTTGTATTATTTTTTATTCATTATCATGTAAATGCATGTTAAAAAGATGCAATATTAATACTTTTTTCTTGTTCATAGACAGTTTAATAAAAATTGAAATCCCCAATTTTACTCACTTTAGTAAAAAATCTTCGATGTTAAGGATATAAAAAAGTTTATTCTCAAATTGATTAAAACATTTTTTTTTTGCAAAACAAAAAATGCATACTTTTGCAGAAGTATTGTATAAGTATACGACATGAGCAGCAAAACGAAGAGGTTACTTACGATCAGGAAAATAATAGCCAGTTCAAAAATAAGTACACAAGACGAATTGATTCAAGTGCTTTCCGAAAAAGGTTTTGAACTCACGCAAGCTACACTGTCGCGCGATTTGAAATACTTGAAAGTTGGTAAAACATCTGACCCCGAAAAAGGTTACATCTACTTTTTGCCCGAAAATGGAGTTGCCGAGAAATTGGATCTCGAGAAAGCATCGACATTGTTCCCTTTGAGTGGCGTGCAATCGCTCAAATTCTCGGGCAATTTTGGGGTACTTCGAACCAAATCGGGCTATGCAAGTAGTGTTGCTACCTTGATCGATAGCAGCAACTCGTACGACATATTGGGTACCATTGCCGGCGACGATACCATACTCATTATCCCGGCCGATGGGGTTTCGCGCAACGACCTGCGCAATGCGCTCATTGTAATGATTCCGGAATTGGAAGGAAGGATATAAAATCGTGGATAGTAGACCGTGAACCGTTGACAGTGGACCGTGAACCGTAAATTTCACGTTTCACGTTTCACGGTCCACGGTTCACGAATTACGGTTCACGACTCACGGTTCACGGTTCACGGTTCACGGTTCACGAATTACGGTTCACGAATTACGGTTCACGAATTTATTAACAACGGTCTAAAGACCAAAAATTAAATAAAATGGCAAAAGAAAAAATTGTATTGGCGTATAGTGGTGGATTAGACACTTCGGTAATATTGAAATGGTTAATCGACAAAGATTTTGAAGTGGTTGCATATATTGCAAATGTTGGACAAGAAGAAGACTTTGAAGCAGCAAAGGAAAAAGCTCTTTTGTTGGGTGCAAGCAAAGTATATATCGAAGATTTGCAAAAAGAACTTGTTACAGACTTTGTATTTCCAGCAATAAAAGCCAATGCCATTTACGAAGGACGCTATATGCTTGGCACTTCGCTGGCTCGCCCAATTATAGCCAAGCGCCAGATTGAGATTGCCGAGATAGAAAAAGCAGGGTATGTTGGTCACGGAGCCACCGGAAAAGGCAATGATCAAGTACGTTTCGAGCTGACTTTCTATGCTTTAAACCCAAAAATAAAGGTAATTGCCCCATGGAAAATGCAAGAATTCCTCGACCAATTCAAAGGCCGTACCGATATGCTCAACTATGCAGAGGCAAAAGGTATTCCTGTAAAAGCATCGTTGAAAAAACCATATAGCGAAGACGACAACCTCATACACATCAGCCACGAAGCAGGTATCTTGGAAGACCCAAAACATTCGTGGACAGCAGATATGTTGACCAAAATGGTGAGCCCACAAGCCGCTCCGGACAAAGAAACTAAAATAGAAATTCACTTCAAGGCTGGTGTACCAGTAAAAGTAGTAAACCATAACGATAAAACTACCGTTACGGAACCTCTCCAATTGATCAATTACCTCAACAAAATAGGTGGCGAAAACGGAATAGGTCTTTGCGATATGGTCGAAAACCGCTTTGTTGGTTTAAAATCGCGCGGAGTGTACGAAACACCAGGGTATACCATTCTTCGTACAGCTCACATGGATATTGAAGGTATTACCATGGATCGCGAAGTAATGAAACTGCGCAATATGATGTCCGAAAAATTCTCGGATCTTATTTACAATGGTTTCTGGTACAGTCCGGAAGGCGATTTCCTACTGTCAATTATCGATAAAAGTCAGGAAAACATCGATGGTATCGTGTATTTGACCCTCTACAAAGGAAATGTATTGGTCAATGGTCGCGAGTCTGACAAGTCGCTATACAATCAAGACCTTTCGAGTATGGATATTGCCGGAGGCTTCGATCAAAAAGACAGCGCCGGGTTTATCAAAATAAATGCCGTTCGTCTTATGGCAAATAACCTGATTAGAAATAAAAAATAAACCGAAATGCCACTTAACTTCGAAATAAGTATTGTCTCCGAAAAGCATATAAAATACTCTAAAGATATTGCCATAGAGATAGAGATTGCTGCATCTGTTCAAGGAACAGGTATTGCTATTAGATCTGCGGAATATATCGAAAGTAAAATACGCAGCGGGCAAGGGATTATTGCCCTTCTCGACAACAAATTGGCCGGATTTTGTTACATCGAAGCTTGGGAAGGCAACAAATACGTTGCCAATTCGGGTTTATTGGTAGTTGAACTATTTCGCGGAAAGGGTTTAGGTCGAAAAATAAAGAACGAAGCGTTTGCACTTACCCGTAAACTTTTTCCAGATTCAATATTCCTGGGACTAACAACCAGTTTGGCGGTAATGAAAATAAACTCCGAACTGGGATATGCACCTGTAACATTCTCGGAACTTACCGACGATAGCGAATTCTGGAAAGGTTGCGAAACCTGCTCATATTACGACATCTTATTCCGCACACGTCGTTCCAATTGCCTTTGTACAGCAATGAAATACAATCCGAAATAGAACATAGAGCAAAGCATTTATAATTAAGGGACTGTCTTAAAAGACAAGAATAAATTAAAACGCAAAGACTCAAAGGCGCAAAGTATTATAGATCAACAATTATTTTCTTTGCGTATTAGCGACTTAGCGTTTTAAATAAACTTTTGAGACAGCCTCTTTTTTTATTACAAATCTGCTAAACAATTTGCCGACAAAAATTTATCTTTGCTATTCGCGTAAATTATAAAAACATGCAGACTATCAACAAAATTGCCGTTATTGGAGGCGGCAACATAGGAACAGCAATTATAACAGGACTTACAAGATCAGGTGTTTTTAAAAAATCTGATATTACTGTAACTCGTTTACCTTCGCAATCACTCACAGATCTTCAAAAGGAAGGTTTTAATGCAACACATTCTAATATCGAAGCCATTTCAAATGCTGAAATGATCATAGTTGCTGTACAACCTCGCCAGGCAAAACAAATTTTTGCTGAGTTAAAAGAACATATTGACCATAAAAAGCAAACCGTCGTTTCAATAGTTTCGGGTCTTGCCATTGAAGATATTGAGAAACACATAGGAGGTAAAACAGAGGTCATTCGAGTGATGCCCAATACAGCAATTGCCGTCTGTGAATCAATGACTTGCATGGCTTCAAAAAATACTTCATCAAAACGTTTCGAAGAAGTAAAAGCAATTTTTTGTAAAGTAGGAAAAGTACTGGTTATTGATGAAAAACTAATGGCGTCGGCAACAGTGTTAGCAGCATGTGGAACAGGTTTCTTCCTTCGAATAATACGAGCAGCCTCACAAGGTGGTATTCAGGTCGGGTTTCATGCCGATGAAGCACAACTTATTGCAGCTCAGGTAGCCAAGGGTGCCACTACTTTGGTACTTGAAACAGGCAACCACCCCGAAGCAGAGATCGATAAGGTTACAACCCCTATGGGTCTCACCATTAAAGGTCTGAACGAAATGGAACATAATGGATTAAGCTCTGCAATTATCAAAGGTATAGTTCATTCGTATACTGAGATGGATAAACTTACGAAATAGACGGAAGACGGAAGACGGTTTACGGTACACGGTACACGGTTCACGGTACACGGTTCACGGTTCACGTATAAAAAAGATAATAGACACTAGACAATAAATATAAGGATGGGAACAACATTTTTGACAAAATCGGGCGAGTGCGAATTGACGAATGAGAAGATAATCTTACATATCGATCCGGAACTTCCTAAATTTAAACTGGGTTACGACGAATTTAATTACAAAACAAGAATTGCTGTTGTGTCTTTTTTTGGACTATTCGTGCTAATGTATTTGTTTTTATATAGCGCACAAATAAAAAATACCACATTGGTTATGATTATGTTGTCTGTTGTGTATGGTTTCCAGTTTTATCAATTGTATCTCTACTCAACGGTCGATGTACTATATAGAAAAGATATTACCCGTATCCTTTACCGCAAGAGCTTTTTGTCGTTTGGATCATACTTCCATATTTTTTATGTCGATGAAAAAGGTCATAACAAAAACCGTCTTATCATGTTCCGAAACAAAGACGAACGCCAAAAAGCACTTAAGATGTTTAAGGAAGCGGGTATTATGGCATAGTTTTGAACTCATTACAACAAAAAGACTTCCATGATATTAATTTAATAAACATTATCTTTGTATTGAAAATGATAAAAATCGAGCCCCATACGATTGAGAGAGCATTAGAGAGAGGAACGACAAGTGAAGAAATTTTTGACACAATAAATAATGGGGTATTTGGAATTGCAAAAAAAGACCGATTTTTAAAATATAAGATATTCATATTTAACGATATCAGAAATGGAAAATATTATAAGCATAAAAAAGTTGAAGTAATTTTTAAAAAAGAGGAATCAACATTTATTACTATAACAGTATATGTATATTACGGAACTTGGGAGGAAATGAAAGATGATAATTAATTATGATTCTAAAAATGATCTGCTTTATATTAGGTTCGACAAAGCAAGTCAACCCATTATAAACAAACGAATAGATGATACAATTGTATTGGATTTAGGCGAAAACGACCGTATTGTTGGTATTGAAATAACAGATGCATCAGAACATATTCAATTAAATGAAATATTACCAATTGAATATGCAATTAGAAAAGCGTCATAGTTTTTTATTTGTAAAATCTATTAAAATAGTGTAATATATAGAAATGCAAATTCAACCTTTCATCAGTTTACATTTACTTTCAATAAAACAAAAAAGCACCTCATTTATCGAGGTGCTTTTTTGTTGAAATTTATATACTTATAAATCTGTTTCTAGAGTGAATCCTATATTATAAATTTATAAAAAGAGCATAAATACAGAATTATTATTTTATTGTTTTGTATAAATTTTCTTTTCATTACCCATCATAAGTGTCATCTTATCCCCAGCAATTGAGTAAGTAGCTTCACTTTTTAAACTTCCACCAAATGCTTCAACAAGAGCTTGCATTACTTCAAATTCTGTTGAACCATCTTTGTACCATGTAAGCTCAAATTTTTGATCAGTTTTAATTTTGTCCTCACCATATTCAGAAAGTGTTGAAGTAATTTTATTGCCACTTACAGTGATATTACTTTTTGAACCATTCACATCAACATATAATGAACCTTATTTTTCCTGTTTTATTACAGTCACTGTACTTTTTGTAATAGTTACTGTTTCTTTAAAAAGAACACTTTCAACATCAGAATAATTTGGTTCATCGTAATAGGTAGTTACCCAAGTACCAACATAATCAGGATCAACTGTTTCTTCTTCTGTACAAGAACTTACGAAAAAAGAAAATGCTAAAATTGCAAATGAATAGAAAATAATTTTTTTCGTGTTAAATAGTTTTTGTGTTAATAATATAAATAAAAAAAATGTAATTACAAATGAATAATTCTAGTTTTTTAAAAGTTATTATAACTTAAACTTAACATTCAAAAAAAACTGAAATTAATATATTTAAAGATATACTCATTTCAGTTGATTATAAGGATAAATACTTTTTTTGAAAAGTCAATAGTGAAATACAAAAAAAAGCACCTTGGTTTCCCAAGGTGCTTTTTTTAGCGACTTAATGCCTTCGCGTAAAATATATTACTTCTTTACTTCTGTCATCAAAAATTTGTGAACGTTTTCGGCCATTTTGCGTCCTTCGGCTATGGCATGTACTACTAATGATGGACCACGTACTGCATCGCCAGCTGCAAATACTTTAGCTACCGAGGTAAACTTTTTATCGTCGGCTTTCACATTGCCACGGTTGTCGTATTCAACTTTAAGACCATCGCAAAGTCCTTCGTGTACAGGGCTAACAAAACCCATCGAAAGAAACACTAAATCGGCTTTAATAACCTTATTGGTACCGGGAATTTCGCTCATTACCTGACGGCCACTGGCATCTTTCTCCCATTTAACCTCAACAACTTCAACACCGGTAACTTTGCCATTTTCGCCAATAAATTTCTTTGATGCTAAGCTCCACTCGCGTTCGCAACCTTCTTCGTGGCTCGAAGAAGATTTTAGGGTATAAGGCCAGTATGGCCATGGATTGTCTTCGGCACGGTCGACAGGAGGCTTAGGCATAATCTCTATCTGAGTTACACTCTTGGCTTTATGACGGTTCGATGTACCTACACAATCGGAACCGGTATCGCCACCACCGATGACAAGTACATGCTTATCTTTTGCGCTAATGCGTTCGACTTCCGAGAATTCTTTACCTGCAATAACACGGTTTTGCTGTGTAAGAAATTCCATGGCATAGTAAACACCTTTTAGATCGCGACCTTCGATAGGCAAATCGCGAGGTTTCATTGCTCCAATAGCTATACAAACAGCATCGTAGTCTTTCAAGAGTTGTTCGGCTTTGATATCGACACCAACATTTACGCCGGTTTTCACTTCGAGACCTTCAGCTTTAAGAACATCCATACGGCGTTCAACAACTTCTTTGTTCAACTTAAAATCGGGGATACCAAAGCGAAGCAAACCACCTACTGCTTCGTCTTTCTCGAAAAGAGTAACCGAATGACCCCATTTGTTGAGTAAATCGGCAGCAGCCATACCGGCTGGGCCCGATCCAATTACAGCAACCTTCTTACCTGTGCGGCTTTTAGGAGGCTGAGGTTTGATATAACCTAAAGTAAAGGCATTCTCGATGGTTGCACATTCGTTTTCGCGAATGGTAACAGGTTCCTTATGAATGTTGAGTACACAACCCTTTTCGCAAGGCGCAGGACAGATACGACCAGTGAACTCTGGAAAATTGTTGGTAGAGTGAAGCACCTTAATGGCTTCGTCCCATTTGCCACGGTAAATAGCATCTTGCCATTCGGGCATAGTGTTTGCAACCGGGCACGACCATTGACAAAATGGCACACCACAGTCCATACAACGCGATGCTTGCAACTGACGTTCTGCATCGTTGAGTGTTTGTTCAACTTCGCCGTAATCGGCTATTCGCTCGTGAATGGGTCTGTTTCCAGCCTCTAAACGGGCTACTTCCATAAATCCTTTTGGATTTCCCATGATATTTTATTATTGAAATTTGATTATTGACTAATATTAATTATATAGATTATTGATTTTTTGATACTTAATTATTGATTTTTTAATTGTCAATAATCAATTATCAATTGTCAATTGCTAGTATCTAACGTGTGGTTCATCCTGACTGGCAGCAAGCTTAGCTTGCAGTTCTTTCAGTTTCAACTCTTCCATAACCTTCTTGTATTCGAGAGGTATTACTTTCTTGAACTTTGGAAGGTATTCTTCCCAGTTGGTAAGTATATTCTCGGCTACAGTACTATTGGTATAGTAAAGGTGTTTGCTAATCATGGTTTGAACTTCTTTAATATCGTCGATACTTTCGAGACCGCTAACATCGACAAGTCCTTTGTTACAGAAGAATTCAAAATTACCATCGATATCGAGAACATAAGCAATACCACCACTCATACCGGCTGCAAAATTACGTCCTGTACGTCCAATAATGCAAACTCTGCCTCCAGTCATATATTCGCAACCATGGTCGCCTGTACCTTCGACAACAGCGCTCACTCCCGAGTTACGTACACAGAAACGTTCGCCAGCAATACCACGGATATACACTTCGCCGCTGGTAGCACCGTATAATAAGGTATTTCCAACAATAATATTATCTTCTGGTTTGTAAGTAGCACTTGCAGGAGGAACAACGATTAGTTTTCCACCACAAAGACCTTTTCCAAGGTAGTCATTAGAATCTCCTTCGAGACGGAATGTAATACCTTTGCTTACAAATGCACCAAAGCTTTGTCCGGCTGAACCTGAGAAACGTACGTTGATAGTATCTTCGGGTAGACCTTCGTCGCCATATACTTTGGCAACCTCGCCACTAAGCATTGCACCTACCGTACGGTCAACATTGGTAATTGGTTTGGCAATCCAAACTTTTTCTTTATGGTTGATGGCTGTACGAGAAAGTTTAATCATATCCCAGTCGAGTTGTGCATCGATATCGTGATGCTGAGTTTGTACGCAACGTGTAGCGTATTTGCTCGATTCTTCGGGGAAATATATTAGTTTCGAAACATCGACAGTTTTTGCTTTCCAATGGTTAGGAAAAGCACGAGGAACGATAAGGTCGGTGCGACCTACTAAATCGTCGAACTTAGTAACACCAATTTCAGCCATCACTTCGCGAATTTCTTCTGCTACGAAGTTGAAATAATTAACCAAATAATCGGCTTTACCTACAAAGCGTTCGCGCATCTTTTCGTCTTGAGTAGCAACACCAACAGGGCATGTATTGAGGTGACACTTACGCATCATAATACAGCCAAGAACAATCAATGCAGTAGTAGCAAATCCGAACTCTTCGCCACCAAGCATACCCGCCAACACTACGTCTTTACCGGTTTTCATTTGTGCATCGGTTTGCAAACGTACGCGACCACGAAGGTTGTTCATAACCAAAGTCTGATGAGTTTCAGAAATACCCATTTCCATAGGTAGACCTGCATGTTTGATAGAACTTTGAGGCGATGCACCTGTTCCACCTTCGCAACCCGAGATAATAATTACATCGGCTTTTGCTTTGGCAACCCCGGCAGCTACAGTTCCTACACCATCTTCGGCAACCAGTTTTACACTAATTTTTGCCTTCGGATTGGTACATTTCAAATCGAAAATTAACTGTTTAAGGTCTTCGATCGAATAAATATCGTGATGCGGAGGAGGCGAAATAAGTGTGATACCCGGAGTAGAGTGACGCAACTTGGCAATAATCTTATTGACCTTCAAACCAGGAAGCTGACCACCTTCGCCAGGTTTTGCTCCTTGTGCAACTTTAATCTGTATTTCGTCGGCATTTACCAAATAGTTGGCAGTAACACCAAAACGACCCGAAGCCACTTGCTTCACAGCACTGCGAAGACTGGTTCCATCGGGACGAACTTTGAAACGTTCGCTGTCCTCGCCCCCTTCACCGGTATTTGATTTGCCGCCTATTGTGTTCATTGCCAAAGCCATAGCCTCGTGAGCTTCTTTACTAATAGACCCAAACGACATAGCACCTGTTATGAATCGCTTCATAATATCTGAAGCAGGTTCTACCTTGTCGATAGAAATAGGATTCTTTTTGTAATCGAGAAAACCACGAAGTAATAATGGCGATTGGTTTTGCTTATTAACATATGTACTAAATTCTTTGAACTTAGCGTAATTTTTGGTCTTTGTAGCCCATTGCAATAAACCTATTGCTTCTGGATCCCAGCCGTGAATCTCACCATCTTTGCGATATTGGTAAAAACCAAAAGTTTTAAGGTCATTATCGTGTTCTTGTGAATAATAATCGCTGTGATATATTGCAGCCTCTTGTTGTATTTGCTCAAAATCGACTCCACCAATTCGCGACGATGTTCCTACAAAGTATTTATTTATTACATTTTCGCCAATACCCATAGCTTCAAAAATTTGAGCTCCATGGTAACTGCGAAGAGTTGAAATACCCATTTTAGAGAATATCTTCAACAAACCAGCATCTGTTGCCTTTATAAAGTTGTATTCTGCTTTTTTGTACTCAAGATTAATGTTTCCATTTTTGCACAAATCGTCAATTACAGCTAAAGCACCATAAGGGTTTACAATGCTAGCACCATAACCATATAAACATGCAAAATGGTGAACTTCTCTTGGTTCGGCACTTTCGAGAACTATACCAATCTGCATACGCTTTTTGACCTTAATAAGGTGGTGATGAACTGCTGCAACAGCCAATAAAGATGGAATAGGACATTTATCTTTGTCAATAGCTTTATCGGTGAGTATTACATAATTGTAACCATTGTCAACAGCTTTCTCTGCTTGTGAACATACATTGGCAACAGCATTTTCCAATGCGTTCTTGCCATCATTCACGTTGAAAGTAATATCGATATCGATATAACGAAAACCTTCTTCGTTCAAGGTACGAAGTTTGTTCAAATCAGTATTAGTAAGTATCGGACTTTTCAATTTAATTGTTTTACAGTGGCTTGGTTGATCGACCAACATATTTCTCGACACTGAACCTATATAACTGGTCAACGACATTACCAAACCTTCGCGGATTGGGTCAATCGGAGGATTTGTAACTTGTGCAAATAACTGGCGGAAATAGTTAAATAAACGGTATGGACGCTCCGACAATACAGGTATTGGCGTATCGTTACCCATCGAACCGGTAGGCTCGTAGCCATCTTTAGCCATTGGGACAATGATAGCCTCAACATCTTCTTTTGTATAGCCAAATACTTTTTGGTATTTTGTTAAATTGTCGCCCAACGAAGCGGGGACTTCTTGCTTAGCTTCAATTTTTGCTAATTCCAAACGGTTTTCTTTTAACCACTGTTGGTATGGGTTAGCCTTAGCAAATTGGTCTTTCAATTCTTTGTCTGGAACAATAATTCCAAGCTTGGTATCGACCAAAAGGATTTTTCCGGGACGCAAACGACCTTTTTCTTTAATCTCTTCAGGAGCAAACACTTGGCAACCTACTTCAGAACCCATTGCAATCATACCACCTTTGGTAATCACGAAACGTGAAGGACGAAGACCATTTCGGTCAAGTGTACCCCCTACGAAACGTCCATCAGAGAAAACGATAGATGCAGGACCATCCCACGGTTCTTGAATAGTTGAATAGAATTCGTAATATGCTTTAAGACTATCTGGAATTGGGTTTTTGTCGTTCCACGATTCGGGAATAAGCATGGTGAGTGCTTGTGGCAACTGACGACCTGTAAGATGCAAGAACTCAAGCACATTGTCGAGCGATGCAGAGTCGCTCTTTGCAGGCTCTATAATGGGGAAAAGTTTTTCTATGTCTTTACCAAAAAGGTCTGTTTTGAGCAGTCCTTCACGGGCTTTCATCCAGTTGCGGTTACCTTTTACAGTGTTTATCTCGCCATTGTGAGCAAGGTAACGGAAAGGCTGCGCCAAATCCCATGTTGGAAATGTATTGGTCGAGAAACGAGAGTGAACAAGCGAAATTGCGCTCACCATATTCTCGTCATTCAAGTCTGGAAAATATTCTGGAACCTGAAGAGGCGTAAGCATACCTTTATATATAAGCACTTTGGTCGAAAGGCTTGGGAAATAATATGCACCCTTTTGTTCAATATTTGAATTGCGAACTTCGTTTTCGCTGTATTTGCGAAGCATAAACAAACGGCGTTCCAACTCGTCTTGCTCAAACTTACCTGTAATAAATACTTGCTTAATATATGGTTCAGAACTGCGTGCAATTTCGCCAATACACGAACTATTGACAGGTACCTCGCGATAACCAATCAAAGTCAAACCCTCAGCTTCAATAGCTTTTTCGAGAATTTTGCAACATTGTTCGGCAGCAGACTTATCCTTTGGAAGGAAAAGCAAACCTGCTCCGTATTGTCCAACAGCCGGCAACTTAATACCTTTGTTGATAAAGAATTCGTGCGGCATCTGCATTAAAATACCCGCTCCATCGCCCGATACGTTGTCGGAACTTTCGGCTCCTCGATGGGTCATGTTGATTAATACATCTAAGCCTCGGCGAACAATTTCATGGTTCTTTTTGCCATTAATATTGGCAACAAAACCAATACCACACGCGTCGTGCTCGTTTTCCGGACTGTACATCCCCCTTGCTTTTGGCAATCCTGTTTGCATTTTATTTTATTTTAATTGATAAAACCTCTCTTCGAAGTAAAGTAACAAATTGTTAATAAATAATAGCTGCAAATGTAAAAAAATATATTTAAAAATTGATAATGATTAATAAAGTTAACGACATTTGTCGTATGAACAAACGACATATAGGTAATAAAAATATTATTCTGCTCAACGACAGCGAGTTGATTCACGAAGCACGTAAAGGTATTACGCGAAGCAAGGTAATGGACATATTGGAGCTTACCGAATTGACCATTTTGGAAATGTGCCAATACATACATGTATCGCCACGAACCTTGCAACGAAAGGATTACAAGGAATACTTGCCTTCAGAAATAAGCGAGAAAGTGCTGTTGATACAAAATCTTTATGCCCGAGGCTCGAAAACCTTTGGTTCGCTCGAATCTTTTTCGGATTGGATGAACACACCAAACATCACCATGGAAGGTCAAAAACCCAAGGATTTGCTAGATACCTACTCGGGAATAGAATACTTGAAGCACGAATTGGGTAGGTTGGAGCACGGCTTAATTGCATAAATTTTTAAGAATGAACACAGAGACACGAAGGCACAAAAAAAACTAAATTTTGCTATTTATAAGTTGAAAAACTTTCAACTTCGGTTGTTGTGCCTGTCGAAACACAACTTTTAACTTTTAACTCATTCATGGAATTATACCGCATATCAAAAAAAGAACATTTTCAAACCATTGGCTCAGGAGGGTTTTACTTCTCGGGTCGTTGGCACGAAGCCGGATTGAGAGTAATTTATGCCTCTCAAAGCCGTTCATTGGCTTCGCTCGAGTTTTTGGCTCATCTGTCTAAAACAGCTTATATGCAGCACGACTACATTATGTCGACAGTCGAACTACCCAGCGAGCTTCGATTCGACGAAATAAGCATCGACACTCTCGGTTACGACTGGAAAAACCTCAAAAATATATGGCAAACCCGGCAATTGGGCTCTTCTTTTCTGCGAAAAAAAGAGTTTATAGCGTTGAAAGTGCCTTCTGCTATCGTTCCCGGAGAATATAATTTTTTAATTAATCCAGAACATAAAGATTTCGAATTGTGCAAGTTGAGCGATATGAGAAATTTGGGGGGATAGAAAACTATATTTCTTTAAAACCATTATTATACAGTTTCATAAAATCTGAGGAATTATTAATTGGTGTTTTTACGAGTTTCATCTTAAAAACATATTTTTGGAAAAGATACAGAAAACTGAATTTATTTAAATTAAAAATAGCAGAATGTTCAATTCATGAGCATCTGCTATTTCATTGTGATGAATTACTATTAGTATAACAACCAATCCAAATAATTACTCCTGTCAATCAGCTTAAAGTCGCCTTTATACTCATCGGTCCATACTTTGGGGATCCGTGGCTTTGTATTGCCCCATTTAATCTCATAACCTATAAGACCTTCGCCACTTTCTTCGACATAGTCGATTTCTGCACCGGTATAGATACGCCAAAAGTAGGTAAGCGCTTTAGAGTTGTTGTATAGCAATTGCTTGCGCCGTTCGGCAACCAAAAAGTTTTCCCACAACTGACCTACATCGTTGCGCTGGTTCAAGGGTTTCAGGTTGTCAATTATACTATTGCGAATACCGATGTCGTAAAAAAAAATCTTGTCCATCTTCGTTACTTCTTTCCGCAAATTGCGGTTGTATGCCGAAAGGCGAAAAATAATAAAAGCTTTTTCGAGCAGCTCGATATATCGTTCTACTGTTTCGCGGTTAATACTGAGCGACTGCGACAGCTCGTTCATCGAAACCTGTTGCCCAGCCTGAAATGCTATGAGTCTTAACAAATCGCGAATTTTTAGAGTATATTTAACATTCCCTAGGGTAAAAATATCTTTAAAAAGATATGATTCGCAAATTTCGTCAAGTACATCTCTTTTGTCAGATAGAGTTGCAGCAGTATATACTTCTGGATATAGTCCATACAGCAATATATTTTCGATATCGCGGTCGAGTTCCTGTTTGTTGCGCCCATCTATTATTTCGTTAAGCATCAAGGGCATCAGATGAAACACGCGTTTACGACCAGTAAGAGATTCCGATACTTTATTGGCCAAGTCGAACGACGACGAACCTGTTGCAATTACCTTCAGATTGGGCAATTCGTCGCTGATTATTTTCAACACCAATCCAATTTCGGGTACTCTTTGTGCTTCGTCGATAACGAGCATTTCATAGCCCGCTGTGAGTTCGGCTAGCTTTTTTTCGTCGCGCTGCGATAGCTGCGCTTCGTTACGAGCCAAGTCTGCATTGAGGTATAGGCTTTTTAAACCCGATTGGGCAATAATGTTTTTAACGAGCGTAGTCTTCCCTGCCTGACGCGGACCATAGACCAGTATGATTTTAGAACCCTTTGTCAGTTGCTTGATACAAGTAGTTTCGGCAAGACGTACTATGCTCATTTGCAATCATTTTTTACAAATATATATATTTATAATGGAATAACATATATTTTAGTGCGATATATTATATATAATCGCTTTTTATAGCGCCATATTTAATACATTTCCACAATATATATATATATACTATTTGCCGTCTTACCATATATTTTATATGGTAATATTACCGACCAGCCATAATATAAAACGCAAATATTTATGGTCGACCATAAATATTTCACATAACATATTTATCATTTTGTTTGTCAAAGTGTTAATGCACCTCTTTGATTATTCTATGATTTACATTAGTTACAAAGTACAGTGCACTGTGTACGGTGTACGGTGTACGGTGTACGACTATATCTTTTTATGTGTATACTTGCGTTTGCCACTTGCATAGTCGGCAACGATATTGCCGTTTCCAACAACCTTGTATTTGTATATCATAAGTCCGTCGAGACCTACGGGACCACGAGCGTGGATTTTATTGGTACTAACGCCTACTTCGGCACCAAAGCCATAACGGAAACCATCACTAAAACGGGTACTGCAATTCCAGAAAACATCTCCCGTATCGACCGTATTCATAAAATGTTCGGCAGTTTGTGCATTCTTAGTAACTATGGCATCGGTATGCCCCGAACCATATTGGTTTATATGATCGATGGCTTCGTAAGCTTCATCAACTATTTTAACTGAAACTATATAATCGAGGTATTCTGTAGCCCAATCTTGGTCGCTGGCAGGTTTGCAATTGATGAGCTGAAAAGTTCGATCGCATCCACGTATTTCGCAATTCTTAGCATCGAGGGCTGTTTTGAGTTTTGGCAAAAATTTTAAAGCAATATCCTTATGAACCAAGAATGTTTCAGCGGCATTGCACACAGCAACATACTGTGTTTTACTGTCTACAGCAATATTTACGGCCATTTCGACATCGGCATCTTTATCGATATACACATGGCAAATACCATCGGCATGACCCAACACAGCAATGCTCGAGTTGTCCATAATGTATTTAACAAATTCGTTAGATCCACGAGGTATGATAAGGTCTATATACTTATCCATTTTGAGCATCGCGTTGACCTCAGAACGTGTCTCAAGAAGTTGAATCCATCCTTTTGCAATACCTAATTTATCGGTTGTTTCAGAAATTATCGATGCCAAAATACGGTTAGTATTGACGGCTTCGCTTCCTCCTTTGAGCAACACTGCATTGCCACTTTTGAGACAAAGGGTCGAAATCTGAACCAATGCATCGGGGCGCGATTCGAATATAACGCCAATTACTCCAATTGGACAACTTACTTTTCGAAGAATTAGGTCGCTGTCGAGTTCTGTAGTCATCAACACTTCGCCAACTGGGTCGGGCAAAGCAATAAGACTTTCGATTCCCGCAACAACTTCTTTGATTTTACTATCATCAAACTTTAATCGCTTGAGCAAAGGAGCAGCTAAATTCGCTTTTTCGGCTGAATCAATATCAAGCTTATTCGCTGCAATAATTTCAGAAGCTCTCGACTGTAAAGCAGTAGCAATAGCCTTTAATGCATTGTTTTTATTTTCTGTATTTTCTGCTGCCATAACAAAAAAGGCTTGTTTAGCTTCTGATGCTAATATTTCAAAATTTAAATTCATTTAGCTCAATTTTAAATTTTCAGGATTTTGTCTACTATCCCAAACCATGTGTATAAAAATACTTTTACTTAAATTTCATAAAATATTTTATTATTTCCTTTTACAACAACTCTAATATTTGGAAAGTCGCTCAATTGGCCTAATTGGGGATTAAAAAAATATAGTTTTGTTTTGTCAGTTATTTCTTTGCTTATTTTTCGGATGTAATTATTATTTCCATTTCTTTGAATATAAAATTCTAGAATCCTACAAAAAGCTACATCTGCTTTAGTAGACATATGTGATTTGCATGATCTACATCAAATTTTTTAGACTCCACGGACTCTCATCGTCAATAGCTTGACCGCCTACAAAGAGGGTTCCAATCTCTTTTCCTTCGAGTATTTCGAAAACAATTTCAGGGTCTTCGCCGGCAGCAATAACCATATCGATATTGTTGCGGGTGCAATTACGGGCAGCAACCATTTTGGTAACCATGCCGCCTTTGGCAAAACCAGTACCTGCGCCTTCGGCAACCTCAATAACTTCTTCTACATCGGTTACTTTGGTAATAATGGTGGCATCGGAATTTTTACGCGGATCGGCCGAGTAAAGGCCATCAATATCTGAAAGTAAAATTAATAAATCGGCTTCTATTAGAACTGCTACATGCGACGATAAGGTATCGTTGTCGCCAAACTCTATTTCGTCGGTCGAAACGGTATCGTTTTCGTTTATAATGGGTAAAATGCCCATATCGAGTAGTGCGTTTATAGTATTTTTGGCATTCCTACGACGAACAGGATTGACAACTACATCTTTTGTAAGTAAAACCTGAGCTACATTTTGATTATAATTGTCAAAATGTTTTGCATAAATATTCATTAATTCGGCTTGACCTATGGCTGCTAATGCTTGTTTTTTGGCTAATTGCGAAGGACGTTCTTTTAATCCGAGTTTGCCAGCTCCAACAGCTATTGCTCCTGATGTTACCAACAATACATTTCTTCCTTGTTTGCGCATTTCGCACAAGACCATTACCAATTTTTCTATCCTTGGATAATTTAATGTGCCATTAGAATGCGTTAAAGTTGAAGTTCCTACTTTAACAACTACTTTCTTCTTATCTATGAGTTTTTTTCTGTCTTCCATAATGAAGCTGCCCCCGATATTGTATAAATATGTAAACGTATTGCAAAAATATGAATTTTTACAATACTACATGAACATATAAATTAAGATTTAATGATTTTTATCATTTTCTTAATTCTACTTTGGCAGATTTGTAATGCCTTTCTAATAGTCGCAAAGCGGCGAAATATTAATTCGGTGCTACGTACCTAATTGTTTTGGTATATTGTGTTTCTACAAAAATGTCGCAACTATGTTGCATTTATTATACTATGTTATCGTCTTATTCGATGCTATGTATGTAGTTTTCAGTTTTATTAATCTGTCAAAGTAGAATTAATTAGAAAAGGAAATAAAAAGTATCACTTTTGTCGGTTTAAAATTAAATTGAGATGAAATTTCGACCGACTTGTGCCGAGCTTAGTCTAAGTAAGAAAAAAATCTGTGTTTTTTAAACCAAACAATAATAGCAAAGTATATACGTTCTGAAAAGATTTATAACCCATTAATATTAAAAACATTTCCAAAGTTTTTTTAATTCAATAATCAAAAACTATCAGAGCGAAAGTATTTTATTGAAATAAACTTTGGAAATGTTTTTCAATGTATTGGATAAGAAAAATATTTATTGGAAAGCCTTTTCCATATCGGTTTTTAACTCATTTACGAGTGCTTTTACCGATACTATTTCGTTGCAACGATATGCATTAGCTCCTGCAAATACAAAAGCATCGAGCAAGTCGCCACGCGACGATTTGCCTAACACACGTGCAATACAGTATGGAGCAGTTTTGGGGTTGCACGAACGAAGGCAATGGTGAGGACATTTGAAAGGAATAGTTTCGCCTTTCATTGTTCTTTCGGTAAATGAATTGCGAATAACTCTACCAGGCAATCCAACGGGACTTTTTATAATGGTAATATCTTCTTTCTTTGCATCTAAATATGCTTTTTTGAAATCGTCGTGAACATCGCATTCGTGAGTTGTTACAAAACGAGTCGCCATTTGAACACCCGATGCTCCTATTTTTATGAATTTTGCAATATCGTTGCCATCAAAAATGCCACCAGCAGCAATTACTGGTATCTTTTCTTCGAGAGTATTGGTATATTCAACAAGTTCTTTTATAAGTTCTTCCAATGTTGCAGTGGTGCCATTTACAACATCGTCGAATGCATAACCTAAATGGCCTCCAGCAAGCGGACCTTCTAAAATTACTGCATCGGGTACTTTATTGTAGTTTTGTTTCCACTTTTTATAAATAATATTGAATGCCCTTGCCGATGAAACAATAGGAATAAGTTTTATATTACTTCCCTGTGTGAGTTTTGGAAGATCCAAAGGAAGTCCAGAACCTGAAATTATAATATCGACTTTTTCTTCAACACAAACTTTGATAAAATCTTCAAAGTTAGATAGCACAACCATAACATTTACAGCAAGTACGCCTTTTGAATTGGCTCTAACATATCTAATCTCTTTACGTAATGCTTCGTTATTGACTTCTACAAATTGAGAACCTTTTGAATTCTCATAATCGCCTAAACCAACACTGGCAATAGTGCCAACACAACCTTCGTTTGCTACTGCTGTTGCGAGTCTAGAGCCTGAAACCCTTACACCCATACCACCTTGAATAATTGGAGGATAAATTTCTAATTCTCCTATCTTCAAAGGAGTGATGCTATTATTTGACATTCGTCTTGTTTATAGTTTAGTAATTAAATATTTAGTCAAATATAAATTATATATTGACATTTTCAAATTAAAAACCGCAAAGTTAGGATTATTTTCCGAAAACGACATACTATCTAAAAAACTATTCGAATAAAGCTTTTAAATCCATTACTTCACTAGGGCGAACAGGGCGACCATTTCTCAGGGCAACCCCTGTAACTTGTGCAGAAATGCACTTTTTTTGGTCTGAACTACGATAAATTTCTTGTATAAATGCAAGTCGAACATTGCCCTCCATTTGGCATGTAACTGTAACTATAAAAAGATCGCGACTTTGTAAAGCCAACTTATAGTCAATTTCAATACGGGTAACCACTAAATCAATTCCTTCTTCGTGCAACTTTGCAAAATCAATTTTTTTTGAAATTAGAAATTCGTGACGTGCATGTTCCAAATAATTTTGATAAACCGAATTGTTTACAATGCCCTGTAAATCTAACTCATAATCTCTAACTTGTAATTCAATCGTGAATTTAATGGCGTTTTTTTCGATCATTTGTTTTTTGAACAAAGATATAAATTAATATTATGCAGCCATATTGCCAACTCTACAAACAATTAATAACCACACTTTGTGCAAATTATTAATTCTATATCGTTTTTTTAATATTTCAGAAGCACGTGCAGCTTTTATTTTATTGAACAATTTTGTGTAATATACATAAGCCAAATAAACACCCGAACGCACTTCTTTTTTGAGCTTTTGAATACCTTGAATTGCTTTTTTAAAATCGGCATCAATATCTTGTTCGATAAGCATTTTGTTCGATTCGGTAAAATTTTCGAAAGAAACTGCTGGAAAATAAACACGACCTCGGTTTACATAATCGTCCTGAACATCTCTCAAAAAATTTACCTTTTGAAAAGCAGAACCTAAGGATTGGGCATAAGCCTTTAAAGCATTGTACTCTTGATCGTTGTCTTTATAAAATATTCGAAGACACATAAGACCAACAACTTCCGCTGATCCAAAAATATATTGATTATACTCCTTGTTGTCGAATGTACTGTTATACAAATCCATTTCCATGCTTTTCAAAAAGGTTTTTATTTGCTCATAATCTATATTATATTCGTAAACAACTTGCTGAAAAGCTTGAAGTATAGGATTGCTGCTAAACTTCATTTCAATAGCGTTCCAAGTATCCGATTTGAAGCGTTCGAGAGCGGTTTTCTGATCTATTGTATTGAAAGTATCAACTATTTCGTCGGCATACCTAAAAAAACTATAAATAACACAAATGGGTTCGCGATACGTTTTTCCGAAAAGCCTTATTCCCATGTAAAACGATGTACTATAATTTTTGGTAATTTGTCTGCAGCAATCTACTGCAGTTCTATTATATAACGCTACCATTTATTGTGTTGTTTAATTTCAATTAATCAATAAATATTTTAAATAATCTATTCAAGTATCATGCTTTATTATTAGTGAATGAAAATACAGTAAATAATTAAAAAAACAAAAAGAAATTAATTTTGTTTAACTTTTTGTATTATTTATTAAACATTATTGCGGTTGATATGTTTTAATATAGAATATTGTAATAATTAAAAAACATTCGCCATGAAAACTATATACTTTTATGCCATACTTGCATTGCTTAGTTCTAATACTTTATATTCAAATACGAGTTTATTGAAAGAAAGCATTTATAATGCCTACATTATAGGAAATATTGGTAAGTGGGAACAACTTACAAGTTCATACGACTATAAAAGCTCTAAAGATCAATTGTCAATTATTGAGCACGAAGAAATGTTTGGAATATATTATGGGCTAATAGCATACTTCATTGGAAATAATATGAATAAAAAAGCTGAAACCCTCCTTTTAAAGGCAAATAAACAATTGGAGAAAATTATGCATGATCATCCAAACAATGTTCGTTTAAATGCAATTCACGGAGCATTTTTGGGCTACGCCATTGGACTCAATCCATTAAAAGCTCCATTTTTAGGTTACAAAAGCCAAGAAAAGATAGACAAAGCATTAAAAAGAGATAGTAAAAATCCTTATGCATGGCTCGAAAAAGCGAATAGTTTGTTTTATGCACCAATGTTTGTTGGTGGTTCACAAAGCGATGCTATTGCAGCCTACAAGAAAAGTATTGAGTTTTTCGAAAAAAATACTAATAACACCCACAATTGGATTTACTTAAATGCGCTCATTTCGTTGGCAAATGCATATCTCGAAAATGGTTATGTTGCTTTATCAATTACAGTGTATCAAAAAATTCTTCGTATTGAACCTAAATTTTATTGGGTAAAAAACGAGTTATTACCTACAGCACAAAAAAAATTACCTTCATAATGGTTTCATAACATGAATAATTAGTATTTTGGCAGTTACAATTATTTATTGGTTGATTTGATTCAATGTCAATAAAAACAACCACTTCAATGATTGCATTGTTAAAATCTAATTATCTACATTATGCATATCCCCGATGGATATTTAAGTCCACAAACATATTTGCCCTTATATGGAATATATATTGCAATTGCTGCAATTGCTGTTCGAAAAGTTAAAAAAGAGTTAAATACCCGTTTGGTTCCTTTTTTAGGCATGGCTGCTGCATTTTCGTTTCTGATTATGATGTTTAATATTCCAATACCAGGAGGCACTACTGGTCATGCTGTAGGGGCATCGATTATTGCAATAATTTTAGGACCTTGGGTTGCATGCATTACTGTTTCTGTGGCACTTATTATTCAAGCATTTGTCTTTGGCGATGGAGGAATAACAGCTTTGGGAGCCAATTGCGTAAATATGGCAATTGTAATGCCATTTGTGTCGTATTATGCTTTTAAACTACTTGCAGGCGATGGATCTAACGAACGTCGACTAGCATTGGCTGCATTTATAGCAGGCTATATCGGAATAAATGTTACAGCTATTGTTACAGCATTACAATTTGGAATACAACCATTAATCGCAGTAGGTGCCGATGGAAATCCACTTTATGCACCATATCCGCTTAAAATTGCTTTGCCTGCTATGGCATTGGAACACCTTTTGCTATTTGGTTTTGTCGAAGGTCTTGTAACGATGCTTATTTTCAAATATTTTTACAAAAACAATAAAGAATCGATTACAATTTTAAAAAAATGATAATTTTGATTTTAGAATCCAATATCGATTTGTTAAAAAAATGGGTTCGACTTTGTTCAACCCGAAACTTACATAATAGTTTCATACAGAGCGAAGTCGACGTGTGATTTAAAAACGAAAAACCTAAACTATACGATATTGTTCAATAATCCATCGTCCATTTCGAAACAATATATGAAATAAAAAATGCCCTCATTCAATAAAAAAATAATCATCGCATTGCTCATCTTGGTTGTTTTATCGCCCATAGGCTTACTATTGCCTCAGTGGTTTAATGCCGGCGATGCTTGGGGCGAGTGGTCGCCCGAAAGTGTTAAAGAACAGCTTGGTTTTACCCCAATAGGCATGGAAGGCGATGCTTCTACATGGATTGCGCCTCTACCCGATTATAGCAATGGAAACGAAAAGAATTCGCTCGCAAAGAATACAATTTATTATTTACTGTCAGGTTTTATAGGCATAAGTCTTATTGCTTTAATTACGTTTGTGTTACATACCTTTGCAAAAAAGCAGAAACTTGACTACTAACACAAAAATCTCCGATTTTCTGAAAACAACTGAAACAAATATCCCTTACAAAAGGAATCATTTTTTTCACAATACTTCATTTGTCGACAAAACCCTGTCAAAAACAGCTAATTTGATCAATACCGGATTCGTTCATGTCGATTTGGCTTCGAAAAATGGTTTAATGCAATTGCTCGATGCCCGTATTAAGGTTCTTTTTATGCTTTTTTTCATTGTATTAGTAAGTATTATAGGCTCTATCGAAAAACAATTAATTGTTTCCTCAATCATTATCGTACTTTTTGGATTTTCGCGTATATCAATCCTACATATTTACTCGAAAATACTAATATTGGGTTTTGTTTTTGGGTTTTTAGTAGTATTGCCAGCATCGCTAAATGTTTTTCAACAAGGGACAATTATATTTCCCATCATCGAATTGAGTTCCAACAAGCAATTTTGGATTTACCTGATCCCAAAAAACATTGGAGTTACTTATGAAGGAAGCTTTTTTGTATTAAAATTCTTTGTGCGGTTGGTCAACTCTTTGTCGCTGACTTTTCTAATTTTCTACACAACCCCGTTTAACGATATTATTAAATCACTCAAGATGCTCAAAGTGCCCGATTTGTTCCTGATGGTTATTTTGCTTACCTGGAAATTCTTGTTTATACTTTCACAAACTGTCGAAGAAACATATATGGCACTTAAATCGCGTTGGTGGGAACGAACACATGGTTCGCAAGCACGCCAAATTGTAGCTGGTCGGATTTTGTTCATTTACCGTCGTGCCTGGATCAAATACGACGAAACATACAAAGCCATGATATCGCGAGGATACAATGGACATGTACAACTTCTATATGCCTCAAAAATTGGCATTAAAGACACTTTTTTTATAGGTTTTTTTGTAATTATTGGCATCTTATTATTGTTACTCTAAATGAAAGAAATCATACAACTTGAAAATATCCATTATAGCTATTCGAACAAACACAAAGCACTCGAAGGAATTAACCTTTCGGTCAGAAAAGGAGAAATACTGGCTATTATCGGCTCAAATGGAAGTGGTAAATCTACTTTGTTTCATGTAATAGGAGGACTGATATTCCCCAATAATGGCGATTATTTTTTTAAGCAATCAGCCATTACCGAACGGGCTTTACAAAACGATAGTGTAAATCGCAATTTCAGGAGCAATATCGCTTATGTTTTTCAAAATCCCGATAGCCAATTATTTTGTCCGACTGTATTCGACGAATTAATGTTTGCCCCGCTACAATTGGGTCACACTATTGAAATAGCACGCGAACGTACACATTTAGTTATGAAAATGCTCAATATCGAAACCCTAAGCGATCGACCTACTTATATGCTATCGGGAGGCGAAAAAAAGCGAGTTGCCATAGGATCTGTATTGACTATGAACCCAGAAGTATTGCTTTTTGACGAACCTATGAGCGGTCTCGATCCCAAATCGCGGGCTTTTCTTATCGAGTTGCTCTTTCAGCTCAACGAGGCAGGTAAAACAATACTAATTGCTACACACCACCTTCAATTGGTAGACCATTTGCAATCGCGGGTTGCTGTAATTAACGAACAGCACAGCATTGAAAAAATGGGCACAGCCAACGATATACTTTCAGATAAAGATTTACTGGTTCGCACCAATCTTATTCACGAAAATTGGCATGTTCATGGTTCCATTCGTCACAAACATGTATCGACCGAAATGTTACATAAACACGAATAATAAACCAATGTCGTATAGTTAATCTCAATCAATTAAAAATAATGCATTTCCCTATATTAGTGCTTTATTGATAAAAACTTGATGAATCTTTTGGAGACATATTTTGGAAATTACCTCCCATTTATCCTTTTCGAAAGTGGAATAAATGCCATTTGAAGAATAACTACCAATGCCATAAATATAATATAAGCCCAATTTTCGGGCAAAGAAATATATAACAAATAAAAGCTTACAAGAGCCAATATGCGTCCTATGCCGCATGCTATCTCGACATCGACTATGTAGGCATAATGATCTCTTTTGTCGAGTGGTTTTGCTTCGTCTATTGCTTTCATAAAGCTAGCCCTAAAGGGAAAGCCAATAATTGGATCGGCCAAAAACATAGAAAGTATAAGTATAATGGTAGCCAAAGAACTATTCATAGGCAACAAGATAGCAAACGCTAGTGTTCCGATAATTTGCAAACCTACTCCAACCTTCAATATACTTGTTCGATGTTTGCTTTTTGAACGGCTACTCAAGTAATACACAACAATCATGGCTGCCAAATAAGCCAATGAACTCAATATACCCACCACCGACTCGTTGCCAATGAATTTCAAAATCAAAATTGGCGGTATTGCAATAAACATACCCGAAAAATAACCCCAAACCAAAGTCATTAGACGAGCATGAAACCATTTTTTTGAATATTGCCAAAATAAAAAAGGTTTTGGTTCAACATTTCTGAATTTCCGAGGCAATATAATCCATGCAATCAGAAATACCAACAAAAAAGCAAATATCAAGGTACTTTGGTAAGCAAATCCTTGCGAAAACCATTGTCGTTTTACCCCTTCTCCAATGTATATTCCGACAATCAATGGTGTTAAAATACGCCCAAAACTTATAAATATAAAATCGATACCGGCATAAAAATCGCGATTGGTATCGTTGGTATTAACAACAGTTAAGTAATTGCGTGCTGCCCAATAGATACCAACACCAATACCGGTTGCAAAACCAAACACAAGCATCCATGTTTCTGTAAAAAACGACTTTGGCAACAAAAACATAGCCATTATAGATAAAAACATCAACAGAACTCCTAGAACCATTAGTGTTCTAATTTTGAGCAATCGAACAAAATAGCCATTTGAGACAAAGCCCAAAGAAATACCAATATACGAAAACCCGCTGTACAAAAGGTTAAACTCTAAATTGCCTTTTGAAGCATTGTAAATAAAAGTACTTGTGAAAATAAGATAGAAAGGGTTAAACATACCAAACAACACATTGGCTGTAATAAGCTTACGAGCATTGGTGTTAAAAATTCTGATTTGCAAAAACTGATTTTTTATATAGGAAGCAAATGCCATTTTCTTTATTGGTATGAACAACAAAGGTCGTAAATAAATAGCTATTTTGTTGTTTAAGAAAAAAATTTAAGATGCAATTGTTGTAAAATGGTAACTTTGTATTCAGTAAAAATTCAAAAATATGTCAGAAAAGAAAGTCCGTGTTCGTTTTGCGCCTAGTCCAACAGGTCCATTGCATATAGGTGGCATACGTACCGCATTGTACAACTATTTATTTGCCAGAAAACATGACGGCGACTTTATACTTCGCATCGAAGACACCGATTCGAACCGTTTTGTGCCTGGAGCCGAGGATTATATTATTAAATCGCTCGAATGGTGTGGCATTAAGTTCGACGAAGGTGTTCACCTTGGCGGACCACATGCTCCCTATCGCCAAAGCGAGCGAAAAGCCTTGTATTTTCAATATGCCCAGCAACTTATAAAGTCGGGCAATGCTTATATAGCCTTCGATACTCCCGAAGAACTCGACACCCTGCGCAAAGAGTATGAAGCGCAGAAAAAGACATTTATTTACAACTACGAAATTCGTAACCAACTCAATACCTCGATTAAACTAGGTGAAGCTAAAACTCAAGAACTTATAGCGCAAGGAAAACCTTGGGTGGTGCGTTTTTTCATTCCCGAAAACGAGGAAATACACATGCACGACATTATTCGTGGCGAGGTGGTGGTCAATTCGTCGACCTTGGACGATAAGGTGCTTTACAAATCGCACGATGGGCTTCCGACTTACCACTTGGCTAATATCGTAGACGATTACCTAATGCAGATAAGCCATGTAATACGCGGTGAAGAATGGTTGCCTTCTTTGCCTTTGCATGTATTGCTCTATCGTACGCTCGGTTGGGAAAGCGCCATGCCAAAGTTTGCGCACCTTCCATTGTTGCTCAAACCCGATGGCAAAGGCAAACTTAGCAAACGCGATGGCGACAAGCTAGGATTCCCTGTGTTTCCGTTGAAGTGGATAGACCCCGCTAATGGCGAGGTGTCGTCGGGCTACCGCGAGTTTGGCTTTATACCCGAGGCTTTTGCAAATTTCTTAGCCATGTTGGGCTGGAATCCCGGTACAGAGCAGGAAATATTCAGCATCGACCAGCTGGCACAAGCCTTCTCGCTCGACCGTTGTAGTAAAGCTGGCGCAAAATTCGATTTCGAAAAAGCAACATGGTTCAATCATCAATACTTGCAAAAACAATTGGACGAGGATATTGCCGAAATGTTCAAGCCCATATTGACCGAACATGGTATAAAGGCAAACAATGAGCTTGTAGTGCGCCTTTGTGGACTATTAAAACCACGTGCCAACTTCCCCAAAGACCTTTGGGAACAAGGTTCATTCTTTTTCGAAGCCCCGAAAAGCTACGACCCCGAAGTGATTAAGAAACGCTGGAAACCCGAAATACCTTCTGTGCTTCATTCTATAGTTGCCGAAATTGATAATATCTGCGATTTTACTGCTCCAACAATCAATGACGTTTTGCATCATTATATCGAATCGCAACAATTGAACATGGGCCAAGTAATGAACTGCCTACGTTTGGCATTAGTAGGAGCATCCAAAGGTCCCGACTTGCCAGTTATTATCGAAATTCTTGGCAAAGATGAAGTGATTGGCAGGATTAGGAAGGCTTTAGAAACAATACAGACAAATTAATAGCGTCAATAAAGTCAGCTGATAGAGAGGTATTTAATAAATTTTGATTGAATGTTTTAATTTATTAAATTTGCATAGATAATTTGATTTTATGGCAGAGATAGTTGAATATTCAGAGCAAATTAAAAATCAATTTCCAAATGAATGGTTATTAATTGGAAATCCTCAATATAATAATTCCACTTTGATTGGAGGGTTTATACTTTACCATAGTAAGGATAAAAAGGAAGTTTGCTATATTGGAAGAGATAAAACGTCCGACTACTCTAGAATAACTTTGTTATTCACAGGCGATTTTAAATCAACCCGTAAAAATGGGATATTAAAGCGAATATGAGAATAACTGATTTTGAATTGTTTGATGATAATAGTGTAATCATTGTTGATGCAATAATTGAAGATAAATTTGAACTTAGATTAGCGATTGATACAGCTGCGACCCATACTACAATTGATAGTAATATTTTATTTCTTGCCGGATACGAACTTAAAAATACAATTGACGAGGTTGAAGTAGAAACTGCAAATGGGATAATAGTAAATGAAATTTATGAGGTTAAAGAGTTTTCTTCTTTAGGGATTACAAAAAAGGATTTTAAAGTTCAAGTTTATGATTTTTTAGCTCATGGAATTACTTCAGAATATGATGGTGTTATAGGATTAGATTTCATAAGGGATTCAGTAATTTTGTTTGATTTTAAAAAATTTCAAATAAAAGTTGAATAATATACAGACGCCAATAGTTAAACATCACACTTTTTGCTCCAAAAGGTTTAATAAAATTTGGACTTTGTCACCTAAGTTCGATATTAATCCATCGATAGATTAAAATGGAATTGCTTTAAACATCGATTTTGAATTGGCAAAGATAAGGTGATTTCGAGGATTAGGAAGGCTGTTGCTGAAATTAATCTACAATAAACATTGAAACACTACAAATAATAGGAAATGATGTTTGCAAAGAGTGTTGTTATTTCAACTTTAATTTTATTTACTGCCGGTATTTCGTGTAGTGCCGATAAAAAAGATATTGAACCAGAACATTTGACCAATATTCAATCAAGCTTCGAGTTTTACAGTTGGTTGTTGAAAGAATCCGATACATTTTACGATAAAGAACACGGTCATTGGGGTCAGAGTTTATTTGGATACCGCAATATGCTCAATGAGTGTTTTTTACGCTTCGATGGCTACCAGCTAATACAACAAACAAGTTTTCCCGAAAAAAATAAAATTTCTGTGTTTGTCGATGAAATGACTGCATATTATAAACAAGTTGCAGATACTATTGGAACAGGTGTTTGGGGAATTCCGGCAGAAGTGAACCATCCGGAAATGAAAAACAAAATCCAATATGAAATATCTCAAGGTTTTAGTAAAAATGCTTGGATATATGATTTGAGCGGCACAATGGGAAGTAAAGCTGGAATGTATTATGCACATGGTCAGGTTTTTGCCAACATATCCAGATCGTATTTACGCAATAAAGACACAAGCCTTCTACCCTACATTATAAATGGTGCAAAATGGATTGTTCAAAAAAAATATGATTATGGTAACATCAACTATTTTGCTGCTGCTATCAAAGGATTATCTTATGCTTATGCTGTAACCGATAACATTGAAACAAAACAACAAGCATTGGTTTATTTGTCGGTTATTCTTGGGTCACAAAACACAAATGGCTCATTTGGTGCAGAACACGACCAGGAAGCTGGCTACCATGGCATCAATGTTTCGTGTTTGGCAGTAGCTCGGAAATATTTACCTGAAAACGAATTGCCTGCCAATATCGACAAGCAAATTGAAAAGTCAGTTGATTATTTACGAGAACTAAAAGATGTTGCAACCGAAGACAGGGCTGGCTTTGTTGTTCAAGCTTGGTATTATATTTCATGTTTGGCCGACGATAACATACTGCCAAAGTTGTCTGCAACAGATTGGAAGGCATATTCAGAAGCATTGCAAATATGTATCGACAAAAAAGAGAAAATCGCAGGGTTTAAAACTAATAACAATTACATCTACCAAAAAGAAATACAGACAGCATGTTTAATTGGCAGCACTGTAGCTAAATATTATTTTAAAACTGCAAGTATTTATTATTAAAAATATTTTTACCTTGTTTAAAAAATAAAGTTCTCACTTTGAACATTTCATGAAATTACTTTTATCAGATCCTGAGCAGTTAATCAAGCATCTTTTTGATGAGCATTTTCATCATTTGGTACTTTCGGCAATGCGATATATCAATGAATATGCTAAGGCTGAGGATATTGTTCAAGATGTTTATGTTAAGGTTTGGCAGAACATAGATGATTTGAAACATATCGACGATTTGAAAGCCTATCTCTTCAAAGCTGTTAAAAATTCATGTTTAAATTACATCAGGCATTTAAAAGTAAAACAACGATTCATTATTGGTTCTGCAGATATGCATTTATCGGTGGAGAAATCGGCCGAAGAGAATAAAATTGATGAAGAAACCCTCAATTGCATTCACAAAGCCATAAGTAAACTGCCCGATCATTGGAGAGAAGCATTTGTGCTTAGCAAGTACGACAATCTGAAATACCACGAGATAGCTCAAAAGCTAAATATTTCTCAAAAAACTGTTGAAAAATACCTTTCAAAGTCTTTGCAGTTTTTGCGCAATGAACTTAAAGACTTGATTATGTTCGGTATTATTGTATTTAACATTTTATTTATGAAATAATGTTCGCATACTATAGGGTAAAATAAAATTTTAGTGTTTCACAATTAGAAAACGATGAAAAAAGCAATGGAACATATCGACGAAACCATATTGCTCAAAATTATTGAGAATACGGCCGATGATCATGAGCGAAGTCTTTTTGAGCATTGGATCGAAGCTTCTGAAATGCATGCAGAAGAATTCGATCAACTTAAAAAGACCTATCAATTATCATCTTTCGATATATTGAACAAACAGAATAATTGGGAAGCTGTGAAGCAGAAAGTTAAAGCAGGAAATAAGGTGCCGGACTATATTGAATTGCCCCGTGGACCTATTTCAAAAATTAGCTTACACCTTAAACCATTTATGCGCGTAGCTGCAATGCTTGCGATTGTTCTGGGGGTTTCGTTAATGCTTAAAACCATTGTTTTCGATTCTGAACAGCTTACTATTTCGGGTAAAAATCTGAAACCACATGAGCCTTACCAATTGGCCGATGGCTCGAAGGTGTATTTAAATGGGAACTCGGAAATTTCATTTTCGAAAAAATTTGGCAAAAACGATCGAGAAGTATCGCTCCAAGGCGAAGCATTTTTCGAAGTTCGCCGAAACGAGAAAATTCCATTTAACATTTCAACTTACAAAACCACCATACAGGTTTTGGGCACCAGTTTTAATGTGTTTTCAGATTCGTCAGAAATTGTTAAAGTATCGGTAGTTTCGGGAGTTGTAGCGTTTTATTCGGGCAAAAAGGAAAATGGTGTTAAGCTCGTTGCAGGCGAACAGGCTGCATATAACCCGGGCTTGGCACAAATTGAAAAAGAACAGAATACCGACCCAAATTTCCTTGCTTGGAAAACGGGCATTCTGTATTTCAATGAAACGCCTATTTCGGATGCGTTTGGTTTACTTCAAAAACAGTATTCGCGAGTACTGATTTTCGAACCGAAACAAAACGATGTGCCAACTTTAACAACTACGCTCGATAATCAACCTTTGGAAGCTGTTCTGGAAGAATTAGAACTTTTGTTAAACACTAAATCTTTTACCAGAAATGACACGATTTTTTTCAAACCAAACAATTAGAAAACCATTTGTATTACTAATACTTATCTCCTTTTTTCAAATCTCATTTACAAATGCTTTCCTAGACGACAAGCAAATAATGGTTCCCGATTTTAAGGGAACGGCAAAACAACTTTTAGACCAAATTAGCAAAAACGAAAACCTTGTTTTTGCTTATTCAAGCGAGGTTTCACTCGATTTTTCGGTTAATTACGAGAAAGCAGAAATGGAATTGAGCAATTTTCTCGAACTACTTTTGAAAGGAAAGCCTATTGCTTATAAAATAAAAGGAAATAAGGTGCAGCTTTTTCCAAAAAGTTCAACTGCAGATGAAACGAAGAAGTTGTCGCAAACCGTTCGAGGAACTATAATTGATGCCGATAGTAAATTGCCACTGATAGGCTCAAATGTAGTCATTGTTGGCACCAATCCGGCAATTGCTACCTCCACCGATACAACTGGAGCATTTAAATTCGAAAACATTGCCATTGGAAGAATTGCACTCCAAGTAACATATATTGGCTATGAATCGCTAAATATCTCAGAAGTTGTAATTAACTCAGGGAAAGAGGTTGTTTTAGAACTTAGTATGCAGGAGTCGGTTATAAAATTGGAAGATGTAGTAGTAAAAACAAGCAGAAAGGGCGACGCTACCAACGATATGGCGCTGCTGAGTTCGCATAGTATATCGGTAAATGAAACCAAACGTTACACAGGAGGAATGGACGATCTGGCACGTGTAGCATCAAGTTTTGCAGGGGTTGCATGTACAGCCAGCGGAGGTAGCGATATTATTGTACGTGGCAACTCGCCCAAATATCTGCAATGGCGTTTAGATGGTATAGAAATATCGAGCCCTTATCACATGGACGACCAAAATGCTTCGGCTGGAGCACTTACAGCGCTTAATAATAGTTTGCTGGCGGCAACCGATTTTTATACCGGCGCTTTTTCGCCCGAATATGGAAATGTGCTTTCGAGCGTGATGGATGTGAAATTGCGTACCGGAAACAACGAAAAATTTGAAGCTGCTTATGGGCTTGGTCTTATGGGTACCGATTTGACTCTCGAAGGGCCTTTTAAAAAGGGCTATGCAGGCTCATACCTCGTAAACTACAGGTATTCATCTATTTCGCTGCTCAACAAAATAGGAATTCTCGATATTCCGGCAGTAGTCGATTATCAGGATGCTACTTTTAAAGTCGTTCTTCCTACAAAAAAAATCGGAACCTTTTCGGTTTTTGGATTAGGTGGCTTAAGTGGCATATTGATGAACAATGCTATCCAGGTTCCAACTACAACCATCAAAGATGCTGCAATCAGTAAAGATTTCGATAAAAGCAATTACCTCTCCAACCTCAGTTTGAGCCATACTTTGTCGATAAATGCCAACAGTTATATAAAAACATCATTGTCGTATTCGGCTTCGGGAATCGACGACGAACTTATTGAGGGTTATACTTTAAAAAAGTATGATGGCAATGGGGCCTTTGTAAGTGATTCGGTGGTTGATAAAAAACAAAAATTTACTAACGAAATTGAAAATTCGACTTACCGGGCAGCTATCGTGTACAATACTAAAATGAGTGCAAAAGACAAAATACAAATAGGTGCAAAATATACCTTGAACAGCAATAAATATTTCCAAAACTTATACAACGAGCAAGTTGGAGCATTATTAAATGTTACCGACTTTAATAAAAATATCAATACCCTGAACAATTTTGCCAGTTGGAAGCATAGTTTTAACGACAATATCTCTTTTGTAGCAGGTATTCACAATATGAACGTGTTGCTCAACAAAAAGAGCACCTTGGAACCACGCTTTGGGGTAAACTGGAAAATAAATCATTCAAATGCTATACATGCAGGATATGGCAAGCATAGCACCATGGAAAACCCGCATAACTATTACACTAAGCTCGTGCTTGCCGATGGTAGTACCTTTGAGCCCAACAAGGAACTCGATTTGCTTAAAGCCAACCACTATGTTCTTGGGTATAAAAAATATTTTACAGACAATCTGGTGGCAAAAATTGAAGCTTACTATCAGAATTTGTACAACTTACCTGTCGAAAACCTCGATACAAGTTACTATGCAACCATCAATGAAGGAGTTGAGTACCGCTATGTAGCCCTTGTAAACGAAGGAACAAGCGAAAATTATGGATTTGAAATAACGCTTGAAAAATTCTTTAACGAAAGTTATTATTTTTTAATCAATACTTCCATATACGAATCGAAATACAAGGCCTTGGAAGGTGTTTGGCGAAACACTCAGTATAATGGCAATTATATGTTAAATCTATTGTTCGGCAAAGAATTTAAAAATCTGGGCCGAAAGCAAAACAAAACTTTGGCTTTGAACTCAAAAGTATTTTTTAGTGGCGGAAAAAGGTATATTCCCCTCATTAGAGATGCACAGGGAAATGTTGATGTAGACCCTGTAAATAATCGATATTGGGATTATAAACAAGCCTATAACAAGAGGCTCGAAAACGTTTTTCAATTAAACTTGTCTATTAGCTACAAGATTAATAAAGCCACAACAACGCACGAAATATTTCTCGATTTGATGAACTTAACCGACAACCGAGCAAAAATTGGTGAATATTACGATGCTTCGGCACCAGAAAAAATCGGTTATATAACTCAATTTCAGCTATTTCCTAACTTAATGTATAGGGTGTATTTTTAAAGAATATTCCAACAAACAACATCGTCGATTCTTCAGACTATGTGATAGGCATTAATTTTAACCTTGAACAATGCACAATTGGTCGACGAAAGAAAAGACTCCAATTCGAGATGCTTCAATAAGTGTGCTTGCAGGGCTGCCTTAGAAATGGTACTATCTACTTCTAAGGCGTTGCCATAAGCGGTCAATTCGGTTATATCGGGTTATACCCAATAGATATTATGCCAGACTCCAAATCAACAAAGGCTTGAGCTTGTAATGATAATGTAATAACAAAGTACATGCATATTATTAAAGTTGAAATTTTAATTTTTCTCATCAGTTTGTTAATTAAATCTTTCAGCATCTTGTTTAAAGAAATTATTTGCACAAGAAAGTTGCCGCAACGTACCTGTTTTTTTGTTTTGATGAGCCTCCATGCGTTGAAGAATATTGTATAGGGTGCTTATAGTTTCCATTATGTTGGGTCCTTTGTTGAGCATCACACATTCGGCTCTTACCGACATCGACGCATCGGTTATCTCGGCACGAGTAGCCAAACCGGTCTGTGCAAGATTTTCGAGAATCTGGGTTGCCCAAATAACGGGAACATGAGCCGCTTCGCAAATCCATAATATTTGTTCTTGTACTTCCGATATACGCTCCACTCCCAACTCTACGGCTAAATCGCCTCTGGCTATCATAACCCCAATGTTTGGCCATTTCATGGCCGTAAGCAACAAATCGGGCAAGTTGTTAAATGCTTCTATGTTTTCAATTTTCAGTACCATGCCAATATCCAATCGGTTGAGCTCTGTTAAAGTTTTTATGAGCTGCTTCACATCATGTGATGTTCTTACAAACGAATAACCAACAATATCCGCATTTTTAACAATAAAGGGTAAAAAGCTGATATCCTCTTCGGTAAGCGAAGGTAACTGCAAGTGAGTATCGGGAAGGTTTATCCCTTTTTCTTTCTTAAGTTTTGTTCCTTTTGCACTTGCTCTAGTGATATGTACTGTAATATAAGCTTCAAATTTTTCCTCTATTACGCCCCCAATTTTTCCGTCGTCAAACCATATATGATGTCCAACTTCTATACTTCCTACTATATTTGGAATGCCCATAGAAACTATGCCCGCAAATTTTTTTTCCAAGTAACTATTGTCAATTGCTTCCTTTAGCTCTGCTTCTGTAGAGTATAGTTTTATTCGATCGTCGATATGAAGTAATAATTCTCCTTTCTTTTTATTTTTTTTCTTGAGAATAATGATTTCTTCTGAACGAATTTTTGGACCAGGCAAATCCATGTATATTTTACAATGTTTACTTGTTTGCTTTTCAGCCTTATGAATCGCATTTATCATATTTTTCCATACTTCGATATTGTCGTGACTACAGTTAATTCTAGCTATTTCCATACCAGACAATAACAAATCGGTCATATATTTTTCATTGCCAGCCGAATCAGATGGCAAGGTAACCATTATTCTAGTGTTAATTGGGTTGTTTCCTTCTCCAAAAAGCCTGTTTGTATTATTGGAGAGCAATTCGAGGGTGCTAAAAAAATTCCAATCATTTTCTCCGGGACTCAATATGCCATTTATGCTTTGACCCTGAATAGTTTTTAAATGATATAGAATATTTGTAATATTAGTAAGTACGTATCTTTCGGCGTTGGCAAACGACGATAATCCAAAAAACGACAAGTTTGCCTGCTTCACCCTAAAATCGAAGGTTCGAAGCGACAAATAGTCAACTAAATTCAATGCCGCATACGAATAGTTTGGGTGAACAGGAAATGATTCCATTTGCAAACTTTGCCTGTGGTGTATAATACAAGACCTAATTTCTTCAATTTTTTCTATAAGTTCATTCTCGCTTATTTTTTTCATTTTTGGAAAAATTATTTTTTTCGAACTTTTAAAGAAAGTATGATACTACCAGTTATTTGGTGTTTCCATAAGAAATTTATTTCAAAACAATGTTATTCTTATATTTGTTTAATCAATACTGTGCAATGTTTATACAAAACTTATAAATAAAATCGCTAGTGGCAGATTACTTAGCTACTATTGAATTAGTTAATTCGGTATAATACACAAAAGTAATTGTAATTCTTGACTCATTTTCAAATAAAAACTTTTTATATTTACAAAGCTTGTTAACTAATATTTATGAAACCTTGTATTTATCTTCTAACCATACTATCTATGTTGTTTCCCAAAAACATTTCTGCCAGCGAAAAGGAACTGCTCAACCAGCATGTAATAGTTATTTCGAAAAGTGGCAAAGGCAAAGACCCGGTAAGTCTTAAGAATATTAGAAGCGACAGCCTTTTTCGCGAAAAAATAAAGTTCATTGTTGCTAATATTGAGCAAAAAGTTGCAAACAATGAAGTCGACCGAGTAGTAATATTCTTGCATGGCGGTTTGACCAATTATAGGAAAACCCGCAAACGAGCTCTCGAGCTTACCGATGCTATGCTTACCGATAGAGTCTATCCTATCTTTGTTTCGTGGAACTCTGGAACTGGTTCGTCTTATTTAGAACATCTGGTTTTAATCCGACAAGGACAAAAAAGCCTTATATTCGGACTCTTATCATCTCCACTGGTACTTACCTCCGATGCTGCAAGTGGTTTGGCAATGTCGCCTCTTTCGATGTTCTCGACTATAAAAAACGACCTTACTACAATTGCATCCGATTATCCATCGATTGCCGACAAATGCTCGCATTCCATTGCAACAGTTTATAATAAACAAGAATATGGTAAAAATCCATTAAAAATTAATGAAGGTACCGACAAACGAACCGTTGGAAGCAAATTGCTTCGAGGATGCATGTACACAATAACTTTCCCTTTTAAAGTAGCTACCGAGCCTATACTTACTGCCGGAGGAAAACCATCGTGGGATATTATGCTACGCCGAACACAAGCACTTTACCGCAAAGAAGCCGAATTCGATATTCGCCACATTCGCAAAGACTCTGCAAAGGTTGCCAAACATCTGCACGAAACACCTACAGGGGCATTGTCGGTTGCCATTGAAGAATTGCTAAAAATTCAAACCCTCACAGACACCATACGCAACGTAGAAGTCGATCTGGTCGCTCATAGTATGGGAGCTATTATTGCCAACCAATTGCTCGCTAAATATACTACCTTCAAATTCGACAATATTGTTTATATGGGGGCTGCATGCAGTATCAAAGAATTTGAAACCATGACTGTGCCTTATCTTATGGTCAATAATCGCACAAAGTTTTTCAACCTATCGTTGCACCCCATAGCCGAACGCCGCGAATCGAACGCACTCGATATTGTTATACGTGGCAGTCTGTTAGAATGGATCGATCAACTTTTTACCACTCCAGCTTCACTCAAAGAGCGCACTATGGGTAAGTGGACAAACCTCATGCAAACCGCACATATTTTCCCTATAGAAATTCGCGACCAATTGTTTTTCCGTTGCTTCGATGTGGGTGTCGACAAAAAAGCTCAACCTCAAAAGCATGGCGATTTTTCAGATTTTTCATTTTGGGAAAAAGATTTCTGGTGGCCCGAAGATATTTTTGGTAATAATATAATACGTTTGAAATCGGCAGATAGAAAAGCATTTAGATTTGTGCCGAAAAAGTAAAAAGCAAAGAATACAAAAGTAAAAAATCAATAATTGATAAAACTGGGTGGTGTTTGAAAATACTATAATCTATCAATGCACTTGATAAATTATTATAAATTGCTAATTGATTCTACTTTGACAGATATGCAATGTCGTTCTAATAGCCGCAGAGCGGCGAAATATTTGTAGAAAAATGTTATTCAAAAATATTAAGCCACATAGTGGCGAAATATGATTTCGGTGCTACGCTCCTTAATGTTTTGGTATATTGTCTTTCTACAAAGATATCGCAACTATGTTGCTTTTTATTAAACTATGTTTTCGACTTTATTGATGCTATGTATATAGTTTTCAGTTTGTTTAATATGTCAAAATAGAATTGAAACGATATTGATTAAACAAAAAATCCCGAGCAATTGCCCGGGATTTTCTATTATCTAATATCTTGTATCTATCAATCTATTCTTTATACGCTTCAATAAGCACTTCGAGAATTTTTACTCCGGCTTTCGAAACAGGAGTTCCGGGACCGAAAATAGCTACTACTCCACTTTTGTAAAGAAAATCGTAGTCCTGAGCAGGAATAACACCACCGGCAATTACCATAATATCTTCGCGACCAAGCTTTTTGAGCTCTTCCATAACCTGCGGCACCAAAGTCTTGTGTCCGGCAGCAAGCGATGAAACTCCCAATACATGAACATCGTTTTCTACGGCTTGTTTGGCAGCTTCGGCAGGTGTTTGAAACAAAGGACCAATATCCACATCAAAACCAATATCGGCATAACCGGTCGATACGACTTTTGCGCCACGGTCGTGTCCGTCCTGACCCATTTTGGCTATCATTATTCGAGGCTGACGGCCTTGCATTTTGGCAAACTGAGCACAAAGTTCTTTTGCTTTCTTAAATTCGGCATCATTCCCCGATTCGGCTGAATAAACGCCCGATATACTTCTAATCACAGCTTTATAACGTCCACTAACATTTTCAATAGCATCTGATATTTCACCTAACGAAGCACGTTTTTGAGCAGCAACTACCGACAATTCGAGTAAGTTGCCTTTACCTGTACGAGCCGATTCGGTAATAGCAGCCAATGCAGCTTTTACTTCGTCGTTGTTGCGCTCTGCACGAAGCTTCTGCAAGCGTACAATTTGCGATTCGCGAACGGCAGCATTGTCGACATCGAGAATCTCGATGGGATCTTCTTTGTCGAGGCGATATTTGTTTACACCTACTATAGTGTCTTTCCCGCTATCGATACGTGCTTGCTTACGTGCAGCAGCCTCTTCGATACGCATTTTGGGCAATCCGGTTTCTATAGCTTTAGACATACCGCCCAATGCTTCAACTTCTTCAATCAATGCCCATGCTTTTTCGACCAATTCGTTGGTGAGCGATTCTACATAATACGAACCTGCCCAAGGATCAACTGCACGGCATATATTGGTTTCTTCCTGAAGATATATCTGGGTATTACGTGCAATACGTGCCGAAAAGTCGGTTGGCAGAGCAATAGCTTCGTCCAACGCATTGGTATGCAACGATTGTGTATGTCCCAAAGCAGCAGCCATTGCCTCAACGCAGGTACGTGCTACGTTGTTGAATGGGTCTTGTTCGGTTAAGCTCCAGCCAGAAGTTTGCGAATGAGTACGCAATGCCAAAGATTTTGGATTTTTCGGATTAAATTTATTTACAATTTTTGCCCATAACAAGCGAGCTGCACGCATCTTGGCTATTTCCATAAAGTGGTTCATGCCTATTGCCCAGAAAAACGATAAGCGTGGAGCAAATGCATCGATGTCGATTCCAGCTTTTACACCAGTACGAAGGTACTCGAGACCGTCGGCTAGTGTGTAGGCAAGTTCAATATCTGCTGTAGCACCTGCTTCCTGCATGTGATAGCCCGAAATGCTTATACTGTTGAACTTCGGCATTTTTTGCGATGTAAATTCAAATATATCAGCAATCAAACGCATACTCATTTCGGGTGGATAAATGTAGGTGTTGCGCACCATAAATTCCTTCAAGATATCGTTCTGAATGGTACCGGCTAGTTCTTCGAGTTTAGCACCCTGTTCGAGAGCAGCTACTATGTAGAACGACAAAATGGGCAATACCGCACCGTTCATGGTCATCGATACCGACATTTTGTTCAATGGAATACCTCCGAAGAGTATCTTCATATCTTCGATACTATCGATAGCAACCCCTGCTTTACCTACATCGCCAACCACACGTGGGTGGTCGCTGTCGTAACCCCGGTGTGTGGCAAGATCAAATGCTACTGACAAACCTTTTTGTCCAGATGCCAAGTTGCGCTTATAGAAAGCGTTAGATTCTTCGGCCGTCGAAAAACCTGCGTACTGACGAACAGTCCAAGGTTTCATAACATACATGGTCGAATAGGGGCCACGCAAAAAAGGGGCTAAACCTGCAGCATAGTTCAGGTGCTCCATTTGCTCCAAATCAGCAGCAGTATAAACCGGTTTAACCGGTATCTGCTCAGCAGTAAGCCAGTTCGACTCCGACTTAACGGAACCAGAGGCCTTCACTGCTTCATCTATTTTAACATTTTTAAAATTTGGTTTCATAATTCTTTTTAAATTCCTAGTGATTTTTGATATACTGATAGAGTTTCCAGTACATTCGATTTCACGTTGATGAAGTTCTGAATGCCTTTTGCTTTAAGCTCGTCGGTGCAAGCAGGCGCTCCGGCTACTACGAAAATGGCTTTACCAGCCAGTTTTTCAAATACTTCGGGAGCAAGTGCTGGATACTCTTCGTCGCTCGAGCAAATAACAACTATATCGGCTTTAGCATCTAATGCAGCTTTTACGCCTTCTTCAGATGTTTTAAACCCGTTGTTGTCGATCGTTTCGAAGCCTGCAATACCGAAGAAATTGCATGAAAACTGTGAGCGAGCCAAACGCATTGCCAAACTTCCAATGGTAAGCATGAATACAACCGGGCGTTTGCCACTCTTCTCGGTACGTAGACGAAGCTCTTCGATAAACTGTGCCATACGCTGTTTTTTCAATGGCTTCACAACCTGATTTGCAGCAACATTCCATGCATTGCTGTATACATCGGCTTCAATATTAGGCAGAATCTGCTCTTTGAAGTTGGGGTATTGGTTTGTGCCCAATACAGTATCGCGACGCGACGAAACATTAGCAAATTTACCGTTGGCCATAGTTTCTACCTCGTTTTGGATAAAACCCTCTTTCAAAGCAGCCAAATAGCCTCCTTTTTCGTCAACTTTCAAAAACAATTTCCAAGCTTCGGCTACGATAGAAGAAGTGAGTGTTTCGATATAATATGAACCGGCAGCAGGGTCGACAATGCGATCCATGTACGATTCTTCTTTCAATATTATCTGCGTGTTACGAGCAATACGGTTTGAGAATGAACTCGATTTCTTAAATATCGAATCAAATGGCAATACTGTCAAAGAGTCTGTTCCTCCCAATACTGCACTCATGGCTTCGGTTGTGGTGCGCAACATATTAGCATTGGGGTCAAAAGCGGTTTTGTTCCATTCGGTGGTTACACTGTGAATAAACGTCTTTGCACTCTCGGCTTTTGCAGGTTTGTACTCGTTCACTACCTTTGCCCACAATACACGCATGGCTCGTATTTTGGCAAGTTCGAGAAAATAGTTTCCTCCAATTGCTGTGTTGAACTGAATGCGAGGCGCAATAGCATCGACCGAAAGACCTTGGTCGGTTAATCTGTTTAGGTACTCATTTGCAATAGCCAAGCTAAATGCTACTTCCTGCACAATGCCGGCACCTGCTTCGCGAAGCAAATAAGCATTTGCCGCTAAAACACGATATCCCGGAAGAACAGAAGCTTTTTCGATGAGTGATTTTGCAATGACGAAATCGGCAGTTTCGTTTTGGGCGAAATTTCCGCTTGTAGTAAGAATAGTCAACGGGTCGAAATCGACCGATCCACTCATAGCATCGAGATCCGCTCCTCGTTTGCGAGCTTCGTCGATTACAGCTGAGAACAAATCCGGACCACGAGATCCCGAAACCAAATTAAAATTGATGCATTCGAAATGAATGTCTTTCAGCAATTTGGCTAGATCGTCGGCAGTTTTCACTTTGTCGGCTGTAACAAAACCAATAGCTGTAGCGCCACGCTCCAATGCTTCGAGAGCAGATGCGTTTGCTTCGGCTACTGTTGTAACCGCAACATCCTGACGGATGTCCCAATTGTTGTTTTCGGTTTTGTTACCTCTTACGAAAGGAAATTGGCCAGGGGCTTGTTGGAGGTTGTTGATTTGTTTGAGGTCTTCGGCGCGGTAATAGGGTTTCAATTTAAACCCTTCGCCAGTGTTCCACACCAGCTTTTTCTCGTAATCCGCACCTTTAAGGTCTAAGTTAATGGCTTCTTCCCACTGTTCGGTCGTAACCGGCGGGAACTCGCCAAACAATCTATCTTTTTCCACTTTATCAGGTTATTGATTAACAAGGCGCAAACGTAGTAGAAATTTGGCATTTCACCAAAAAAATGAATTACTAAATGTTCCGTTTAAACCAAAAAAAATCATAACGAAAAACGCGAAATCGATAAGGCGCAAATGATTAAACTATTTTAATTATCTTGCGTCTTAGCGACTTCGCGTTGATTTTAAAATATTGTGTAAAATGTCTTAGTGAGCAACATTTACTTTAACCATTTTGGTCAAATAAATAAAGTTGTTTGATTCAGATTTGTATTTTGCAACAACCATGAAATCCTCATTAACAACCTGACCGGGAATCATAAAAAATACTCTTACAGGTTTACCTTCGACCAATGCAATATCCGATAATTTTGTTGGAAGATATTTTTCGTCTGGCTTAGCTGTATAAAATACTGTTTCGTTCTTTTTTTCAGAAAGCGAAAACTCTAAAACATATTTATTGGCAAACCTCAATTGATTAATTCTCTTAATAACAATCTCAGGAAATTTTTTTGTTAAATTACCCTTTTTATCATAATCTTCGCTTTTAATCAAGCGTTTTCCTTTTTCGAAATATACTACTTCTCGTTTTGTACTATCTGGCCAGTATGTGGTATAAGGCCCTTCTAATCTGCCGTTTTCATAAAAACTTTCGCGATACAACTTTCCTTCTCTATAATATTGTTTGAATGTACCTTGTTGAGTGTCGTTTTTAAATTCTACTCTTAAGATTCTTTTTTGTGTTTCGGGAAGATATTCTTCATATATTCCATGTCGTCTATTGTCTTTGTATTCAATACTGCTTATTAAACGACCTTGATCATCGTAATTTTTTTCAGTTCCATTACGCATTCCATTTTTAACAGGGGTAGAGGATTTAATAGTGCCATTAGCATTAAATGTTTCAATAACATCGCCACCTGATTTGTTCGAATCACAAGCAAATACAAACGACAACAAACTTAGGTAAATAAGCTTTTTCAATATATTATTTGTTTATCATTAAAATATTTATATTACTTACACACAAAAATAATTTCAAAATCGAAAACAATACTACAAAAGCATTTTTACCACATTCAAATCGAAAGGGGTAACATTCTTGTGCATTTTAACAGTTTTGCTAATAGGCACATGAACTATTTCGTTGTTTGAAAGACCTACCATAAGGCTTTTTTGATCGTCGAGCAATGCCTCAACTGCAGCTACACCTAGTTTGCTTGCATTAAATCTATCAATCGCACTAGGAGATCCACCTCGCTGAATATGTCCAAGAATTGTAACTCTTACATCTAGATCGGGATATACTTGTTGAACCTTATCGGCTATTTCCTGACAAGTGCCTTCGTGATAACCTTCGGCAACCATAATGATACTCGATTTGTCTTTTCTTTCGGGAGAACCCACGAAATTGATTAAATCGTCGACTTTGCTTTTTACTTCGGGAATAAGAATAGCTTCAGCTCCAACGCCAATACCTGCAGTAAGAGCAAGAAAACCTGCATCGCGACCCATTACTTCAATAAAAAATACTCGATTGTGCGAACTTGCTGTGTCGCGAATTTTGTCGACCGCTTCAATAACTGTATTGAGCGCGGTATCGTAGCCTATTGTATAATCGGTTCCAAATATATCGTTGTCGATGGTGCCGGGTATGCCTACAACCGGTATGCTAAACTCTTGCGACATCTCTGTTGCCCCACGAAAAGAACCATCGCCACCAATAATAACCAATGAATCTATTCCATGCTTCATAAGCTGGTCGAATGCCAATTTACGACCTTCATACTCTCTAAAACGCTTACTACGTGCTGTCTTTAATATGGTGCCACCTCTTTGCAAAATACCACTAACATCGCGACCATCCATTTTTTTGATTTCGCCATCCATCATACCTTCGTAGCCTCGATAAATACCAAATACACCCAATTTGCTATTAATAGCCGAACGAACAACGGCACGTATTGCTGCATTCATACCAGGTGCATCACCTCCAGATGTGAGTACTCCTACATTTTTTATTTTAGTCATATTAAATTTATATTTGCGTTTCATACAAATTTAATAAGATTTGCAGAAATATTGTTTTATTGAAAATTAATTTTCTTTTATTTATTGAAATAAAAACTATTAATTGAATATCACGAGACCTTGTTAACAATTGTATCGATCGTATTTACTTGCTCGGCGACCTTTTCCATGAGCCAGTTTGGGGTCGATGTAGCCCCACAAATACCTACCGATTCTATATTTATAAACCACACAGGGTCTAAATCGCTTATGTTTGATACAAAATGTGTGTTTTTATTTACAGATTTTGCTGTATTGTACAATACTTTTCCATTTGAACTTTCTTTACCACTGACAAAGAGTATTACTTCATATTTTTCGGAAAATTCTCGAACCAGTGGCGCCCTATTAGCAACCTGACGGCAAATAGTATCGTTTACTTTAAGTTGAACATCGTCTCTTTTTTGTACTGTTTGCATCCGTTGGAGAAGCTCTGCCTGCAATTGATAAAAATCGTCAATATCCATGGTGGTTTGCGTGTAGAGCGAAACAGGTCGTGAATAATCAATTTTATCGAGTTCGTCAATACTCCCGATTACAATAGAGTCGTTGTTAATTTGCCCTTCAAGTCCATTTACCTCGGCATGGCCCTTTTTGCCATAAATTACTATCTGACCTTTTAAAGTCGATAATTCTTGGTATGAGCTTTTTATACGGCTTTGAAGCTTCAGCACTACAGGACACGAAGCATCTACAAGTTCAATATTGTTTTGCTCTGCAATTTCATATGTAGCTGGAGGCTCTCCATGTGCTCTAATAAGCACTGTACTATTTTTTAGTTCTTTGTATTGATCGTAATTGATGGTTTGCATTCCCATGTGTTGCAATCTATTAACTTCTTCTTTGTTGTGTACAATATCGCCCAAACAAAAAAGCTGTTTGCCCATTTTTAGTTGCTCTTCTGCTTTTTCAATTGCTTTTACAACTCCAAAACAAAAGCCGGAATGTTGATCGATTTCAATTTTCATATTTTAAAAAAATCTAATTGTTTTGCTAGACAATAATGATTTAAAACAGTTTATAAATCAAAAAGTTTAATAATTCAAGCAAAAAAATTGAAATTTGCATATTTTCAAATTTGCACTTTTGCAAATTGCTTTTTTACCCACACCATTTGTTCATCGGGTGTCATATAACTATTGTCGAGTACAAGGGCATCGTCTGCTTTTACCAGTGGGCTTTCTTTGCGAGTGGTATCAATATGGTCGCGTTGTTCGATATTTTGCAGTACTTCGTTGATGTCGACTTTCTTACCATCAACAAGCATTTCGTTGTAACGCCTTTGCGCACGTACCATTGGATCGGCTATCATAAATATTTTTAGTTCGGCTTGTGGAAATACCGCTGTACCAATATCGCGACCATCCATTACCACTCCTTTGCTTTGACCCAATAAACGTTGAAGGAAAACTAATTGCTCTCGCACAAATTTCAATGCACTTATAAGACTCACATGGTTTGCAACTTCGAGCCCACGTATTTCTTCCTCTATATTCTCGCCATTCAAAAAAATTTCTTTATTGTTTTTTGCCCGATTTTCTACAAATTCAATTTTAATTCCTTTTAATTCATGAGCCAACATCTCGGTATCAATATCATTGCCTTTAATAAAGCCTTTTCGTAATGCAAAAAGGGTAACAGCCCTATACATGGCACCAGTATCGATATATATATAATTCAATTCCTTTGCAATGGCTTTTGCAAAAGTACTTTTGCCACACGACGAATAACCATCGATGGCGATGATGATTTTTTTGTTCACTTTTATTTATTCTTATTGTTTAAATATAACTCTGATAAAACAGTATTAAGCGAAAATACATTGTATGACCCAGCCAAACTAAATGCTGAATGGCCATAGGTGATTCGCAATTTTTTAATTTTCACGCCAAAGCCATACGAAAAACCTACCATGCCGGGTTTGTCAATAATACTCAACTCGCTTCTTCGTTTAAAATTGAGCGATACACTGCCAAAGAAATTCTTCGAAGGCACAAATTCAATACCAGTTATAACGTGTTTTAGAGCATTAGTAGCAATATTTTCAATCTTGCTTTTATTGTCGGTTTCTGTTCCTTTTATTTTAGCAGTATTTTCTTCGAGCAATTGGTAGCTCAAATCGAAGCGTTGCAATTGTTGAAAAGTTACAATAAAACGTAATGGAGCATATTTCAATTTTTGAGAAAAACCAGCCAATATTTCAAAAGGTATAGGCTCTCGACCACTTGGAGTGTATGCCCAAAGTTGAAACCCAGCATTGCGAAGCACTACCGATGCTACAAATAGATGATCTTTGCTTTTATAAGTAATACCTAAATCGGAAAGTAAACCGAACGAATTGTAATAAGTATAATCGGAATAAACCGGCTTTACCGATGCGCCCAAAAAAAGGTTGCTATCTATAGCTCTGCTATACGATATATTAACAACATAATCGGATGCCGAAAACTTTCCGGTAATAATACCTCGCGAATCAGACTCGTCGAAACTCCCATAATTGGCATATTGAATGCCGAATAAAAGCATTTGAGAGCTATCGCGAATTTGGCTGCCATAAGCAACATAACCATAATTAATGCCGGCATAGTAAGGAGTATAGTTTAACGACATGCTTTTGTCCATCGACGAATTGAGCAAAGAAGGGTTCATACTTACCATGGCTGGATCGGACTCGTCGATTGATGCAATTTTGCCTCCTAGGGCTGTTATTCGGGCAGATGTAGGTAGATTCAAAAACTCATAAGTATTTGTACCTCCAACTTGTGCTTGCGAAAAACAAACACAAAAAACTATTAAATAGATAAATATGAACTGTTTAATCATTGTCTGTTCGATAGTAGCTTACAAAAATACAAATTCATCTATAATCAAACGGATAAAAACGATGCTTATTATTTTACAAAAAAGACATTATCTTTAAAAAATCGGTATTGTTTTGGCTAAAGCCAAATTGACAGTGTTTTTCATTGCCGTCGGTTAAAACCAACAGCAATTGAATATCATGCAACTGTAGGCTTTACAAATATATAACAGGTTATTGATTTAATAAATTTCGGACCATGCCCTCATTTTCGCAAATAATTGATCAAAACATCAATCAGTACTACTATTATTTGGCAAAAAAAAATTGCCTCAATCTATATAAAGGATCAGAATTAAGTTGGATAAGCAATAGTTCTTTAAACTTTCTTAATACCATATTTGCATTGCCTTCCAAAGCCTCAACACAAATTATTGAAAATATTTTTATTAATATTCTAGAAAAAAAATACCCTGCCTATCTATTATTTAACGATAAGGAGGTTTCTGAAGATTTTGAAAAGGCACTATTACTACACAATTTTGAAATTGCAAGCAAATGGTCTGGTATGACACTAGAAATAAAGCAGTTATATGCAGCAACTCCCCTGCCCGACTTTGAAATACGCCTGGCACATTCGTACAAGGAACTCAAAGATTGGCTCTCCATTATCGAAACAGGATTGTTCCGAAATATGGAAAAACTCGAATTTTCATTTTTTAAGAATTTACTTAACGACCCAAAAATAAATTTTTACTTGGCTTATTACCAAAAGCAACCGGCAACAGCAATTATGAGTTTTAACAGCGACGATGTGTGTGGACTATACCTTTTGGCAACACTGCCTCAATACCGACGTATGGGTATGGCCGATACTTTAATGAAAGAAGCAATAAACCATGGATACAGACAGGGTATGAAATATTCGACATTGCAAGCAACTGAGGCCGGATATAAAATATACGAACGTATGGGATTTAAAGAATGTTGTGAAATAAAATTTTTCAGATTTAAAAAGTAATCTTCTTTTGTTTAAAATCAAAAACGCCACCCTAGGTTTTACCTTCTAAAGTGGCGTTTCTTCTGTGGGCCCACCAGGGCATGATCCTGGGACCCCCTGATTATGAGTCAGGTGCTCTAACCAACTGAGCTATAGGCCCGACTTGTTTGTACAAGTTTGGGGTTGCAATATTACAATTTCTTCAGGTATTTTCAAAAATATTTTTTGTTTTTTTCTTCCATTTTCTTAATTATTTTAAAATCAGAAATACTATTGTCCGGTTAATATGTGCAGATTTCTCCCTTACTTCGATTTCAAAACGAGTGTCGTTCAACAAATTTTCAAATCGTTGCTTAATGCCTTTGCCGATTAGATAACTAATCCACAAATTAACATCAACAACAATAGGAATACTATTTTTGACGTTCATCGGCTATAATTTTATCGATGGCCGCAGGCGTTAATACTCTTTTGGGTGTTTTTGAAGCAATTTCGATCATGCTCAAAACTTGCTTCTTTTTTGTAGGCATGTCGTTGATAAGTTGAGGTTTAAAACCAAATTTTTTAATTACCTCCAAGACTACAGGTAAATTATTTTCGTTGGATACTTTAAATGCAACTGTTCTCATATTTATATTGTTTCAGAAAACAAAGTTAATAAATAAAACATTATCTTTTAATGCTAACCCGAATGGGTTTCAACTACGTTTAACACGAGATTCATTATCTTGAATTCTGTACCCATATATACTGAGCCGATACCGAAGTTTTACCCCTCCGTGACCACTTTTTTGTGGTTTGTGATGAAGGTTGCCCCCCTTGTGATGGGTTTTTTGGAGTCTGTGATGGGTTTTGACCCTTCCGTGAATAAAATTACCCCTCCGTGACGGTCACAAAGGGGTAATTGGGGGCTTTTATACTTTAGAAGTAGTTTCTGCAGTTGTTGCCGGTTTTGGAACGGCTTGCTTTCTTGTTTTGTAGTATTTGCTTATATACCCTTTGTGCCGTTGCTCGTCCTTCCAGAATATATTTGGTTTATAAAATAAAAAATTAAAAAATTAACGTGGGTTGGGAGGGGTTTATTGTTTTTTGAAATAAAAAAGGCAAGATGATTTGAAGAATATGGCGTAGCAGATGCTACCAACATAGACGGGGCTGCTTGTGACTTTAGCCTTGCGAACTCATTTTTATTTTTTAGGCTGCATAGCACAATCCATTCATTTTTATTGTCAAGTCGTGCAAAAACTCTGGGGCAAAGTCAGCACCATTATCCCATCCGATTGTCCAAGAATCGAGAGTAAATTTTTTGAAATATTCGGAATTTTTTAATGGCTCAAAAATCTCTCCATCCAAATACTTCTCTAAATCAACTACACCAATTACTCCATCATTGAATTTCAATGAGATTTTGTATTCGTGCATATATTTTGCATCAATCACTGTTATTAGTTCCATCGTCTTAAGTTAAGGGATTAATATTGTTTAAAGGTTTCTTCTTTTCTACGCTGTCCCAATTCATCAGTAATTCTTCTTTATGAATTTCCATCCACTCGAACACAAGTTTTAACGCAATTTTAGGCATTGTACCTTCTACAATTCCTTCTTTAATGGTAATAATTGCTTTGAATTCTTGATATTCAACATGTATATGTGGAGGGTTATGTTCATTATAAAACATTTTTATTATTATCCCATAAAATCTACTAATCTCAGGCATACAATTCTATTTTGACTGTTTTATATTGCAAAATTAGTATTTTTAATAACTCCTGGTAGTTTAATCACGAATAATCCGGCGTAGTATATGTTACGCCTATAGTGAACGGGTGTCTTTACATCTTTGTCGGCAATGGCTTCGAGCGTGGCTTGTTTTGTTTCAAATTGTTCTTTAGACATAATAGATTAGGTTATTTGGTTTATAAAATAAAAAATTAAAAAAAACGTGGGTTGGGTGGGGATTATTGTTTTTTGAAATAAAAAAAGGCAAGATGCCTCGAATAATCCGGAGTAGCGAGTATTTCGACTTACATCGACTGCGCTCAGTACAAGTCGCTCAATAACCAACGCTACTCCGAACGAGGCTTTTATACTTTAGCAGTAGTTGTTTCTGCATTTATTAGCGGAAAAAATATTAATGGAATTAATAAATTGGTAAAATAAAACAAGGATTTGTTTAGAAAAATTATAAGATTTTAACCCACATTGCAACTATATGGACTTAAAAGTTTGATTTTACGGGCTTCCAATTTTAAAAATTTCTGCTGGGAGTACTACGGATTTTTTTCGGCTAAAGGGTTTGTACTTGTATTTTAGCTTGTCGTATATTTCTTTGACATCGATAGTAGGCTCTGTACTCTGCCGTATTGATATTGTTTGTTGGCTTATATTTTCCACAGAGGTTGTAACGCATTTTTGCGTGTTCATTCTTCGAACTATCTCGCGCCAGTCGGAGTTTATGCCCTGTTGTTTAAGCTGATAGCGTATGGTAGCAACTAACCAATATGCTAGTAAGCCCAAGTGTAGGTGCGCCATTGAGGCATCGTCGGTTTTATGATAAATAGGACGAAGATCAAGGTCTGTTTTTAGTACCCTGAAGGTGTACTCGATTTCGCGGATGGTGTTGTATATTGTCCAAAATGTATGCTCGTCAAGTTGCATCAGAGATGTGCGTAAGAAGTATATTCCTGCTTTTTTGTCTGCATCTTGACCTGTTTTGTGACGGCACGCGATGCTTGTTGCAGAGCCATTACCATCGTCACTTACCGTTATTTCGTAATAGTTGTGTATCGATGGGTATTTTTGTTTGAGACGGCCAATGCGTTCATATACTTTATTGAGTGTTTTAGTGCCGCCTTTTTTCTGAATACCTTCCTGTATATGTTGTATGCCTTCTTCAAAGCGTTGGGATAGCAGTCCGTTCATGCTATTTTCTTTCATGGCCTTGGCCTGACTGCGCACCCAAAGGTACTGGTCGGTATTGCCATTGGCCTTTACCTTTAGTAACTCAATAGGCTGGTTTCGTTTGTCGGTTATCTGTACTGGTGAGGCTAAAATATCGGCATGATACTCTTTGAGCGATGAACGAGACACGCACAGGTAATCGTAACCTTTTGTTTTGAGCATGGTCAGGTTGTCGTCGGTTGCTATGCCAGCATCCATAACCACGATGGGTTTGCGTTTGGTAAAGGATGTTTGAGTACTCATGGCATTTACAATAGTTTCGAGTGTCTTACAATCGGCCATGTTGCCCTCAAAAATGTTGGAGTATTTCAAAAAGCCTTCGCGGTTTACCACAACTGCTAACACGATTATCCTGGCATCGCTGCGCTTTTCTTTGCTGCGGCCAAATTTGGCAATTTTACTGCCGCGCATTTGACCTTCGAAGTACGTATTGGTCAGGTCGTACAGGATTATTTTGTCATCAAGATCGAACAGCTCGTTGGTTCGTTTGGACAGGTATTGCTCCAACGGGTCTTTGATCTTGAATAACTTGTGCGATATGCCGTAAAGCTTATCCTTGGTGATTTTGTCCCTGTCGTAGCCCGTTATCTCGCAAACAGCCGAATTTTCTTTAATGTACGATACTGTTTTGAGTTCCGAGACAGGGTACACGGCTCGACATATTATATCGGTAGTGGCAAGGGCTATGCTTTGATCGTCCCAGCCGCTTTGCTGCAAGAAAGAGCCTATGCCTAACTGGTCAAATGCTTGTTTACACAACCATTCGGCTCCTATTTCGCGCCCATCTTTGTTTTTGAGTGTTGTCAAGTTCACCGTATCCCAGTCGCCAGGCTTGATATCGCAGGTGCCTTTGGCTTTGATTTCGCTATAAAAGTGTGCTGCCAAACGTTCTACTTCCTGATCGGAAAGGCTGGTTGAAAGTGTCTGGCTTCCACCTGTAACAAGTTGCCCGATACGTTGAGCCAGCATATTGCGCTGTGCAGCGGTAGTGAGGGTTTCGAGCCGACCAAAGTTTACTATTACCTAAATTGAGCGATTAAAATATAAGTGGAGGCTTTTTGTTCGGCTCGTTTAATTAAAAAGTCATTTTGTTAGACAAGAAGATGCGAATTGATCTCAATAGTTCTTTTTTGGGGGCCAATATTGTTGTCATAACTGGTTTTTTGT
>CAMDBI010000009.1 GCA_945889005.1 Bacteroides fragilis
TTGGTTATCTTAGCTGCCATAAAAGATAGTGTTGCTCACCTCAATGGTGATGTGTGTTTTTGTTTGTTTTACACCTCTAAGATACTCATTAATAATATATTAAGCAAGCTATCTTTTGCTTTTTTTAGTTTAAATCACTCAATTTAGGAATTAATTTGTTTTTACACAATACTTTCGCTTACCTTTGTTCACAAATTTTAATAAAACACATTTGAAAACATTCTCATCATTAGGCGTTTCCGACACATTTATAAAAGCGCTTCAGGAAAACAACATAGTAACACCCACCGAAATACAAGAAAAAGCGATACCCTTTTTAATACAAAGTGGAACTGATTTTATAGGACAAGCACAAACAGGAACGGGCAAAACAGCAGCTTTTGGACTTCCTCTTTTGCAAGCAATAGATCCCGATTTGAATGCTATTCAGGCATTGATACTTTCGCCCACCCGCGAATTGGGACAACAAATTGCCAAGCAATTGTTTCGTTTTACAAAATACGTACCCAAGAAAATATTTGTCGAATCGGTTTATGGAGGAGCCTATATCGAAGACCAAATCAATGCTTTGAAACGCCCAACTCATATTGTAGTAGCCACTCCGGGTCGTTTGATCGATTTGTTGGAAAAAAAAGCCCTCACTATTAGCAACGTAAAAACCATAGTACTCGACGAAGCCGACGAAATGCTCAGTATGGGATTTAAACATGAACTCGACAGCATACTTCGTCAGACCAATGGGAAAAGGGCTACCTGGTTGTTTTCGGCAACCATGCCACAGGAAATAAAGTCAATTATTAAAACCTATATGTCGCCCCACGCATTCAGAATTGAAGTGGGTAAAATGCAGGTAATAAACAAAAACATTGAACATCAATACGTTGTTTGTGGATCGGAAGAAAAAGCAAGTATATTATTTCATTTTATCAAAACTCAGGGCGACAACCGGGGCATTATATTTTGTAGAACCAAAGCCGGAGCACAAAACCTAGCCAATCAATTTGAAGAAAAAAAGATTGCAGGCGCTGCCATACATGGCGATTTGATGCAAAAAGAACGAGACAAAGTAATGAGGGCTTTTAAAAACAAAAAGTTAAAAATACTGATCGCTACCGATCTTGCAGCACGTGGAATAGATGTCGAGAATTTGGCATACGTATTACACTTGCAGCAACCCGACAAAGACGAATATTATACCCATAGAAGCGGACGTACAGCTAGAGCCGGAACAAAAGGTTTATCGATTAGTTTAGTTACTCCGTCGGAGCTTGTAGGCTTGAAAAGCCTTTCTCAAAAACTGGGTTTTCCGCTAAACGAAATAAAACGATAGGAGGATTGTTTGATGGAACTAACCACCGAACAAATGGAAATAATCAATTCGATTGGAAACATCAAGATAAATGCAGTTGCAGGCTCGGGCAAGACCACAACTCTTATCGAATATGCCAAAGCCCGACCGTCGAACAGCAAAATACTATACCTCGCTTTCAACAAATCGGTAAAACTAGAAGCCGCACGAAAATTTTCTGAAAAAGGACTGCACAATGTTAAAGTAGAAACAGCACATTCGTTGGCATACCGACATATAGTAGTAAAATATGGTTACAAAGTAAACGCTCATGAATACAAAACACACGAAGTAGCCGAATTGCTCGGCTTGCAAGCCAAAGGCGAGAAACACGCTCAATACATTGTAGCCAATCACATCAACCGATTTATTGCCTATTTTTGCAATAGCAACAAGCCCAAAGTACAAGACCTAGACTACCGCCAAGTACTTAGCGACCCAAAAGCACTTGAATTTGTTTCGAAATATTACGAATACATCGAAAACCAAACAAGACTCCTGCTCAAGAAAATGAACGATGGTGAACTGCCGGTTACACACGATTTCTATCTTAAAAAATTTCAACTTTCGAACCCCAACTTGCCTTTCGACTATATTCTTTTCGACGAGGGACAAGATGCCTCGCCTGCCATGCTCGATGTGTTTCTCAAACAACGAGCTACCAAGGTTATAGTAGGCGATACCCATCAACAAATATACGGTTGGCGCTATGCCGTCAATTCGCTCGAACAAACCGATTTTCGTATTTTTAACCTCTCGTCGAGTTTTCGGTTTAGCGACGATATTGCCAAATTGGCAATAGAAGTTGTAAACTGGAAAAAACATATAGCCGATGAACCCCAAATAAAAATAGTCGGAAAAGGAAATTCCAAAGAGCGCAAGATGAAAGCAGTACTAGCGCGTACCAACCTTGGTTTGCTATTGAAAGCCATCGAATACACGCAAGAACGCGACAACGTGCAACGAATATATTTCGAAGGAAATATAAATTCTTACACCTACGCCGACGATGGCGCATCGCTCTACGATGTATTGAATCTTTACAATGGAAACCGTCGATTGGTAAGAGACAAACTCATAGCAAATATGAAAGACCTCTATGAGCTAGAAGACTATATTAAAAAAACTGACGATGTGCAACTCTCTATGATGGTCGAGATTGTAAAGGAATATGGAAATGAAATTCCCGGTATCATTAAGAATATCAAAGACAAACATGTCGTGAACGACGATAGAGGAAAAGCTGATATTATTTTTTCGACCGTACACAGAAGTAAAGGCATGGAATACGATACTGTTCAACTGGTTAACGATTTCATTACTGAAAAGAAAATTCAAAAGATAAAAGAAGAAAAAAAGGAATGGGATTTAAACAAGCTCAATGAAGAAATAAACCTTTTGTATGTAGCTATAACCCGAACAAAAAATAGTCTATTTATACCCGAAGCACTTGTTCCTATTGGAATTGCAGCATCGGCTCAAATACACATCGTCAAAGCTCCAGTACAAGATACAAAAGAATACGATAAACAAAACACGAAGCAATCAAAACTTACTAATCAGTCTAAAGATAAAAGCTATAGGGTCGAAGAAGAACGTCAAAAGTACAGAGATGCTTACCAACCTTGGACCGACGAATTGGACGAAGAGCTAACCATCATGTATTGCGAAGGAGCAAGTGTGAAAGACCTCGCGATACATTTTGGTCGCACGTCTGGTTCTATAAGATCGAGAATAAAAAAACTTGAACTGGAAGACTTGTATGGATAGTTGATAAAGCACTACCACATAGGAAATTTATTAAAAACTAAGCTTTCAAGATTTCCAATATTTATATTTTGCTCCATTGCATGAAGTTCTATACAAGTTTTTCGAACATCAGATATTGTACTCTCATTCGTATTTTGAGTTTTTACTAAAAATTCGGCAAAATACCAAACACCAGTCAGCAAAGCATTCGTTCGGTATGAATTTAACCACATAAACTCTTTCAGTTTTAGCGATATATATCTATCCAATGACTTTTTGTCGAGAACAAAGTAATTGTCGTTTGAAACTATTTTTTCATCAAGAATAAACCAAAAATAAGCATTTAGTTCAAAACAAATTAAAAAAGCTGAAACCCAATCTTTTTTTAGGTCATGGAATAAATGCCACTGAAATTTTTTCAGAAAATCGGAATAAGCAGAGTTGCGTTCGTTTTTAATTTTCAAATTACATGAAAATATTCCAGCATCAGCAAAGTATGAAGAGTGTTCAGTTTTCCAATATTCTTCTTGTAAAAATTGTTCTTTTATTTTAACATCTACACTATCCTTTATTTCATTACAAAATTGAGAATATTCAGCGTCTGTTTGGTTCGGGCCAATATATTTTCCTTCAATATGATACATCAAAGGGGTTAATATTTCATACCCATCTAAAATATTGTATGAATCAACAACTCTTTTATGAATTTTTTTAATAAAAGGCACCAACAATGCCGACTCACCTTTTACAGCTAAAATATTCAACATTTCAAACATTTTATCAAGAAACGCCTCGGGATAAAGTTCAAAATTGACGAGCAACGACGGAATTTCGTTTAAGTTTCCATTGATTATTGAATAATATATTAAATCAGAATCGTGGTAGCCAAACATACGCTGGTACACATCTGGGAAACGCTTACGGAACAACATTAAAAAGTTTAATAATTCATCGTTCAAGCCTTGTTTCACACAATTGGTCTTCAAATCTAATAAATATTCATCCTCGAAACCCCATGCCGGCACAAGACTTGGATACTCATCCATGAACTGTTCGGCTGCTTTTAATATTTCTATTGGTTTTTTAATCTTTTCAATTTTCTTATACCAATTTTCAATAAAAGCTTCATCTTCAGCAGAAACTTCCGGAAAAGGCAGACCAACCTCAACCGAAGTAGCATCGTTCCAATTATCGGAATCCGAATCTTCGCCAAATACACCATCGTAAGCACCATACGAACGAATCATTTCAGTGTCTGGTTCAATTTCGTGCGAAAAGAAATCGTCATTGTGCTTATGCAAAGCTGCTTCACTCGCTTGATCAGCAACCAAGCAACATTTCTTGTATTTTTTGCCACTTCCACAGTGACAAGGGTCGTTTCTTTCAATTTTACTCATTTTGTATTGATATTTAGGTATATATAAGTATTTAATTGTATTGTTTATTCAAACTTATTTCATCAAAGTGGTCTTGTTTTTCATTAATGTAACAAATCATATATTCCTCCACTTCGCCATTTTTCCCATAAGTTACAATCCTGAACTATTTGAAGTCTGATAAACCCAAGCCCAGCATCATATATTCTAGTTGAGACCAATAAGCGCAGCATAAACAATACACTTTTATCGTTTTCTGCGTTTAACCACTCTATAAAATTTGGAGATACTGGTAATCTTTTTTCTATCAGATAGTAATAAATATTTTTGATAATTGTATCCTTAGATTCAGATTGAATATTTTGAATAGCTTTTTTGTTTTCATCTTTTGAAATAATACTAGAAAGTACCTCGTGTAACTTATTGATAATAACATCCATATTTAACAAAGCGGTATTTATTTTTGCTGCTTTTTCAACGATGAATCGACTGTGTTCGGGGTATTGTGAAGTGTATATATCTATTTTATTATCAAGAATTTCATTATCGGTTGATTTATTGACTATATTGCTTTGGATATTATTTTCAAATTTATTTAAAGACTCTGTCAACTTGCTAAATTTATCATGGTTGTTTTCTATCCAATTATCAATAATTTCTTTGTATTTATTGCCATTTTTGGGGTCGAAGTACATAAAAGCCTCAAATAGAATTTCTTTATTTGTTGAAATAGGACAAATATCGACCCTGTAGCCCGACATTCGAAAGATAGAACCCATTAAGTCTTCGTTACCAGTTTCTATTGCTCGTTTATTGGTATATAGTTTCTCCAATTCTTCACGCATTTGAGGTGTCCAGAGGATAAAATCGTTGAGCAGCTTTTCCAGTAAATTATCGAGCTTGTATTTTTCAATTTTTTGCTGTTGATATTCTGTAGGATTATTATTAGCAAGAAATCTTTTGCTTGCATCTACTATATTTAGTACACTTTCAAGGTCTTTGGTTGCTGCAATCCAGGCATCAAGCACATCGGAAAAACCAAACGTACCAAATGTATATGTAGCCAATACTTCAGAATAAAACTCAAACGCAGCTTGGTAACCAATATTTTCGATAGCAAAAACCATATTTTGGTAAAATTGCTTTCTGAAAAGGTTTTCCATTCGTTCTACTGCATGTTTTTTACTTTCGCATGAGTCAATAAATGAATCGAGTAATCTAACTTTGTCAAAATAAATGGGTATTTCGTAGTGTTCATTCAATTGAAAATTAAGCCAGTTCAGTGTTTGGGTTATATCCTGTTGCTCTTGTTCCAATGCAATCATAAATACACGTCCGGGAAGTTCATTTTCGAGCATTATTCCTATAGCTAGAATTGCATATTTATAAATGGCTCCATTCGTGTCAATCGCGTAACTTCCAATATGCTTGCCATTGGCATTAGGTAAAGTACCATCATCGTGAAATGCTTGTGAAGGATACCATGTTATAGGTTTTAAAGTATCTTTTTCTGAACCATAGAAATTTTTTTCAAGGTTTTTTTCAAAAAGCTTAAAAAAACACACCGTATTTCCCGCTGTATAGCTTTGAGTATCGCCATAAAATGAAATGTTTTCATCATCAGTTCCTTTATTGCGATATAAGTCGGAGTATTCAATCTCTAAATCAGACGAATTGTCAGGATTCCAAAAATCTATCGATTCAATTCGTTTTAATTGCAATGGAAAGGCTTCTGTAATAGCTTCAATCTTTTTGTAAACGGAAGCCCATTCATGAGGTTTAATAGCCGATATTTTGAAAAAAAGCTGAATCATTTGAAATTTATTGAGTTTTGTTTATTTCTTCAGTTTTTTTATATCCTCCTCAATCTCTTTCAAACTCGCTTCTATAGAGAGTTTCTTTTGTTTCTCTTTGAACTTTTCATATTCGGCCCCCGACTTATCTAAAGCCATTTGGTGGCTTATTTTACCTGCATGGTCGAGTAATTCACGACCGTTGAGCTGGAGAATGGAATCGAGTCGTTGAATCCAATCTTTCATGTACATGGGGGTATGCTGTTGTGCCATGGTTTCGGCAAAAGCAAGGTATTGTTCTACCAAAAGCCCCAACAGCTTTATTTCGTCTTCGGCAAGGTAATTTTTGGCTACACTTACATCTGCTTTCTTAATGCTTGCAGCCGTTTTCTTATCAAAAGACTGCATACCGAGCAATGGCAAAGTAGCATCAACACGCCTGTACACCAATTCGGCGGCAGTTTGTTGGCTAATTGCCCATAGTAGTTTATTTTGTACTACTTTAAAGAAAGTAATAGTCTTTTCGTCGTTGGCATCGTAATCGATGCTGGTTGAATAAATATCTTTGATTTTTTGGTAAAAAAAGCGTTCGGATATTCGAATTTCTCTGATACGTTCTTGTAGTTCAGAGAAGTAGTTCATTGAGTTGCCCGACTTGAAACGTTCATCGTTCAATGCAAAACCCTTTACAATGTATTCTTTGAGCCTTTGGGTAGCCCAAATTCGAAATTGAGTTCCTTGTTGTGATTTTACACGGTAGCCAACGGAAATAATGACATCGAGGTTGTAGTAATTGACATCGTATGATTTGCCATCGGAAGCAGTTGTCCGGAAATTCCGGACAACTGAGCTTTCATTCAGTTCCCCTTCTTTAAATATATTGCTAATATGCTCGGAAATAGTACGTTTGTCCTTATTAAAAAGCATTCCCATTTGAGCCTGTGTGAGCCAAACAGTTTCTTGTTCGAGGCGTACATCAATTTTTATGCTGCCTTCGGAATTTTGATACAAGAGAATTTCGCCTGTGTTCATGTAAATTCTTTTATTAAATTGTTTCTTTTGTCAATTAACAATTTTACAACAATTTTATTTTCCGATACAGAATATAAACCAATATTGATTATCTGTTACTTATAGGAATTGGGCAACAAATAGGCAACAAAAGTTTAAATACTAAATGAAAACTGGTGGTAAAGATAGGAAAAAAGGGAGGGAATTTTAAAAAGTAAAACCGCCTCCAGGATGGAAGCGGTTTGTACCGAAAGAATCAATCCAATATTAAGCAACTTCAACACTGCCAATGTAACGACTGTTTGAAACTTCTTTGCCATCAGCACTAATAAAAGCGATAAAGGCGTAAACAGTATCACCAGAATACTGGTTTGGAACTGTTAAGGTGTGAGCACCTGCACTGCGTGGCGAACCATCAGTTACATAAACCGCTTCGTTTCTGGTTGGATTGTAAGCCAGTACCATTGCACGGTCGGTAGGTCTTGCATTACCATCAATTGAGTTATCAACCCAGTTGAATTGAAGCACACCAGTCAAATCAGAACCAACTGTCGGGTTCAATGCTGCGGTTAAACCTCCTCTACTGATTAGAGCTGCCTCAAAATCAATAATAAAGTCGGGATAATCGCCGATAATTGCGTTTTGTACATTGTACGACATCGCACTGTTAAACTCGGTCATTTTAACCGCATAATTGCGAAATCCGACCTTTAAGAAGCCCCTGAGAGGTTGCAAGAAACCTAACACAGTTGAGAACTTTGTACGTTGGTCAACCTGACCAGCCGTTTGAGGATTGGCTACACTTGCAGGTTTTACCCTCATGTAGTCGATTCCTTTCCAGTTTCCCCCGATAACGTTACCAACTTTACCAGAGAAACCGCCTAAGATACCTTGAGAAATTTTTCCCATTTTTCTACGATTTTAAATTAAACAATTCGGTTTTCGCTTGGACTTGGCACGGAGGAAATACGGCTTTGTCCTTGCTTTACGATGGAAAAATATATCAAATCTTATGCTTTTGTATATAATTGGTTTCTAATGCAGTTAGTCGCTTTATTTTGCATAATTCAGGGCTAATATTTGGCGTGTCAGTATGTCAAAATGGGAAGCGAAGGAAGAAAGAAGCGGAAAAATTCCGCTACCTTCTTCGGTACTTGTAGAAAATTGCTTTTCGGGCTTCTTCAATTAGTTTCAGGTTCTCGTGAAACTGCTTTTCTTTTAGTTCAAGTAGCTTCAAAATTTCAATGTTTTTCTGAAACTGGTTGATATTGGCTTTGGCTTCTACTTCCCCAGCTAAAATGCAGTTTCTTAAATCCCTGATGCTGATAAATGGGATAACTGAACCACGCAAAAAAGGATGAAAAGATTTTGAACGCCAAAGTCCGAAAAGAAGCCAGTAATAAAAATCTCGTTCGTTTTCGGAATCCGAAGTAAAAACAAAACTGTTCGGACAAGGGATTTGAAGCGGTTTTCCGCTGTTCATTCCCTTGTTTAAGATGTAGAAATGTGGTTTGGAAAGTTGATTACTTCCGCAATTGGATTTGATAATGTAAGTATTCATAGTACGGGCGTTAAAAGTTAAGCTTCGCTTCGCTCCGCACTATTATTTTCACAAAGAAGAAAGAAAAAAAACGAGAAAAAAAAGAAAAAAGAAAGCCTTGTATCAGGCGGGCTGAGGGGTTTTGTCAAGGTTTTTTGGAAAAATACTACCCGACAAAGGAGGTGTGGAGATTTTTACAAAAACCCGTAGGGCTTGACCTTGAAAAAACACTGTGGGAGGCAATGAGGGAAGCCCGCCTATCTTTGCTGTACTTTTTTATTTTTGAAAAATCAATAATTACCCGTCAAGGTTTAAATTCAGATATTCCAAAAAAAAGATAAGCCACCCTAAAAGGGCAGCTTACCAAGAGAACACTCAAGCCACAAGAGCCGAAGGGAGAACAACGGCACAGAACCACCAATATGAGAAAGGCGGAAACGTGCAGAACTGTGAATGTAGGCGACCAACCACCAGCCAGCCAACCTACGGCGTAATATACAGTTAAACATAATGCCCGATTGGCACAGGTTGGGGGGCAATGATGCAAGGGCAGACCAAAAAATACTACCCGACGTAGGAGGTGTGGAGATTTTTTGAGGCTGGCGAAGCGTACCCTTGTCAGCTTTGACAACCATACCTGTAACTTTGCTATTATGTTTTGGTGTATTTGATTATGAATTATTCTTTGTTTTTCAATTAATGTCAACTGCTGTTTTTATTTGTGGGTCGGGAAAGCAGGTTATGCAGCCTTGAGCTTTTCGGCTGGACATTGGCTGCAATGAGTGAAGCGATAGCGAAACGGGTTGCGGACAATGGACAAGCATCGCGAGCCGCCAGCGAGTGGAGCCACCGGTGGCAGACTGAGAGACCCGAAGAATGAGGGCGGAGGATGGCTACTGTTTACAGCAAGGGGCTGGCGTGTGTTTTTGTTCTTTGACTGGATACCGCTAAAAATCAATTGAAGTCAGACAGGCAAACACAAAAACCATGACAGCCCCGCAGCCGGTGGCGACCAGCAGGCGAGCCTAACACTGGCAGCGGATGGGCTGCAAGTGGCTGAAACGAATGTAGCCGGAATGAAACGAAAGGTGTTGAGTTTGCGAAGCCCTGAAGTGTAATGTAGGCGAAATGAGTAAAGCGGCTTGCAGAACATTGAGAGCTGCCGTGACGATGACGATTGAGCTGCAAGGATTGTGACAGCCTTGCGATAGCAACCCGCAGGGCGTTGTAGTTTTTGCCTATACCTTAAAAATTAAACAACATTATAGGCAAATACTGCAACGGGCTGGCGCAATACTTGCCGAAAGAGGAAGAGGAACACCATATAACCTGCTTTGTGCGGTAGGGGTTAGTGTGATGTTCCTTTTCTATTTCCGGGTTTTAAATCAATTCTACCTGTTCCTCAAACGCTTGAACGATTAAGTCCATTATATCGTCTAATTGGTTCAATTTTTCAAGGCCAACTTCAACATCACCATTGCCCCATCTGCCTAAACCTGAAACATCTTTACATAGGCTGTTAGGGTCTTTAATCTTATCATATTGGATGTTTAGTGAAAGCCTTAAACGTTTTTTCTGTGGTACAATATCAACAAAATTTGTTTGGGCTTTAAATGCAATGTAAAGTTTCTTAAACTCAACCCTTACCGATGAATCGAGGTTAAGGATTCGCTTTTCAAGATTACGGTATAATTCAAGCATTTCATCCTTTAAATATTCAAAATGCTCTAAATCATAAACAACTGTTTCTTTGGATTCTTCTGGTACACGGTATAATTCAAGCCTATCACTTGGTAATACAGGGCAAGCCCAAATTTTGCAAGCAATATTAGACAACTTTGAAGCTCTGGTATTGATGGCTGTTTCATTCCATACTGATTCACATCTAACAGATTCATTAAGAATAAGTGGGCTTGTATTAAAACCACCTTCTATTGTTTTTTTTACAGAGAATGGCTTGTCAGATAATTCTGAATTATAACCTGTTAACGTTAAATTGCCTAAAGTATGAAGATATTTTTCCTTTACTTTTTCCCAATCTGCACCGAGTTCATTTTGCCATTCAACAGGAGTGTTCGGGTTTTGAGGCAGAATATGTTCAATGGTGTAATTTTCGGCATTTACCAGTTCTTTACGTTTGAAGTTTTCGAGAGATTCAAGTAAATAATTGCGTGAACGGAAATTATAAACATCTTTAATCGCCAATTCTTTGATAAATTCTGAATCATTGGGAAACCTACGATAACTATCCATGAGAATGAATGCAGCCTTTACCGATTCTAAATAAGTTTCACGTTTTATCCTTTTGTAAAGCGTTGCGAATGTTTTGTTTAAGCTGTTGGTTGGTATTCCGCAAATTGCACGGCGAAATACATAGTCTTTAACCAAATCAATTATGGTCAGAAAATCATCTTTAGAAATAACTTCACTTTCAAAATCGTTGTAAACAGCTATTAAAAAGGGGTACGAAGTATCTATCCTTAATTTTGATATTTCTTTGAATTTTTTTTGTAGAGCTTCATCTGTTTCCTTCTGTAAAGCAATTCTTACGTAAAACTTTGAGAAAGCATGTAAATCTTTAACTGCATCGGATATTGTTTTAGGACTGTTTTTTGATTTCAGGAATTTTTTATATCGTTCGTAAACTTCTTCAATGTTCGGAATTGAAGATTCTTTCATAGTAAGGTAGTCCCTAACAAACCAAGGTAAAACAGTAATGTTGTCGCCAAAGCTTTGTTCCATCGGAAACCAATACTTATCATACAATGTTTTTTGGGTTTCTTGATTTTGTCCCATTAACACATAATTACGGATTAAGTCGGCTTGAGATAAATCTAAACCAGTTGAGTTTAAACTTTCAAAAATCAATTGAGGGTTATCTTTATCCCTTTCAAGAATAACATCAACAATAATAAGCTTCTTAATTCCAGTATAAATAGCAATGACATTGTCTTTATGAATTGAATCCCTAAAAAACACAAAATTCTCCTGAATACGCTTTGAAATATTGCTATCCTGGTCTATTGATTCTAATAGGTTTATGTAAGTGTTTTTATCGTTTCTTGTCAGAAGCAATTTGTATTTGGTATCATCTTTACGGTGCTTATTTACAAGATAAGTTTCCTGAACTTCTTCCCATGTTTCATCTTCGAGTTTTATATCTGGATGCTTTTGTAAGAATTTAATCAATGCCATTAGCATTAAAGAAACTGTTGTAAGCCGCTGCTGACCATCAATTACTAATAATTCAGGTACGCTGGTAATCGGAGAGTTATCGGGTTTAAAGTAAACAACAGAACCAATAAAATGAGAAATTTGGCTTTCATCATTTCCAACACGGACTATATCGTTTAATAATTGCTGACATTGCTTTAAATGCCATGAATAGGTTCTTTGGTAGATGGGGATGATGAATTGTTTTTTACCATCTAATAAACTGAGTAATTGGGCTTGCGTTGCTTCCATTATTGTAATGTTATGATATTCTACAAAAACCAAAGGTTATCTTTCCCAAATTCGGGTATTTCGTAGCCATCGAAGTATGGGAACATTTCGGCAACCATTTCGGGGTACTTGATGGTTACTGGTAAATTCTGCTGAATTAATGATTTCCAATACACACGACTAAACTGATATACCTGGTCTAATAATTCGCCTATCACTTTGGTGTCTTTTTCTAATTCTTTATTTGAACAGCTTATCGAAAGCTTTATCGGGAACGGATAACCCGCAATACCGGGAACAGGATAATTGTTGTATCGTGAGTTATTGAAAAGCAGGTATCTGTTGAATCCGATATTGATGTATGTGCCACTCAGGGGCATTATTTCGGAATAATCTTCGTCGAATGCCACAAAATCGGTTGATTCGGTTTTGTTTATGCTGACAATAAACACAGGAATTTCGAGTCTCAATTCTTTTAAGCCGTCTTCAATGGGTTGCAGTTCGTCCTGATTCATGCTTTTGTAGAAGTGAATGACCAACTTTTTTAGGCTTTTATTATGAACTACATAGGCTCTAACTGCATCGAGAATTGAACCTGCCAGTTCGTCTATTTCATTCTTTCGGAAACATTCGAAGTGAGTGAATTTACCCGTGTTTTGAAAACTAAAGGCACTGCCGATATATTGAACATTGGAATTGACATGCTTAAATGCACCAACGCCAACAATCAATTCGTTCTTTATTTGCGTGTCTAAACGCCACGGAATACCGTTTAACTTTGCCAGCATTGCAATAGCAATGTTTGGCAAACTGTTGTGATATTTGACTTTGGGGTTTAATATTTTTTCGGCATCGAGAACCTGTGATAGTATCTTGTTTTTAAGTAATAGCTCTTTCAGCTTGTAATATATTGCCTTGCGTTTTTCGTCGTTGGTAGTTTTGCTGTGAGGGCTGATATAGATTGCAAAATATTTTACATCGTCCTGAAATTTACGCTGCCTGAGAAGTTCTTCAACTTTGGGCAATGGATCGTCTTTATCATCGAACATGAAGCTAAACCCCTTTTCAAAATGATAGTTGATGTGTGAATACTTCTGCAAACCTTTAAAGTTTTCAAATTCACCATCGAAGTATTTTTGAATGTTTTCGGCTTTTTTAAAGTCAGACTTGTGGAAGATAAAGAATATATGCACGTTTTGGAAATCGCCTATATCGTAAGGCCCCCATTTATTCATGCCTGTTATTGGGGAAATATCTCTTCCAACAATACCATCTTTTTTGCCAAATATGAGGCTGTTACTATTGAAACTCACTTTCCCTTTACGGACTTCATCGACCGGAATAAAGCCTTTGGCATGTAATGGAATAACCGCTTTAAAACTATCGTTATTGAGGTGATTGTTGTAGAATTTGGTTATGTGATTACGGAATTTTAGGTATTTATTGCCCCGTTCGGGTGCTTCGGTGCTTTGGTTTAGGGCAGAACGAATATCGAAGTTCCAAACAGGAAACGAGTTTACGGGATACCTGCGGGCTTCTTCTGGTAGCTCGGAATGTCGGTAAAGTTGTTCGTTGAAGATTACCCATGTAAACTTTTCCGGGGCAACATCTTTGTATAGGGATGCAAGGCTTTTCTTGAATACTTTTGCTGTACTCTCGAACGATATAATCAGTTCGGGGTGCGAAGTGATGCGGGCAATTTGGATTTTAAGCGTGAATTTATCGAAATAGCGGTATTGCCAGTCTTCCAATTTCTCGGATGGCAACCAGACTTCGGTATCTTTAATAAAATTGGGGCTTACGATGTACCCATTGCTTTTGAAATAGCTGTAAACCTTAAAATTGTAGTATCGTTTTAGAATGCTGAACCCGTAACATGAGTTTTCGACTTTAGCCCTTACTTTTTCGCCCTGCTTGTTGAGTTTTTCAGTATATGAAGGGGTACAGGGCTTTGAAACAGCGAAGCTGTTAGGAAAAGCATTATCGAACGAAGTGAAATAATGCTCCTGTTTGCCAAAGTGTTCAATTACTTCGGTGGGTACAAGTGAATTGTGCACACGGTTTAAGCCCTCGGCTTCATCGGCAACAAAATGAAATGTAAACTCATCGGCAGGATGGGTAAACGTGAGAATGTTAAAGGTAAGATTCGGGGTCTTTTCTGCCATTCTAATTGATAATTTTATGGTTTCACTATTACGGTTTTAATTTTTTCAGTTTATTAATATCTTCCTCAATCTCTTTCAAACTCGCTTCTTTGGAAAGTTTCTTTTGTTCTTCCTTGTATTTTTCGTACTCTACGCCCGACTTGTTTAATGCCATTTGATGGCTTATTGTGCCAGCGTGTGCGAGTAGTTCCCTACCATTTAATTGCAGAATAGAATCGAGGCGTTCAATCCAATCTTTCATGTACATGGGGGTTTGCTGTTGTGCCATTGTTTCGGCAAAAGCAAGGTATTGTTCTACCAAAAGCCCTAAAAGCTTTATTTCGGCTTCGTTTAGGTAATTTTTGGCTACGCTTACATCAGCTTTCTTAATGCTTACAGCACTTTTTTTGTCATACGATTGCATTCCAAGTAAAGGCAAAGTTGCATCGACACGCCTGTACACCAATTCGGCTGCTGTTTGCTGACTAATAGCCCAAAGCAGTTTGTTTTGTACTACTTTAAAGAATGTAATGGTTTTTTCGTCGTTGGCATCGTAATCGATGCTGGTTGAATATATATCTTTGATTTTTTGATAAAAGAAACGTTCGGAAATTCGTATCTCCCTGATGCGTTCTTGCAGTTCGGAGAAATAGTTCATTGAATTGCCCGACTTAAAACGCTCATCGTTCAGCGTAAAGCCCTTTACTATGTATTCTTTAAGCCTTTGGGTAGCCCAAATACGGAACTGTGTACCTTGTTGCGATTTTACCCGGTAGCCAACGGAAATAATTACATCGAGGTTGTAGTAGTTAACATCGTATGATTTGCCATCGGAAGCAGTTGTTCGGAAATTCCGAACAACTGAATTTTCGTACAGTTCTCCTTCCTCGAAAACATTTTTAATGTGTTCACTTATAGTAGCTTTAGACTTTTGAAAAAGGTCGCAAAGCTGGGCTTGTGTGAGCCAAACGGTTTCTTCTTCGAGGCGAACATCGAGTTTTATGCTACCCTCGGAGTTTTGATATATTAGTATTTCGCCAGTGTTCATTAATATGCTATTTAAGATATTGTCTTCATTTAATACTAAATTAACCTACCAAGCCTCTTACTTTCTGGTCGTACAAATCATTAAACCAAAGTCTTTTAAACATATAGTTTACACGGTCTTCCGTAAGTTTATTATAGAATTCAAGTTTTGTATTAATGAAGTTTAATAGTTCATTATCTATTTCCTCATTGAATTTATCCTGAATGTTGTCTTTACTATTTTTAGAATTAAAGAAACTCATCAATTCTTCATTGGAATAGATGTTTTTACGCATTCTTTCAAATTCTACCTTATCTTCATCTTTTAATTCCAAACCATAAGTATCGTTAAGCACTTTGATAATTTTAGTTAACCATTCAATTTCTTCAGATACTGCCGAAGCATCACCTCCCGGAGACATACCTTGCATTGCTGTATCCTGGCTTTGCAGTTGAAGGTCGGTGGTAAATTGATGTTGCAGTTTATAACTATCCAGATTTATTTCCTCTAAAACCTCTATAGGCATTGGATTTGGATTGGATGGAAGCTTTTTAAATAAATCGGTCAGAAATACATAGAATTTTTCAAGCTGAACATCTGTAAAAGTGATTATTTGAGATAGAAATCTGTATAACCGAACGTAGCTTTTAATAGATGCTTTTAATGAAACTTTAGCATCATCATCCAATTTTGATTCAAAACGATTTACAACTTCGTTTAATATTGGTTGTAGTTTTTCTTTATGGTCACCTTTTGTAAAGAATATCTTTGCATAAGCCTCTATATCATTTTTATATATGATGTTGTGAAATTCAATTTTTTGCAGAACATCATATAAACTATTGGGGTCTGTTTGGTCATCAAGTTCCATGTAATTACTACCATAGTAAGCCTGAAAATCAGTTTGAACTTGTTCCGGGTCGTTTACAAAGTCAAGAACCATGGTAGTATCTTTGCCAGGTGCAGTCCTGTTTAAACGACTCAATGTTTGCACAGTGCTGGTACCACCTAATTTTTTATCTACAAACATTGTATGCAATAAAGGCTCGTCAAAGCCTGTTTGATACATATTTGCAACAATTAGGAATCTGAATTGTGGTAACTTAAAGGCATCAGGAATTTCAATTTTGCCACCTAAATTATTCATATTCTCTTTTGTGTAATCCTGACCAGTTTCAGCATCTGTAACTGTACCACTAAAAGCAACGAGGGCACCATAAGGCAATTTCATTTCACGTAATATATCATCAAATTTACGCTTAAACCTAACAGCATGTAAACGAGAACGTGTAACTAACATAGCTCTGGCTTTCCCTTGTATTTCATTTTGTGTTTGTGCTACAAAATGTTCAATCATTACACGAGCCTTTTTTTCTATTGCATGGTCCTGTAAATCGACATAAGATGACAATAACCGAACTGTTTTCTTTTTTTCATATTCTTTGTCATCTATTTCAGACCGTTTTATGAGCTTATAGTAACGTTTCCAACTCATATAATTCTTTAGTACATCAAGAATAAAGCCTTCTTTAATAGCTTGTTCCATAGTGTACAAATCGAAAGCTTCTTTCTTGCCATTTCTTATAGTACCAAATAATTCGATGGTCTTAGGTTTTGGTGTTGCCGTAAAAGCAAAGAATGAAATATTCGTCTGGTCGCCCTTTCGTTTAATTTCTTCCTCAATAAGTTCATCAAGTTCTTTGTCTAATTTATCCGCATTTTCAGCATCTTCAAGAGATAATGCTTTTCTTAGATGTCGAGCAGCTTCACCGGATTGAGAACTATGCGCTTCATCAATAATTACTGCATAGGTTTTATCTTTATTTTGAGCTATAGTTTCTGAAATAATCGGGAACTTTTGAAGAGTTGTTACGATGACCCTTTTACCCTGTTCTATTGCAGCTTTTAATTCCTGTGCTGTTTTACTTTCATCTATATATTCAACAACACCGGGAGTTTGTTCAAACTGACGGATATTATCCTGAATTTGCCTGTTTAATACTCTCCGGTCAGTTACTACAATAACACTGTTAAATAAAGCTCTATCGTCATCGGGATTTCTGAAAAAATCGGATAACCGATGAGCAAGCCAAGAAATTGTATTTGACTTACCGGAACCAGCTGAATGTTGTATCAGATATTTTTGACCAACACCATCTATTTTAACTGCTTCTAATAAATTTTGTACAGCTCGTCGTTGATGGTAGCGAGGGAAAATGAGCCTTATTTTTTTGTCTTTACGTAGTGATTTGCTTTTGTTATCCCAATAATTTTCTTCGGTTTCTTGTATATTGATGTAATTCTGTATCAGGTCTATTATTGAATCTTTACGCAAAACATCATGCCATAAGTATGCTGTTGCATAATCGTCATCCTGAGTATTAATAAGTGCTTTATTAAAAGGTAAAAAGAATGTGCTTTTTCCTTTTAGCTCGGTACACATGCTCACTTTTTCGGTACTTACCGCAAAATGGACAAGGCAACGTTTAAATTCAAAAAGCTTTTCCTTCGGGTCTCTGTCTTCGATATATTGTTTTATTGCATGGTGTAAATACTGACCAGTTAAAGCATTTTTTAACTCAATAGTGATAACCGGAATACCATTAATGAACAAAACAATGTCAATTGAATTTTGATTTTTTTTTGAATATCTGAGCTGGCGAACAATAGTTAAACGATTTTTCTTATACCACTCGCTATGTTCAGGCGTTTTGCTATGAACCGGTTTGAAATAAATTAAATCAAGGGTTTGACCACGGTCTTTAACTTTCTCGCGGAAAACATGCAATGTTTTATATTTATTGAGATTTTCAGCAACACGCTCTAATATTTTACTATCTGTGGAATTTCCATACTGATTTGTTAAGGCTTCATATTTTTCAGGTTGAGTATCTTTTATAAAATCAATTACATCTTCGGGAATAAGGCATAAATCCTTGTCGTAACTCGAAGACTCCTTCTCCGAATATTCAGGAAATTCGGGCTGTGCATATTTTGTAAGGTACTTTACAATATGCTCTTCAAAATGTATTTCTTTTGTTCCTTCTGACATATTAATGCTTGGTTTATTCTTCTATTATATTACCTATTGCTTGGTTTACCAGTTCTGTATTTAATTCCTTTTTACTCTTTAAACCAAGTTTTTTTAGCTTTTCTGCTTGTAAAACAAGGTTGTCCTGACCTGTGCTTAATTGTTTAAAGGCATCAGAAAACTTATTTTGAGCTTTATCGATGTATTCACCGACACCAGTAAGATTATCAACGAAACCAACAAATTTATCATACAATTTAGCTCCTCTGTCCGCAATTGCTAAAGCATTCTGATTTTGGTATTCACGTTTCCAAAGGTCAACAATAAGCTTTAATGAAGTAATAAGGTTTGTTGGATTTAATAGTAAAATTCGTTTGTCGTATGCGAAATTCCATAAATCAGGGTCTCCTTGCAAGGCTGCAATATAAGCTGGTTCACTTGGAATAAACATCATTACAAAATCAAGGGCTTTATTATAATCATCATATCCTTTGGCGCTAAGTGATAAAATGTGATTTTTTATTGCAGTAACATGAGCATCCAATTCTTTCTTTTGTTCTTCGGCGTCAGAAGATGCAATCAGGCGAGTAAATGCGTTTAATGATACTTTTGAATCAATAATGACGCTTCTGTTATCAGGATATTTAATGACAGCATCAGGGCGCATTTTTTTACCTTCTGCATCAGATTTTAATGGAACTCCGTTTTCATCTAATAACTGATATTCCATAAAATATTCTTCATCTTTACGAAGGCCTGATTTTTCAAGAATACTTTCCAAAATCATTTCGCCCCAGCGGCCCTGAGTTTTGGCCTCACCTTTTAAGGCTTTTGTAAGATTTCGGGCTTCTTCGCTAATTACCTGGTTTAATAGAGCTAATTCCTTTACTTTTTCGCCTAATGAAAACCGTTCTTTTGATTCTTTGTCGTAAACCTCTTCAACCTTGGTTTTAAATTCAGTTAAGTTTTTCCCCAATGGTTCAAGAATATCTTTTAAATTGGTTTTATTGAGTTCTGTAAACTTCTCCGACTTGGTTTCTAATATTTTGTTTGCAATGTTTTCAAATTCGGTATTGAACTTTTTACCCATTGCTTCCATTTCCTCTTTCTGGGTTTGCAACTTTTCATTTAATGCCTTATTATTGGCTGTTGCTGAAGCTAAAAGCTCATTAGCTTTATTAAACTCATCACGGGTATTTTTAAGTTCTTTCTTTAACTCTTCAAAGTCGTTTAACTTATCGTTTAAACCTTTTATCTGGGCATTTGCAGTAGCCAGTGCCTGACTGGTTTGAGACAATTCGCTTTTGATATTTTTTAATTCTTCTTTTTGTGCTTCTAATTCTTTATTCTTATCGGAAATAGTTTGATTTGCAGCGTTTAAATTGGCATTAGCTGTTGATAACTGATTGTTCAAAGAAGTTTGGTCAGTAGCCATATTTTTAATGGTTTCCTTCGAGCTTTCCAACTCTTTTTCTTTGGATTCAATATTTGAAGTTGCAGTTTGCAATTGAGAAGTGCTAGTAGCTTTATAAGCCACAAATTCTTTTTCCAATTCACTATATTTTAATTGTGCATTGTCTTTCTCTGCTTGCAAAGATTTAATGGCAGCCGATTTGCCAATGAACCAACCAATTGCAGCCCCAAGGATTAAACCAAGTAATATAAAACCTATTATTTCCATACTTTAATTTTTAATTTGAACTATTATTGGATTGCCAATCTCTTACATCTATTTTGCCCGTTACAGCTTCGGAAATGATGGATTGGCGGTATTCTTTTAGTTTTCCGATTTGAGTTCTAAGAGCATCCAATGTTTTTAAGAATGTTGCATTTGAGCTTTGTAAAGATTCCAGTATTTGATTTTGAATTTGCAGAGGAGGAAGGATTAATTGTAAATTAGAAAATTTCTCTAGTGATATTCTTCTTAATGCAACACCGCTTAAAAGTCTATCAATTTGATAATTAATAACATTAGACCGTAACAAATATTCAAAATAGAAAGGATTTATTAGGTCAGGTTTAGGTCGGATTATAATCAAAGATGAAGCTACTACGAATTCTTTGTTTTCAGTGATAACCGTTGTTTTGCCGATAGTCCCATCTTTACTATATAGAATATCATTAATTATTGGTTTGCATCCTGTGCGTACTAAGTATTCATAACTTTCTTTGGTTGTTTTCAAACAACTGTTCCAGTCAATTTCGCCTCTTGTTAAATCCACAGTAGAAATAAATGGAAAATCATCACTTGATGTATCAGGTGAAATATGAGCGCCATCAGTAATTAAGTTTGTTAAATGCTTTGACTTAGTAACTTTCCAATCTGTTGGAATTTTCCCCAACCAATCAATGCCACTATCTTTTATTTTAATATTGGGGTCAAGACCTTTGGTAACCGCTTCATTAATAATTGCCTGCTGTTTTTCTTTTAAGAGTTCTATTTGTTTTTCCTTTCGGTTTATGATTTCATCAATGAGGAAGGTTTGTTGGTTGAGAAAATATACAATTGAAAACTGTTCTTGAATTGAAGGTAATGGAAAATTAAAATTTCTAAGATTAGACAAACTTACACCCCCAATTAAACCTGTCAATGCGTTGTAGAATTGAGATTGAAAATGATTGCTTTGAAGAATATAAAAAATGAATTTTGATGTAACTTCATCTTCTACATTAAAACAAGCCAGCTTATTTACAAAATACACATCTTGGTTTGTAAACCCCATTTTTCTACCCGCGCTGCCACCTTCGATGCAAAGCAATGATGAATATTTAGGTGCAATTTTAAGATTTTCGAAATTTTTCGGAATTCGTGTTCCATTCTGATAGTTTATTTCTGTTGTTTCAACATTAATATCTTTTGATGCTATATATGGTAATTCTTCATCATTTTCAGATTCAAATTGTAGTTTATAATCATCATTTAAGCTGTTGCCATTATAAATATTAGCAACATATTTTAATTTAATCATATCCCAACTAATGGGCACTTCAGTTATAAAATTGTTTTTTAACACTTTATATTGTTCGTATTTGCATAAGTTTCTCATCCCAAAAGTTCTTTTAAAAGTTGAGTTATCCCTTTTTGTTCGGTTGTACCGTATTCCAAAGCTTCAATTTCTGCTTTAATTTCAGAAGAAGGACGCAATGCTTTGTATTCGTAATAGTATTTGGTAAAATTTATTTCGTAACCAATACGGGTTTTATCATAATCAATCCACGCATTTGGCAAATTGGGCAGTACCTCATTTTTAAAATATTCTTCAATATCCTCGGTTAAAGGAATGTTTTCTTTATCCCTCTTTTTTGAATCGGGTTTAAAGCCCCCTTTTTTATCTTTGACTGGCCTACCCTTTGCATCGTATTCCGGTTGTTCAATCGTTATCTGATAGTAACCAAAATCGTCGTTGTTGTATATCTTAGAATATTGATTTTCTTCGAATCGAGTATATATTTCAACCAGTTTTGCAATATGATTACTTTCAATTTTATTGCGTTTGTTGCCCAAACTTCTTTTTTCGGGGCGACAAAAACCTTCTATACTATTAGCCTTGTCTTCAAGTATATTAGCATTTATTAGTTGTACCTTGCCTTTACGGCGGGCAGGCTTTTTATTATTTAAGAACCATATATAGGTGTTTATGCCAGTGTTGTAAAATAAATCCTTTGGCAGTGCAATGATGCAATCGAGCAAGTCGCTGCTAATTATCCATTTACGGATATCGCTTTCACCACTTCCGGCACCGCCTGAAAATAGGGGAGAACCATTAGTAACTACGGCAATTTTACCTCCTTCACGCTCCATTTTGCTTATCATGTGTTGTAAAAAGAGGAGCTGACCATCGCTTTTCCCTGGTAATCCGGCATAAAAACGACCGGCGGGATTTGCACTCTCATTTATAATAAAATCGGCATCTTTATTCCATGTTACACCATAAGGAGGATTGGCAAACTGGTAATGAAACTGCTTATCGACAAAACGGTCTTCGGTAAAACTGTTACCATGTCTTATATTATCAGCATTTTCGCCTGTAATTAAAGCTTCCGATTTAGCAATTGCATAAGATTGTTCATTAATCTCCTGACCGAATGTTTTAATGGTTGGCTTGTGTTCGCTACCAACACATAATTCGTCGAGAATATAGTTTTTAGCAAGGCTAATCATACCGCCAGTTCCTAAGGTCGGGTCATAAATTGTCCTGATAATACCTGATTGAGTAAGAATATCTTTCTCTGTACTAAAAACAATCTTTATCATTAGTTCAATTACATCACGAGGTGTAAAGTGTTCCCCAGCAGTTTCATTGCTTTGCTCGTTTGATATCCGGATTAATTCTTCGAAAACATAACCCATATCGTGATTATCAACAGTATCGGTATGTAAATCGACTTTACAAATGGCTTCTACCATCTGGTAAAGCAGTTTATTCTTTACTAAGCGGGCAAGTACCTTATCGAATTGAAAATTCTCAATAATGTCCCTTACTTCTTTATTGAATCCATTCAGGTAATTATTAAAGTCGATTTCAATTGTTTTGGTATTTTCTTTTAATGATTCTAATGTGTGTTTAGAAGTATTATAAAATTGTAAGCCACCTGCAGCTTTCCTTAAAATAGGGTCGAGTTTATCTTCACTCACTTTATCTTTAAAGTTGTTGTAGGCATCACGCACTTTATGGTTTACAGGTTCAAGAATACAATCGAGCCTGCGAATAACAACGAAGGGAAGTAGAACATCGCCAATCTCGTTCTTTTTAAATACATTCCAAAGTACCTTATCGGTAATTTGGAAGATAAACCCTACATCTACTTTTCTATTGTTTGCCATTCTATTTTAATCTTTCGTTTTAATTGATGATACAAAGTAAAATTGTAATTATGCAGTAGAACTGCATTGTTATTGAAAATTTAAAAAATTAGAAATTTTGTCGCCTTCAACTCCATCATTTTTTAAAGCAAAATCAATAATTATTTGCACGTCTGATAAGGCTTTAAGAGCATTATCGTGAAATTCTGTTTTTGCAAAACTCTTTACTGATATTTCTTTCCCTTTAGTGATTTTCACACCAGCATCGTTCCAATATGTAAAGGTATTTCCTGTAATTCTTAGGTAATTTGTGATTATTGACCTGTCGTGTTCTTTTACCGTTTTAATAAATGTTACTTGAGGTTTTTTACCGACAACACCTTCAATCCTATTTATTATTTTAGTTCTAATTTCTGCAATGTTATAACTCATTTCATTGGGATTTAGAACGATAACAATATTGATTTTAATGTTGGATTTAGAACAAATGATTCCTAACCAATGAATTAGGTTAACATCTATGGTATTGATATTTACTTCCCCATTTTTTAAAATAAATGGGTCAATTATAATAATGTCTGTTAATGGAGTTGCAAATTTTTCAAGGTCTTCCCAACAAGTAAAATCTGCGTCACCAATCCTTAATTCTCTTTCAAATAGATAATCATCTTGAAATAGAAATAATTGATTAAATATTGCAAATTCATCACCTACGGCACCAATTAATATTGAACCAGCATTTATCAGCTTAGTAATATCAGGGTCATCTAATAAATATATAGATGATAGTTGCTTTGTGTCGAAAGTATTTGAAGTGTTAGATTTTAAAGGTCTGACAGGAAATTTCTCAGGAGTAAAAGATTGTTTGTTATTTTCTCCCATGCCTGAAGTAAAAAACTTAAACCATGCCATGAGATTAACATCAGAAGCAATTGTTTCTTTAGTAAAATTGAAATTAACATTAAGTTGCTTTTGCATTGTTTTAAGACTATCAGAATAAAGATTATTATCCTGATTTTTAATTAGACTTAAAACATTTTCTTTATCAATATATAAATCCATAATTAGAGAAGGCTTAATGTTAATAATGCTGATTCGTCATAAAAGCCTTTTCCAAACTCATCAATAAATTTACCATCTTCACGGTAATTCATTTTCCACTGTTCTTCTTTATCAAAATATAATACACAGAAAGGATTCTCATTAGGTTTTACTTCAAACTCATTCTCTTTAACTAACAATTGGGTTTTCCTTATTAGATATTCTGAATGAGTTTCGACAATTAATTTTATGTCATTTTTACTTACTTCAAAAAACAATTCAGCAAGCTTACTTTGTAATGCAGGATGCAGATTTAATTCAGGTTCTTCAATTAATACCAATGGCTTGATTGAATTTATTTTGCTTTTATGGATAATACAAGCAAGTCGCAGAATCAACAACATTGCTTGAATAGAACCCATTCCCTTATCAGCAAGAGGTAATTTATTGCCACCTAATTCGATTTCAACCTGATATGCTTCACCTGCGCATAGTCCAATATTTATTTTTTCGCCAATTTCAAAATATTCACTACCCATCCATTTTTTTACAAAAAGGAAAGCTTCGCTTGCAGGCATTTTATCAATACCTAATTGATAATAATCGTGAATTGACTGTGCAAGTGCATTGTTTTTATCTCTAATAGAAAATAGTGCGGATTGCTTTGCCGGATTGGCTCCCAAGTAAATAAATGTCTGTTCCTGGGTTTTTTGAATAAATTCTTTAATTGAATCCTCAATTTTTAATCTTTCCTGATAAAAGGAACGGTAATTAATTTTTTCCGGTTCTTCATATTCGCCTGAATCACTTCTGCTTTCAAAGTATTTGTTAATTGCATCAATTTGAAATGAGTCAAAAATTTCTTTCAACGTTTTTTCTTTACCGTATTCGTAGGAAACTGAGAAATTGTCTACTTTACCATATTCTTCTATTGGTTCCTTAACTATTGAGTTATCTTCTTCACTATCGATATTGGAATCTATATCATTAAAGCCATGAGCAAGCATATTCCTTCTGCTCCTCAATAAATTTAACTTATCCACTTTTTCGAGGTATTCCTTACTTGATTTCTTTAAATCACTTTTATTGAGTTCAAATTGAAGGGTTTCAATTTCATTTTCAAGGATTTGTAACTGACTGCTACTCGTTTTTTCCTCTTTTGATGTAAAATCCTCGCTAACAGTTATTGATGAAATTTGAGGCTCAATTTTTATCGAGATATTTTCACTTTGATTCTTAATTAAAAATTGATGCACATCAGCGCAGGTTTTATCTGGTGTACCCGAAATGGATATTTCTATCAGATAGTTGTCAATCTGATAATTAAACCAGATAAAATCTTCCTTTCTTTTTAATGCAGTGTTATTAAGTGCTCTGCTATATGTAACTATATTGGCATCTTCCAAAACATTATTGCCAAAATGAAATTCTTTCAGGTTACCTGATTTTAAGTAATCGGATATAAGGAGTAATGCTTTTACCAATGTGGATTTACCAGAATTATTTCTTCCAACCAAAAAGGTAATATCTTTATATTCTAAAGGTTTGAAATCTACAAACCGTCTGAAATTTTTAAAACCAATTTTATTCATATACAAAGCTTGTATTTAATAATGCATTCAAACTGCATTCTTGTTTTTATAATTATTTCCAATTGCATCAGCTCTTTCAGACATTCTATTTCTTAATGATACCGGAGACAAAACTTCAATACCTTCACCAAGGGAAAGAAGCAAAGATTCAAGCTCATAATTTGGAATGAGACTCAAAGTAATTGTCGTAAAATCGGTTTGTTTTTCTTTAATTTTTTGAGAACCGTGAAGCGGTTTGGTCTGAATATATGGAAAAAGCTGATTACTAACTTTTAATACAATAAGCTGAGTTGGTTCATTATTTTGAACACTAACACCAATAACATCATCGAAATACTCTTCAAAATCAATGGAATCGTTTATAAGATACTTCTCTTTGCTTTCAACTATTGAAACAATTCTATCTAATGCAAGATTAATAATTAGTTTATTCTTGTCATTTTTACCGAAGATATACCAACGATTGTTGTATTGTTTAAGAAAATAAGGATGTAAAACAATTGTATAGGGTACATCTTGCTTGAAACTTCTATATTCAATATCGAGTGTCTTCTGATATAAAATAGCATTATACAAAGGAGTTATATAGTCTAAGCCTTTAAGATAGTCGTTTTGCTCAAATTGAATTATTTGATACTTGGTATGTGACAAACCTAAACCTGAATCAAGCCGGGCAGTGATTTCACTAACCCATTCAAATTGTGGCATCCCTTTGAATCTTGAAAGTGTTAAGAGAGCTTCCTTTAGCTGCCTTTCTTCGCTTTCGTTAAGTGGTTGATTATTTATGGAAAAGGTCAAATCAGAATATCTGTAAAATACTTTATGACCATCACGGTTATGCTCCAAAGGAATGTTCCAACCTTGCGGGCTTTCCATAAACCTAATATCATCAAAAACCTGTCGTTTTTTTATGCCTTCATTAATGCCAGTAAAATCATAAATAGCATCATTGCACGCATTAATAAGGTCATCGATATAATATTTTCGGCCTGGATTCCGAAAACACTTATCCAATGTTTGATATCTTATTATTGCATGTTTATTTGTAGCCACTGTAATTATCTATTTCTTTATTAATGATGCTTCAGCCATTTTTAATGCAGACACACCTGTTTTTTCATCCTTAATGATTTCAAGGATTTTATCTGTAAGCCAAAGTGTCAATAAATCCTCTGGATTTGCTTGATAAATTTTTGCCAATTGCAAAACATATTCCCGTTTGATACTTTTTTCGCCCCGTTCCATTTTGCTAATATAAGCAGTATCAACTTCAAGTGATGCAGCAACTTGCCTTAGTAATAGTCCTTTTTTCTCTCGAAGTTCCCGAAGGTGTTTTCCTATTATCATCTTTTAGATATTTGACTTGTCTAAAATAGGCAAATAAGAGAGAATAAAAGAAGGAAAATAAAGAAAGTTATAGAATAGTTTTCAACAAGGATTTTGAGGATTTTGAGGAAACTGGGGAATTGTTCCTAACAATCCCCCAAATACTTAGTTTCCTTAGTAGGTGTTTTTATGTAAAAATCTTGTTTATCACGATGGATTAAGCCTTTCTTTAAATATTTAGAAATGTAGTTTTGGGCTGTTTTATCAGGTATTTCAAGACTTTCAGCCACTTCAACATAATCTTTACGGGTAAATGTATCATTAAGCGAATTGTAAAAACGCTCCTCACGGTTTTCTCTTTTAACCACCGGAGCCGATTGTGGAAGTTCAGAGAATACTTTTTTGGCATGAAGCATAAGTACCTCGGTAATTGCAATTGCATTTTGAAAATCACGTTCTTCGCATATGATTTGCCTTGATAAATCGCCAGTTTCGAGCACACGAAGAACCGAAAAAATTAATGCCATGCGAAAGGTGATAAGCCCTAAACGGCGAACGGTTGCTGTATATTCAGAGCCTAAAAGCGTGTCGTACATGGTTTGCCAACGGGCAAAGATGTTGTTGAACTGGCTTTTTTGACTGGCAGAGAGTGTAAACTCGATGGCAATGGATGAATTTAATTCTTTGAAAAGCTGATAATAATCCTCGCCATATTTTGCGAAAAAGGCATCAAAACCATTTTCAACCTTGCGTTCAAAAACATCTTTCCAATCGTTGGTAATTTGCAGATAATAGAACATGAACCTACTAAATAAACCATTCTCGGCGTCGGGAATAAGGTTTTGAACTTGTTTTGGAGTACCCGAAAGAACTGTTGACAAACAGGGAAATTCGAGGTCGACAAACTCACGGTCGGTTTTACGATAATAACGAATTGTTTCGTGATGAAAGGCTTTTCGGAAAGCATCGGAATAATTACCGTAGTCGCTTTTGAAAGTGTATGCCATTGTATCTCCTTCGGTCTCGAACATTAAACCACGCCCGTTATTATCGTGTAACAATTGCAATACACCTGCTGCGCTATTGTTGGCAGGGATAAAAAGCATTTTTTCGGGTGGTCGTTGTGGTTTTTCTGCGGCGGGGTTTTTCTTACGAATGTTTAAATATTCGTTGTATTCACGTTCGTATTCAGCTTTTAAGACTAAACTTTCTTCTCTCATTTGCTTTTGAATTGGAGCAACCAAATGAGCACAGTGTGTTAATATGCCTTTCCCTGCTGAAGCTTGTGCGGTAATGAAAAGATAGAGGTTAGAAAACACTTTACGATTATGGTAATAACCATAAACATTAGGCATACTGCTACTAAGTGTAACGATTGAACCTAAAAGAAGTAAATCTTTTTCATCGGGTGAAGTTGAGATATTGCACAAGTCCTGTAAGAACAATGGGAGGTTGTCGTAAACGGTTATAGGAAAATAAGGAAGGCGTTCTTCTTCTGTTCTCTTTGGTGGTTTTACGGCAATATTTACCCCTGCCGTTTTAGCCATGTGGAAGAAAGTTTTAAGGGTTACACCAGTGCCACGGGCTTTAAGGCATTTATCGAATTGTTTATCGCATTCACCAGCAGAATAATCGGAATAAAAACGGCTAATACGATGAAAATACTCCCTGCCAGCCTCTCCAAATTCGGTTGCAAAAGCAAAGCCAATATCACGCCAATCGCTGTAAGCGTTGGCAATATCCAATTGTTTTGCTTCGATACGAGAAATTATTTCTTCAACTTCGGATTGTTGAAATGTTTTGTTGCTTTGTGTCTCAGTAGATTCAAAATTAAGGGCAGTATTCTCAGTGTTGTTATCTTGAAGCCACTCTTGCGGATTAAATTCTTTCTTGCTCATTATTGTAAATATTTTGGATTGATATACACGTTATTGTCGTATGGAAGGAAACAAGCCCTTGAGATGTCTTTACCGGATTTGTCAACTTCTAATTGATAGGTTTTCTTTAAATATTCTGCAATTGCATTAAAAAGAAGCTGGTGCGAACCTTTTGTCAAGTCGATTGGAATAATCCATTTAAGGCCATCGCCCGAAGGGGAAACGAATAATAATTCGGTGTCGAAATACTCATCGTTAAGAAGTTGCTTTTTAAGATTTTCAACTTCGGGTATATGGTCAAAATCTATGGTGATTAAACCAGAGTGTTTTAAAAGATTGGTGTCGCTCCGCTTGCTGAATATTCCTGAAAACGTTACATAGTCGAAGTTTTCGGCTTTAAATTGACGTGCCTGTACTTTATCTACAATCTGATGAAAAGCAAGCGTATTGCCTTTGTATGTATCACTTTTAATGAGGTTATACATATCGAGCAAACTTGTTTCTTTGGCAGGGGTGATGTTCTTTACAGGACGTTTGTAAAAGCTGAATTTTGGAATCGTTACTTTCGGCTTTTTTACTTCTGGTATTAGAGGAACATCGTTTTGAGCGTAAGCGTAAAAACCTTTCTTTTTCGCAATGCCTAAATTCAGTTCTTCGTCAATCTTTTTAAGTAATTCTTTACCATTGAGTTTAAAATGCAATTCAGCAAAATCGAACGGATTCCCTTTAAATTCAGCGTTTGCAGCATCTTCGTAATAAAATACCCAATCCCGATTTTCTAAGAGTAATGTTTCAGAACCATCGGTAAATGGATTGCGTGCAGGTTTACATTTCTTGCCTGATAAATGAATTACTGTTTCATCAGGGTAATGTGACCGCAAAACATGAGCGTAAATATTGAGCCCGTAATGGGTTTTATCCAATATTGCTTTTTCGTTAATTTCCATACCTGTCAAGCCCTTTAAGTTTACCAGAATAATTGCTTTCGAGTAATGCTTCCAGGTCGGAAACCTTGTAATAGAATTTGCCACTAATACGGGAAAATGGCAAAGTGCCATTATCCCGTAATGTTTGGAGTGTTCGCTGGCTGATATTGAGGGCAAGCATCACATCCTGCCCATCAATCCAGAGTTCTTTAAACTTTTCTGCCCGTGTTTGCTTCATGGTCTGCAAACATACCTTTACCTCTTTAATGTCGTTGGCTAAGGCAAGCAATGATTGAATTACTTCGTTCATAGCCTAACCCTCCCTTTTTTCATTAAATACTCGTTGGCTTGTTCCTCCAATTCGCCTGTGGAAACTTGCTTGTTACTTAGAAGCCAAGTATCAAGCTCTTTACGGTTGAAATAGAGTTTTTTGCCATTAGGCTTGTAAGCCGGAATGGCACCGGAACTGGTTAATTTATAGAGGTGTGAATGCGATACCTCTAAATAGACCGCTGCTTCGGTAAAGTTTAATACTTCTTTTTTAAGTAAACTTTGCTCAATAAGCATTCTTTCAATGCATTCGAGTTTTTCAAAAATCTTCTCGTCCATCTTTTAACGATTAAGAATTAATAAATGGACTTCTGGCCAGAAGACATCAAGACGTTTGCTTGACGATACAAACATACATTGAGAAAATGCCCTGTTTTAAAGGTTTGTAGAGTGCGTAGAGTAGAGCGTAGAGCGTAGAGTGATGAAAAAAGGAAAAAAAAACCGATACAAAGGATAATGTATCGGTAAAAAAGAATAAAATATTTTGAGAGCGTAAAGCGTAGAGTTGATTAATTGAGGAGCGAAGCGACCTTTTTAATCATTTCGGCATTTTGCTTTGGTATTTTTTGGGATTTAAGTTGTGTAGGTTCAAAAGAAGTGCCATCAGGTTTGATAAAACAATTACAAGTTACCTGCCAATGATATGGCTTAATGCTTTCGATTGTTTGAAATTCGTTATGGATTAAGATAATGAAATAATAGAGGTCGCTAATGTTACCAGTCCAGACAATGGGTTTAAAGTTCTCATCGTCGGTAAAGATTTTTTTCAATTCGTAGATGCTGGTTTTGCTATCTACTAAATTGTTGTGTTTGAGAGAATCGAGTAAGTCTTTTAAAGAATCTGCTTTTTTGTTTATATGCTTGTATTTGAATGTATTAGGTTTTGATTTTTTGGACTTATCAGCTATTGGAGTTTTGACCACTTCTTTAACATGCTGAATATCAGATATATGTGTAATTGATTTAAGGAAAGTGTTTTCGGGAATAGATTCAGAAAGGAATTGAAGGTATAAATCTTCAATTTCCATGATGTTATCGGTAATTTGTTCTTTAAATGCTTCCTGAATTTCGATGTAAACCTTAACGAGAGCGACTTTTAACAATTGTATGATATATGTTTCGGTTTTATGGTCTGCATCAATGCTTGGATTAACCTTATTGGGATTGATATATAAAAGGTCGTAATCGTTGGCTTTTATGAGTTTTGCAATATCCTTAAAAAGCGTTGGGAGCTTCTTTTTCAGTATTTGCCCAAGACGATATTTAATTACCCTTGAATCATCACCGGAACCAATATAAGCGATGCATGTATTACAGTAATTGTTTGCTTCATTAACTATTAACTTATTGAAATAGCGAGTTCTCGCATTGAAAAAGCGATAAAAGACAATTTCAAATAGTGGCTGAAATTGGGGTTCAGAATTTGCAATATCATTTATAATAGGTGCAAACTTCTCATCCACCTTGTTATCATCAAGCCAAGGGCGTAAATCGCCCCTGATTATATCTTCAAATATTAAGGGTTGGTTGCTCATAGATTTAGTTTTATTCGGTTTGCTGCTGCTATTTTCTTTTCATCAATGATTTTTGCATACACCTCGGTTGTTTTTAGGTTTCTATGGCCTAAAAGCTTTGAAACTGTGTAAATATCAGTCCCTAAAGTTAATTGAAGTGTAGCATAAGTATGACGGGCGCAATGGAAAGTGATATATTTTTCAATACCTGCCCGAATCATCCACTCCCGTATTTTCTGATTATTGTACTCGCTGTAAGTTAAATCACGAAACACAGGTTCATCGTTTGAATGTCTTTCACCTAATAATGTAACAGCATCTTCCGAAATAGGAAGTGTTTCCTGTCCTTTGGTCTTTTTCTGTTTGAAACGAATGTAATAGCCATTTTCCTCTGAAAACTGTATTTCGCTCCAGGTAAGTTTTTGAATATCCGAAAATCTGAGACCCGTTAAAGCACTAAAAATAAAAGCATCTTTCACGACTTGTATATCACACTTTGCTCCAACAGCTTTTTGTAGTTCATCGAGGGTGAGAAATTCCCTTTTTGTTTCTGCTTCTTTGATACCCTCAATGTCATCGGCAGGGTTCCGTATCATGTAGCCATCTTTAACAGCTTCTTTTAATGCAGCCCTCACTTTATTGAAATAAGATACACAGGAGTTTTGAGAAAGTTTCTGCTTATGCTTTGTACCTGCATCACGAACGAAATATTGCTTTAAATCTTCGAGCCACTGTTTGTCAATGTCTGCGAAGCTCACATTGGATTTTGAGAAACCTTTCAAGTGTTTTAAGGCACTGCGCCAGTTACCATAATTACCGTCGCTCTCTTTCCTTTTTTCGGTTAAAAGTTCAAAGTAGGCTATAAAACTGCTGTTGATTCGCTCTAAATCATTTACACCAAACAGCCCGTTTTGTATTTCAAGCTGTCTTTTAGCCCTTATCGTTTCTGCCAGTTGCACTGTTTTCTTGTTTTGGTTTCGTTCTTCGGGTGTTCTTGGCTTGGCAATCAAGTACAAGCGTAAATATTCATACTGACGTTTTCCTTTGTGGTAGTAATCGAGATACAGGCTAATTTGCCCTTTTTTCTCACGTTCTCTTAATGTTACTTTCATATTGCAAAAAGATTATCGATTATACTTCGTTTTATGATGGTCCTACCACCCAACTTTGTTGCGAGAATAGTACCTTCTTTCATAAGCCTGTAAAACGTGCGTTCACTAACACCAAGTAAGGTATAAGCCTCTTTGATGGAAAGAAAATCTTTTTGCTTAATGACTTCCAGTTGAACATCGGAAGCGGTGAGGATTTTTTGCTGATTGGTTTCCTCTATTGCCCATCCGATTTTACTTTCCCTTTTTCGTTGCTTGTATGAGCGAGAAGCACATTTATGACTACAAAAACGGGTAACAGTAGTTTGGGCGGTAAACTCGTTACCGCAACACTCGCAAACCTTTTGAATTTTGATTGTACTGCTCATGCCTGTTACTGCCTTTTAATGTCAATTACTGTCGGTAGGTGTCATTTACTGCCATCGTTTCCCCCTTAAAGTTGCCGGGCAACAAATAAGGAAACTTGGGCAACAACTACACAACAAAAATAAACAAAAAAGTGTAATCGGGCAACAAAAATACGATAAAATAAAACGCTAAAAGTCAGTAAAAGAAAGGAAAAGAAAACAAGAGATAAATACTTTACTTTCCGATACAGAAATTCTTAAATATATTTCCAAGCACCTCATTTGTAGTTATTTCACCAGTTATTTCGGCTATATACCTAAGCATTTCGCGAATATCTTCGGCAAGTAGGTCGGAGGGTAGATTGTTTTCCAATCCCTCTACAACACTTAGACCAGAATGATATGTATTTACCAGCGATTCGTAGTGCCGGGCATTGGTAACAATGGTGTCAGATTCGTTAATTTTCTTATAATTGACCGTTTGCAATATAAAATCGTGAATTTGATGAAGACCAGTTTGGGGTTTGGCTGCTATGCCAATAACTTTGTATGGCAAGTCTGACATAAGTTCCATCTTTTCTTGTAGTAAATCTGGCATGAGTTTATCGATTTTGTTCATCACTACAGCCATGGTTTGATGCTCCGATAGTTTAATCTTTTTAATTTGATTATGAACTTCTTGCATATTGTCTGTTGCATCGGTCATTAAAAGAATGACGGTAGCTTTTTTGATTTTTTCAAACGTACGTTCAATTCCCAACGATTCGATAGTATCGGTGGTGTCGCGTATACCGGCAGTATCGATAAAACGCACCTGAAGACCTTCAATAGTAATAACATCTTCAATTACATCGCGGGTGGTACCGGCAATTTCAGAAACAATGGCCTTTTCCTCGTTGAGCAAAGCATTCAAAAGAGTCGATTTGCCCGAATTGGGTTTACCCACAATAGCAACAGGTACACCATTTTTAATCACATTGCCCAGTTTGAACGATTCGGCCAATTGATAACAAACTAAATTGATTTGTTCGATAAGCTTTTGGAGTTCGGCACGATTGGCAAATTCGACCTCTTCTTCGCTAAAATCGAGTTCCAATTCGATCATTGAAATGAAATGCAACAATTGACCTCGTAAACCCTCCAATTGGTGCGAGAAACCTCCACGCATCTGATTCATTGCAACATGGTGCGAAGCTTTGGAATGCGACGAAATTAGATCGGCAACCGCTTCGGCTTGCGATAAATCCATTTTGCCATTCATAAAGGCACGCATGGTAAATTCGCCGGCTTGAGCCATACGTGCTCCATTTCTAATGAGCAATTGTACAATTGCCTGCTGTATAAAAACAGAACCATGACAACTGATTTCAACAGTATCTTCGCTGGTATATGAGTGCGGATTTTTAAACAAAGTAATTAATACTTCGTCGACAATTTCATTTTTATCGACAATATATGTCAAATGAACAGAATGAGAGGGTAGTGTACTTATTAATTTCTTATTCTTGCTTTGAGTTACTTTTTCAATTATAGAAAAAGTATGGCTACCACTCATTCGAATCACTGCAATGGCTCCATGTCCGGCAGCAGTAGCAATGGCGCAAATGGTGTCGTTTTGTTTTCCAATCATTTTTTTATAAATTTGAAATAAAAAACCCTATGATGCTGAACGTACATTTCAACTGTCCATATCCCGGTTTTTTCTACATGTTGTTTTATTCACTGGCATTTTTGGTGGCAGCGATTTGGCAAATGTACGAAGGAAAAAAAAGAAAATTTTCATTATTCCCCTGGATTGTTTTTGTTATCGTTTCAAAAATCATTTTTATATCGGGCACTAAGCTGGTAACCTTTTCAATAGCCGACTGGCAGCAATTTTTCCAAACCTTTTCATTTCCCGACACACACCAACGTTCTCTTATAGGCGGATTATTTGCATTTGGATTAGTATATCTATTGGCTCGTTTTGTTTTTCGATACAGCAACTCATTCTTAGACACCCTCGTATTCCCTATGCTGGCAGCTATGGCCATTCAGCGATTGGGATGCTTTTGCGCAGGTTGTTGTTATGGCACACCCTCTGAAATGCCTTGGTCTGTTGCTTTTGGAGAACACGCACAAGCGTTTAAAGCTCATTTATACCACCATCAAATTCCCGATAATGCCTTGCATTCAATGTCGGTTCACCCGGTTCAATTGTACCAAAGTTTGGCAAGCCTTATTGGTATCGTGTTGGCTATTATGTTTAAAAGAAAACTACACGCAAGCGGAAACCTATTTATTGCAGCATTGGCGTACGTATTGTTGACCCGTTTTATGTTTGAATTTTTGATAGACCCGTTGGCCGATGTTGTTGGAAATACCCTGATCTTTCACCTTAAAATGGTTCAGTGGCTTTTACTACCAGTAATAATTGGCTTGATAGTGGTTGTTTTTTACCGAGAAAAAATGAATGTTCAAACTGCATCAAATAAAACCACAATTTCTAACATTTATATATACTCTCTACTAATATTGACATTTGGTTTGTTTACAATAGGCAAAAACTGGTTTTCGACCATCGAATTTATTGCAGTTTTTGTTATATTTGGGGCACTGTTTGTTGGCTTGACCATAAAATGGTTTAGAAACATCGAATCGCCCACGAGGCGCTATGTACCGATTGGTTTGAGTCTTGCTGCTTTTATACTCATGAGTCAACAAGTCGATACAAGCTCAATTTCAAAGAAAATACCTGATTATTTTACATTAGATTTTTCGGCAATGGCAGGACAATTTGAAGATTCCGAAGGCTTATGTGCAAAAACTTATGATAAACAAACTGTTTTGGCCTCTGCCGGTTTTTCAAAATTTCACTTTATATCAAACAATCGATTTGATTATAATATATTAAATGTTAGTGCCATAGGTGGGTCGACAAATTATAGATATACTTACGATGGAGAAAGATTTGTTTCACCTTATTACTCAGAACATTATTCAAAAGATACTTTAGAAACATTACCATTTTTTTGTTTAAAAGTCAGTTATTTGATCAATCGAAAGTGGTTTGGTATAGGTATAGGTTCTTATATGGGGAGTGTTACTAGTTTTTCAGAACCTAAATACAATCAATTTATACCATCTTTTTATTCACGATTGGGACAAGAGAAATATCTATATATTTCAGGATCTTTTTTTGAAAATTACCCATTAGCCTCATTTCATCCATCTTCGACTTTAAAAATTGGAAGTAATTTTGGCTTAACAAATGGGTTAAATTTAGAGACTGGTTTAGTTTTTATTGGTCAATTTAGTGGTGGATGGATGTTTTCTGGATCAATCGATTTTTTTAAGAATTATAGAATTAAACCATTGGTAATCATTGACGATTATAACAAACCTATTATTATGACCTCTTTTCAAATCCTCAATTTAAAGTTCAATAGAAAATAAGGCATATTATTTGCACTATTGTATACTATATATTCTTTATTAGGTATATTGTGCTTGTATATCAATACGATAAATTGATATGTTAAACATAGAAAAGATACTTAATTGTAAAAGAAATTAAAAAAGTAACAAAAATGTAGAACTTAAAACGAGGTGCCATGTCAATTCAAAATGCCATCAATATGCTCAATCGCATCGAAACCGATGCCGATTTTCGAAAGGGAATTTATAAGTGCAATTCGAAAGCCGATTTTGCCAATTATCTAAAATCTAACAAATTGTTGTTTACCGACGATGAGTTCGAAGATGCAGTTAATACCTTGCATGTTAAATGTCAAACCTACGAGCAAGCATCTATGTTGCTTCAACGAGCCGAAATGGTTAAATTTCTGATACATTCATTCGAGTATTTATAATTTTAAAAACAGTTGCCATGAGTATTACATTCCGTCCATTAGACAAAGCAATTATGCTGATAGAAGCAGCCAAACTTGAAATGACTTATGCTTATGAAGATTTGGTTTTTGCTAGCCATTCTTTGTTTATTCTTCGGTTCGACGATGCCGATTCAACAATTTTTCATTTACATTTCAATAGCGATTGCGAAAAAAATGAAAAAGACAGGATTTTTAGTGCCTTGTCGCTAAAAGCTTCGGAAATAGGAGTTTTTATTAAAAACGATGCTGCATTTTCAATCACCAACGAACCCGACAGTGAAGAATTAAAGATTGTTTTTCAAGAACTAGCATAATTTCGAATAATATTTGTAATTTGGTATTCAAAGTTTTATTTCATAAACAATGAATACAATAGTTCTATTTCTAATTCTGAGCATACCAATTCTATGGTTTTCGCGAAAACCACTGCTACATTTCAATAGCCATGGTTTTTATCGTTTTTTTGGATGGGAAGCAACTTTGTTTTTATTTGTAAACAATTATCTCTATTGGTTCGACAATAAGTTTCAATGGCACCAAATAGTATCTTATATTTTGCTGATTTATGCATTTATCATTGTACTTTGGGGAGGATGGTTTCTTCTCAAAAAAGGTAAAAGAGACCATTCTCGTGAAGATCCCCATTTATTTGGGTTCGAGAAAACTGCAAACTTGGTCGAATCTGGAATATACCGTTATATAAGGCATCCGTTATATGCATCTCTTGTTTTTCTGACCTGGGGCATATTTTTCAAAAACATTTCAGGGCTTTTGTTTGTTATATGTTTATTAGCAACATTTTTCTACTATAAAACCATGAAAATAGAAGAAAAAGAAAATATTGCCTATTTTGGTAATTCTTATTCCGATTACATGAAACGTTCAAAAATGATGCTTCCATTTATTTTATAGAGTTTTATATTTAATGTATAGCCATCTATAATTAAAATTAAACATCAGTTTTTAAACTTCTAACTTTATAAACTTTTAACATATTTAACATGAGCGTACTGGTCAACAAAAACTCACGTGTCATTGTACAGGGTATCACCGGCAAAGAAGGTGGATTTCACACCTCACAAATGATCGAATACGGAACCAATATTGTTGGCGGTGTTACACCTGGAAAAGGCGGAACAACAAGTTACGAACGCCCAGTATTCAATACCGTGCACGAAGCAGTGGAGCATACAGGAGCAAACGTATCGTGTATATTTGTACCTCCTGCATACGCTGCCGATGCCATAATGGAAGCCGCCGATGCTGGAATAGGTGTAATAATATGTATTACCGAAGGTATTCCGGTTGCAGATATGGTTATGGTGCGCTCGTACCTCGAAGAACACTGTTCGACCCGATTGATAGGCCCCAACTGCCCGGGTGTAATTACACCCGGTGAATGTAAAATTGGTATTATGCCCGGTTTTATTCATAAAAAAGGTACTATCGGCATTGTATCACGCTCAGGGACACTTACCTATGAAGCTGTCGATCAGGTAACTAAAGCCGGACTGGGACAATCGACCTGTATAGGCATTGGTGGCGACCCAATTATTGGTACACCCACCAAAGAAGCCATTAAGCTGCTTATGAATGACCCCGAAACTGAAGGCATCATAATGATTGGCGAAATTGGTGGCGATATGGAAATTAAAGCTGCCGAGTGGATACGCGACAATGGCACAAAGCCCGTGGTGGGATTTATCGCAGGACAAACCGCTCCAAAAGGTCGACGAATGGGACATGCCGGTGCTATTATTGGTGGAAAAAACGATACAGCCGAGGCTAAAATGAAAATAATGACCGAATGCGGCATTCATGTTGTTCATTCGCCTGCCGACATGGGAAAAACCATGCTTGAAGTGTTGAAAAAGAAAAGTTAAATGCTTAGATACGAAGTATCTAAGACGTTAAACGATTGTTGAATCGCTGTAATTATCATCACTCATAACTAATAGCTCTTATTCAAAAGGCTTCCATCGCCATAGCTCAAGAATCGGAAATCGTTTACGAGCGCATAATCATAAACCCGCCTCCAATCGCCGCCAATAAAGGCTGCAACTAGCAACAATAGTGTACTTTGTGGTTGATGAAAATTTGTAATTAATCGGTCTACCATACGAAACCGATAGCCTGGTACTATCATTATTTGTGTTTGGGCATGTATTGTTTCTAAGCCCTCGTTTTTCATGTGGTTTATTAAAGCCGATATTGCAGTGTGTGCATTGATCGATTGCTCGAGCTCATATACTTCCCATTGCTCGATAAAAGTCGATAAGTGTCCGTTTTTGATTAATTTAACACCGATCCAATAAATACTTTCGAGGGTGCGAAGAGTTGTGGTGCCTACAGATGTTATATTTCCAAGGTGAGATAGTATATCATTCAATCCACCCAAAGAAACCACAAATTGTTCGGTGTGCATCACGTGTTTCGAAACATCGTCTTCTTTAACGGGTTTAAAAGTTCCGGCTCCAACATGTAAAGTAATAGTCGAAAATTTGATATTTTTTGATTCCAACTTTTCGATAATTACGGGTGTAATATGCAATCCGGCTGTTGGGGCAGCTACCGAACCTCGGTGCTGTGAGTAAATAGTCTGGTAACGTTGTTGATCAATGGATTCGTCGCTTCGGTTGAGATAAGGCGGAATGGGAATATGCCCAAATAGTTCGAGTATTTCGGAAAAAGTCAATGAATTGCCCGACCAACTGAATTCGATCAATTGCCAATCGTCGTGATGCTCTAACCTATTTGCATTTAGTACAATACCATCGTGTTCGAGTTTCAAGGAGCCTTCTTTCCATTTCTTCGAGTTGCCAACAATACATTTCCATTGACATTTGTCTTTTTTCGAGAAAACAGTATCGAAACTTTCGCCAATAGGTTCTAAGCAAAAAATCTCGACCATTGCTCCGGTTTCTTTATAAAACAACAATCGTGCCTGTACTACCTTGGTGTCGTTAGCTACCAGCAAGCCATCGGGCGGCACAAAATCGGACAAATGGAAAAAAATATTTTTTGAAATAACGCCTTCGTTGTAGACCAATAGCTGTGATTCGTCTCTGCGTTCCAAAGGGTAACGAGCAATACGTTCGTCGGGCAATGAATAGGTAAAATCGTTAATCAATATTTTATTGGCTTGCATGGCTTTATCGTGTTCCGTTTTTTATTTGTAAGTTTGCCAAAAATACAGAATATGCAATTATCTAAAGGCGATAAAGTAAAATTTTTAAATGATATTGGTGGTGGCGTGGTGGCTAAGGTTATTGATGCCAAAACAGTGCTTATTACCGACAACGATGGCTTCGAAGCTCCTTTCCTTATGTCTGACCTTGTGTTGATCGAAGATTTTAAACCAAAAGTGTTTGCTAAGCCCGATTATAAACAACAAGCGGTTGTACAAAACCAGCATGTTGTCGAAAATTCAAAGAAAGCTAGCATTTCGAAACTCAAAGCACAGGAAGTAAAAGTATTTTTGGCTATTGTGCCCAAAAACGATTTGAGTTCGCCTGCATTGAGCTTCGATTTGTATTTGCTCAACGATGGAAGTATGGGATGTTACTTTGTTGCAACCTACGACAAAGCCGGAAAGCAGCGCCTCATTGACAAAGGAGAGGTCGAACCCGACACATCGCTTTTGTTGACCAACATTTCCAAAACTCGGTTACAGGAATATGCCGCTATAAATCTTCAACTGATTTTTTTCGACGAAAACGATTTCCAATTAGAAAAACCTTTGGTATTTAACTATCCGATTGATGCTATGAATATTGCTAAGTCTATTTTATTTACCGAAAACGATTATTTCGACGAAAAAGCATTGGTGATTAATTTAAAAGCTGTCGCAAAGCCCGAAAATTATTCAATAAAAGAGGTCGATCTCAACAAAGTAATTGCCGAGAAAGAACAATCGACTTTTGTAAAAAAGAAAATTGAGAAGATCGACAAACAATGCGAAATGGAGGAAATTGATCTGCATATAGAGGAAATAGTAGATAATCATAGCCTTATGGAACCGGGCGAGATTATAACGATTCAACTTGCACGCTTCACCACAGCGCTCGAAACTGCTATGAATGCCAAAACAAAACGAATTGTGTTTATACATGGTGTTGGCAATGGAAAGCTAAAATTCGAGCTGCGTAAAACGCTCGATCAAAAATATTCATTTCTCAAATACCAGGATGCATCTTTTGCCGAATATGGCTTTGGAGCAACTATGGTGATAATAAAATCGTGAACAGTGAACAGTGAACAGTGAACAGTGAACCGTGGACAGTGAACAGTGAACCGTGGACAGTGAACAGTGAATAGTGGACAGTGAACCGTGGACAGTGAACTAAAGTTCACGAACCACGGTTCACGGTTCACGAACCACGGTTCACGAACCACGGTTCACGAAATTTAAAAAGCGGGCCGTCCTGTCGATCCAAACTCACTTTGGGTAGGAAAGTCCGGGCAGCATAGGACACCATGCTTCCTAACGGGAAGATGGTCGTGAGGTTGTGTAAGTGTAACAGAAAATAACCGCCCGGTTTCGATCGGGTAAGGGTGAAAAGGTGGGGTAAGAGCCCACCGGGGCTTTGGCGACAAAGTTGCCGTACACTCCATGGGCTGTAAGGTCATGTATACCGGCGTTTGAGGGTTGTCCACCCGATGCCGGAGGGTAGACTGCTAACGATCAGGCTGGCAACAGTCTGGCTAGATAAATGACAGGAGTCCCCGAGCAATTGGGAACACAGAACCCGGCTTACAGGTCCGCTTTTTTTATATTTCCCAACGAACTATCTCGGTCAGCATTTTGCGACTGGCAGTGTGACGGTTCGGATTGCACTGGTCGTCGGGATAACCTATGGGCAACATCACAATGGGTTCAATATGACTGGGCAAATTCAAGGTGTCAATTGTTTTTTGCTTATCGAAATTACAAACCCAACATGTTGCCAAGCCCAAACTGGTTGCTGCCAATGTCATGTGATCAACAGCTATAGTAACATCGACATCGGCATGGTCTTTACCATCGGCTCGTTTCCAACTCATGCTATGGTCGGCACAAGCAACTATAACCAATGGCACCTCCTTGAACCATTCACGGGTATAGCATGCCTTAATCTTTTGCAAATCGTCTTCTTTTCGAAGCACATACAACAACCATGGTTGCTTGTTGGTAGCCGAGGGAGCTATACGAGCAGCTTCTAAAATGGCAAACAGTTTTTCTTTTTCAACTTCCTGTTTCTTATAAAGTCGCGATGAATATCGCTGCCGGGCTAATTGAATGAAATCCATAAATTAATGACTAATTACAAATTACTAATGACAAATTACTAATTACTAATTGAATGAGAGAACTACAAATGTGAAAATGTGAAAATGATTTCTACGTTTCAACTGCTGTCTTCCGTCTTCAGACTTTCAACTTTATAAACTATAACCCATTCACCGTTTGTCTAATTTTAACTAATCGACTCAACAAGCCTTCGAGCAAATCTAAATGTAACATATTAGCGCCATCGGACTTTGCTATAGAAGGATTGGGGTGAGTTTCGATAAAAAGACCATCGGCACCAACTGCAATGGCAGCACGAGCAATGGTTTCGATCATATCGGGTCGGCCACCCGAAACCCCTGAGCTTTGGTTGGGTTGCTGCAATGAATGAGTACAATCCATTATTACCGGGCAACCAAACGATTTCATGGTTGGAATGCCTCTAAAGTCGACAATAAGATCCTGATAGCCAAATTGAGTGCCACGGTCGGTAAGCATTACACGTTTGTTGCCACAGTCTATAACTTTCTGCATTGCAAATAGCATCGACTCGGGCGACATAAACTGTCCTTTTTTAATATTAACCATTAACCCAGTTTTAGCAGCAGCAATCAATAAGTCGGTTTGACGTGCCAAGAAAGCCGGAATCTGAAGCGCATCGACATATTGCGACGAAACCAGTGCATCTTCGGGGCTGTGGATGTCAGTAATTACAGGTACTTCGTATATTTCTCTAACCCGGTCCAGTACTTTAAGTGCCTCGGCATCGCCAATGCCTGTAAATGAATCGACTTTCGATCTGTTTGCTTTTTTAAACGACGATTTAAAAATTAATGGAATTTCGAGCTTATCGCATATTTCTACAATACGCTCGGCAGTGGTATAGGTTATGTCTTCATTTTCGACCACGCAAGGTCCTGCAATCAAAAAGAAATTTCCACTTTTGCTGTGCCTGATGTTTTCAAGGGTGTTTATCATATTTTATTTGAGGTTAATTATTTCGGTAATACTTCATTTTTTGCTTGAAGATGGAAGTCAGAATACCGAAGCCAGAAGTAACTACTCTTCCGACTTCCGACTTTCGTCCTCTAACTTCTACAAAAATAGGAGTAGAACCATTATTTCATTTATATTTTTTACTTTTCTCTTATTTTTATTATCACATCTCATTTCTTCCGCTTTTTAAAATTTCCTAATTCCTCATTCTTCATTCTACATTAGTCATTAGTAATTAGTAATTAATATCCATACTTGCCTTTCCACAAAGCCGATAGCCACTTTTGGTTTTCCGTTTCACGTGCATTTTTTTGAGGTTTATACAAACAAGTATTTTTAATACCATCGGGCAAAAATTCTTGTTCGGCAAAGTTATTATTAAAATCGTGAGCATATTTATAACCCATCCCGTAATTGAGTTCTTTCATAAGCTTTGTTGGCGCATTGCGAATATCGAGCGGCACCGGCAAATCACCTGTCCTTCTCACTAGTTCAATTGCCTGATCGATCGAAAGGTATGCCGAATTGCTTTTGGGCGAAGTAGCCAAATAAATAGCAGTTTGCGAAAGTATAATACGAGCCTCGGGCATACCAATAACATGTATAGCCTGAAAACAGGAGTTGGCCATAAGCAAAGCATTGGGATTGGCAAGGCCGATATCCTCAGCAGCTAGTATAACTAAGCGACGGGCAATAAATTCAATATCTTCGCCACCCTCGAGCATACGAGCCAAATAGTACACCGCAGCATTGGGGTCGCTACCCCTAATACTTTTTATAAAAGCTGAAATAATATCGTAATGTTGCTCTCCCTGTTTGTCGTACATAGCAAGATTTTGCTGTACAAGCTCCAATACTTTATCGTTGGTAATAATTATCGTCCCCTCATCTTCGTTCGACAGGGCATTTACAACCAGTTCAAGGGCATTGAGCAGTTTGCGGGCATCGCCACCCGAGATACGAAGCAATGCCTCGCTTTCTTCAAGTATAATCGTATGCTGCTTCAGTTCAAAGTCTTTTGTAATGGCTTGTTGCGCAATTGCAATAAGTTCATCTTTCGAAAGAGATTTGAGCACATAAACCTGACAGCGCGAAAGCAAAGGGGTAATAACCTCGAACGATGGATTTTCGGTAGTAGCACCTATGAGTGTTACAATTCCTTTTTCAACTGCACCCAATAAGCTATCCTGTTGCGATTTGCTAAAACGGTGAATTTCATCGATAAACAAAATGGGAGAGGGCTTACTAAAAAATTGTTGACTTTTAGCACTCTCAATGGTTTCGCGTACATCTTTGACCCCGGCATGAACGGCACTCAATTGGTAAAAAGGCCGATCGAGCTCACGAGCCAACAGGTTTGCCAAAGTGGTTTTGCCTACTCCCGGAGGGCCCCATAAAAGTAATGAAGGAATAGTCCCGGCATCGAGATTTTTGCGCAATGCACCTTTAGAACCAATAATATGGCTCTGCCCAACATACTCATCGAGAGTTTTGGGGCGCATGCGATCGGGAAGGGGTTGGTTGCTCAATACTTTTATTTTTTTGCGAATATGCTAATTTATACAATACTTAAAACAATTTTGTATTTTTTTATGAAAAAAAATGAAATCGTCTGTTGATATTTTTTTTTTACTGTTTTGATTATATCTAAATAATATTTATACATTTGTTAAACAAACTTAAAATATCTAAAAAAATGAAGAAAATATTTATTATCTTATTCATGGTTATTTGCTTTAACAACTTTAAAGCATATTCCCAATTTGAACAATTGAGTCAATTAATTCAATCTGGTGTTACTGATGCAGAAAAACTTTCAGGAGCTTATTTAAAACCTATTACAACTGGATTTATATTCGGAATGGGTAATGGTTGGTACAATACAGCCAAAACTCATAAACTTGGTGGTTTTGACATAGGTTTTGGGGTTGGATATGTTACAGCACCTGCTTCTGCAAAGAATTTTAATATTAAGGACTTAAAATTAAATGCTATTCAGTTGACAGATTCTTCAAAAACTATGGCTCCTACTATTTTTGGGAATACTGAAAACAATTTAACAATTCGGATTAAACAGCAATTATCTTTCAGTGTTGAAAATATTACTTCTATTGTAAATGAAGCAACATCAGAATACCAATTAACAGGTCCCCAAAAAGACATATTAAATCAAATATTAACATCTCAAACAGCATCAACATTAACAACTAAGACTTTTCAAATTGATCAAGAAATTACAAGCTTTGATTTAAAAGGTCTAAAAGGATATGTTGGAGATATGCCTCTGCCAGAAGAATATCTTGGAGTACCGGAAGTAACTTTGTTACAGGCCGCAGTTGGTTTACCATTAGATTTCGAAGTTGGTGTTCGATATGTCCCAACACTTTCTTTTAGTGGATGGAATTTTAATCAAATAGGATTTCAGGTAAAACATGAATTTAAAAGATGGATTCCTGGTTTTAAGACAGTACCTATTGATGTTTCAGCTTTACTTGGATATAATCACATGGCATTTTATACAGATAATCTAGATTATAACTCTATGCTTCCTATAAATTCTGCTAGTTTTATTCGAGATAATTCTTTCACATTGTTTAATGATCAAAAATTTTCTACAACTATTAATAGTTTTACTACACAAATAATAATTTCTAAAAAATTATTAATATTTACTCCTTATATTGGTTTTGGTTTTACGTCTGGTTCATTTAATATGGGATTCAAAGGACATTATGCAATTCCAGGTGTTGCCTTAGATAAGAATGCTTTAAAAACATCTGCTTTAAATAATACACCAATTAATGAACTTGTTAAACCAGCATTAGTAGATCCCAATAGTACTGAATATGTTTTCCTTGTAAAACCTGAAAATAAAAAAGATCCTATTACAATTAAAGATAATGCTACAGCAATGAATGCTACTGTAGGTTTTAGATTGCAGCTATTATTATTATCATTGAACTTACAATATACAATCCAGCCATATGCAATGTATCACTTTGGAATGGGTTTTAGTTTCAGATAATAAAATCAAAAAACAATTTCAAAAACCCCAACTCAAACGGTTGGGGTTTTTTGTTGCATGCTTGCCAAAAAATGATAAATTTGTAGTGCTATCAGATTATACAACGAATGAAGGGACGTGAAAAAATAATGTTGTCGCCACCGGTTACTGCCCAGTACCGACGCTTGCTCAAAATGGCAAATGACTCGGTACACGAGGTCGATACAGCCGAAGTGCGTAAAGCTTTTTTGCTCATAGGTCGCAAATGCAATGCTATAAACAATTGCATTGTCGAAGACCTCATGATCGAATCTATTCAAATTGCGCAGATTGTTGTAAAAGAAATTGGACTGGGTACTTCGTCGGTCACCTGTAGTATGCTTTACAAGCTGGTAGAGAAAGAGATAGTGTCGCCACAGGAGGTCGAACAGGCTTTTGGCGAAAAGCTAGGCAACATGATGACCGATATGCTTCGTATTGCACAAGTCGACACATCTAATACCCGCACCCAAGCCGAAAATTTCAGAAAACTTTTGCTCACATTGGTAAGCGATGTGCGGGTTATTCTCATTAAAATAGCCGAACGCCTTCACCTCATGCGCAATTTGGCAGTTTTTGCTGTCGACATTCAGAAACAAAATGCAAACGAGGTATTCGATCTGTATGCCCCGCTGGCACATCGATTGGGCCTATACAATATAAAAACCGAGCTCGAGGACTTGGCTTTGAGATTTCGAAACCCCGAAATGTACCATTTTATAGAGAAAAAAATGGAAGAAACGGCAAGCGAACGCAGTCGTTTTATCAAAAATTTTATTGCACCAATCAAGGAACAATTAGATACACAGGGTTTCAAGTACGAGATAAAAAGCCGTACCAAATCCATAAATTCGATTTGGAACAAAATGCGCAAACAGCAAGTCGAATTCGACGAGGTTTTTGACCTTTTTGCCATTCGTATTATTACCAATAGTGAACCAAAAGACGAGAAAACCGATTGTTGGCGAGTTTTCTCGGTAGTAACGAGCCTCTACCAACCTAACCCAGAACGTATGCGCGATTGGATATCGGTACCCAAGTCGACCGGTTACGAATCGCTACATTCGACTGTAGTTGTACCCGGAGGGCAATGGGTAGAGGTGCAGATTCGCAGCCGTCGTATGGACGAAATTGCCGAAAAAGGACTTGCTGCACATTGGAAATATAAAGGCCAGAAAGCCGAAAACTCAGGACTTGACGAGTGGCTCAACCGCATTCGCGAATTGCTCGAAACAACCGACACCAACACCCAATCGTTGATGGACGACCTCAAGGAAGGACTCGATGCCAACGAAATATTTGTTTTTACTCCCAAAGGTGAATTGCGTAAATTCCCCAAAGGAGCTACTGCTCTCGATTTTGCATTTGAAATACATAGCAACGTTGGTATGACTTGTGTAGGAGCACGTATCAATGGCAAAAGCGTGCCCATTCGGTATGTGATGAACAATGGCGACAAGGTTGAAGTAATAACCTCAAAAAATCAAAAACCAAAGCACGATTGGCTCGATTTTGTGGCAACTTCAAAAGCCAAAAACAAAATTCGTCAAGCTCTCAAAGAAGAAAAACAAAAAGAAGCCGACGATGGAAAAGAAATTCTGCAACGTAGATTAAAAAACTGGAAAATTGAGTTTAACGATCTCATTATTAACAAACTCATAAAGCATTTTAAGTTAAAAAATGCCGTCGATTTATATACACTTGTTGCCACAGAAGAGCTCAATATTGCCGATCTAAAAAATGTTATCAGCGATTTTGAAAAGCCTGAAACATCGAGCCCGACCGAACGATTGGGCGATGTTGCAGTCGAAAAAATAATTCCAGCATTTTCAGAGAAATCTGACGATGTAATGATCATTGAAGAAAAACTTGTCAATGTCGATTACAAACTTGCCAAATGCTGCAACCCTATATTTGGCGACGAGGTATTTGGTTTTGTAACCATTAGCGAAGGTATTAAAATACACCGGCACAATTGTCCCAATGCCAAAGAAATGTTGTCGAAATATGGATATCGATTAGTTCATGCTCGTTGGGCAGGAACCGATAGCAAAATCGATTATCAAACAGCAATTAAAGTTTCCGGATTGGACGAAATTGGTATTCTTAGTAAAATAACCGATGTGGTTTCCAAAGATCTGAAAGTCAATGTCCGATCTATCAATTTCGATACCAAAGATGGTGTATTCGAAGGCGTTGTAAAAGTCTTTGTAAAAGATACTTCACACCTCGATGTGCTTATTCATAAATTTTTAAAAGTAAAAGGTATTATTTCGGCTCATAGAATCGATTTAGTCTGATTACCAGTCATTTCACTAATTAGTAATTAGTCATTAGTAATTAGTCATTATTTCCATTGTTATTCTAAAGCCTTTTTACTATATTTGATAGGTAAGTATTATTAATGTGAAAGTACAACAAAAATTTATGATCCTTTTGTTATCAACTTCGTTGGTAATAATATCTTCTTTAATTGGTTATCAATACCTTTCGCTTCAGCAAAAAAAAATATTTTACAAAATCAATGAACAAAGCCATGCCGATGTAATCGACAATGTAATTCACTTACGATCAGAACAATTCGAAGATTTTGCACGCGACTATTCCGGATGGGACGAAATGCTAGATTTTTCAAAAAAAGTAGATAAACAATGGGCAGAACACAATATTGACCTTTCATTATATACATACAAGCTCTCTTTTTGGTCGGTCTATAATAAAAATGAGGAAAATATTTATTTCTTTAAAGACACAACTTGTTCTTTAAAAGATACTAGATTGTTGACCGAAAATCTAAATAAAATTTTTTCAAAGAATCCGATCAATCATTTCTATTTGTTTATCGATGAGCATTTGTATGAAATAATTGGAGCAACCATAGTTTCATCGCAATTTGTTAATTATAGAGTTGGTATACCAGCAAATGGCTATATGTTTGTTGCCAAAGAGTGGAGCAAACAATTTGTTACTAATCTCGAAAAGGCTGTAAATTTTAACATTATTATACATCCTTACCCCGATCTCGATTCATCAAATTTCCATACCAACGACCAATATATTATTAATAACAAAACATTAAACGATTTTGAAGGCAAACCAATTGCCGATATTCATTTTATTAAACCCAACAGTTTGAAAAGAGAACTAAGTTCTTCTTTAACTATTACCTATTTTATTATTGGCTCAATAATTCTTACTTTAATTATTTTTCTCATTCTATTTCGAATTTATTTTGTAAAACCCATAAAGTCTATTACCAATGCTTTAATTGAAGGAGAACAAAGCAACATTTCTCAACTAAAAAAAAATAAAGACGAATTTGGAGAAATAGCTCGCATGATCGAAAAATCTTTTGAACACGATTTATTAATAAAAGAGGTGAATAATAAATTAATAAATCAGACAGAAGAAATACAGGCACAAAAAGATCTTTTGGTCGAATCAAAAGAAGAGCTTACTGCCATTAACCGCGAATTGTGGTTTCAGACTCATGCTCTCAACGAAACTTCGTATGTTACCATTACCGACTCTTGTGGAAATATTACCTATGCCAACGACAAATTTTGCAGCATTATGGGATATCCATTCGAAGAGTTGATTGGACAAAACCATAGAATATTAAAATCAGGTATCCATACCGATGAAGTATTTAGTATCATGTGGCAAACTATTTCGGTCGAAAAACGAATTTGGCGTTCGGAAGTTTGCAATAAAACAAAAAATGGAGATCTCGTTTGGTTCGATTCATTTATCGTTCCTTTTCTCAACGAAAAAGCAGAACCTTATCAGTACATGGCTATGCGTTTCGACATAACCGACAAAAAACGCGCTGAAGAAGAAAGTATTTTTAAAAACAACGAGTTGAAAAGAAAGAATCAAGAAATTGAAAATATTACCAATCAAATAATGTCGAGTTTGGAATATGCTCATACGATTCAATTAGCTTTATTACCATCCGACGAATTCTTAACACAGCTTATTCCCGATCATTTTGTTTTTTACAATCCATTAGAAATCGTTAGTGGCGACTTTTATTGGGCCAATATTTACAAGGAAAAAATAATGTTTGCAGTTGGCGATTGTACAGGTCACGGAGTTCCTGGGGCAATGATGAGTATGTTGGGTATTTCGTTTCTGAACGATATATATAAAAGCCACGAACTCAGCGAAGCGCATTTAATGATCAATGAACTTCGAAACCGAATCATTAATAATTTACATCAAACCGGTAAAATTGGTGAGCATCACGATGGAATGGATATTGCTTTGGGAATAATCAATCTCGAAACTTACGATTTAGAATATTCTGGAGCATTCAATCCAATTGTAATTATTAGAAAAGATTGTGAAGAAATAAGTGGATACGAAAATATGTCGCTCAATGGGTTTACTGCTCACGTTTTGAAAGGCGATAGAATGCCTGTTGGATTCTACCACGGTGCTCAACAAAGTTTTTCGAAACATACTTGGAAACTACAAAAAGACGACACTTTATACTTCTTTACCGATGGTTTTATCGATCAAACAGGAGGTGGAGATCATAAAAAATACAGACTCAACAACTTTGTAAAAACACTTCTTCAAATACAGGAATACCCAATGCAAGTTCAACACCTGGCTTTGAATCAGGTTTTAATAGACTGGATGGGAGATTCGCACCAAGTCGACGATATACTGGTGATGGGAGTGAAGATATAGTAAAAAGTTTATATAGTTGAAAGTTGAAAATGGAAAGTTGGAAGACAAAAGACAGAAGACAGAAGTTGAAAAGATGAAAGCCATTTTCACACTTCGGCACTTCGACTTCGCTCAGTGACCGAAAGCTCAGTGCATCGCATTTTCACATTCCATTAGTCATTTGTAATTTGTCATTAGTAATTTTTTAGTCATACTCTTCGAGCCAAAACAATTCATCAACTCTTTTTTGCAATACCCTTGCTATTTTCAATGACAAAAGCGTTGATGGAATGAATTTTCCTGATTCAATAGATATTATAGTCTGCCTACTAACCCCTGTATTACTAGCCAATTCCTCTTGTGTAATTTTTTTTAAATCCCGTTCTATTTTTAAAGTATTCTTCATGAATTGTTTACAAATTTTTTTGTACACAAATATATTAAAAGTAAAGTTAACTTTACATCTTTATTTTGACTAAAAATTTTTTTTTTCAAAATAGCATTTGTATGTTTGCATAGTGAAAGAAAAAAACGATGAAAAACTTAACAATTATATTGTACATTATAGCGATCGATAGTATTATACTACTTCTCCAAGTGGTCTAATGTTCCTATTTGCAAGATTTAATAAAAGCGTAGGAAATAGAATCTTACGCTTTTTTTATTAATAAAACTGTCATTCCGAACGACTTGTGCTGAGTGCAGTCGAAGTAAGTGAGGAATCTCTAAGTTGAAATTTTAACCTGACAATAATATAATAAATATTAAAAATACAAAATAGCTAAAATCAAATTATTATGGCAAACGACAAAGTATATATTTTCGACACTACCCTTCGCGATGGCGAACAAGTGCCTGGTTGTCAATTGAACACAATTGAAAAAATTGAAGTGGCAAAAGCTTTAGAAGCATTAGGAGTAGATGTTATAGAAGCAGGTTTTCCAATTTCGAGCCCTGGCGATTTTAAATCGGTGGTAGAGATTTCTAAAGCAGTAAAAGATGTTACGGTCTGCGGCTTGACTCGTGCAGTAAAAAAAGATATTGAAGTTGCTGCCGATGCACTTAAATCTGCTAAACGACCACGTATTCATACGGGTATTGGTACGTCGTACTACCACATTCACTACAAGTTAAAATCAAATCCGGAAGAAATTATTAAACGTGCGATAGATGCAGTAGCTTATGCTAAAACATTTGTAGAGGACGTTGAGTTTTATGCCGAAGATGCCGGAAGAACCGAAAACGAATACTTGGCTCGTGTTATTGAGGCTGTTATTGGAGCCGGAGCTACAGTAGTAAATATTCCCGACACTACAGGTTATACTGTTCCTGATGAATATGGAAGAAAAATACGTTTCTTGAAAGAAAACGTAAAAAACATCGACAAAGCAATTATTGCTACACACTGTCACAACGACTTGGGTATGGCTACAGCAAACTCAATTGCCGGTATTATGAATGGTGCTCGTCAGGTTGAATGTACCATCAATGGTATTGGCGAACGTGCCGGAAATACTTCGCTCGAAGAAATCGCTATGATTCTTAAATGCCGTAAGGATATTAAACTTACTACTGGTATTAATACAAAAAAGATAATATCGACAAGCCGTTTAGTATCTACTTTGATGCGTATGCCTGTACAGCCTAATAAAGCAATTGTGGGTCGCAATGCATTTGCTCATTCATCGGGTATTCATCAGGATGGAATATTGAAAAACCGCGAGAATTATGAGATTATGGATCCTAAAGATGTAGGGTTGAGCGAATCGTCTATTAAGCTTACTGCCCGTAGTGGACGTGCAGCACTTAAACACAGACTTGAGCGCTTAGGTCATACTATCGAAGGCGAAAAACTTGAAAAAGCTTATGAGCAATTCCTTGCTTTAGCAGATAAAAAGAAAGAAATAAACGACGAAGATTTGTTGTTGTTGATTGGCGAAGAACGCAGCGACAAAAACAAAATTAAACTTGAATATTTGCAAGTTGTTTGTGGAAAGTCGGCTAAACCAATGGCCACTGTAACTTTGAAGTATAATGGTGAGAAATTAACTGAAACAACATCGGGCAATGGACCTGTCGATGCAGCATTTCATGCCATTCGCAAGATTGTGAAATCGAAAGCCAATGTCGAAGAGTTTTTGGTTCAGGCAATTACTCGTGGAAGCGACGATTTAGGAAAGGTACACATCCAATTGGCTTATAAAGGTTCAACTTTTTACGGTTTTGGCGCCAATACCGATATTATTACAGCATCGGTCGAGGCTTATGTAGATGCATTAAACAATTGTATATAAAAAAACAGATAAAAGACTACCTGATATTAGTATCAAAATAAAAAAAATAAAAGATGATTAATCTTATTTTTTCTTGTGACTTGTATCTATTATCTTGTGTCTATTATCTTATGTCTATTATCTAATAATCTAATATCAAATTAAATATGAAAACATTATTTGAAAAAGTATGGGAAAAGCATGTGGTACATCAAATACAAGATGGACCTGCTGTATTGTACATCGACAAACATTTGATACACGAAGTTACCAGTCCTGTAGCTTTTAAAGGTCTCGACCGACGTGGCATTAAAGTTCGCCGACCAGACCGCACTGTAGCTACTCCCGATCACAATATACCTACTATTGAGCAAGAATTGCCTATCAAAGAAGAATTGTCGCGTTTGCAGGTTCAGCAATTGACCGATAATACAACGAATCATAATATTCAATTATATGGTTTAGGGCATCAATACAATGGTGTTGTACATATAATTGGACCCGAATTGGGCATCACTCAACCGGGTATGACAATTGTATGTGGCGATAGTCACACAGCTACGCACGGAGCATTTGGGTCTATCGCTTTTGGAATAGGCACATCTGAAGTCGAAATGGTTTTGGCTTCGCAATGCTTATTTCAATCGAAACCCAAAACTATGCGTATTACAGTAAATGGTCAATTGAGCAAAGGGGTTACATCAAAAGATATTATCCTATATATTATTGCAAAATTAACAGCTGGTGGTGGTACAGGATATTTTGTCGAATTTGCGGGTTCAGCCATTACAAGTTTAAGCATGGAAGCTCGTATGACCATCTGTAACATGGCTATTGAAATGGGTGCTCGTGGAGGCATTATTGCTCCCGATCAAACTACTTTCGATTATATCAAAGGTCGCGAATTTGCCCCAAAAGGTGCCGACTGGGATAAGGCAGTTGCATACTGGAAAACATTGCCTACCGACTCAGGCGCAAAGTTCGATTTAGAATTGACTTACGATGCAGCTGATATTGAACCCATGATAACATACGGAACCAATCCGGGTATGGGTTTGAAAGTAACTCAAAACATACCGGCCAATGAACCCAATGTGAAAGCATTGGAATATATGGGCTTGAAAGCAGGTCAACCAATGATTGGTCAGCCTATCGATTATGTTTTTATTGGTAGTTGTACCAATGGACGTATCGAAGATTTCCGCTCATTTGCATCGATTGTGAAAGGAAAAAAGAAAGCCGAAAATGTTACTGTTTGGATTGTTCCCGGTTCGAAACAAGTTGAAAAACAAATTATTGCAGAGGGTCTGAAAGATATATTCGAAGCAGCCGGAATGCCACTTCGTCAACCTGGTTGCTCTGCATGTTTGGCAATGAACGAGGACAAGGTACCTGCCGGAAAATATAGTGTAGCTACATCGAACCGTAACTTCGAAGGTCGTCAAGGACCCGGATCTAGAACTTTTTTGGTAAGCCCACTTACTGCTGCAGCTGCTGCTATTACAGGTAAAGTAAGCGATGTGAGAGAATTAATTTAATGTGTAAATTACAAATGTGAAAATGTGCAAATGGGAAAATTTTCACATTTGCCACATCTTCACAATTTAAAATAAAAAAAATGGAAAAATTTCAAACAATAACAAGTACTTGTGTTCCCCTTCAGATCGAAAATGTGGACACTGACCAAATAATACCAGCACGATTCTTGAAAGCAACATCGCGCGAAGGTTTTGGCGATAATCTTTTCCGCGACTGGCGATACGAGAACAACATCCAGCCTAAGAAAGATTTTATTTTAAATAATTCGACTTACAAGGGCGAAATATTGGTTGCAGCCAAAAACTTTGGTTGCGGATCGAGCCGCGAACACGCTGTTTGGGCAATTTACGATTATGGCTTCCGAATTGTTGTTTCGAGCTTTTTTGCCGATATCTTTAAAAACAATTCGCTCAATTGTGGGTTATTACCTGTACAAGTTACCGATGCGTTTTTATCGAAGATTTTTGCGGCTATTGAAAAGAATGCAAATGCCGAATTGAAAGTCGATTTACAAAATCAAACCATTACCATTGTTGCAAGTGGTGAGTCAGAGAAATTTGACGTAAACACATACAAAAAAGAATGTATGTTAATGGGTTTCGACGATGTAGATTACCTTTTAAATCTTAAAGACAAAATTGTAGCATACGAAGAAGCTGAAAATAAATAAGAACACTGAGACACAAAGACACAGAGTTCTAAATAATTCAATAGTAACTAAACTTTTTGAGTTTTAATTGTTTATTAAGTAATAGTTTTTAATCCTCTGTGGCTCCGACGCTCAGTGTTAATACAAAAAAATATGAGAATAGAAATAATGGATACTACCTTACGCGATGGAGAACAAACCAGCGGCGTATCGTATACCGATGGCGAAAAGCTTAGTATTGCAAAGGTATTATTAGACGATGTTAAAGTCGATCGTATAGAAGTAGCTTCAGCTCGTATCTCGGAAGGTGAGTACAAAGGTGTTGAAATGATTACTTCTTGGGCTCGAAAAAATGGACATATCGATAAAATTGAGGTGCTTGGCTTTGTCGATGGTACTGCTTCATTAGACTGGATTGTTAAAGCCGGAGGGAAGGTTATCAATTTATTGACAAAAGGTTCTGAAAAGCATTGCATAAAACAATTGCGCAAACAACCAGCCGAACATATTGCAGACATTAAGAATTCTATTGCATACGCTCGAAAAGTAGGTGTAACTGTCAATGTGTATCTCGAAGATTGGTCAAACGGCATGCGTAACTCTAAAGATTATGTATATTATTTGCTCGACCAGCTTAGAAACGAAGGAATTGTTCGTTTTCTTTTACCCGATACTTTGGGTGTTTTAAACCCAGACGAATCGTATGAATTTGTTCACGATATCGTAAATCGCTACCCCGAACTTCATTTCGACTTTCATGCACACAACGATTACGATTTAGCAGCAGGCAATGTTTATGCAGCAATTAAAGCTGGGGCACATGGAATACACACAACCGTAAATGGACTTGGCGAAAGAGCTGGTAATGTGCCTTTAGCCAGTGTTGTAGCTATTATGCGCGATCAACTAAAACTTGAAGTAGTTATTAACGAATCGAAACTTACTCAAGTAAGCCGTTTGGTTGAATCATTCTCTGGAATACGTATACCTGGCAATAAACCAGTAGTAGGGGAGTATGTATTTACTCAAACTGCTGGCATTCATGCCGATGGCGACGCAAAAAACAACTTGTATTACAACGACTTGCTACCTGAACGATTTGGCAGACAACGTCAGTATGCATTGGGTAAAATGTCGGGAAAAGCTAGTATTCAGAAAAACCTCGAGGAACTTGGAATAGATCTATCGTCCGACGATATGAAAATTCTTACTGCTCGCATTATTGAACTTGGCGACAAAAAAGAAACCATTACCAAAGAAGATCTTCCTTACATTATTGCAGATGTTCTCAGCAGTTCATCTATAGAAAATAAAATTATTATTAAAAATTATTGTCTTTCTGTAGCCGAAGGACTAAAATCTTCTGCAACCTTAAAGCTTGATGTCAATGGTACAGAATATCAAGCAACAGCTTCTGGCGATGGTCAATACGATGCTTTTATGAACTCGCTACAAAGTATTTATAGCAAACTCGATCGCTCCCTTCCTCAACTTACCGACTATGTTGTAACTATTCCTCCTGGTGGACACACCGATGCTTTGGTAGAGTGTATTATAACATGGCGTATAAATGAAAAAGATGTAAAAACACGAGGACTCGATCCCGATCAAAGTATAGCTGCCATAAAAGCAACTGTTAAAATGTTGAATATATTAGAAAAATAAAAAACAATGAGTAGAACATTCAAAATTGCTGTAATGCCCGGCGACGGAATTGGTCCCGAGGTTACAGCGCAGGCCATAAAAGTATTAAAGGCATTAGAGCCAAAATTTGACGTAACGTTCGATTTTAACGAAGTATTAATTGGAGCTATTGCTATAGACCAAACTGGCAACCCACTACCCGACGAAACCATTGCCGCCTGCAAGGCTTCGGACGCTGTATTGTTGGGCGCTGTTGGGCACCCTCGTTTCGACAATGACCCTGGTGCAAAAGTGCGCCCCGAACAAGGATTGTTGAAAATACGCAAAGAATTAGGCTTATATGCCAATATTCGCCCTGTTGCTACTTATGCTTTGTTAAACGAAGCATCGCCTATCAAAACTCACCTTCTAAAAGACGTTGATATGGTAGTATATCGCGAACTTACCGGAGGTATTTATTTTGGCGAAAAAGGTCGTAAAGATGATGGAAAAACAGCATACGACAATTGCATTTATACCGAAGAAGAAGTTCGTCGTGTGGCGCATTTGGCCTTTAAAATGGCTCGTACACGTCGTAAAAAACTAACCTTGGTCGACAAGGCCAATGTGCTCGAAACAAGTCGTTTGTGGCGAGAAGTGGTTAAGAAAATGGAGGCCGAATATGCCGATGTAACTGTTGATTATATGTTTGTAGACTCGGCTGCCATGAAATTAGTTACTTGGCCAGCTTACTTCGACGTTATTTTAACCGAAAATATGTTTGGCGACATACTTACCGACGAAGCTTCGGTAATTACTGGTTCAATAGGTTTATTGCCTTCGGCATCGGTAGGCGATACATTTGCTCTTTTTGAACCAATTCATGGTTCTTATCCACAGGCAGCAGGTAAAAATATTGCCAATCCTTATGGCACAATTTTAAGCGCGGCAATGTTGTGCGATCACATTGGCTTACCCGAAGCTGCTAAAGCAATTCGTAATGCTGTTGACAAAGGTCTTGAAAACGGTATTGTTACTGTTGACATTAACGCTAGCAACAACAATTCGACATCGGAAGTTGGCGATTGGATAGCTAAGAACTTATAAGTAAATATAATAACCACAGTATTCAAATTGTAAAAAATTGCAATTTGAATACTGTGGTTATTTTTTATATATCAATTCTCCAAGGCATATAAACAGTTAATGAATAGGCGCTAATAAATCGGCTACTTACTTATGTGTTTTTTTAAGAAAGTTTCATGTCAATGTGTAAAAATTGCGAATAATGAGTTGAGATCTTAAACAATTAATTTACTCTTATTTGAGATTCCTTTTCTCATGTTTTGAAATAAAATGTGTGTATTGAGCATATATGCCCATTGTCCGTCGCCATGTTGCGACACATTCATAATTACAGAATCTTTTTCAAATGCTTGACCCAAAGGTTTTAATACAGCCTGTTGTTCTCCAAATATTTCGTCGCAAAGCAATGCCAAATAATCGTTACCTTCTTTCAAAATCAGGGTTTTAACTGTATCGGGGTAGCTACCGCCAAGATGGAACATAGCCCTTAGATCGAGAAAAGGTATCATATTGTTGTTGAAATGAATTGTAGAAGTGTTTTGTTTAAGTATCAGATCCGATTTTAAGATATGCATACACACTTCAATCTCGGTTAAAGGTAAAATAAAAAAGCTCCGTTCGACTCTAAATAACAACGAGTCGATGATTGCTATCGATTGTTGAATCTTAAGTGTAAAGGTACTACCTTTGTCTTTTTCGGTATCAATAAATATTTCACCACGGAGTTCCGTAATTTTCTTTTTAACTACATCCATACCTACTCCGCGTCCCGAAACATCGGTAACAGCATTGGCTGTCGATAGCCCCGAATGGAAGATCAAATTTATCAACTCTTGCTTGGTCAATACATCGGTAACTTTAATTAAACCTTTATTAATGGCTTTTTTTTGTATCTTTTCAAGATCGAGTCCGGCTCCATCGTCTTCTATTTTTATATGTATGAAGTTGCCAACATGATGAGCACTGAGCTTAATAGTGCCCATTTCTGATTTTCCTTTTAATTTGCGTTCTTCGGGAGTTTCTATACCATGATCGACACAATTGCGCAAAATATGTATCATCGGGTCTGCTATAAGATCGATGGTATTTTTGTCGAGTTCGGTGTCGGTTCCTACTGTTATGAATTCAATGTTTTTACTTGTTTTTTTCGACAAATCGCGAACCAAACGTTGGAATTTTATTATAATATCACCCAATGGTACTAATCTTATTTCAAGAGCGTTGTTTCGAAAAAGTTTCGATAAATTCTCCAACTTTTCGATTTGAGGCCTTATGTTTTCATAATAATCGTCTTTTGTGGTTTGTAGTAATTGTGTATTGAGTGTAATTAACTCACTTACCAAGAACATGAGGTAGTCGAGCTTAGACGAATCTACATTGATTCGTTTTATGCTTAGGAAGTTTTGGGCTGTAATATTGTTTGCTACTTTTTTCCTTGCGTCTGTTTCTATATGATTTACAGCTTCCGTTTTTACAATGGTTTGGTCGAATTCGGTGTTGGTTCGTGCAATGACTTCATCTATAGACAAATTTGTTAAACCAGAAATTTGATCCGCTGCATTTTCATCTTGTTGCAAGATATCGCCTTCTTTGAGCAATATAAAACTACAGTTGTCTTCTATAAACATGAAAACCTCTTTAATATCGTTGATATGGGATTGCGATATCAATACTATGCCCCAAGTTTCTGAGGTTTCATTGCTTAACGATTGAATTCGATGAGTTTTATAAGTACCCAAACTTGCCAAATCGCTTAGAATATTAACTAAACTTACACCTCTGAAAAATATTTGTTCATCGGCTTTTAATAAAATATACCATGTTCGAACATTTGCTTTATCTAATTCTTCGAGCTCTTTAAAAACTTTTAATTCTGTATTAACTTCTGAGGTCGAATAGTTTTGAATATTGGCCATAAGTTCAGCATGTTTATGCTGGTTAACAGGGTTTGTAAGATTTTCGTCGTTGAGCAATTGCCTAATATGATCGAGCGACGAAAGCGATATTTCTATTATATTACGTTCAAATGGAGTATTTGAATCGCGTATTTCTTGAAAAATGTTTTCTAAATGGTGCGTATAGTCATTGATATGTTTAAAACCATACATTGAACTGGTACCTTTTATGGTATGCATAGCTCTAAAAACAGCATCAATCAAGGTTCTATTGTTCGAATCGGTTTCCAATTTCAATATATCTGACTCGAACTGCTCTAAAAGCCCGACAACTTCATCGATAAACTTTCCTCTAAATTTTTGAAAAAAATCTTCCATACCAATAATGTACTATAGAGACTTAAAAAAATGGATTGTATTAAAATTAATGAAAAAAAACGAAAGGTCTATATTGAAAACAGTTTATTTTTTATTGCATAAAGAACCAATCCAGAAGAACTTAAGCTGTTTGTTTTAGTATGTAACAAATTTGTAATTGTTTTAACTTCGTTTATCGATAATTTTGTTAGCATTGCAATATCGTCATTGCTTTGGTTTTTGCAGATACCATTTAAAACCATCAGCTCTTCTTGTGACAATATTGGAATCTCTTGCGAGGGTTTATTTTCAGAAATATTAACAATTACATGTTGCAACAATTCGGGCGAAAAATAACTCGAATTTTTCGATATTTCTACTATTGCTTTTTCCAATTCATTAATTCCCGACGATTTAAGAACAAAACCCTTGACACCAGCATTAAGCATTTTGTAATAATATTCTTCATCGCCAAACATAGACAGACATAGAATTTTAAGTTCAGGACATTTTGCTAAAGCAAGCTGACTCGCCTCAATTCCATCCATCACGGGCATTCTAATATCCATAAGTACAACATCTGGCATGTTTTTCTCAAAATTTTCTATAAAAATTCTTCCATTTTCAGCTTCTGCAACTATTTCTATTTTATCGCTTTTGCCAAGCAACACACGCAATCCAGATCGAAACATTACGTGATCTTCAACAATGAATACTTTTATTTTTCGTTCCATTTTTTTAAATATTAAATTTCATTTTTACTTGAAAGCCATTATCTGGCGAAGTAAGAATTTGAATATCGCCACCAATCGATTTTATTCGATTTTTTATATTTTGTAATCCCATACCAATGCTTTTTTGGTTAATTGTCAGAAAATCAAATCCTTTGCCATTGTCGCAATAATTTATTAGAAGTGTTTCATTTATTTTTTCGATATTGATAGATGCTTCGTTTGCTTGAGAATGCTTCTGTGTATTGGTTATACATTCTTTCAAAACTCTGAATATTGATACTTCCATATTGGAACTTAATCTAAAATTTGTATTGGTGTTGAATGTGAAATGTATGGTCGATACCCTCTTAATATTTTCGATATACGATTGCAGGGTGGTAATAAAACCAAATTTTTCTAAAATATGAGGACTAATATTGTAAGCAATTGCTCTTACTTGTGCTATCGATTCGTTGACAAGTTGCAAAGAGTTACAAAGAATATCGTCGATTTCTTGAGTTTTATGATTTTTTACCATCCACTCAATATACATTTTGAGGCTCGAAAGCATAGGCCCAATACCATCGTGTAGGTCTACAGCAAAGCGCGAGCGCTCATCTTCTTCAATTCTTACAAGTGTATTTACCAATTGTTTGTTTTCGAGTCGCAGATCGTATGCCATTAGTGCATTGTCGATGGTTATTAAAATATCGTCTTTGTTATATGGCTTGAGTAAATATTGAAATACACTTCCCGAATTAATTGCATCCAATACATTACGAACGTCCATTAAAGCTGTAAGGATTATATATATTATATCGGGATATTGTTGGCGAATGCGCAAAATAAAATCTAACCCATTTTCGTGAGGCATAACAAAATCAGAAACAACAACCTTTATATTGTTTTGTGCAATTATTTGACTGCCAATTTCAGTATTCTCTGCTGTTAGTATATGGTAATAAGTCGAGAACATTTCCTCAAATAAAAGCAGATTGATGCTTTCATCATCGACATACAATATTGTCGGCTTATTGTTTTCCATAAATAAAACGATTTCTGATACTCCACATGAAATTACAAAAAAAAGAATCGATTATTTAGATTATGTAAAAAGATTATTTACTAAAAATATTTTCATGTGTATCCAAAAAACAAACCCCTGCAAGTATTTAACAAACAGGGGTTTTATTATTTAAGATGGTGACCGCGGAGGGATTCAAACCCCCAACCTTCTGATCCGTAGTCAGATGCTCTATTCAGTTAAGCTACGCAGCCAATAATTTCGATTTTTATGTCGCCCATTAAAATCGGGTGCAAAAATAAACATTTTATGAAATATAAAAAACAAAAAATGAATTTTATATATATTAAACAGTCTTTCATTTTTATGATTGTGACAAATAGTTGAATACCAAACATGCTTAGAATTTATTTTTATAAACACTTCGGGGCTTATGAAAAAGTTTACTAAGGTAGTGTAAACCAAAAACTGCTACCTTCGTTTTCTTTACTTTCGACACCAATTGCTCCATTATGCTTTTCGACAAATTCTTTACAAAGCATAAGCCCCAAACCTGTTCCTTGCTCGTTGTTTGTTCCTAAAGTCGAAACCTTTTTGTCGATATTAAATATGGATGATAGTCTGTTTTTTGGTATGCCAACTCCCGAATCGCTAACAACAAACATAATATTAGAATTTTCTTTTTTGATGGTTAATGATATATGTCCATTTTCTGGAGTAAATTTAACTGCATTGTTTAATATGTTGCGCAAAATGGTAGAAAGCATATTCTCGTCGACAACAACATTCAGATCAGGTTCAATAGCCGTTTCTAATTTTATTTTCTTTTGATCTGAATTGATTTTAATTATTGAAACAATGTTTCGTGCAATTTCATTAATATTAACCAATTCGGGATAAAACTCAATTTTGCCGGTTTGTGAACGTGCCCACAACAATAAATTTTCGAGCAAACTATAATTGAGTTGCAAGGTTTCATTCATTGTTTTTGCAATTTTATAGGCATCGTCATGATGCTTGTTTTCAATGTATTCAATTAGGTATTCACTAAGTCCCAATAAACCAGAAAATGGACTTTTAAGATCATGTGCAATTATTGAAAAAAATTTATCTTTTGTAGCATTGAGTTCGGCAAGTTTTTGACGTTGAAGGTTTATATCTATATGTGTTTTGATACGCGAAAGCAGTTCGTGTGTATTAAATGGCTTTGAGACATAGTCGACTCCTCCAGTTTCAAAGGCTTTAGTTATACTTTCGGAACTATCGAGTGCTGTCAAAAATATAACTGGAATTTCTTTTGTTCCCGGAATTTCTTTCATTTTCTGACAAACTTCATATCCATTCATTTCGGGCATCATTATGTCGAGCAACACAAGATTGAAGGTTTTATTTTTGATCCACTCTAAAGCTTCATAGCCATTAAGAGCAAATTCAATCTTATAATCTGCTTCGGTCAAAACCTTTGCCAATAACTGAATATTGCGTGGGTTGTCGTCGACAATGAGTATATAATTATTTGTCATGATTTCCTAGATTTTTGAGTAGTAATTCGAATTGTTTGATATGACTTATCATTTTTTCGATATCAAAATCTTTAATATAGGTATTTAAAGCGCTGCCATAATCGATAAATGGTTTGTAATTAAATTGATTTCCAAGTTGAATAATATTATTTGCAAAATCTTGAGAAATATCGATAGGTTGACGATGTTCGAGTGATATCCAAAGTGGTATAAGTTCGGCTTTTGTTTTATCGAGAATTTTTTTTAAGGTTTCATTGTCTATACCATAATTTTCACCCAAAAAATTTGAGAGTTTTATATCTGAAAAATCTTCTATTTCAGTTTTAGAATCAACAATTTCGATAGCTTGAACAGCATTAAACCTAACATTAAAAATACTTCCTATGCCTGGAGTACTTTTAAGATGTATACTTCCATTCATGAGATTTATTAAATGCTTTGTAATAGACAATCCCAAACCTGTTCCCCCAAACTTACGAGTATGCGATTCGTCGTGTTGGCGAAATGCTTCAAAAATTATTTCTTGTGATTCTTGTGGAATTCCAATTCCAGAATCCTCAATTGAAATTTCAAGATCATACAAGTCATTATTGTTTTGGTATAATTCAGCACTTATTTTAACAAAACCATTTTGAGTAAATTTAATTGCATTTCCAATCAAATTAATCAACACTTGTCTGAGTCGCAAATCGTCGAAATAAAACAGCTTGTTTTTCAATTCAATAGTTTCGACTAAAAAATTGAGTCCTTTTTTATTTGCCTCTATTATAAAAATACTTTTTATTTCATTTATTAATAAGGTCAAATCGAGTTTGGCCAAATGGATTTTCATTTGTCGGGCTTCAATTTTCGATAGATCGAGCAAATCGTTTATTAGCTGAAGCAATGTGTTTCCACTAGAAAGGATAATGTCTAAATAGCTTTTGTCGGTCGGGTCATCCAAACGTTTTTCGAGTAAAGAGGCAAAGCCAATAACCGAATTCATTGGAGTACGTATTTCGTGACTCATGTTTGCCAGAAACTCACTTTTTGCCATGTTGGCCGACTCGGCAGCTTCCTTAGCTGCAATGAGTTCTTGTTCAAGCTTCTTTCGCTCGGTAATGTCTCTTATACTTGCAAATATAGTTTTGGATTCGACTAGCGAAACCGAATTCCACGACAACCATTTATAGCTACCATCTTTACAAATATATCGATTGTCGAAATTTGAAATTCGAGCGCCATAATTAAGATCTTTTGCTGCATTCAAGGTGCTTTCTAAATCGTCTGGATGTATAAACTCAAGATATGGCTTGCTCATGAGTTCACTATTGCTCCAACCAAGTGTATTGGACCAGGCTGGCGACAATTGTTTAAAATAACCGTCGAACCCGGAAATGCAAAACATATCGAGCGATACGTTGAAGAATATTTCTTGCTCCAATTTAAGTTTTTCGGTTTCGGTAATGTCTTCGCCCGAACTAATAACGGCATCTATTTCGCAATCTTCGTCATATAATATAGTATTGTGCCACGAAATGAGCCGTTCTTCTCCATTTTTTTTAATTATTGGGTAGGTCTGATGCTCCCAGCCAGATATATTGCCGTCTAAAATACTGTTAAATGAATTTAAAGTTTTTTGTTGTTTCTCTATTGGTACATAAGTTTTAAACCAATTTTTTCCAATTATTTGTTCCTCAGCTTCTTCTAATAAATGATAGCCCCGTTTATTTATTAACCTAACGTTTTGATCTTTGTCAAGAACCACAAATATAACACCGGCAATATCTAAGTATTTTTGGGTAATGTCTTTTTCGACCCTAAGAGCTTGTTCAATAGATTTTTGACGAGTAATATCGTTTACCAGTACCAGTAAATGAGGTCTCTTATCGAGGTGAAACCTCGATAAGGTATACGAGATCCATAGTTCGCGGTTAAAAGCATTTGTAAAACTCATTTCGCCCATGTTGGGCGAACCGCTATCGAGTGTTTTGGTAGCTTGTGTATATAAACCATTCTTTTTCCACGACTCAATGTTGTGCAGGTTTTGCATCAATACATTGTCGAGCGAAAGCCCCGAAATTCTAGCGGCCGACTCGTTTGCAATAATACACTCACCATCGCTCTGATATGCTATAATACCAATAGGAGAGTTGTTTATGATTTTATGATTGAGGTCAAATGTCTCGTTTAGTTTTTGTTCGGCACGTTTTTGTTTTGTAATATCATAAGAGATGGTTGTGACTCCAAAAATTTCACCTGAATGATCGCGAAGTGGTGTGATAGTCATTACAACATTGACCAATAAACCATTTTTGCACTTACATGTAGTTTCAAAGTTACTTACGGTATGGCCCAGTTTAATTTTTTGAATCAGATCTTCTGTTTTACCCGAGAAGGGGTTAAATAGATATAAAAAACTAATCTTCTGTCCTAATGCTTCCGACTCGAGGTAACCATATATTTTGTATGCCGAGTTGTTCCAATGTGTAATATTGCCATTAAAATCATATGTTATTATTGCATCGTCTGAATTGTCTATAATTGAAGTCAATCTCGATAATTTATTTTGAAAATCATTCTGATTGTCAATTTCATTAAGCATTTCTAATTGCAAATTATATAACTCTATTGATTTGTTTTTATAGTCTTCTTCTAAATTTAAATATTTTCTTTTCATTTCACCTAAATCAAATTCGCGTTCCTGATTGGCTATAGTAAAGAAATAATACAGTGTAATAAGAAATGCCAGAAGATATGTCGTATACAAGTCTTCTAAATTGTACATATTGCTTTTATTAATGAGGCTTTCAACTATTGCAATTGCAACACAGATTACTAACAATAATGTTGATGAATGCATTTTGGCTCGCAATGTCGACAAAAATAGGATTGATATAAATGGAAAGGAATAAAAAATATTTTTGCTCAAAATTACAAGCCATGCAAATAATAAGAAAAAAACAATTATACCTATTTGTACTAGCAATTCTTGTTTTTCAACTTTTTTTATCGGATGTATCCAAACTAAATAAAAGCTGCCAAAAATAATTGCTCCTAGATAACGTTCCAAAAAATGATTGGCAATTTCTGAAAGGTATATGTGCGGATGTATTTTATCTATCAACAAAAGTACTGTTGAATTGAAAACAGTACTTATTATGGTTGAAAACAAGGTGATAAAATATAGAAATAGAAGTATGGATTTTCGATCAGATAAATTTGATTGAATCTTTCCGTTAAAGACTTTCAAAATTAACAAAGCCAAAAGTGGTTCTGAAATATCTGTTAAACATCGTATTGTCGGAAATGATGTGTCCCCAATTATTAAATAATAACTTATTATTCCAAATATTATTGGCCAAACAAATCGTTCACGGTATTTTATTGCTAAGAATATTGTAAAACCCGGGATTAATAGTATTACTATTTTTCCTGTATTGTAATTGTATAATAAATGATCGATGAACTCTATAACGAATACAATCAGGGCAATGAAGCAAAAAACTAATGTATCTTTAAGATTCTTTTTCATTCATTATGAAAATTCTACACTTTATTCTCTTAAAGATACTTAAAATTTACAATAAAATAGAAAAAAATTAAAAAAATGTCTCATTCCTTAGGATAGGTGAGATTGGGATTGGGGTTTTCATATACAACACTTTCAAATTCTATTGAGTCGGCACTACAAATGGCTGCACCAAACATTCCAAATCCGTTTAAGATATTGGAGTATACGCTTACTTTCTCACTCATAAAATCGCCTCCGCTATAGTTTCTTTTTGCTAAAGATTTTATGTATTTGTAATAATCGACACTGATAGAATATAATTGTATGTAGATTTTATTTTTAATTATTGTAATGTTTTCGGGCAATTCAAAACTATTATTATATATGCCGTATTTATAAAATTTGAATTCATATTTTCTTCCGTTAATTAAATCATCAGAAAAAATATACCCAGAGCCCCCGACAGTAGATCCTCCATCAAATAATCCTGAATGGCTCACGGTTCTGAAATTGTAATCATACACAACCTCTATAGCTAAATCGTTGCTATGCATATAACCCTGACTTGAAAAAAGTTGAGCTAAACTATCTATCTTGGGCTTATTGTAGTATGTATAAGTTTTCATTATTGAGTCATTTATTGAATTCCAATAGGGGGAATACTCTTGAAAGGTTATAAAATAATAGTTTTTTTGATCTAACGGATCGGTAAACTGAACTGAAATATCTGTTACAAATTGATTTCCATACCACTCATCATATACTAGTCTCAATGAAGTATCTATTTTCTCTATTTCTACTTTTTGAGGCATTGAAATAGAACTTTCTGCCGATTGAAAATTTGGAGCATTAACTACAATTTTATAGTTGTTTGCAATGTTACCTATTCTTTTTTTTCCAAAGAAATTGTATTTATTGATTTTTGTCAATTTCTTTTTTTCATAATAACCCGATGGCCCATAAGAACTATATTGACCATAAGAACTATAATGACCATAAGAATCATAATAACCATAAGTATAAACAGAATCGTAAACGGCATAATTCTCTAGTTTCTCGAACAATTCGCCGTTTTCGTATACCAATACTTCGGCATTGTCGATAAATATCATGCAATCTAATTCCAGCGAATACTGACTTCTTGTTACACCTACAACCAAAGTACTATCGGCATAAAGCAATGAGTTGATTACAATTTTACGTTCATTGTTATTTACATTCATGTCAATTTCGGTTTCGCACGAGAGCAACCAAAATGCGGCAATGCTGATATATAAGAAAGAAGTTTTCATATTGTTTTTCATATTAAAATTTGAAATTATAACTAAAATAGGGCATAATAGGCATAAGGCAATATCCAACTAAATTCTTGCTGTTGTTTTCATATTTAAAATCGATATAAAACGGATTCAACTGATTGTAGGCATTGTAAGCCCCGAAGCTCCACGTACGTCGGAAGTTCTTTTTATATTTATGAAAATTGAAACCTACATCGAGGCGGTGATAATTGGGCATTCGATACGAATTGCGACTTTTGAGGTATTCGATATTTTCAAAGTAAGATCCATTATTGCTTGTAAAAGGGTTAAATTCAGTGTATTTTTCTTCAGACAAGGTTACTGCCGAGCCGGTCGAAAAAACCCATGTTAACCCCATATCGAAGCGAGGAGTGAAGTTATGAACAACTGAAATTGCCAAATCGTGACGGCGATCGTACTTAAACGGAAATTTCTGACCAAAACTGATCTCGGCAAATTGACGATCGGTTTTCGAAAGGGTATAACCAATCCAACCTGTTGTTTTACCACTTGTTTTTTGTAACAAAAGTTCAATACCCTTCGACCAACCTTTACCTTGTTCAAGTTTTTGTTGCCAATCGTCGTTTATACTGAAAAAACTTGCCCCTTCTTTGTATTCAATTAGGTTATTCAGGTTCTTATAGTAGCTTTCTATCGAAAAATCGAGTTGATCGTTTATTTTATATTCTATACCTACTGCATATTGTTGGGCATTTTGTGGTTTAATTAGTTTTGTAGCGGGCATCCAAAGGTCGGTAGGTAAACCGATATTTGAGTTGGTCAACAAATTAATGTATTGGGTCATTTCGACATACGATGCTTTTACCGATAGGTTGTCGAGTATTAAATATCGCGACGAAATTCGAGGTTGCAGCGAAAGATAATTTTTATTGTTGACATAAAAAGTTGAAAAATGCAGCCCAATATTAACCTTAAGTTTATCGGTAATGTTAATATCGTCTTCGATATAGCTCGACAATTCGTGAGCAAATATGTTTTTATTGCCAAATGAGGTGTCGATATCGGAGCTGTTATTTTGGTTAACTTTTACAGAATCTTCGACTTTAATAGCATTGATACCTGGTTTAAAAGTATGATAAATATAGGCGACACCCGATTTGATATAATGGTTCGACGATGGAATAAAGTCAAAATCGGTTTTGAAACCCCAATCTTTAATCCCCGATGTATATTCGACTTTAAAGAGGTCTTGTTTACCATCGGCATATTGGGTTTTACTTTCAACCTTGGTAAAAAACTCATAATCGCTATATGTACCTGTAATATTTACAAACAAGTTGTTTGATAAAATGTGGTTAAACCTTAAGGCATGTATATTGTTTCCCCATCCAATGCCGCCTTTATCGGTGGTTTTGGTATCTTTGTTGTCTATAATATTTGCACTTCGCATATAAAATTTATCCAAACCATTGTAAAAGCTGTAATATATATGGCTTTTGTCGTTAAATTTATGGTTTAGTTTGGCATTGATATCGTGAAAAAAGTAACCTCCCACAACCTCGCCCTCCGAAGCTGCATATATTATTGGCCATGTTAGTATATCGAAATAGGTTCTGCGACCCGACACTATAAATGATGTTTTGTCTTTAACAATAGGCCCTTGTACCGACAATTTTGATGAAATGAGTCCAATAGATCCTTCGCCATGGTATTCTTTGTTGTTTCCTTCTTTCATTTTAATATCGATTACCGACGACAGGCGCCCGCCATATCGAGCCGGGAAACCTCCTTTGAGCAACGAAAAGCTTTGTATTGCATCGGAATTGAACACCGACATGAAACCAAATAAATGATTGGCATTATAGACCGGTACACCGTCGAGCAATATGAGGTTTTGGTCGGGACCGCCTCCGCGAACATATATACCGCTTGTGCCTTCGGTACCTCCTTTTACACCAGGTAGAAGCTGTATGGTTTTCATTATGTCGGTTTCGCCAAAAAGCACGGGCATTTGCTTTGTTTGCATAATTGGTATCGACATTTGACCCATTTGGGTACTTGCTACGTTGCTGCTTCGTGTTTCGGAAATAACAACTTCTTCTATTTGTGAAACCTGCGAAATAGTCTTGTTTATGGTTGTATCGCTTTTGAGTTGAAATTCAATGGTATCGGTTGCGTATCCTAAATAAGAAAAAATGAGTTTTACTTTACCTGCCGGTAGTGTAAGACTATAAAAACCATAATAGTTAGAAGTTGTTCCTTTGAAACTTAGTGCATCATATACGTTGGTGTATAATAGTTTTTCGCCACTCGAGGCATCTTCAATGGTTCCTTTTATGGTGTGTTTTTGAGAGAATAGTAGAATGGGTAATACCAATAGGAATAATAAAATGTTATTTTTTTTCACGGTTCTAAATTTTTAAAAATGAAATTTTAACAAACAAACGCATACTCTTTTGAATTATTGTTTTACTTTTTAGCATAACAATATAAACCAAATTATTAGTTCTGAAAAGTATGAGTTCAATTGAATTGGGAAGCTAGCTTACAATATCGACAACTCCATTTAAAATATAATCTGGACGATATGGGAAGTTCTGAATCATTTCGCGGGTTGTAATACCACTCAAAACAAGAGCAGTATCTATTTCAGATTCAATTCCAGCCTGAATATCGGTATCCATACGGTCTCCTATAATGATGGTATTGTCGACATGGCAACCAAGTTTTTTCAAAGCTATGCGCATCATTAGAGGGTTGGGTTTACCAACATAATATGCCTTTTTGCCAGTAGCCATTTCGATAGGCGAAATTAATGCCTTGGTGGCAGGTACTATTCCATCTTCGGTAGGCCCGGTAAGATCGGGATTGGTACCTATAAGTCGAGCGCCATTGTTGACGAGTTTTACTGCTTGGGTTATTTTTTCGTACGAATAGGTGCGAGTTTCACCCATAACAACATAATCGGGGTCAATATTATTCATGGTATAACCCCCATTGTATAAGGCATTTATTAGACCGGCATCACCAATAATATAGGCTGTTCCTTTGGGTTTTTGCGACGATAAAAAATAGGCTGTTGCTAAAGCACTGGTATAAAACACATTCTCGTCGACATCGATACCCATTCGCATCAATCGAGCTTTGAGTTCGGCAGGTGTACATTCGCTCGAATTGGTTAAAAATAAAAATTTCTTTTTCTCGGCTTTCAACCAGGCTACAAAATCTACAACTCCTTCTAACACTCTATTGCCATGGTATATAACTCCATCCATGTCGCAAATAAAGCCATCTTTGCTTTTTATCTTCTCTATCTGTTGTTTTGTTGCATTCTTCATCTTAGGATTCAAAATTTATCGATACAAATTTAATATTTCAAAGTATCATTAAGTGTTTTTTTATATAAAATATGTATTAATTCTACTTTGACAGATTAATCAAACTGAAAACTATATACATAGCATCGAAAAAGTCGAAAACATAGTTTGATAAAAGCAGCACAGTTGCGACATCTTTGTAGAAAGACTTTCGACTTCGGTCTTCGGTTTTCGGTGATCAAACAATGAGTTTCTATATCGTTATTAATACATTATCCACCAATAATTTTAGGTGTTTAACTTATTTTCAATAGCAAATTTCACAACCGCAGAAATACTTTTTAAACCGAGTTTCTTTTCAATATTTTTGCGGTGGCTATCTACTGTATAGAAGCTTATAAATAGCTTTTCGGCAATTTCTTTACATGTAAGTCCTTCGCAAAAATTGCGTAACATTTCTTTTTCTCGTATGGTAAGCGATTCAACCAATTTTGCATTTTCTTTGAGGGGCTGGTTATTGATGATTTCTTTGAATTTTTGTTGCTTCGATAGTCTTGTTGTAATTGAGTTAAGAAGATCTTCGTAGTTAAATGGTTTAGAAATATAATCGTCTACTCCCAGATTCATTCCTTTGCGAATATCGTTTACTTCTGTTTTTGCAGTAAGAAAAATAAAGGGTAAAATCGATGTTTCGGGTTTCTTTTGAATGTGTTCGTACAATTGGTAGCCGTCCATTATTGGCATCGATATATCGCAAATAATTATATGAGGCAGTTCAATATCTAATTGTTTCAATGCTTCTTTGCCATTTCGCGATGTTTTAACTTCGAAATTTTGCAGCAATAGAAATTCTGTTACATTTTCGAGAAGATCAATATCGTCTTCAACAATTAATACTTTAATCATTTCTTTAATTTTTGACTGTAATAGGTATAATTACTTTAGCAAATGTACCAATATTTAATTGACTATCAATAAACAAATCGCCATTATGAATTTCAACAAAGCGTTTCACAATTGACATTCCTATACCGGTTCCGGAAATATTGTTTACATTTTTCCCTCTATAAAATGGTTCGTAAATTCTTTTGAGGTCTTCGTTACTCATTCCAATACCATCGTCATTGATCGTGAAAATTAACTTTTTATTGTTAAAGTTAACATCAAATACTACAACTCCATTTTGTTTCGAATATTTTATAGCATTCGATAGTAAATTTCGAAGTATATGCTTCAGAACATTTTCATCGACATATTTAATGGGTTCTAAGACTTTGAAGTTAAATTTAATTTCAATATCGCTACGCGACGATAGTTTAATCTCGTCGACTAATAAATGGCAGAATTCGAGCAGGTTGCAATCGGTCGGATTAAAAGAAATGTGAGTGTGGTGGTCGTAATTGATCATCAAAATTTCGTCGAGTAGAGAGGTGGTGCGGGTTATGGCATTGTTAATTTTTCTAAATTGATTTTCTCGCTGTGTTTCATTAAATTTGTCGAGATAGGTACTCAACAATTGTGCACTAGAAGAAATAATGGCTAAAGGAGTTCTGAACTCGTGAGAAACTGCCGAAACCAATCGAGATTTAATTTCGTTGAGTTCTTTTTCGTGTTGCAACGATTCGGCAATGGTTTGTTCGTATTGTTTGCGTTTCGAAATATCGATTCCGGTCATACAAACCCCAATTTTCCCAATTTGATTATCGTAAATGGGAGCAAAGTTAAATTCAAACCAGTATGGGTTTTTCTTTCGATCAAACAACAAGGCTTCGCGAACAACGGTTTCGCCATCGAGACAGCGGTGAAACATATCAAAAAAAGCCAGTTGATTCGATTCAACTGTTATTATATCAATAATATTGGTATTTTCTTTTAGATCGGTTCCGTACACTTTTTTAATCCATTCCGAAGCAATTATATTATAGGCTTGTACTTGATATTCCATATCGAAAAGCAAGAATCCCATGAAATGATTATTGATCATAGCTCGCAAATTTGCTTCTGATTTCTGTAACAATTCTTTTACAATCATTTCGTCCGAAATATCGTGAGCGACTCCAATAATTTCAATCAGATTATTGTCTTTGTCGCGAACACTATTGAAAACCCATTCTAACCATCGGTTGTAATGTTTCCTAGGAATTTTTTGAAGTGTTTTACTATAATATGGGTAAAATTGTACTTCAAACAACTGGCGCTTAATGTTTTCTTGTTCAAGCTCCGGTATGCAGGATGCAAAAGGTTCTCCAATTAATTGTATTTGCATCAATCCATGAAATTTACAGAAAGTTTTACTTACATAAGTAAGCAATCCATCGGGGTTTATTTTTACGATTTGTGCGTTTTGGTTTTCAATTATTAATCTTAGGCTTTCTTCGTTTTGCTTAATATTGCTGAGAATCTTTTTTTGTTCACTCAAATCAAAATTAATACATAAAAGTATTTTTTCTTTTTTATCAGAAATCGAAATTACATGTATTGAATATAAAAGTATCCTATGACCATCTTTGTGTAAAAAATCAACTTCTGAGGGTGCGATTATTTCACCCGATTTTTTTGCTTTTTTTCCAAATTTTAAACATTGAATAAATTTTTCATTGTTTTCAGACGCAATAATTAAATCTTTCATCGATTTACCTATTACTTCGCTTGGCGAATAGCCCAATAATCGTTCACTGGTTTGGTTCCAAAAAACAATATTTCCATCGAGGTCATAACCTTGAATAGCAATACCCGAAACATTTTCAAATAAATATGGGTCTATAATTGATGCTTGAAGTTTTAATGACTTTAAATGAGCTATTTCGTTCTTGAGATTTTCGTTCTCAGCTCGTAATTTATGCAGTTCACTATTAATTATATAATCATTTGACAATACAAAAGTTGGTTCTTGTTTGTAGTTTTTCAAAACATTTCGTTTATTTTGAACAGCTTCTTTCAAATGATGAATAATTAAAGGTGTTGTAAATGTAATATTAACAAATTTATCTAACTTCGAAAATTAATTTTTTTATTATTATAATAATGTTGAAATATATAAAAAATAAAATACTTTCTGTAAAAAAATATTTATGGGACGATTTGTGGACAACCTCCGAAAAATCGAAATCTCCCATATTTGATTTTACAATAAAGCAAATAAAAATATTGTTTGTAACCATTAAAGGTATTACTGAAGATAAGATAATAATAAAAGCATCGGCTCTTACATATTATTCATTACTATCGGTAATACCTGTTGTTGCATTGGCTTTTGGCATTTCCAAAGGGTTTGGGTTCGAAAAAATGCTTCAGGAAGAATTAAGTAATAGACTTCAGGGTCAGAGAGAGGTTTTTGATTGGATTACAACTTTTGCTACTCGACTGCTCGAGCATACACAAGGCGAACTAATCGCGGGTGTTGGTGTGGTTTTCTTGGTTTGGTCTATTATGCGCTTAATGAGTTTTGCCGAAAGCTCTTTTAACGAAATATGGGAAATTAAAAAAGGTAGAACTATTAATAGGAAGTTAACCGATTATTTTACTATTATTCTTATTTCTCCGGTATTTTTTGCCCTTTCGAGTAGCGTAACAGTTTATATTACTGCCAATTTCGATTCAATAAGTCAATCGATGAAGTTAATTGGCTTTTTTGGGCCTTTACTTAAAATTCTTTTTAGCTTAGCGCCATATTTATTGGTTTGGATATTGTTTATTTTCATCTATATGACAATACCCAATACCAAAGTAAAATTTCGCTCCGCATTAATTGCAGGTATCATTGCAGGTACTTTATTTCAAATTATACAGTTTCTCTATTTAAAATTCCAAATATCGGTTTCTAATTACAATGCAGTATATGGAAGTTTTGCTGCTTTCCCATTATTTATGATTTGGATGCATACAGCATGGTTAATTGTTCTTTTTGGTGTTGAATTGTCGTTTTCTATTCAAAATTTTAGAAAATATGAGTTTGAGAAAGTTTTAATAAAACTCAACTTTAAATCGAGACGTGCACTTTATCTGTTAATTACTTCTCTTTTATGTAAAAACTTTGCTTTGGGTAAAAAGCCTTCAACCATCGATGATATTTCGGATAGTTTGGATATTCCGCAAACAATTTGCAAGGATATAATATACAAATTAAACGACATAGGAGTAGTTTCGGAAGTTGTAAACAACACAGGATTTTACTCGTACCAACCTGCTGTAGATATCAATCTGCTTAGCATTCGGTATGTTATGGGGAAAATTGAAGACAATGGTATAGATATGGAATCTTTACATTCAAATGAAGAATTTATACGTTTAAATAAACATCTGAATCACATCGATTCTATTCAATGCACTTCGGATGCCAATATCCTGTTGAAAGATTTGTAACTTCTAAATACTAAGGAGGGCACTACTGTCTTGTTAAAATTATAGATTTCTTCCTACGGTCGAAATCACTTTTCTATTTACTTTAGTGCGTCTCTAAAACTCGATTTTTGGAGACCGACGAATTTTTAAAACCCGGTGTTTGCTTCTGTAATTGCATTACACTGAGCGAAAACCGAAGTGAGGAGTTTAAAATAAAGTCCAACAAAGAACCCCGAAGGGCTCAGCGTAGCTAAAAAGCAGTTTTTTGAGATGCCCTTTAAACCGACAATTGTATATTAAGGAGTAGAAATACTCACTGGCAATATTTTCCCATTAAAGTATTTATGACCATTTACCGCAAATTCGGCGATATACTTTGCCATTTCCAATGCATTATGAGGTGCTTGATAGTCGGGAAAAGCCTTAGACAACATTTCGGTCTGAACGGCTCCTAATGCAAGACAATTGAAATAAATGTTTTGTAATTTATACTCCTCTGCCAAGCATTCGGTCAAACATGCCAGCGCAGCTTTGCTGGCACTATACCAGGCTATACCCGAAAATTTCTTACTTCCTTGAACGCCACCCATGCTGCCTATGTTTACTACATGCGAAGGCTTATCTTGACCCATTAAAGGTACTAGTATTCTTATAATTTCGCCTACAGCAAAAAGATTGATTTTGAATATTTTACTAACATTCTCGTATTTAAAATTATTGAATGGCTTATTTTCTAATTGCCCGGCATTGTTTATCAATATATCAACCCTATTGATACGAGTTAAAATATCATTTTTAAAAATATCTGACTTGTCGATTATTTCTTCTAAATCGAAACCCAAATAATCGAAATTGTTATGAACAGCCGATTTCTTTATTTCCTCTAATGCCAGTACATTTCGCGAAATACCTAATACCTTGTTATGTGGATTTTGTAATAGCTCATGTGTCAATTCATAACCAATACCTCTGCTACATCCGGTTATAACTATATTCATAATGTTCGATTTTTTTTGTTTTAAATGTGTAATATACACTATTTTTGTGTTAAACTCAAATTATTTATGCGAAGAATTATTATATATTTGTTACTTCAGATATCCACCATACAATTTTTTTATTCCCAACAAAAAGAAGAACTACCTCCATTAACTACTAAAGAAAGAATATATTGGGGAACAGATTTTAATTTACAAATTGAAGGAAATGTAAGTTTATTTGAATTGGCACCAAGTATTGGATACCGTTTGTATCGTCCAGTTTATTTAGGTTTAAGATTTCCCTACGAATTATATAGGCAAAATCAATTTACCCGTAAATACTACACACAGAACATTGCCGTAAGACCCTTTACAAACATAATAGTAATAGACAATTTCAGTAAATTGTTGCCTATTAAGTCTCGAGCAGGACTCATGCTCAATGCCGAATATGAAATATTGAGCTTCAACAACAAACACAATACCAACAGGGAGTTAAGCGATGTTTTCTTATTGGGTGTCGGCTTTTTTCAAAAATCTAATAAAAAATCGGCTGTTTATATTTCGCTCATGTTCAACATATCAAATAATCAATACGTTTACTACAAAAACCCACTTGTACGATTGGGTTTTACTTTTTGAGTATCAATAATTTTTTTTTTTAAGAGCTTTAACCTTACTTTGTATCTTTAAAAATTGAACAATTTGTTGTGTTTGTTGGTTTAAAAAGAAGAATAAAAATTTTACAAAATGATTGCAGAAAAAAACAAGGTTATAGCAGTAAGTTACGAATTGAAAATTGCCGGTAACGACAAAATAGTGGAAAAAGTAAACAACCTTCAACCACTTAAATTTATATTAGGAAAAGGCAACTTACTTCCTAAGTTTGAAGACAATCTGATGGGATTGAAAATTGGTGATACATTTGATTTTGTTCTAAACAGCGAAGATGCTTATGGAGCAATAAACAATGAAGCAATAGTAGACCTCCCAATGAATGTATTTGAAGTTGATGGAAAAGTCGATAACGACATGATTTCGATTGGCAATATGGTTCCTATGAGCGATCATAATGGTAACCGATTCAATGGTAAAATCGTAGATATTACATCGGAAATCGTTAAAATGGATTTTAACCACCCTTTAGCAGGAGAAAATTTGCATTTTAAAGGTGAAGTAGTTGAAGTACGCGAAGCCAGCGAAGAAGAATTGGCACATGGTCATTTACACGACAGTGGCGGATGTGGCTGCGGTAGTAGTTGCGGTTGCGACGACAGTTCTGAAGGAAGTAGCTGTGGAACCGGATCTGGTGGTTGCGGAAGCGGTGGTTGCGGTTGCAACTAATCGTTTATTGTAAAATGATCTCGATCGTCCAAAAAAGGATATTTTTTACGAAAATCTTGAAGGTCTTGTAGATTGATTGATACTTTGCATATCACATTCTCTCGATTTTCAAGATTTTTTATTTCTTGCCCTTTGAAATCGATTACTTGACTTTGCCCAATATAATTAAGATTATTGCTATCGATACCAGTTCTATTTACGGCAATAACATAACATTGATTTTCGACTGCACGGGCTTTAAGTAAAATATTCCACGCATCGGCTCTACTTGCCGGCCAATTTGCTAAAAATAAAATAGTATCGAAGTTTTCGGTATTTCGGCTCCATACCGGAAATCGGAGATCGTAACAAACCAATGGACAAACTCTCATTTTCTCAACTTCTGCTACAAGTCTGCGATTTCCAGCCGAAAAATGTTTTTCCTCTCCGCCAAGTGCAAATAAATGTCGTTTATTGTATTGTAATATCTCCCCAGAAGGTTTAACAAGTAATAATCGATTATAAACCTTATTATTCTCTATAATTATAAGGCTCCCGACAATTGTTGTTTTCAACTCTTTCGATTTTTTGAGCATCCAGTTTACCGTTAACCCCTTCATGCTTTCGGCGCATGTTTTAACATTCATAGTAAACCCGGTATTGAACATTTCGGGCAATACAAGCAAATCTGAACCATCAAATTGTTGCTCTATGAGTTTCTCGAGTGTTTTCAGGTTGATCTCTGTTGCTTCAAAAGCAATATTGTACTGAACAATAGATACATCCATCAACTAAAGATTTTGACGCATCAATGCTTTTTTGACCCTAAGCGAAAGTTCGGTAGGAGAGAAGGGTTTGGTTATATAATCGTCGGCACCCAATTCGAAAGCCAGCAATACCGTTTCTTCGAGACCGACCCTGGTAAGCATAACGATTGGAATATGTTTTTTTAATTCGGCACGTACATATTTTATAAGCTCCAAGCCACTTATATGTGGCATGTGCAAATCGGTTATCATGAAATCGATATCTTCTTTCTTTAAAATTTCGAGAGCTTCTTTCCCATCTGCTGCCGATAATACATCATAGCCATCCATTTTAATCCTATGTTCAATGGCTTTTCGTGTCATGCTATCGTCTTCAACTATTAATATTCTCATATAGCTTTGTTTTAAAGGTTAAAATCTTTTTTAATGTTTTCAATAATTTGTAATGATAAATTTTCAATATTTTCGATATAAGATTCAATATTTTCAATGTTTCGTAAATGTTTAGAAGCCCCCTCGAGCAAATTTACGTTTAATTTCAAATCGGAATTGCCTACGTAATCAAAATTTGGTGCAAAACGATGAATGGTTGCATAAAGTAGGCTATATTCCTTCGACTTTGAATGCTTTTTTATCGTGTCGACAACATCGGGCGCTTGATTGATAAAATCGCTTAACATTTCTAAAATAAATACCTGATCACCCCCTGATATCTCTTCTAAATACGATATGTTGTAAATTCTATTCATATCTAACTATTGTTGTTGTTGAATAACATATTGATTCATTATACCACTTATAAGTGGCCTGTAATAATTCCATGTAAAACCTTTTTCAGGGTTATTTTTGTATATATACCCATACCATTTACCTACAGTTGCCAAGAAAGATGTGGAATATTTAAAATTCCCATGCGAAAAATCAGCAGCAATATAATACATTCTATCTTTATAAGACAAAATCAATGGATTAATATTGCTTAATGAGTTGGTCTTAAGTATTGAATCGCCAGTTGCAGTTGTGTTTAAAATAAGCTGAGCCTCTGTTTGCATACTATCATTAACCTCAATTATTTCGAACCATCCAGAATAGTTATATTGTTTGGGTAGCGAAAATTTCTTTATAAAATTGTTGCCTGTAATTATTGCTGGTAAAGCTTTTGTTAATTCTCGCCCTTCCTCGAGTACAATAATATTACCTAAAGGATTTAATATAATTACGCCCCCTTTAACAAAGGGCCATTTTTTATTTGTCAATTTATATTTTTCAATAATCCACTTAGGAATCTCAGAATTGTTTGTAGATAGTGTCGAATAATATTTTCCAAACCATCCTTTCCAATTAAAACCATACAAATCAGAAAATTTTTCTCTCACAAGTTCAGATGTTGGAGACCCAATTATATTAAATTCACAAATCGTAAGTTTCTTTTTATCTACCATTTCCTTCAATAACAAATATTCGGTATTTTTTAAACCGGCATCTACCAATGAAATTGAATAATCTGCAATCGAATTACCATACCAGTTATTATATAGCACTCCATATGTATCGATATAATACAATATGTCGTAATAATTCGAAAAACTATCGACCAATTCTAATTGTATTCGCTTAACCACATATTCCTTGGAATTGCTTTGTTTTCCTCGTATAAAACCATAATAATCTTGACAATAATCGTATAGTTGTCCACTCTTTTTTATAAAACGTTCATTGTTCAATACCCAAAAAACCGATTTATTGTCTAAATAATTTTCTTCATGTACAGTTTTATCCAAAATAATAATATTTGATGCTTTTTGGGGGTAAAAAAACCATATAACGAACATTATAAGAAAAAATATTATAAGCGAGGCAAAGGCAATTAGCAATAATTTAAAAACAGATTTCATTTATTCAAGAATTGAAGCTCTAAATTAATTTTTTTTTATTAATAATCAACTTTGTAAATATTTAAAAAATTAATTTTTTCATTTATTAGATCAATTCAGTTTCATCATACAATTTTAACGAATGGTCAAATTTATTTGTGGTTTCGTCATATTTATTTATATCAATCGAAAAGCTTTAATAAATTTGTAAAAACAAAAAAATATTTGTCTACAAATCAAAAAAATAATAGTTTTTCTGAAAAAGATTACAGTTATGCTTTTAATAGCATTATTGACAATATTTCAATAGGTTTCTACAAAACCGATAGTGAAGGTTTCTTTAAAGAATTTAACCAGCAATTGCTGCATTTTTTATCGCTTACTCCCGACAATATTCATCAAAATAGTTTATTCTCCTTATTTAAATTTGAAAACGATCTTATACAGTTTAGACAAATCTTATTGCTAGAGAAAAAAGTAAGTAGCTTTGAAGCATTAATATGCGACAGTAATAAAAAAACACTTTATGTAAATATCAATGCTATTCGAGTAGTTAATAATGGTATAGAATATATAGAAGGCACTATTGAAGATAATTATGAAAAAGTTAAAACACTTAATGCATTAAAACTAAGTGAAGAAAAATACAAAACACTTATAGAATTGTCGAACGATTCTATTGTTATTCATCGCGATGGAAAAGTTTTGTTTGCCAATAAAAGGGCTTACCAGTTTTTGGGTTATAACTATCTCGACGACTTCTCAAATATATTTGACACAGTAGTTTCGCCACAAGAAAAAGAAAATATAAATGGTTTTCAAAACAATCGTTTAAAAGGATATGCAGTTCCTGAATTGTACGAAACAGTATTATTAGATAAAAATGGAAACCCAGTATATGTAGAGGCAACCAATACGCTTGTTGCATTTGAACAAGACAATGCAATTATGTCTGTTCTACGCGATATTACACCTAGAATAGAAGCAGAACGAAAATTATATATGTTGGGTTCGGCAATAAAACAAATATCGGAGGTTGTAGTAATTACCGATACAAAGGGAATTGTAGAATATGTGAACCCTGCTTTTGAACACATTTCGCAATATGATCAAAAAGAAATAATTGGAAAATCTATTTCTATTATTAAAAGCCAAAAACATCATGCGGAATTTTATAAAGAGCTATGGTCTGTAATTTCGAGTGGAAACAATTGGGCGGGAACCATTGTAAATAAAAAGAAAAATGGTGAATTGTATGAAGAATACATGGAAATAACTCCTATTAAATCACCCAACGACCAAATAGTTAATTATATAGCCATTAAGCGCGATTTAACAAACGAGCGCGAACTAGAAAAACAGCTCCGCGAATCACAAAAATTACAAGCTATTGGAACCTTAGCTGGTGGTATTGCTCATGACTTTAACAATATTTTAATGGGCATGCAGCTTTTTACCGACATTACTTTGAAAAAACTTTCTCCAAGCTCAATAGAGCATAAGAGTTTAACTAAAGTTAGAGAGGCTGAAATCAGAGCCAAAGATTTGATTAGCCAAATTTTAACATTTAGCAGACAAACAGGCGACGAACGTGAAAAAATTATGATTCACATTGTCATGAAAGAAGCTTTGAAAATGATCAAATCGACTTTTCCTGCTAGTATTGTTTGGGACTTAGACATAAAAGATTGTGGTTATATAATGGGAAATCCAACACATATACATCAAATACTGATGAACTTATGTACAAATGCAAATCATGCAATGGATGGGCAAGGAACAATTTCGGTTAGTTTAGATTTATTGCAAACCGATCCGGAAAATATTTCTAACGATAAGTTGAAACACTTTAAAAATTGGGTTCGCTTAATCGTGAAAGATAGTGGTAGAGGTATTTCTCCCGAAATTCGGGATAGGGTTTTTGAACCTTTTTTTACAACAAAAGCTGTAGGACAAGGTACAGGTTTGGGATTAGCAACTGTTCATGGAATTGTTAAGCAATATGAGGGCGAAATATTTTTTACTTCAAATGTTACAAACAGAACAGTGTTTTATATATATTTACCAACGTTAATTTAATAGGGATGTTTGACATGTATGAGATTATTGTAGTAGATGATGAACCAATGATTAGAGAAGGATTGAAAATGGCTTTGGAAATGGAGGGGCATAATACTACAACTGCTTCCGATGGAAGAGAAGCATTAAGAATTCTCGACAACAAAAGGCCAGATTTGATCATTACAGATATTATTATGCCAGAATGCGATGGTATAGAAGTTATTTGTTCGGTTAAAGAACGATCGCCCAATACAAAAATAATGGCTATTTCGGGAGGAGGGCGAATTAATGCTAAGGATCACCTTAAAATTGCCAAGCAACTCGGTGCATGCAGCGTTATGACAAAACCATTTTCTACAGAGGAGCTGCTTTTGGAAATTGAAAAAATATTTTTAACCTAACATTTCTAATTTAACTTTTTAGATTTAATTAAACTACAATATTTCATTTTTTTATTGTCATTGTATTCAACAACAAAAAAAGCAACTTCAATTGAGTTGCTTTTTTTGTTGTATACATTGATATACCTTCTAGCAGGTTAAAAAAACGTTTATTTAAATGAAAGAATCGTTTTCTTAATAATTTTAACTGCTTGTAAAATTTGTTCTTTTGTAATAACCAAAGGAGGAGCAAATCTAATAATATGTCCGTGAGTTGGTTTTGCCAAAAGACCATTTTCTTTAAGAGCTACGCAAACATCCCATGCTTCTTTTCCGTTTTTAGGTTTAATAACCACCGCATTGAGCAAACCTTTGCCACGAACAAGTTCAATCATATCCGATTTAATTTTGCTTAATTCATCGCGAAACAATTTTCCTAATTTCTCGGAATTTTCGGCTAATTTTTCGTCTTCCAATACCTGAAGAGCAGCAATGGCAACCTTTGCAGCCAATGGATTTCCTCCAAATGTAGAGCCATGTTCGCCGGGTTTTATAGTAAGCATAATAGCATCGTCGGCCAAAACTGCTGAAATTGGCATAGCACCACCCGAAAGAGCTTTTCCCAAAATCAAGATATCGGGACGTACACCATCGTGATCGCAACATATTTTTTTACCTGTTCGAGCCAAACCTGTTTGTACTTCGTCGGCTATAAACAGTACATTTTTCTTTTTACACAGATCGTATGCTTTTTTAATATAACCTTGATCTGGAACATAAACACCAGCTTCGCCTTGAATTGGTTCAACTAAAAAGCCTGCAACAGTAGGATCTTCAAGAGCTTTTTCTAAAGCCGATAAGTCGTTGTATGGAATCTTGATAAAGCCTGGAGTATATGGACCAAAACCACCATACGAATCAGGATCTGTACTCATCGATACTATTGTAATAGTACGTCCGTGAAAGTTATTTTCGCAAACAATAATCTTAGCTTCGTTTTCTTTTACACCTTTTACCTTATATGCCCATTTACGACATAGTTTTAAAGCTGTTTCGTCGCCTTCGGCTCCAGAGTTCATAGGAAGCACCTTGTCGTAACCAAAATATTTTGTAATATACTCTTCGAATTCGCCCAAATTTGAATTGTAAAAAGCTCTAGAAGTTAAAGTGAGCTTCTTAGCCTGAGTTGTCATGGCTTTAATTATAGCTGGATGGCAATGACCTTGGTTTACAGCCGAATATGCCGATAAAAAGTCCATATACTTTTTACCTTCAACATCCCAAACATAAATTCCTTTACCTTTTTCGAGCACAACAGGAAGTGGGTGGTAGTTGTGAGCCCCGTATTTATCTTCACGGGCAATGTAATCTTTGCTAGTAAGCTTTTTCATCGTTCTGATTATTAACTAAATAATTATATTTCTATTTTATTTTTTCGAATTACAATGCTACATATTTTTCACAAAATTTCAAAATAATTATTCACTAAATTTCTATACTAATGCATATATATACATTTTATAAAAAATAAAAATAAGTATATCAACTTGATTTATAGCATGTTGTTCATTTTTTTTATTGTTTTGCAAATACACTGGTTTCGAATAAATATACAGTATCTAAATAATTATTATATCCTCCTGGTCAGTTATTTTTTCGCAATACATACATTTAAGGGAAATATCTTTTCCGTGAACTACCTTGAATTTGGTAGTAACAAATTCGTTGTTAGTAATACACTTTGGATTAAAGCATTTTGCTATGCCCACTATAAAATCGGGCACTTGTACTACTTTTTTCTCTGTAACCTCATAGTCTCTAATTATATTGATTTTAGCAAGGGGAGCAACTAGTGCAATTTTATTTATTTCTTCATTATCAAGTATAACATCCGAAATTTTAATAATTGCTTTGCGACCCAATTTGCTACTTTCCATATTGGTGCCAAATGTAACTGGCTGATCGAGCTTGTCGAGACCAAGTATAGATACTACTTTAAATAAGTTTTTGGCGGGTATATGATCTATTGCAGTGCCATTTTTTATGGCATTTACCTGCATGTGTTTTTTATCTTTCATTTTCAGTTATTTTTCTAAAAGTGAGCTTATAATTGCTTGGCGGACAAAAACCCCGTTCAATGCCTGTGTGAAATAATATGCTTTTTCGTTTTGATCTACATCTTCGCTTATTTCGTTTACACGAGGAAGGGGATGTAGAATTCTCATGTTTTTACGGGTATTTTTAAGCATACTATTACGTAGTATGTATGCGTTTTTGGTCTTTTCGTATTCTATAGGATCTGAGAAACGTTCTTTTTGAACCCTGGTCATATAAATAATGTCTGCCTGATCGATTATACTATCGAACTCCGAATATTCGAGGTACGAAAGGCGTTGATCGTCGAGAAGCATTTTATATTCCATTGGCATTTTGAGCTCGTCGGGCGATATAAAAAAGAAACTTGTTTTGAATCGACTCAATGCCATAAGTAAAGAATGAACCGTACGTCCATACTTAAGATCGCCTACCATAAATATATTGAGGTTGTCGAGCTTGTTTCCTTGTGTTTTTTTAATCGAATAAAGGTCTAATAGTGTTTGTGTGGGATGTTGATTTGATCCATCTCCAGCATTGATAACGGGCACTGTTGCAATTTCGCTTGCATAGCGAGCTGCTCCTTCGAGTGGGTGTCGCATTACTATTAGGTCGCAGTAATTACTTACAATCTTAATAGTATCTTTAAGTGTCTCTCCCTTGGTTACACTCGATGTACTAATGTCGGAAAAACCAATCACTTTACCTCCTAAACGAAGCACAGCACTTTCAAAACTCAAGCGAGTTCGGGTAGAAGGTTCGAAAAATAGCATTGCCACTATTTTACCATTTAAAATATTTTGAGTTGGATTTTGCTCAAATTCGGCTGCTAAGTTCAGTATTTTCAGGTATTCTTCTTTCGAAAAATCGTTAATCGATACGAGGCTTCGTCCTTTCATGGTGAGTATGTTATATTTGATTGGTAAATTTATTCAGTTCTCAAATATTTTAATGTAAGTCCATCAATTTTATTTATTTTTTCCAAAATTATTTCTTTCTCAAATGTATTTATTTGGATTTCCATTGAACAATTGTTTTCAAAAATCTCGTTGCTCATTATAAGTTGATGATCTTTTATTATTTTCATAACATCGTTTAAGGTTGTGAACCCAAATGATATTTGGTATAAATTTTTTAGTGTTTTTTCTACAATTTTAGCATTGGCAATGGCTTCGATACTAGCTTGTTTGTATGCATTAGCTAGTCCACTTGTTCCGAGTAATGTGCCTCCAAAGTATCGAACTACAACAATGAGAATATTCGTAAGATTTGCCGAATGTATTTGACCCAAAATTGGTTTTCCGGCAGTGCCCGATGGCTCTCGATCGTCGTTTGCTCTGTGTGTAAGCCTATCGGCTCCTAACACAAATGCATAGCAATGATGACGAGCATCGTAGTATTTCTTTCTGAGTTGATCGACAATCTCTTTTATTTCAATTTCGGACTGAACTGGGTAAGCAAACGACAAAAACTTACTGCCTTTGTCTTTAAATAGACCGGTAGATGTAGTCTCTATTGTATAATAATGCTTGTTTTGCAGTAAGTTGTTCATTTCAATTCAAAAAAAAGGGCTCATATAATGAACCCTTTTTGTATTTAAAATTTTAATTTTTTCTCTATTTCTTCGATTTGTCGTTTGAAGTTTTTATCGGTTTCGAGTAGGTTGTTAATTGTTTTGCAAGCATGTAAAACTGTAGCATGGTCTTTACCACCTATTTGAGTTCCTATGCTGGCAAGTGAACTTTTAGTTAGGCTTTTGCAAAAATACATAGCTACTTGACGAGCCTGAACAGTTTCGCGTTTGCGTGTGTTGTGATGCATCTGATCTGGACTAAGATTAAAATAGTTGCAAACCACTTTCTGAATATAATCGATCGAAATTTCGCGTTTGGTGTTTTTAATTTGTTTCTCAATTATTTCTTTAGCCAAATCGATATTGATATCGCGTTTGTTCAGTGTCGATTGGGCAAGAAGCGAAATGAGAGCCGATTCGATATCGCGAACATTAGAAGTAATGTTGTTGGCTATGTATTCGACCACTTCATTGGGCATTTCAATTCCATCGTTATACAATTTGCGTTTAACAATAGCTGCACGGGTTTCGAAATCGGGCATTTGAATATCGGCCGAGAGACCCCATTTGAATCGTGACAAAAGACGTTGTTCCAAACCTTGTATTTCGACGGGCGCTTTGTCGGCTGTCAGTATTATTTGTTTGCCCGATTGGTGCAAGTGATTGAAAATATGAAAAAAGATATCCTGTGTTTTTTCTTTATTAGAGAACTCATGTACATCGTCAATAATAAGTACATCAATCATCTGGTAGAAATACAGAAAATCGTTTTTATTGTTTTTTATAACCGAATCGACAAATTGAGTTTGAAAGATATTGGCAGTTACATAAAGTACAACTTTATCGGGAAAACGTTCTTTGGTTTCTATTCCAATAGCTTGAGCAAGGTGAGTTTTTCCTAAGCCTGAATCGCCATAAAGAAAAAGCGGGTTGAAAGCAGTTCCTCCGGGGCGTTGTGCAACAGCATAACCGGCCGAACGAGCCAAACGATTACAATCGCCTTCAATATAATTGGTGAAATTGTAATTTGGATTGAGCCGTGGATCGATGTTTACTTTTTTAATTCCAGGTATTACAAATGGATTTAAAAGTTTACCTTCTTCAGGTAAGGGCATGTTTACAGGTTTATTTTTTACATCTTGCGATGTTTTGCCAGGATATTTAACTGTATACTGGGTTTTGTTGGGCTGGCTTTGCTCCATAAGTATATTATACTCGAGCTTTGCTTCATTGCCTAGTTCTTTCCTGATAGTCTTTTTGAGAATATCAAGATACTTTTCTTCGAGGTACTCATAAAAAAATGGACTGGGTACCTGAATCGTAAGTATGTTCTTATCGAGCTTTACTGGAACAATGGGTTCGAACCAAGTTTGAAAACTCGATGCCGGAATATTGTCTCTAATTACTTTCAAACAATTATTCCAAATACTTTCGTGCATTAAATCATTCATTGTTAACAATAGCGAGTTTGATTTAGGTTAAACTTATTATTAAGCAATTTTCGTGAAAATTTTCTGATAAAAAAATTCACTTTGCTATTGGTATTTTTAAAAACTGCATATCATTATAATTTTCAGAATTTTATTAAATGAAATATTTTTCATAAATATATAATATTGAAAATCAATAATATAACATTATATCGTGTTAATAAATTGTTAATTAAAACCATAACATTTTCTTTTTAATGTTTTATATTTTAGTAAATGTCGAAAAAAGAATTGCAGTAAGGCTTTTCAATGTTAAAAAACAATTAAGTACTAAGAATTCTTACTTTTTTTCTGTTGATTTATTGCCGAATACTGAAATACGCACATATTTGTAGGGATGCTCTTTTATATCGTCGACCAATTGGTTGAGTTTGTTTGTTGTTTTCATAACTTCGAAATATAGACTATCGTCTTGTGCAAGTTTTCCAACAGAACCTACACCCTTGTTAATATTTTCGAGAATAAGGCCAGCTTGTTCTACCGAATAGTTAATATTTTTTACTGTTTTGGTGATTTCAATATTTTTTATTGTATCGCTTATATCTACTATATTAGATAAAATGTTGTTCAGTTTGTCGTTGTTGTTTTTGATGTTTAGAGTAATAGCACTTAAATTTTCTAGAGAGCTATTTATATTTGCATTTTGATTTGCTATATTACCTGTAAGATCTTTAATATTAGAGATAGCATTGCGTAGTTCAATAATCATTTCTCTATTTAACAATAATTTAACAGAAGTAACAATTGTATCTACCGATTCAAGAATATTTTCTGCTTTTTGCTGTAATGGATCAATTTTTTCGTAAAATGGGATTTCTTCAATGCCCGGTAGTGTATCGAAGTCGTGGTACAATTGGTTAGACTTGCCAACATTGAGTTCTATGCCTTTTGAACCCATGAGATCGAGACTCGAAATCTTTGCTTTTGTACCATAAGGAATTTTTATTCCATGTGCTATTGATATAGTAACTCTTAATAATTCAGGATTTTTCAGGTCAAATTCGATGCTTTTTACCAAACCTACTTTATAACCACTAATCAATACCGGATTCGATTCTAACAATCCGTTGACGTTTTTATACAATACAATATATTCGTTGGTAAGTCGAAAGATATCTTTCCCTTTTAAAAAATTGAAGCCCCAAAAAACAACCAGTAATGTTATGGTAGCAATAAATCCTATTTTTACTTCTTTTTTAATAACCATTAATATATCAAATAAATATGCAGTTTATAAAATATTATTTGAATCAAATGTAGTAAATTATTTTTTTAAGGCTTCGTCTAATGGAATTATTTTCCCATTTTTTGTAGCAACAATGAAAGCGTTTGGGTAATGCTTTTTTACTTGTTTGGAAAAATATACACATGATTCATAGGTAGTATCGGATCCTATAAGGTATTTATATATATTATTGTGATATATTTCTTCAACCCCAATCTCTTTTGCTTGTATTTTTTTAATATTCTTTAAAAATTGAGAATTTTGGTCGACTTGTTTCGACGATGACGATATTTGCACTTTAAATAAAACTATACTATCTAGTAAAAAAGTGTCTCGTTCTTTAACTATAGTTTGCACTTTGGTTTGGTAATTTGTTTTACTTTCAATGCCATTTTTATAAGCCTCAAATGCTTTAAATATCGATTGAGCCAACAAATCCTGGCCATTTGTAGAACTTAAAAAAGCTTCTTCTTTTGGATTTGAAATAAATCCTATTTCGATCAATATCGCAGGCATTGTGGTTTTCCATAAAACGAGAAATCCTGCTTGTTTTTTACCTTTATCGGTTCGTTGAGCAATTTTTGAGAAATTTGCTTGCACATTATCTGCAATTTCTAAGCTCTGTTGCAAATAGGTGTTTTGCATCAGCGAAAAAATAACAAACGATTCGGCAGAGTTGGGATCGTAGCCTTCGTATTTGGTGGTATAATCGCTTTCAAGCGTAATTACAGCATTTTCTTTTTTGGCTACTTCGAGGTTTTTCTCATCGGTATGAAGACCCATAACATACGTTTCTGTTCCAAAAGCGCGGGTATTGGTACTCGAATTGGCATGAATAGATATAAACAAGTCGGCATGGTTTTTATTAGCTATCTCGGCTCGTTGGTGAAGTTCAACAAAAACATCTTTGTCGCGGGTATAAATAACTTCTACTTCGGGATAAGTTTTTTTAACATATTCGCCCAAAAGTAAGCCAATAGCAAGAACTACATCTTTTTCGTAAGAATTTGTACCCACTGCTCCGGGGTCTTTCCCGCCATGACCGGGGTCTATCACTATTTTTCTGATTTTACTATTGTCGGTTTGAACTTGCGAATATGCAGAAAGTGTCTGACTAACAATAAATAAAATTAAAAAATGTTTTATAAATATGATTGTTCGTTTTGTTTTCAAATCGTATATATTAAAAAACTTTATAAAAAAGTGTTAGTTTTGGGCTCTTTTTAAAAGTGCCTCTAATTATTTACAAAAATAGGAAAAACTTGTATTTGCAAATTATAAAATATTTATTGTCGACAATTATTTTATTTCTCTTTGTTAATGAGCTTTTTGGCGCAAATTTATTGCTAGAAGTAAACCATAACGAAATTGGCGATTCGATTTCAATACAAAATGATTCGACAGATAATTCTGGTTCAATTGATACTCCTTCACTAGACACAATTCCAAAGAAAAAAGAAACTCTTGCCGAACCGGTTTTGTACAATGCCGAAGATTCTATTGCATTTAATGTAGATCAGAAAAACGTTGAAATGTATAAAAATGCTAAAGTCGATTATCAGGGTAAGGTTATTGAAGCTGCATTGATTGAGTTTAGCATGTACGACCAGACCGTAAAAGCTAGTGCTTATATAGATAGTACTGGTAAACCAATAGGGCTTCCTCAATTTTCTGAGAAGGACGATAAATTTCAAGCCAAATACATTGCTTATAATTTTAAAACACAAAAAGGCTATATTAGATCTGTAAAAACAGAACAAGAAGGCGGAACACTTCATGGCGAGTATACCAAACGACAAGCCAATGAACATATACACATAAAAGAAGGTAAATATTCTACTTGTGAACTCGATCATCCGCACTTTTATATTCGTTTGACAAAAGCAATGTCGATACCAAACGACAAGATTGTTGCTGGTTTCTCTCATTTGGTTGTTGCCGATATTCCATTGCCCTTGTTTTTGCCTTTTGGCTTTTTCCCACAAACTAAAACATACAAATCCGGTATCCTCATTCCAAATTATGGAGAAGAGCGCGATCGAGGTTTTTATCTTCGAGATGGTGGGTATTACTGGGCTATAAATCAATATACAGATGCAACCATTACCGGAGAAGTTTTTTCACGTGGATCGTGGGGCGTAAGCCCTTCGTTGCGGTACCAAAAAAAATATTCGTTTAATGGAAATTTCGATGGAAAATATGGGGTGCTAAAATTTGGGGAAATTGGCTCAGTCGATTATAGGGTCGATAAATCGTTTTTTATGAATTGGCGACATAGCCAAGACCCCAAAGCTAATCCATTTCAGACATTTAGTGCTTCTGTAAGTTTCTCGACAGCCAATAGTAATAGGTATAATGGTAGAAGTATAAACGAAAGACTTACCAACGATAAAAGCTCGAGTGTAAGCTATCAACGTCGTTGGGCTGGTTCGCAAGCAAATTTGAGCAGTCGTTTGAATATTTCACAAAACACACAAAGCCAAAAAGTTACTATTAATTTCCCGGAAACTTCATTTGGCTCAGGTCGTATTACTCCATTCAAAAACAAAGATTCGGAAGGAAGCGATCCAAAATGGTACGAAAAATTTGAAACGAATTACAATGCTTCGCTTAGCAATAACATGCAAACATCTGACTCTCTTTTATTCAAAAAAAATATATTTGATAAAAAGCAGATGGATTGGAGGTTTTCACACAGTGTACCTTTTAGTTACCCAATAAAACTGGCAAGTTTTATCAATCTTACTCCCAGTGTAAATTATAATGGGTATATGTTCGGGTTTATGATAAACCAACAATACAACGAAAATTATTTCGATTCTATTTCAAATAAAAGTGGACGACGTGAATATGATACTGTATATCAGATCAATTATGTTCAAAGCTTTTCGCCAACTGCAAGTTTAGGTATTTCGCCTAACTTCACAGGTATGTATGTGTTTAAAAATATGAGAATTAAAGCAATTCGACATGTAATAAAACCATCAGCTTCAATTTCATATACACCCGATATGACCAAGATCCTGAAAGATTATACTGAATATTTAAAAAATAGCGACGGAAGCATTTATCGTGACTCGACCAACAAAAAAAATCCTACCATAAAATATTCAAAATATCGAATTTCGCCTCCCGGATCGGTCGAAAGGGCTAGTATCCCGATGAGTCTTTCAAATAATTTGGAAATGAAATATTTGAAAAAAACCGATACTGTCGATATTGAAAAGAAAGTGGTATTACTTAACAATCTAAATTTTTCGACCAATTACGATGTGTTTGCCGATTCGATGAATTGGTCTCAAATTTCGATCAATGCCTCGACAAGTTTTTTTAAAAACAAGCTTAGCATAAACTTTGGTGCAACACTTGACCCTTATTCTCTCAATGCGGCGGGTCTAAAAACAAAATATTACGAACTAAACGAAAACAATAGAATAGGTCGACTTACCAATTACAATTTACAACTTAGCACATCGTTTAACACTACAGAATTAAAAAACAAAACTACTGCAATTGTTCCTGCCCGAAACATATTTGCTTACAATGGATTGCCTAATCTGAATCCAACAATTGCGCCAATTATGCCCATGTATGCCGATTTCGATATGTCGTGGTCGGCAAACATTTCGTATGGTCTATATTACTCGAAACCCAACCATAATAAAGCAGAATACAACCAAACCATGAATGTCTCGGGCGATTTGAGTCTTTCGAAAAAATGGAAATTTGGATACCAAACAGGGTGGGACTTTAAGCTCAATAAATTATCGACATCGAGTTTAAATGTGATGCGCGATTTGCACTGCTGGGTAATGACTTTTTCGTGGGTACCAATTGGTACTTACCAAAGTTTTAACTTTCAGGTCAACGCCAAATCCTCTTTACTACAGGATTTAAAATACACAAAAAATAAATTTTGGTACGACAACTTGTAACCTTTTTTTCCTTTTTACATAAAAGCACAGTATTCATTTAACAAAAATTTGATCCAAAAAATAAATTATTGATCAAATTTTTATTAACTTTAAAGAAAGTATATCAAATTGAATCTGTCGCAAAAAAGAAAAATAGGAATTGGAATTGTTAGTATGCAATTGATATATATTACATGCCTTGCAGTTTTTTTTTTAACTGGTAACACTTTCAATAAATCGTTTTTAGTTATTTCAATACTAACAATTATAGTTGGTGTTTTAATATCATTCGTGTTGTACAAGTTATATTCCAATCCATTTAAGCGCATTGAACGTCATATAGAAGATCTTACAACCGGTCATTTAACATTTAAAATAGATGGTCATGCTAGCGACGAAGAAAAAGAACTTTTATATAAAATCCAAAAACTTTCAGAAGCATTGAACAAACTAGCTGAAACAGTTAGGGCATGTTCAAAAGAAATCTCGAAAAGTATAAAGCATGTGAGCTCATCGTCTTTGATATTGTCTGAGGAATCGACCAACCAAGCTGCATCAGTCGAAGAAATCTCGTCGACAATGGAACAAATAACTGCTAATATTGAACAAAACAAAGACAATGCACAGTCAACAAGTCTCTTTTCAGACAAAGCTTGTGTTGCAATCACAGCGGTTGGCGAAGCATCGAAAAAAAGCATACACTCAATAAGAAAAATTGCGAGTAAAATAAATGTAATTAACAACATAGCATTTCAGACCAATATATTGGCTCTCAATGCCGCTGTAGAAGCGGCACGAGCAGGTGATGTCGGTAGAGGGTTTGCTGTTGTTGCTCAAGAAGTTCGCAAATTAGCAGAGAATAGTAAACTGGCTGCCGACGAAATTATTGATCTTTCGCGCAAGAGTGTTGCAGATACCGAAGATTCTGTTCGTTTGATTTTTGAAATAATCCCTCAAATACAACACACATCGAGCCTAATTAGAGAAATAGCCTCTTCGAGTATCGAACAAAATACTGGTGCGCAACAAGTAAATGTTTCGATTCAAGATTTGAATAACGTTACCCAAAAAAACGCACATACTGCCGAACAGCTCTCAAATACCGCAGATAACCTACTTGTTCAAGCTTCTAACCTAAAAGACATTGTCGATTTCTTTAAATTCAACGACAAATAATTGGTTCTACTACTATTTTTGTGAAAAGATTATTGCTTTGTTAAAGTTAGAGGCTAGAAGTCGGAAAACGGGAGTCAAAAGTTTAGTTTCTTCCGTCTTCTAACTACAGACTTCCCTCTTTTCTTACCCAATTGGCTTAAACTCTTCCTTCCAAGCCCCACACTCAGGACAGCTATAAACTTCGGGCTGCTGATCAAAAGGAATATTGTCGTTCCCAGCAGGATCGTAAATATAATCGCAAACTTCGCATTTAAAGCCAGGCATGAGATATAATATTGATTATTGACAAATAAAATCTAAAATAAAATTAGAAAAAAAACACTAATATTCTATGAATAGAATATTAAATATATATATATCGCTATTGTTCATTTAACATAAGTAGCTTACAATCAATTTAAATCATTATTATTTTGCAAAATGTAATTTGTCAATGACTATAGTCAAAATATTATTTTTATATTCGTGATCGCAAAAAATTAACATTCAATCAAATGAAAAAAGCTGAAATACATACAGATAGGGGAGTAATGAAAGTGCAATTATTCGAAAAAGACGCACCTTTAACTGTGGAAAATTTTATAAAGTTGTCGCAAAAAGGATTTTACGATGGATTAACTTTTCATAGAGTAATTCCCGATTTTGTAATTCAAGGCGGTTGCCCCAATGGAACTGGTGCAGGTGGTCCGGGATATACTATAAAATGTGAGGTAAATGGCGAAAACCAATATCACGACAAAGGAGTATTATCGATGGCTCATAGAGGTCGCGACACTGGAGGCTCGCAATTCTTTATTTGTCACAACCGTAGCAATACACAACACCTCGATCGCAATCATACATGCTTTGGTAAAGTTTATGAAGGAGTCGATGTAATAGACCAAATTCGTCAAGGCGATATTATTGAAAAAATAGTAATTATTGAAGAATAAAAACAGACAATAGATTAAAGATTAAAGTACAAAGACAAATAAAATGTTTTATTATTTGTAATTAGTATTTGTCATTAGTAATTAAATTTATGGGAAGAGCATTTGAATATCGAAAAGCCCGCAAAATGAAGCGTTGGGGCAGTATGGCTAAAACGTTTACCAAACTTGGTAAAGATATTGTTATTGCTGTAAAAGCAGCAGGCCCCGATCCAGCATCGAATAGTAGACTTAGGGTTTTGATACAAAACTCAAAGGCAGCAAACATGCCCAAAGAGAATGTTGAAAGAGCTATTAAGAAAGCAACCAACAAAGATCAGGAAGATTACAAAGAAGTTATTTTCGAAGGTTATGCCCCTAATGGTATTGCAGTTCTTGTAGAAACAACAACCGACAATAACAACCGAACAGTAGCAAACGTAAGAAGCGTTTTTACAAAATTTGGTGGCACATTAGGCAATTCGGGCAGCGTAGCATTTATGTTTGAACACAAATGTAACTTTAAAATAAAACAAAAGCCGGGAGTTGATCTTGAAGAACTTGAACTCGAAATGATCGACTATGGCGTGCAAGAGCTTTTTGCTGAAGAAGATGCTATTGTAATTTATAGCGAATTCGAATCGTTTGGCGCTATTCAAAAGTTTTTGGAAGAAAAAGGCTTTGAAATTTTGAGTGCCGAATTTGAATGGATTCCAAACGAATCGAAAGAACTTACTCCAGATCAGGCTGCATCGGTCGACAAACTACTCGAAAAACTCGAGGAAGACGACGATGTAAGTAACGTGTATCATAACATGAAATAAGAAATTTGACATAAGATATTAGTAGAAAGATAAAAAGACCGTTAAACTTGATTTCCGGTCTTTTTTATCTTTAATCTATTATCTTTAATCTATTTCAAAGTGGAATATTTCCATGTTTTTTCGGCGGATTTTTCTTCATTTTGTTTTGTGTCATTTCTAATGCCTGAATAATTTTACTTCGTGTTTGGCGCGGCATTATTATTTCATCGATATATCCTAATTCAGCTGCTTTATATGGATTGGCAAAGGTTTCGCGATATTCTACAATTGCTTTTTGACGATCTTCTTCGGTTTTAATTTTACTCTTATATATTATATTTACAGCACCTTCGGGGCCCATAACGGCAATTTCGGCACTTGGCCATGCTAGATTGAAATCGGCTCCAATATGCTTGCTCGACATTACATCGTAAGCTCCTCCATAAGCTTTTCGTATAATAATGGTAATCTTTGGCACAGTAGCCTCTGCAAAAGCATACAATAACTTTGCTCCATGCTTTATTATACCTCCAAACTCCTGAACAGTACCCGGCAAAAAGCCCGGTACATCGACAAAAGTAACAATTGGAATATTGAAAGCATCGCAAAATCTGACGAATCGAGCAGCTTTGACCGACGAATTGATATCGAGCACTCCTGCAAAACTATTGGGTTGATTGGCAACAATGCCCACCGAACGACCTGCCATTCGAGCAAAACCAATTAAAATATTACCGGCATAATGTTGTTGAACTTCAAAAAAGTTATTATCATCGACTACTGTAGTAATCACATCTTTAATATCATAAGGCTTATTGGGGTCGTCGGGTACTATACTTTGAAGTTTTTCATCTTCGCGATTTGGATCGTCGGTGCAAATTTTCGTTGGCGGATCCGACATATTGTTCGATGGCAAGTAACCCATTAGTTCGCGAACCATCATCATCATGTGCTCGTCGTTCTGAGCCATAAAATGAGCCACACCACTTTTTGAATTATGGGTTACTGCACCTCCCAGCTCTTCCATAGATACTTCTTCGTGTGTTACAGCTTTAATTACATCGGGACCGGTTACAAACATATAACTGGTTTTGTTACTCATAAATATAAAGTCTGTTAGTGCTGGTGAGTAAACAGCTCCTCCGGCACATGGCCCTAAAATAGCCGATATTTGAGGAATAACGCCCGAACCAATAACGTTTTGATAGAAAATATCGGCATAACCCGAAAGACTTTGTACACCTTCCTGAATACGTGCACCTCCCGAATCGTTTAATCCAATAACCGGTGCTCCATTTCGTAATGCCAATTTTTGAATTTTCACTATTTTATCGGCATTGGCACGACTGAGCGAACCTCCAAATACGGTAAAGTCCTGTGCATAAACATACACCAAACGTCCATCTATTTTCCCATAGCCCGAAATCAAGCCATCGCCAAGGTATTTTGTTTCCTGCATAGCAAAGTCGGTACAGCGATGTGTTACAAATTTATCAAGTTCGGTAAATGTACCGGGGTCGAGCAAATCGTTAATTCGTTCGCGTGCAGTTTTACGTCCTGTTTTATGGAGTTTTTCAATTCGCTCGGCTCCTCCACCCAATTCGGCTTGACGGTTTTTTTCTTCAAAAAGTTTGTATTTGCTTTCTAAATTCATTTTCAATTTTTTAAAAGTAATTTATTGAATATTATATTAATTATCAATTGTCAATTGTCAATCTACAATTACAAGTGTTTGTCCACCAGTAACTATATCGCCCACATTTACCTTAATGTCTTTTACTATGCCCGATTTGGGTGATTTATATTCACTTTCCATTTTCATGGCAGAAACCACAATTACAGTTTGTCCTTCGGTTACTGTATCGCCTTTCTGTACAGGTATTAACACAATTTTCCCGGGCATAGGCGAAGTTACTACATTGCTATCAGACAGGCCGCTTTGCTTTTTGCGAGCTTCGAGGTAACGACTTTCGGCATCGACAATTTCAATTTCGTATTTTTTGTAAAATGTATTGACATTGTATTTTTTGGGATTACTCGCTTCAATAAGTTCTACATTGTACGATTTGCCATTGTGTAAAATTGAGTATATACCTGAAGATGTCTCAATTACATCAACATCGTAGATCTGGTTGTCAATTTTTATCCTCAGCAGGTTTAACTCTTTACTTATTAAATCGGCTTTGGCTATTCTATTATTTAGTTTTATTTCTAATTGCATTTAATTTGAGATTTGAGATTTTAGACATAAAATATGAGATATAAAAAGTTAGATATAAGACATTAGATTTAAGCTCTTATTTATCTTTTATCTATGTACTTAGTACTATTTTTTATATTCTCGAAAGTACTTGTCTACGTCCGTAATTTTTCCAACCATCATAAACATTTTTTTCGATCGGTTTAAGTGTCTTCAAACGCTCCAACTTACTTGAGTAGTCTATAAAAGCGGCAAGAATGGCCATGTCTTCGCACTCTGTTTTGCATTGATCGTCATCTACTTTCAGAGAATCTGCGTTTTTTTGAATAAAATGAGTATCATAGCCCCCTTTTTCAAAATCCGGAACATTCATGATGCGTTCCAAATAATTGATAGATGTTTTTACCCCGGTTATTTTATATTCATATAAAGCACGTTTCATGCGGTTTATGGCATCTATTCGAGTTCTTCCCCAAACGATAAGCTTCGAAATCATAGGATCGTAATATATAGGTATCTCGTAACCTTCATAAACATATCCATCGACTCTTATACCAAACCCGGTTGGTTCGGTTATATGGCGTATAACACCCGGAGCTGGCATAAAATTATTATCGGGATCCTCGGCATATATACGACATTCAATAGCATGTCCAGTCTGTTTCACATCGGATTGATTGATACCCAACAATTCGCCCGAGGCAATTTTTATTTGTTCTTTGACCAAATCGAGCCCTACGACACGCTCTGTAATTGGGTGTTCGACTTGCAATCGGGTATTCATTTCCAAGAAATAAAAATTCAGGTCGTTGTCAACTAAAAACTCGACTGTTCCGGCTCCTTCGTAATCGACAGATTTGGCAAGTTTAACAGCAGCTTGTCCCATTTTTTCACGTAATTCAGAAGTCATTATTGGAGAGGGACACTCTTCAACTACCTTTTGATGTCGGCGCTGAACCGAACATTCGCGTTCACAAAGATGAATAACATTGCCATGCTGGTCGGCCAATATTTGAAATTCGATATGATGAGGCGATGTAATATATTTTTCGACATAAACCGAATCGTCGCCAAAGGCTGCAAGAGCTTCACTTTTTGCCATACGAACTGCAGTAGCAATTTCATGTTCATGTTCAATAAGTCGCATCCCTTTTCCTCCACCACCAGCCGAGGCTTTTACAATAACTGGCAAGCCTATCTCTTTGGCTATTTTAATTACCTCTTTCTCTTCATTTACAGGTTGTTCGGTTCCAGGTACAACGGGTACACCCGATTTCATCGCAGTTTGACGGGCTATAATTTTATCGCCCATTGTCTGTATGGCATGTACCGAGGGCCCAATGAAAATAATTCCCGATTTTCGGCAACGCTTAGCAAATTCAGCATTTTCAGATAAAAAACCATAGCCAGGATGAATAGCATCTGATTTTGTTTTAAGAGCAACTTCTATGATTTTATCGACCCTCAGATAACTTTCATTCGAAGGAGCCTTTCCAATGTTGTAGGCTTCGTCGGCATACGACACATGAAGCGAGCTACGGTCTGCATCGGAATATACTGCTACGGTAGATATTCCCATCTCACGACAGGTGCGCATAATTCTAATGGCAATTTCGCCACGATTGGCAATTAAAATTTTTTTAATCATTCTTTATTTTATTTTGAATATGAAAACAGTTTTTCAATAAAAAATGTTCAAAATTGATCTTTAAAAACTCATGTTACTTTTTTTGTAATTTTAATAACAATTTGATTATTTTTTGTGCATTTTGCTATTTTGTATATGTATTTTTAAGTTTTATGCTAATTTTTAATGAATATTAATGATTTTTAATGGATTTTTTGCCATAAAATCAATATTTTTTCTAATTTGGTCATATCAATTTATAAAAACTAAATACTAACAATTTCTATAAAAAAGGAGGAAACAAATGATTAACTGGATTAAAAACAATGATGCATTAGGTACTGTAAATAGAGGTGTACCATGCGAATCGGGATTGTGCACTCTTTGCCAATCGTCATGCAAAGGCACTTGCGAAACTTGGATGTCGTCGCTCGTTGGTCGTAAAATTCTTTACCCACGTAATTTTGGCGATATTACATCTGGTGCTAACAATATTACTGCTATTGGTGCCGGATATCATTCGTTACGTATTCAAGGCTATGCATATGGTGCTCATGGTACAAGCAACAATAGTGCCGATCATTGCTTATTTACCAATGTAAATGTTGAAACTAGTTTTGGCAATGAAATTAAAACCAAATGCCGTGTTCCAATTATGACTGGCGCTCTTGGATCTACTTTTATTGCTGCTAAGTATTGGAATTCATTTGCAGTAGGTGCTGCTCTTTCGGGTATTCCGATTGTTGTTGGCGAAAATGTTGTAGGTGTCGATAAACAATCTGAAATGTCGGGTGGAAAAATTATCAATGCTCCTGAACTTAATCGAAGGGTTGACACATTCTTGAAATACTACGATGGTTACGGTGCTATAATTGTACAAATGAACGTAGAAGATACTCGTAATGGTGTTGCGGAATATATTATTGGCAAATATGGCGATAAAGTAATAATTGAACTGAAATGGGGACAAGGTGCTAAAGATATAGGTGGAGAAATTCAAGTTTCAAGTATCGATTATGCTAAATTCCTGAAAGATAGAGGTTATTTGGTTGACCCAGACCCGTACGATCCAACTGTACAAGCTGCATACGAATCAAGAGCTATTACATCATTTGCACGTCATAGCCGCTTAGGTGGTACCGACCTTTCGAGTGCCGAAGAAGTTAAGAAATCGTTTATGGATTCGGTTGCATATTTACGCAAACTTGGATACAAACGAATTACTCTTAAAACTGGTGCTTACGGTATGGAAGCACTTGCAATGGCTATCAGATTCTCGGCCGATGCTAAGCTCGATTTGCTTACTATTGATGGTTCTGGTGGCGGAACTGGTATGAGTCCTTGGAACATGATGCAACATTGGGGAGTTACTTCTCTTCATCTTCATGCCAAAACTTACGAATATTGCCAAATATTAGAAAAGAAAGGTATTAAAGTGCCTGATATTTCTTTTGCCGGTGGTTTTGCTCGCGAAGACCACATGTTTAAAGCTCTGGCTCTAGGTGCTCCTTATACTAAAATAGTTTGTATGGGTCGCGCTCCTATGATTCCTGGTTTCTTAGGTAGCAATATTGAAGGGGTATTTAAACCCGAAAAACGTGCCGAACTTAACGGACATTGGGAAGAATTACCTGCTTCGGTATCGGCTAGAGGCAAATTCCCTGAAGAAATATTTGCAGGATGGGAAGAAGTGAAAAATAAAGTTGGTAAAGACGAAATGAAGAACATTCCTTTTGGGGCTGTTGCTATGTACACTTATAGCGATAAACTAAAATGTGGTTTACAGCAATTTATGGCTGGTGCTCGTCGTTTCAACCTTTCTGAAGTCAAACGCGACGATCTAATGTCGGCAAACCCTGAAACTAAAGATTTAACAGGGCTTCCACTTATGACTGAGGCTCTCGATGCAGAGGCTAAGATGGTATTAAATATGTAACTCTTGTTTAATCAAATATTTTAAAAATCCTCTGGAGTTTCCAGGGGATTTTTTTTTGCTCATTATTCAATAAAATAAATGATCAATATATAATGTCGTTTAGTTAAAAAAATACCCCAACCCCTTATGTTTCGACTACGCTCAACAACCAGGGGCAATAACATGGCAGTACGGCAGTTGTCCCTTATCGGTTACTGAGCTTAGTCGAAGTAAAGGGGAGCAGAGGAGGTTTAAAAAATATTAACTATACGACATTGGATCAATATTATATAATATTATGATATAGATGATAAATAAAATAGTTAGATAGTTTTTTATTATCAAAATAATATTTAATTTTACACTGAAAGAAACTTTTTTAAAAAAGAATGAAAACTTATCATTTAATTATTTTTAAAAATGGAACTTATTAATTCGAGTCAAGCAAATTTCGAAGATTTAAAAAATAATTCTTTCGATGTATTTATCACATCTTGTGGTTATGATTGGCGATCAATACATTTATTAAAACAAATAAACATTACATGTAGCAAAAAAATTGCATTTCAAAATGGCAATCAATACAATCCATTGATAAAAGATTATTTAGTTCAAAACGGTTTTTTTATATATGATATTGATAGCAATTCAATTACAGATTTTAATAAAATATACACAAATTTATATTGTAACAACCCTAAATTCGATTATAAAATAATTATTGATTATTCATCGATGCCACAAGCAGTTTATGGAGGATTTATTCATTTCTTAACATGCCTTGAAACAGAAATTAAAAATTTTACAATATACTTTTCATTTACACAAGGGAATTATTTGCAAACCAATTTGCACCTACACGAAAGCTCTCCAAGTTCTATATTTTCTGACATTTCGGGAAATAATAATAAGAAAAAAGCTCTTATTTTGGGTGTAAATCAGAATGAATTAGATACAAAACGAATCATTGACTATTTTAAACCCGAACAATGTTTTTTATTTTTACCTAAGCAACCATTTGAAGAAAAACTTTATAAAAAAGTGGTTGAAATGCATCAATCTTTTAAAAATAAAATTAGTCAATGCCAAATTTTCTCATATTTGATCGACAATATTGGAGAAATAGATCGTGAACTAACATGTATATGCCATAAACTACGGCTCGATCATAAAATAATACTCATGTCGATGGGGCCAGAATCATTCTCATTGGCCTCATATTTGCTTTATTCCAGATACCCAGATATTGATATATGGCATACAATGCCTTCAAAATCAGAATTGAAGCCAATAGATATTCCCATTATTCAAAAAACTGTTTTTACTTCAGAAGGTGACGATTATTAATGATCTACTACAATAAATTAAAGATTGTAAATTCACAAAATTAGAATTTTTCAAATTATTAAATCAGTGTACTTAATTCGTTATATATTTATAAAACACATTTTGTAATCAACTTACCTATAAATATTTACTTCAATTTCGCCAAATTTTTCTACTATTTTAGTTTTCAGATAAAACATTCTCAATATTTTGTTGTTTTTAAGCTAAAATAATCTACTTCGTATTTAATTACATTTAAAATTATGCAATTAACGATTTTATAGCCAAAGTAGATTGATTATTCATATTATTTAAAAACAACTCTTGAAAATATGTCACAATTTGAATTGAAAATGCCAAAACTAGGCGAGAGTGTCGAAGAAGCAACTATTACCAAATGGTTTGTAAAAGTAGGCGACATGGTAGAAGACGATCAAGCTCTTTTGGAAATTGCAACAGATAAGGTCGATTCGGAAATTCCAAGTCCGGTTAGTGGACGTATCGTAAAAATTTTATATCAGGAAGGAGAGAAAGTAGTAGTTGGGAAAGTAATAGCAATTATAGATTTGTCGGGCGATGCAGAAATTGCAGTACAGGAATCAAGCATTCAACTTCAATCAAAAGTTTCAGAAATTCCTCAAAAAGGAAATCAAAAAAGTTTATCAACACACGAATCGACTCGTTTTTATAGTCCTTTGGTGCGTTCTATTGCATCAAAAGAAAACATTAGTCTTACTGAACTTGATGCACTCACCGGATCGGGTTTGGGTAACAGGGTAAGTAAAAATGACATTCTCAATTACATCAAAACAAGAAAAAATCACCAATCAATTACTGAGCAACCTAGCAAGCCTGTTAATAAAGAATTGCCCAAGGTATCGGTTTCGATAGGAGCCAACGATCAAATAGTGGAAATGGATCGTATGCGCCGTCTTATTGCCGACCACATGGTTTTGAGCAAGCAGGTTTCGCCACATGTTACAAATTTCGTTGAAGCCGATGTTACTAATTTGGTGCAATGGCGCAATAAAAACAAAGATGCTTTCGAAAAGAAAAATGGTGTAAAACTTACATTTATGCCTGCATTTATAGAAGCTACAGCAAAGGCATTGCGCGATTTTCCGGGAGTGAATGCATCTGTTGATGGATATAATGTAATTCTAAGAAATCAGGTAAATATTGGAATTGCGGTTGCCTTGCCATCTGGTAATCTTATTGTTCCTGTAATTAAGAATGCCGATATGTTAAATACTGCTGGGTTAAGTGTAGAAATGAATCGTTTGGCTGATAGTGCCCGGAACAATAAGCTTAGTCCCGACGATATTCAGGGAGGAACATTTACTATTACTAATTTTGGTTCGTTTCGCAACATGGCAGGAACACCCATTATTAATCAACCACAAGTGGCTATTTTGGCAACAGGTTCTATAGAAAAAAAACCGGCAGTTCTTGAGCTTCCTTCAGGCGATGTTATTGCTATTCGTCACAAAATGATGCTGTCGCTTTCGTACGATCACCGTATTGTCGATGGTGTGTTGGGTGGTAGTTTTCTGAGAAGAATTGCAGATTATCTGGAACAATGGAAGGTTAATGACTAATTACAAATGACGAATGACTAATAAATAATGAAAATTCACGTAGATAAGTGTTACTTGAGTAAAAATAAATCAATAAAATATGGAAGCAACTTTAGAAAAAGAAGTTCATACAAAGAAGAAAAAAACAGAAAAAGATAATAAATTTGGTATTTTAACAACCGATACCGCTACTTTAAAAAAATGGTATCATTTAATGGTTTTGGGACGTTCGTTGGACGACCGTGCTCCCAATTATCTTAAACAAGCCATTGGCTGGTCGTATCATGCACCATTTGCCGGTCACGATGGTATTCAATTGGCGGTAGGGCAGTTGTTCAACAAAGAAACCGATCATCTTTACCCATATTACCGCGATATGATGACCGCATTATCTGCCGGACTTTCAGCCCAAGAGATAATATGCAACGGTATATCGAAAGATAACGATGTTGCTGGTGGCGGTCGCCACATGAGCAACCACTTTGCTAAACCAGCATGGAATGTACATAATGTTTCGTCGGCAACCGGAAACCATGCCCCACAAGCTGTTGGAACAGCCCGAGCAATGAAAAGAAATAAACATAAAGGAGTTGTAATAAGTTCTCAAGGCGAATCGTCGGTTTCAGAAGGTTATGTATATGAAGCCATAAATGGTGCTTCGAACGAGAAAGTTCCCGTTTTGTTTGTCATTCAGGACAATGGTTATGGAATTTCGGTTCCCAAAAAGGATCAAACAGCTAACCGTAAAGTGGTCGATAATTTTATTGGCATCAAAGACCTTAAAATCTTTTATTGCAATGGCAAGGACGTATTCGATTCGATGAACGTTGTAACCGAAGCATATAATTATGTAAAAAACAATCAAATGCCAGCAATGGTTCATGCCAATTGTGTTCGCATACATTCTCATTCAAATAGCGACCGTCACGAACTTTATCGCGACGATTATGAACTCAATTATGTAAAAGAATACGATCCATTAGCAAAGTACCGACGTTTGATATTGCGATACAAACGCCTGACCGAAAGCGAATTGTTAGCTATTGAGGCAGAAGTAAAAGAAGAGGTCAAAAAAGCCCATCAGTTTGCCATGGCATCGCCCGATCCTTCGCCCGATTCGATTCTCGACTATGTTATTGCAGAAGATTTTAAATCGACCAAATATCCCGAAGGATTGCACAATCTTGAAACTGAGCCCAAAAAGCTCATTGAGGGAATCAACGAAACACTTAAAGCAGAGTTTCGTAACAATCCGGATACATTTCTTTGGGGACAAGATATTGCAAACAAAGAAAAAGGCGGAATATTCAATGTGAGCAAAGGGATGCAAAAAGAATTCGGAAAGGAGAGGGTATTCAATGCTCCTATTGCCGAAGATTATATAATGGCTACTGCAAATGGCTTTAGTCGATTCAACGACAATATTCGTGTAGTGATTGAAGGAGCTGAGTTTGCCGATTATTTTTGGCCTGCCATGGAACAGTTTGTCGACACTACACACGATTACTGGAGGTCTAAGGGCCAATTTTCGCCAAATATAATAGTTAGACTTGCTTCGGGCGGTTATATTGGCGGCGGATTGTACCATTCGCAAACAATTGAAGGAACCTTAACAACATTTCCCGGTTGCCGGGTGGTATACCCTTCGTTTGCCGACGATGCTGCTGGTTTGCTTCGTACAGCTTTCCGTTCGAGAGGTATGACAGTTTTTCTTGAACCAAAAGCATTGTACAATGCTCCTAAGGCTGCAACTCCAGTTCCAGACGATTTTGAAGTGCCGTTTGGCAAAGCTCGTATTCGTTTGGTCGGCAACGATCTTACTATTTTAACTTATGGAAATACTACTCATTTTTGTATAGAAGCGGCTCTTCAATTGGCTCAAGATAAAGGATACTCTATAGAGGTTGTCGATCTTAGATCTCTTTCACCTCTCGACGAGGAAACCATTTTCAATTCGGTAAAAAAGACCGGACGAGTGCTTATAGTGCATGAAGACAAAGTTTTTGGAGGTTTTGGAGGTGAACTTTCGGCACTTATTTCCGATAATACATTCGAATATCTCGATGCTCCTGTTAAACGACTAGGATCGCCATTTACACCTGTTGGTTTTAATCGTATATTGGAAGCAGCCATTCTGCCTAATACCGATAAAATTAAAAATGCAATGATCGAAATTCTTGAATATTAAGGATGTCTCTTAAAATTCGATTTTTTGAGGCGGACGAATTTTTAAACCCGGAGTTTACTACTGTAAATGTGTTACACTGAGCGAAAGCCGAAGTGAGGAGTTTAAAAATGAAGTCCAACAAAGAACCCCGAAGGGCTCAGCGTAGCTAAAAAGCAGTTTTTAGAGATGCCCTTAAATAAGTATAAACGATAGTTTAAAATACATTTAACAGCTTATTATAATGAAAAATATATCAGTAATTTATAGTTTTAAAACACAAAAAACAGCCAATGTTGCCAAGGAAATTATTAAAACATTCGATACTGGACGAATTGTAGAATTCAATGCTGAAGAAATCGATGGGGATAAATTTATGCAAAATGATTATCTCATTTTAGGTGTTCCAACATGGTTCGATGGCGAATTGCCTAATTATTGGGACGAATTTGTTCCTGAACTTGAAACCCTTGACTTGTCGGGAAAAAAAATAGCTCTTTTTGGAAACGGCGATCAAATTGGATATCCCGAAAATTTTGTAGATGCAATCGGTCTAATGGCTAGTATTTTAGAAAAACAGGGTGCGAATATAGTTGGTTTTACTTCTATTGAAGGTTACAAATTTGAAAAATCGAGAGGTATCAGAGGAAAAGATTTTGTTGGATTGGCTATCGACTTCGAAAACCAAAGCGATCTCAGTACTAAAAGAATTGAAGCTTGGGTCTATCAATTGAAAAAGGAATTTGTATAAAAAATACAGAGACACAGAAACACAAAGAAAATAATAGTAATTTCTCTGCGCCTTTGTGTCTCTGTGTTTTATCTAGTTTGCGTTTATTTCGTGTATGGGTTCAACTTGAATGTTAACCTCTTGCTTTTCGTTATTGAAATCTATTTTCAAAACATCTCCTTCTTTAAGTGTAGAGCTTATAATGACCTCTGCCATTGGATCTTCAATGTATTTTTGAATGGCTCGTTTAAGGGGTCGTGCTCCAAATTGCAAGTCGTAACCTTTTTCGATAATAAAATCGCGAGCCTCGGCAGTCAAGTTAACATGATAACCAATTTGTTTAATACGATCATATAATCCTTTGAGTTCTATATCGATTATCGACGACAAATCTTCTTTTGTAAGCGTATTGAACAATACAACATCGTCGATACGGTTTAGAAATTCAGGAGCAAATGTTTTTTTCAATGCATTCTGAATCACACTTTTCGAATATTCGTTGACTTGTGAGACCTTTGCAGAAGTTTGAAAACCAACACCAGTACCAAAATCTTTCAATTGTCGACTGCCAATATTTGAAGTCATAATTACTATGCTATTCTTGAAGTCGACTTTACGACCCAAGCTATCTGTAAGCTGCCCCTCGTCCAATACCTGAAGCAACAGGTGGAAAACATCGGGATGTGCT
>CAMDBI010000010.1 GCA_945889005.1 Bacteroides fragilis
AAATAGTGGACTGTCGAATCGTTAACAGTATAAATATCTTTATTTTATACAAATTTTGCAACTTAATCTAAAAAAGATTCAAGAAAGTTATTAACAATAATTAACTGTATGTTAATATGTTGTGAGTTTTCTTAGAGGCACTAAATAGTGAATAGTGGACAGTGGACAGTGGACAGTGAAAAAAATATAAATTCTAATTGATTTTATTTTCACATTTGCATATTTGCAAATGTGAAAATTAATTTATCTCGAAATTAAAATAATTTCCAACGATACAGTACCCGACGGAACAGTAACTTCAACCACATCGCCCACTTTTTTGCCTATAAGCGCTTTGGCTATTGGGCTATTGATCGCAATTTTCCCTTCCTTCAAATTTGCTTCCGACTCAGATACAATAAGATATTCTTGAATAAAATTGTTTTTTGTGTTTTTTATTTTTACTCTGTTGAGCAACTGCACCTTTGAAATATCAATTTTTGTTTCGTCTATAATACGGGCATTAGCAATCAGATCTTCGAGCTTAGATATACGCATTTCGAGCAAACCTTGTGCTTCCTTGGCAGCATCGTACTCTGCATTTTCCGACAAATCGCCCTTGTCGCGTGCTTCAGCTATTTGCTGCGATATTGATGGCCTTTCAATATTTACCATTTGATCGAGCTCTCCTTTTAACTTTACCAAATGCTCTTCTGTAATATATGTTACTTTTGACATAGCAATAATAATTTTACAATAATATATAAATAAAAATTCCGATTTCTCGGAACTTCAATTAATCAATTCAATATGTAATTCGATTAAATCAGGTGAAGTTCCCCGAGAAAGAAAAATCTACCAAAGATAGATCTATAAAGGTTTCTATATGATGTCTATTTGACATTAAATACATTTTTTTTCTGATCGCAATTTATAATATTTTTTAATATTTTTTTGACAAGATTTCAGAATAAATTACCGCACTTCTCAAATCAAAATCAATATACTGGTGAACAACCTCCTCCGAATAAGCTGCTTTCTCCGAATCTTGAATAGCATTTTCGTTTAATCCGTTTTGCTTCGACAAACGATCCATTGCCTTTAAATACTCGTCCATGCTGTAATTAAAACCCTCAACAACTGGCTTATCTATGGCATCATCTATACCATCTAATACCTGAACCTTTTGGGGCTCTTCAACAATTTCGCGTACTACCGGCTGTGGTACACTGGGTTTCGGATTGAAAATATCGTCCAATTCGGGAATTCCCCATTCACCAGACGACTCCTGTGGTTCGCTCGTATTGCCTTGCTGATTGCCTTTTTGTTTGTTTTGAAACAATTTGCTAACCAATGCAATTACCCCAATAATAATGTATAACCAAGTTTCAAAATCTAATTTCATTTTCGGCGACTAAAAAATAGTAATTTGTCTATAAAGGTAGTACGTTTTTTTTTATAATAATAATTCGTTAATTTTTTGTTTTTATTCATCCGTTTCTTAACTGTTTCATGTTGAAGTTCATAATTCTTTGATCTAAAATCTTTTTCTGCTTCAATAAGTTCGCGATCAACGGGTTTTGAAAGTTCATTTTTCTTCATCATAGGATCTTGCCTATACCTCGGATCGAAAACAATACAAGATACTATAGTTTGCGATAATATCAAAACAACTGCTATTTTTTTTACAAATGGCATATTATTTTAGGTAAATTTGTCGTTAAGTTACATACTTTTTTACGATATTGCTATAAATCAACAAGGTATTTTAATGCTCCCATTTATAAAATACATAGTGTTAATGTTTGCGCTTCTTTTGAGCTGCGAAACCAACGAAGACGATGTTGTTCCTAGTGTTCCGGTTGACCTTACACTTTCTGTTTACAGCGATTTGAGTGGTTTGGGTGTAGGCACAACTCTTACTATTACACCCGATTCGACTCAAACCAACTATAGCTGGATCGAATACGACAACAAAAACGTATCGCGCCGACATATAGCTCAAAGTACTTATGGAAATGGCATTATTCTTTACAGGGCCGATTTAAATTACTACATTGCTTACGACAAAACCTGCCCCTACAATGCTCGTGTCGACTATTGCCCACTTACAGCCATTGGCCGTGGTATTATGCCAATTTGCAAATGCTGTGGTTCTGTTTTTATGCTAAATCTCGATGGCGCCCCATCAAAAGACAGCAAAACAGGCAATTACTTGAGAATGTATAGAACAAATCTAGTCGATAACCAAACCCAATTAATTATTTCGAATTGAAAATGAAAAAGTATTTACTCAATTTTTCTACCGAATCGACCAATAATATATATGCTGCCGGAATATCCTGTACCGAACCCGATTACAAATTGTGCTGGCTTCTCAACAATACTTTAAATACCGACCTCACAAAATCTGACGACATTGTTATTAGCAACAAAGACAATACCAACGATAGTTTTCTATTGTATAAATATATCTACGACGATATCGATTTACAGCTTTTCCTTATTTCGAACAAAAACGAAGGACGAATTCTTTTAGATAAATTGAAGAATATCGATTATATTTTCGTAATGAAAGGTATTGATGCAGATTCTCAAATTTTTTCAAAACTTAAAACAATCGAATCAATTTCGATTATTCCTTTCGATATTTCTTTACAAAAAAAAATTGAAACAAAATTGCAGATGCTAGAATAAAAAAAGGGTTCTCAAATACTTGAAAACCCTTCTAGAGATTTAATGTTATCAGAATACCTAATGCTTTTACCACAAAAAAATGAGACTTTTTACAACAATACAAAACTATAAAATCCAAATGTTAATTAGCTTAAAGTTGTGTTAAAGTATGTTAATGACATGCAATAGCTATTGAAGCAAATTTTATCTTTGTGAAAATCAATCTGCTTTCTGTGAAAAAAAACAGTATTTGGATATTAGTTTTTATTAGCGCCCTTACACTTATCGGGCTCATTATTTTACAATCGTTTTGGCTTAAAAATGCATTGAGTATCAAAGAGTCGCGTTTCAACCAAGATGTAAACAAATCGTTGGGAAACGTAGTGCAATTGCTCCAAAACGAAGAAACAATCAGTCAGGTTATTAAAGAAATAAACTCGAAAGAAGTCGATACCATTAAAGAAAATATCGACATCTCGCTCAAAAACGAAACCCCTACCCTGCTTAACAAAGAATACAACATTGCCCGCGATTTCTATCTCGTGTCGCAAAATAGCCAAAGCCACATAAAGGCTCAAATACAGTATGTTCCGGGCGATACCATAAACACCGAAAAAGGTAGTATTACCTGGCGAACCAAAACAATATCGGACAAAGACACTATTAATGAAGGCATTGGACTGAAAGAACTATACAATAAGGCTGTAAAAAACAAAACAGTACTGGTCGAAAGCATTGTTAACAAACTAATTAGCTCTAATTCGAATTTTTACAACAAACTCGATCAAAAAAAACTCGAAAAGCTAATAAACCAAAAGTTCGACGAATCGGGTATAGAACTGGGCTTTCAATATTGTGTAAAAGATAAATTGGGAAATATTGTGTACAAATCGGATTTGTTCGACGATAGTTGTGGTACAAAATTATTTACCACAAGGCTTTTTCCCGACGACCTAATGCTTCAACCACATTATTTGCTCGTTTATTTCCCTTCGCAAAACAAATATCTCTACCATTCGCTGGGTTTTATGACTTTTTCGACCGTGGCTCTTACCGTCATTATTTTTCTTGTTTTTTCACTTACAATTTATATTATTTTCAAGCAAAAACGCTTGTCGGAAATAAAGACCGACTTTGTCAACAACATGACCCACGAACTGAAAACCCCCATTTCGACTATTTCGTTGGCATCGCAAATGTTGAGCGACAAATCGATACCGCTCGAAAGCAAAAATGTAGAACATATTTCACAACTTATTGCCGACGAGAGCAAAAGGTTGGGATATTTAGTGGAACGTGTTTTGTATATGGCAGTTTTCGACAAAGGGGTATTGAAACTCAAAATTAGAGAAATTGACCTCAACACTGTAATCGACAATATTATAAAAAACATTAGCATACATTTAAAGGGCAAAGACGGCAAAATTGTAAAAGAAGAAATAGCTCAACAGGCATTGGTGTATGGCGACGAAATGCACATTACAAATGCTATTGTAAACCTTTTCGACAATGCTATTAAATACTGCAACGAAGCTCCTTTTATCATTGTTAACACTCGAAACATTTCTAAAGGCATCATTGTTGAAATAAAAGACAATGGCATAGGAATTGCTCCCGAGAAACTGAAGCATATATTTGAACAATACTACCGGGTTCCCACGGGCAATATACACAATGTAAAAGGCTTTGGATTGGGCTTAAGTTATGTAAAACGAGTTACAGAAGAACACCAAGGCAAAGTTACTGTAGAAAGCGAACCTGGTAGAGGGTCTACTTTTTGTTTGACTTTTCCGAACACTATAAAAAACAAAAACTAAAAAACTAAAAATATGAATACTATTAAAACAAAAATTCTGATTGCCGAAGACGACGAAAACCTGGGTATGTTGTTGAAAGAATACCTCAATGCCAAGAACTACGATGCCGATTTGTTTCCAAATGGCGAACGGGCATTGAAGAGTTTCGAACGCAACAACTACGACATTTGTGTAGTCGATGTGATGATGCCCGTTATGGATGGTTTTACTTTTGCCAAAGAAGCGAAAATACAAAACAAAAAAACACCCATTATTTTTCTTACCGCAAAATCGCTCAAAGAAGACGTTATTGAAGGCTTTTCGATTGGTGCCGACGACTATATGACCAAACCCTTTAGCATGGAAGAACTTATATTTAGAATAGAAGCCATACTCCGAAGGGTCAAAAGCAATAACCTCAACGATACTAGCATATACCAAATTGGCTCATACTCGTTTGAGTTCAACAAACAAATACTTAGCAGAGCTGGCGTAGTTCAAAAACTCACCACCAAGGAATCGGATTTGCTCAAACTGTTGTGCGACAATTCCAATTCGATGCTCGAGCGCAACTTTGCCCTCAAATCGATCTGGGTCGACGACAATTACTTCAACGCCCGAAGTATGGATGTGTATATTACTAAACTACGAAAGTACCTTAAAGACGATACAGACATTCAGATTCTCAATATCCACGGCAAAGGTTTTAAACTCATTATTCCGAAAGCAGAGTAAATGTACATTTCAGCTATGGGGATATATCGCTCAAAATATAAATCGATATAGCTACGCTAAACTGAGGTAAATGTATGTTTTATCACATGTCATATACATTATTGTAAATATAATAGAAAAATAAGAATGATTTTTATTATCAATTTGCGATGATTTGTATCGCCATTATATCTAGCATCATGAAGCCACTATGCTATACAACTCTTTATTTTAGAGCATTATAAACATTTGCAATTCTCTTAACATATTTTGTATATTTGTTTTTTATTGCTGACTAGTCTTAATAATATAAATATCTTCCTAGTCAATAGTTAACTAAAAAAACAAATTCAGAAACTTAAAAAAGGATACAATGAAAAAACTAAGCATATTAATAGGATTCATTTTGAGTATATACTCAATAGTGGCTCAAGACTTTGACTTTGCAAAGCGTATTCAAACCAATGCTGCTTCATCAAAAGCAATTACACTTGCCGATGCTTCTGGTAACACTTACGTTATAGGGAGTTATAGCGGCTTGTCTTATTTTAACATTCCCGGTTCTGGAGGAAACTTCACTTCTGCTGGTGCCTATGATGTGTTTATAACTAAATATTCGAGTACAGGTATATTAAATAGTATAGCATATTCGGGTGGCGCAGATAATGCATACGCGGCAGCAGCTCAAATAGATGCAGCAGGCAATATATACGTAGTTGGTTCATTTTATGGCACAGTATCTTTTGGAAGTTTTTCTTTAACATCGTCGGGCGAAAATGACATGTTTATTGCAAAATTTAGCACTAGTACATGGTCATGGATTTGGGTAAAAAAAGTTGGAGGTACTGGTGGTGATAGTGCTAATGATGTTGATTGTACATCAGATGGCTCAGCAATATATGTAACAGGGCTTTTCAGTGGTTCATCAATTATTTTACCTGACGGCAATAAATTATACAATTACACATTAAGTACATATCTAGATGGAGTGCTTATGAAGTTTGATGGAGATGGTAATTATTTGTTAAACAAGCATTTTACTGGCAGCTTAAACGACATACCTTTGTCAGTGGTTGTAAAATCATCAACAGATGTATATGTATCTGGTTATTTTAATAGTAGTAATTTTAAACCAACTGAGTCTTTAAATTCATATAATACTATAGGTAGTAATGATATTTTTTTGGCACGATTTAAAAATGTACTTCATAGCTATAGTTATCCACCTATTGGATTCTATTATAGTTTTGATCTTACATCTTGTCAGACACTTGGTAGTGCGGGCAACGATATATTGTCAGATATGGTCGCAAGAGGTTCTAACATTACTTTAGTTGGCGATTGTTATTATGGATTAAATATTGGAGGTATTACATACTCTTCTCCTAGCTATTACGATGGTTTTATTGTTGATTTTAACTCTTCAATGGGGTTAAATTGGTGTAAATATATATCTGGCAAAACATCGATTAATGATTATGCTCAAAGCATAGCAACCGATGCCTCAAGTAATATCTATATTAGCGGACGAACCGTTTCATATACAATTGATTTAGATCCTGGTATTGAAACTAAAAATTTTACAAGAACGAGCGGATCTTCAATGGTTTATATGGTTAAACTTAATTCTTTAGGAGAATATATATGGGGAGGTGCAAGAAATAATAGCTCAAGTTATTCATATATTCAGGACATAACTATTACACCAACAGGCGATCAATTAATGTCAGGTGTATTCAAAGAAACAATCGATGCAAACATGAGTCCTATAGCAATTACAGATTTAACTGATGCTGCTGCTAATTATGATATTTATTTTGCCAAATACAAATGCTCTACTCCTGTAATCTCGGTTCAACCAACATTATTAAAACGTTGCACGGGAGAGTCTGCTTCATTTTCAGTAACTGCCACTGGTGTAGATTTGCAGTATCAATGGTATTTGAACGGAATTGCAATATCTGGTGCTACTAGCTCAACATATAGCATAGCATCTGTTGCAAATTCAAATTATGGCTCATATTATTGTAAAATATCAACACTTTGCACAAGTGTACAAAGCAATTCGGTTACATTATCATCTGACCCTCAAGTTACAACCACCGACCCTTCTTCAATACCGGTTTGCCAGGGAGCAGCAAAAACAATCTCGGTAACTGCCAGTGGAACAGCACCTATAACATATCAATGGTACCAAAACTCATCGGCTATTGGTGGTGCTATTACAAATACATACTCTATAAGTTCAATGGCATCGGGCAATGCAGGTACTTATTACTGTAAGGTTACTAATCCAAGCTGCTCGTCAGGTGTAAATAGCTCACCAGTAGCATTGTCATTTAACAATAATACAATTAGCATATCATCTCATCCTTCAGATACGTCAAAAGATATAGGTAAAACAGCAAGTTTCACAGTAGGCATAAGTGGCTTAGGGAGCTTTACTTATGTGTGGAAAAAAAATGGAGTAGCAATAAGTGGAGCAGCAAATAGCAGTTCTTACTCAAAAAGCAATTTAGATTATACCGATGCAGGAAATTATTCGTGTACAGTATCGAGCACTTGCGCAAGCCCGGTTACAACAGATGCTGCAACACTTACCATTAACGAACCTTTTAACTATTCTGATGGTTGGTCAAAACAAATTGAAATTAATAATACATATATTATTGATATAAATTTTATAAACAAATTTGATGGAATTGCTACATCTGGCATAGGAATACTAAACACCCGAGATGGAGGTTACACATGGAATACAACAGAAGTAAATTACTATCCTCAATCAATCCACAGGTTATCATCAGATTATGCATGGATAGCAGCCAAAGGCATAGTATTTAAATGGTTTCCAGAAGGATATTGGAAAGAAAAACCCCTTCCAGGAGGTATTACCGAACAACTTTACGATGTATTTTTCTTAAATGAAAACGAAGGTTGGGCTGTAGGTAATTCAGGAATAGTAGCTCGCACTAGTAATGGCGGCGAAGATTGGGATATTTTAAATTACAACTCATCATTTAATGTACTACTGAAGTCAGTAGTATTTATTAACAGCAACCTAGGCTTTGCTTGTGGACAATATGGTGTATATAAAACTACCGACGGTGGATTAAATTGGGTAGAAACTTATTACAATTCAACCTATTCGTTTAACGATATCACCTATACTGGCTCTACATTATATGCCGTAGGAACCAAAGGAAGTACGGTCAGATCTGTAAATTTAGGCGATAAATGGACTTTAAAACTATTGGCTACATCAACCAATGAAAAAGTTCGTTTTATAAATGATAGTGTTGGTTGGGTTGCAAACTGGTTTAATACTTTCTATACAAATGATGCTGGTAAAAATTGGTATGCACTACCTACACCTAACGCTTCAGCTAAGCAAGGAGCTATGTTTTTTACTGATGAAAATAATGGGTGGGTTGGTAATGGCGAGGGGCAAATACACAGAACCCCAAGTAGTGGCTGCTCCAAAGTAAGAGCCAATCTGGGTGCAACTACCCAATCTGTATGTGCCAATAGCTTCATACTTCGCACTGATACCATACCAGTAAATTATCCTACATATTTTTGGACACCAGACAATTACACAGGAGCAAATTTGAATGTTACATCAACTGGAACCTACAAAGTAAAAATAACCAACATTTGCGGCAGATCAGACTCATCGGCTCAAACAACTGTAACACTCAAACCAAAACCAACAGTATATGCAGGGCGTGATACGGGTATATTAGTTAGTCAGTCGTTCGATATGTTGGCTGAGTCGAATGGCGATCAATTTGTTTGGTCTCCTTCAGACGACTTAGACAATAAAAACTTACTTACTCCTCGCTACACACCTTTAGCAGAAGGAACTTTTACTAAAATAATTACAGCAACTAATACCACAAGTACTTGTTCGAATACTGATACTATTAAAATTGATGTTTTCTCTTACGACAATTTGCCTTATGGCTGGTTCAGGCAAAAAGCACCGTCAACTTCTCCTACTTATAATGAATTTCTTGATATCTATTTTGTAGGCGATACAGGATATGCTATTACATCAACTAAACTTTATACATCACCAGATGGTGGTCAAAGTTGGGTTTTATTTGTAGGAGCTAATATACCAACTTCTCCAAAGAAAATACAATTTATTGATGCTAATAACGGATATATTCTAGGATCTACAAGTATTTCTAAGACTACAAATGGAGGAACATCTTGGACATCTATAGCTCTTCCTGCAGGGAGCTTTAATGACATGTTTTTCATAAGTACTGCTGCCGGATGGATAGTAGGTGAAGGTGGTGTAATAGCTAAAACTACAAATAGTGCATCAACATGGGTGTCTACAAACTTGTCTAACACTGAAATTAATATAAAAGCAGTACATTTTGAAACTACTTCGATAGGTTACGCTTGTGGATCGCCCGATATATTTATGAAAACCGCTGATGGTGGTGCTAATTGGAATATTTATGACGATAAAATAATTAGCTCAAATCATATACTTAAAGATGTATTTTTTGTAAATAGCACTACTGGTTGGATTATAGCTGAAAACAAAGTATATAAGACTATAAATAGTGGCACAAATTGGACAATACAACCACTATTCCATAACTTTTCTTTAGGCAGTTTATGGTTTATTGATTCAAACATCGGGTTTATTTCAACAAAAGATGGTATTTACCGCACTAATGATGGAGGTTCGCAATGGTCATATTTATCAGTATCGGCAGGTAGCGACTTCCAATTTAACTCAGTAATGTTTAAAGATGCTCATAATGGTTGGGTTGCCGGTACACAAGGTCGTATATACCGCACTGGCTTTGGAGGTTGCTTTTACAAACCAGAGCTAAATATTGCTCCAAATACTTATGTATGTAGTGGCGATAGCATTACACTTAATGCCGAAACATCAATAAAAAACAAGAACTGTACATTTGCATGGTACAAAAATGATGTTCTTACTTCACTGACAAGTCCTAGCATAAGAGTTCCGGGTGTTGGAGGTGATAAATATAAGGTAAATGTCACAAACTTATGTAATACTGTAGCATCCGATACATTCAATATAAGCAATTACGCGACAATGTCTGTTAATGCCGGAAATGATGCATCAATTTGTAGTGACTCAGCACTACAACTAAGTGTAAATGCAGCTTCTGCAGTTTCATACACATGGTCGCCAGAAGATTTCAGACTCAATAATATAAATATTCAGAATCCAAGCTTCACAACATTCGGTGCACGTGATACTGGTACTTTTACATATACAGTTGAAGTTACAAGTTCAGATGGCTGTAAAATGAATGACAGTGTATCTGTAAGAGTAAGACCACTTCCATCTACAAATATATTCCTTTCAGAAGATAATACTTGTATTGAAGACTCTGTAACACTTTCTTTGATTGATTATAATTCAAACACTGTTTATGATTGGAATATGGGAGATGCAGCTTATCGAGAAGTTGGTACTTCAGGAAACATTAAAACATTTAAAATGAAATGGCCATCATCAGGGTTAAAATATATACAATTAAAAGCTGATCATGATGGATGCTCAGTACCAGATGGTATTGATTCAATTTTTGTAAAACAAACACCTGTAGCAACATTTAACATTGATTCATCTGCTTGTGCTGAAGACGATACAATATTTGCAACATTTACTGGAGGTGCTACTGGTGCAGCTATATTTAACTGGGATTTTAATGGCGGAATAGTTTTAGAAACATCTGGCTTTGATAAAAAATTAAAATATCAAACAGGTGGTATAAAGAATGTAAATCTGTCAATAATTGATAATGGTTGTAGCTCAACAGTTTTTAGCAAACCTATAAATATTATTTCGCTTCCTTCATCAAACATATATTTTTCTCAATCTGAAGCATGTAGCAATGATTCAATAATACTTTCATTACCACAATTCTCTCAAAATACAATATATGATTGGAATATGGGTGATGCCGCTTATGCAGAAAATAGCATTTCAGGCAATACAAAATCATTTAAATTAAAATGGTCAACACCTGGATTAAAATCAGTGTCTTTGTCTGCCAATAATGAAGGATGTTATGCAACTGATGGCAACGCTACTATTACCATCAAACAATCTCCGTTTGCATCATTTAATATAAAAAGTAATGCTTGTGCAAATAAAGATATTTTAACAGCGGCATTTACAGGAATAGCTTCAAACAATGCTACATTAAATTGGAATACTGATGGTGGCACAATTGTTGAAACAATTGGGGTTGATAAGAAAATAAAATATTCATCAGGTGGATTGAAGAATATCAAACTCTCAATAAATGATATCGGATGTAGCTCAAACGAAGCATTAATGACTGTTAATGTTACATATCCATACAAAACGCCTATTTGTATGGTAACTGTCGACATAGAAACCGGAAATAATATGGTAGTATGGGAGCGTAAACAAGATGCAGGTATTCAAGAATACAAAGTATATCGCCAAAGTTCAGTTGCAAATGTATACAATTTGCTCACTACTTTGCCTTATAGCCAATTAAGTGTATTTGTCGACACTTCATCAAATCACGAACAACACTCTGAATTGTACAAAATCACTACTGTTGATACTTGTGGCAATGAATTACCTCTCGATTCGGCTCAATATCACAAAACAATTTTCTTACAATATGTAAGTACAGTAGGAGGTGTTAATCTGACATGGCAAAAATACGAAGTTGAAAATGGCGAATTATTATTCAATAGTTATGTAATCTACAAAGGATCTGATTCGAGCAAATTGAAAGTAGTGAATGCCGTTGCCTCTCAGATAAGCAATTATACCGACAATGACCCAGAAGCATTTGTCAAGAAAATGTATTATAGAGTAGCTGGCGTAAGACCAAATGAGTGTATTCCTGCTGGTTTTCTCAAAGCAAACTCTGGTCCGTTTAGCCATTCGATTTCAAACTTAGAAGATAACAGATTGCGTTCTACTACTAATATTAATAACGAAAACAGACCTCAATTTGCCTTTATAGTTAACCCTAATCCTATAATTAACTCTTTTAAAATAGATTGTTACACGACAGGTAAAGGAAATTTAAAGATCAATATACTTGATATTACAGGTCGTTCCATTGCTATACTTTACAACAAAAATGTTACAGAAGGCCACCAAATTATCGATATCGATAAAAATAATTATAATTTGAGAAAAGGACTTTATTACGTTAAAGTGGCATACAATGGAGTAGTTTCAGTTAAGAAAGTAGTAGTTCAATAAAACAACTGAATTATACGAATTGAGGATTAATAATGCCGTTGACTCAGTTGCTGAGCATGGTCGAAGCATTAGTCAACGGTGGTATTATCTCATATTCTTTACATTTCGCACTTGGCTGGCGCGCGTCTGTGACGCGTGCCTTTACCTACCGTCGTTTGTAACGACATATATAAATATACCCTCCACTAGTCGTACGTTTTCCATTTTCTCGATATTAAACAAACATCTAAAACATAAGCCAATTCAGCATAATTCCTTGCAGAACTGAACAAATAATCGCTGCTTGCGCTCGTTTGCAACGAGTGCAAGTAATATATTTTGCATATCGGCAATTGTCGTTGCAAACGACTGTCGTAAAAGGCACGCATTGCAACCAAACAAAGAGAGCTCAGCGAAGCTAAATGCGCGCCAGCCTTCGTTGCGAACATCTGCGCCAGCTGGGGCTTTTGTATCATACTACTCCGATCAATCGCTAAAAGCATTTAAATTGTTTTGAAAATTTCGTACATTTGCATTATATAAACAATTAAAGGTAATTTATGAAGCCAGTTACTGTATATGTGCCTGACAAACAAATCCATTTTTTTATGGAGCTTGTTAATAACCTTCATTTTAAAACAAAAAATGAAGATGTTAATATTAACCTAACTGATGCTCACAAAAAAATTCTAGATCAACGCTTAGCCAATTACCAAAACAATCCTAATAGTTATATAAACTGGGACGATGTGCAAAAGGATATTGAAAAAATTCTATGAGCTACAAAATTTTAATTGATCCGATTGCCCGACTCGATATACTTCAAAGTTCAATATGGTATAATGAACAACAACCCGGATTAGGTCGCCGATTCTACAACAGTGTAAAGCAATCTATAAAAAATATTAAAAGCAATCCATACCAATACCAACTTAGATATAATGCCCTGAGAATGGCACTCGTGCAAAAATTCCCATTTATGGTTATGTACATTATAGACGAAAATAAAAAACAAATAGCCATTACTGCTGTTCTCCATACAAGCCGAAACCCCAATATCTGGAACGAACGCACACAATATTAAATGCAAAAAGCCCCGGTTTCCCGAGGCTCTTTGCATTTATTTCCTGTCTATTCTCACAAACCGTTGCTCCGCAATTGTCGTTGCAAGCGACTTAAAAAGGCACGCATTGCAACCGAACAAAGAGAGCTCAGCGAAGCTAAATGCGCGCCAGCCTTCGTTGCGAACATCTGCGCCAGCTGGGGGGTCTACGTCGGATTTTCGTGATATTTACAACATATACAAAACAAGTTTCTATTGTACGGCTATTTTTTCGAAATACAATATCTTGCCTGCACTGTCCGATATTCTTATATGATACATACCTGCGGGAATATCGGCAATTGACATTGTTTCTACGGTTCCAATATTTCCGGCATTCGTCACGATTTGTTTCACCAATTGACCGTCGATATTGTACAATCTAATATTCACCTCACCTTTGCTCCATTTTTTATTGACTATCTGGAGCAATTTATTTGTAACCGGATTGGGGTATACCTGCCAAGCATCTTGAGTCGATTGCTCGACACTTGTACCCGATTCTATCATTTCGACCGAATCGGTGTCAATACATCCATCGTTCGAAGTAACTGTAACCCAGTACCAACCCGGATTAATTACTATAATGGTACGTGTCGATAGGGCATTGCTCCATAAATAGGAAGCATAACCGGCTCCGGCATCCAGGGTTCGCGGCGGTGTATAAGTAATCTTTCCCCCTAGATTAACTCTTGGATTTTCGAACATGAAAAAAGTCTTTTTCAAGGTGTCGTTCATCTGATCTTTGTCGCCCGTGTATTTTGCAAAAACCGAAAGCGAGTTGCTGCCTACTACCATTTTACTTGCAAAATTTGAAGCATTGTATTTGATCGACGAACCACTATTGAGCGCCGATTGCAGGCTAATAGTTTCGGAAAAAACTTGTTTATTGAGAACAAACCCAACGGTAAACTGTTCGTTTTGAGGAATTGCTTCTGAACTGTTGTTCTGTATATCGAACGAAAATGTTTTGAAATCGTTGCTACAAACACTTAGCCCAATTGGCAGATTGATTGGAGCAATATCGGTAAACAAATAATACAAATATACCGTATCGCTATCGACACACGATGTAGCAGGGTCGGTAACTGTTACATGAAACCAACCCCGGTTATTGGCACTTAGGGTCGAAGCTGTTGAATTGTCGTTCCACAAATAGCTATAAGAAGCATCGGTCTGTGGATTCAATATATAAGGCAAAGCATTGGCTCTAATAGTGTCGTTTTGGTTGCCAAAATTGACTACTGGCGCATTTTTTACAACTACTGTTGTCGAAGCTGTGGTGTTTGAAGAAGTATTGCCATATTCTAAAGCAATGGTAAACGATACAGACTCATTGTTACTAGTTTGGTCAAATACAATGTTATTGAAGTTTAATATAGCTGCGCTTCCTGCAGCAATATCGTTTTCGGGATTGATTAGCTGGTTTTTCACCTCTGCGGAGCCTATTTGATAACTAATAGTAATATTATCGCTTTTCAAAATTGGATGGATACCGTTGTTTTTAATATTTAGTGATGCCGATTTGCTACCCACGCATACTTCTGCAGGTAACTGGGCGTTCTCGAGACTAAGGTTATGTATATAGCGGCTAACCTCCAAGGTATCGAACCCACTACACAAACTACTATTGTCGGTAATCACCACTGAATATAAACCCTCAGTCGAAACCGAAATGCTTTGACTGGTAGCTCCTGTATTCCATTGGTAACGATAATTTCCAGCCCCGGCATCGATCGTGTGTGGCAAAGGAATGGTAATCGACGACTGACCCGAAGCAAGGTTGACAATGGGAATATTATTAAACGCTATAGTTCTGCTCATTGTATCATTGGCTTGATTGATATCATGAACAGTAACTATTTTTGCTTGAATTGAATTAGAACCTAATATAAAATTATTTTTTATTCCCTTTATGTATAGCTTTTGAATCATTCCCTGATTTAAATCACTTAATAGCATGATACTATCCATTTTACTTACAGTATTATTCAGTAAAATCGATAATTTGATATATTCACCATAATAAAAAGGAATATCTCCAATATTCTCAACTTCAACAGCAATAGAATCAGATTTTGTTAAACATGGAGCCGAAACAGTATTGATCGAATTTATTTTAATATCTGGTTTGTAAACAATTACATAAACAGTATCATATGCTTTGCAAAGGGTACTTACATTAGTTACTCTAACATTAAATTTCGCAGTATTTACTACATTTAATGTTGCATTTGTAGAACCATCGCTCCACAGATATTCTGAACCTGAGCTCGTTGCATCCAAAACAATGGAACCATAGCTTATAACTGTATCTACTCCAGAACCAATATCTACAAATGGTTTGTCAAGTATTTCTATTACTTTATATGCTGTATCATTGTCGTGAACAGCATCTTCAATAGTTTTATTATAAAATTTTAAATTATTGGAACCTAACTCTAAACCTCCTATACTTAATGTTTGCTTAAGTACATTGCCGGGTTCTAAATTTGATGTGAGGGTAACAATTTTATCAACCTCTAGTAAATTGTTCGATTGATAAACAAAACCTACTTGTGAGCCTGCTGCATAGGTTATATTTCCAATATTGGTCATTTCTACCTCAATTGTCTTCAAATCGCCATTGCAATATACATCATTTCCTCCCACACTAGAAATAGATACATCGGGCGAACGAAGATTTACATATACGGTATCGTCGTCGAAGCATCCGGTTGAGGCATTGGTTACACGAGCATAAAACCAATCGCTAAGCTCAACTGAATAATATCGACTGCCTATTTCGTCGTACCATCTGTAAATATAATTGCTACCATAACCTGCATCGAGATTATAGGGGTATGTTACAGTAAGGGTATCGTTTACTCCTCCAAAATCGACAATGGGTCGACTTTTGATTACAACAGTTTTGGTTATCGTATCATTACTGCTTCGCAAATCTCCTGTTTTTCTGACAAATACTTTGATTTTACTTGTTCCAATGGGCAAGTAAATATCGAAATTTTTTAAAGTATCATAAATAATTGACCCAGGAGTGTATGTAGTGCCTAAAATCCGCATCTTTGTTACTACATCACTACTATTTACCTGATAACTGATAAAAACTGTATCTGTGGGTAAAAGATTTATATTTCCATTCTGCAAAATCTGAACCGGAATTTTTGTAAACAATCCACGGCATGTATCCGATGGCACATAAGCACTTTTAATAGAAAGGTCTGTAATTTTCAGTGTTACTTTTACTGTGTCTTTTGATTGGCATATAGGGAAAAGAGAATTTGTTTTTGTAACAATATAATTACCATTATTTGTCTGGTGATTATTATTGTCAACAACAAGCAGTTTACTTCTTACCGAATCGGCAACATTCCACAAATACGAATAATTACCAACTGGTCCAGCATCCAATTCGTATTTCAATGCATTCACAGTTACATTGGCTCCTAAGTTTAATGGCGGATATCCAAAAACTGAAATTGTATCCTTCAACTCATCATTTGCAGGTTGTATATCTCCTGCAACAATAGCCTTTATCGATACTATATAATCTTTTACCTGATTAAAACTTTCATTATTAGCAAATTGATATTGAATGGTATCTCCGGGTTTGAATAAGGCTTTTGGTTTAAATGTAGTTTCAACCCACAAATTTGATTCATATTTGTATCCTATTGTGATATCTTCGGTAGTAAAAACAGTATCGGTACCGGTATTCTGAATGTACATCTTTATTTTCCCCAAATCGGGCAAATCACAATCGGACGTTGGTGATAAGATTGCTTTTGCAGCAATATCGTGTACTACCAGGTTTACAAATACACTATCGACAGCAGGGCAATTATATATATCTGTTACCAACACTTTGTGAAACGATCGGGTTCGTGCCTGATAGGTTTGCAATGTAGTATTGTCGGGCCATAGATACGTTTTATAACCTATACCGGCATCGAGCAAATAAAATAATGAACTGGATGTAACATTTGGTCCTAATTCGACTGTTGGGAAACCCCAAATATGTAGTGGGTGGTTTATTGTATCGTTAACAGGAATGCTGTCTGGAAAAAATATCTTCGTACCTCGTTTACTTAAAACGGTATCTTTATCTAAAGTGCAAAATACTTTATAAGCATAACTCGACGATGGTCCGGTTGTAGTTGGAAGTGTTACAGGGTTACTTTTAAATTTGAAAAACGCAGTATCGCCTGGCGCAAAGGTTTTATTTAAAATCAATGTGTCCCAAACTACAGGGTTGGTTTGAAATTTAAATCCTAACCTCACTCGGTGCCCTTGCATTATGGTATCTGTACCCATATTTTTCAGAATAAGCTTTGTGTAAGCATTCGAGTATGGGGCGCAAGTGTCGTAAGGTGAAATAAGTTTCGAAATACCTATATCGGGTTTCAACAATTCAATATTAGTAGTATCTTTTATTGAACATAGAGCTGGAACAGAAATGCTTATATTGCACCAATGAATTCCGGCCTGCTTCACATGAATACTATCGGTAGTTTTTGTATTACTCCACAAATAGGTGTAACCACCAACTTTATTTGCTTGTAAAATTAGCGTGTCGGGATGCGCTGTTCTAATACTTTTGGGCAAACCGGAAACAGGTATCGGGTATACAGTGAACGATTTAACAAGTGTATCTTTAAAAGTATTGGGATACAAATATGGGTATTTATCGAAGTTAATGACCGTAAGTTGATAATTACCAGCAACTAGTGAAGCCTTTTTGTTGAAGGTAATGGTTGCCGAATTGCCAATATTAATATCCAAAGTAAGTAAAATGGTATCGTATACCATGGGCTGAGGCACTCCATCTTTAGTTACTTTAAATGCCGCAAAAATAGTATCCTTCCCAACTTTAAGGGTTCGTATACCTGAGTTTTTCAATGTAAAAGATATTCGTTCGGGCAATGCATTCTGACATGCTGTATAGTGCGATGTGATTGACGACAATTCATTTGCTGCCGGAGCTTCGTACAAACTAAAATTGTCGAACGAGAAACCATCATTTCCTACACTGCTGTTGCTCATGAGTAGAAAACGAAAACGAACAGATGGTTTGTTAGCTATTATATCTGGCAACACTTGTTGGGCTTGTCTGTATGAAAATGAATTGTATGTCCAGACAGGAATTTCTGGAGTGGTTGCCAATGTATCGTCGTACCAGTTCCAGCCCAGATTATATGAATGAGATGGAAGCAAACTCCAATTAAGTCCATTGTCGAGCGTGTATTGCATACATACTCCATCGCTCTTTTGCTCCAGTTCGCTTGAATAATAAAAATCGACAATAGGCTTATCGGTTCCTGTAAAATCGAAGCAAGGACTTTCTATAAAGGACGAATCATTGAATGGATAACCTACGGCAAAAATAGCATTATTGCCTTGATATGCTGAACTCAAAACATTTCCATTAGGTACTCCAATTTCCCAATTCTTATTTTTCCCACCCGGAAACCAGTATGAGTTTGCCATATTTTCGAAACCATCAAAATACGGAACAACTCTAGTAGGCAATGAGTTAATTGATTTTTCCAATAAATTGTTTGAATTATATTCATCGTTTGCTAATGAAGTAGTAGCAGAAGCAAAAGGGTACAATACTTCGCTGCTAAGGTCTAACTTATGCTTTGAAGGAAATGAAACCGTACTACCCGGATCGATCGGGGTAGTAATGCTATCGGTATAACTATATAAACCATCGAGTGTAAAACTCAACGGAATAATGGATGGTGAAATCTTGTCGGAAAAGTTTTTAACTTGAAATATTACATCCTCACTAGCTGATTTACCACAACCATCGACCGGAGCTGTCCAGGCAACTATTCCGACATCATTGCTTATTCGGTATCCCGATATAAGCACATCGTCGATATTCCAACCCGAGTAACCAACAATACCAGTGGGGCCCAAAACAAAGCGGATTTTCACATTCGGTTTTCTGTCGCAATCAAAGGCAGAAAGTGAAAATTTCCTCAATTTCCAATCGTTATCGTTGTTAAAAGAATTAGTTGTCCGTTTCCAAGTCGAACCTCCATCGACTGAAATGTCGATTGCAGCAGTAGCATTAGCATCTAAATTAATGTATTGCTGAAACGACAGCACAACATCTTTATATAAACTCATGTTTAGATTTGGGGTAATTGCAACAACAGCATTTTCGGGTAAATTCGGTTGATAATTACCATCTGTGGTTAAATCGTTGCCAAGCACCCTATTGCCCGAATATGCACCAGCGGGGTCAGGATTTCCTCCTAAATCTCCTCCTCCTCGTCCTTCGGGTTTATTGATTTGAAATGAACTATCGGCAGGGAGTACCCACGAAACAGCCCCTTCAAAATCGTCAAAAAAAATGGTAGTAGTTACTTTTCTGAAACCATAAGAAGATAGATTTGTTTGCGGAAATTTCAACCCACTCACTGTCATTTGTTCCGACTCGAGCATTACATCTATGGTATCGCCCTGTATGGCGTCTGAAGCCATATCGAATGTTAACCAAAAGGTATTTGTCCCCGAATTGAGGTTGGCAGTTAAACCGGTAAACGAAGCAATTTCGCTGGAAAAACTAGTCGAAGCTATAAATGTAGGGTTTCTAAATATGGTATCGGATGTTGAATATAACTTAACGCCACTGGTTTTAATATCGGTATCTTTGGTATTTAACGATCTGAATTTGATAGTTTGTAAAGCTAAAATACCTTGATTTCCGGACACGATAATTTTAACACGAGCTACAATATTTCTATTGGTATTCTGTGCAATCAACGATTTGTCGGGCTTGTCAAATTCAACTGCTGCCACTGCCCTATTGGCATCGCCTGTTTCACTTAGTAATATGTTGTCGATACAGGTACCTAAAGCACCTAGCGAAATACCTTCGAAGGCCAATTTGAAGGTAGTTGATAATATGGCAGAATCTATTACGATCGAATCTTTAATCCAACTATTGATTGGTGTTGAATAGTAAAGCAACTCTTTCCACACACTATCGGGATGGCTTTGGTAAAAAACCTTTAATTCATCAGACTTATCGGGTTCTATATAGTTGTACTGACAATGATAAAAACTTAAAACCGGTTTTTTGTAACTTTTTAGATTTATAGAAGGCATAATAAGTTTTGTTCGCTGCCCACCGGATCCTCCCGTCCAAAAACGAACATTGTAATTGCCAGCATAAGCTGAATTGGGGTAGTTGTCTATGCCTCCTTGGGCATCATATTCCCAATCGGCATTGCCGCTTTCTTTCAATATTGTCCAGTTTGACGGAAGCAAGCCACTTTCAAAATCTTCACTTACAATTATTTGTCCCGCTTCGAGGCGAAATACAAAAAGTACAAATGAAAACAATATCGATTGTTTAATAATCTTATACATAAGCATTTTTTTAGATAAACAATATTATTGTAAATTTACATTTTTATTTTATTATTGTTTCAATAAACGAAATATCGACAATAAGGTTTGTAAGAAATGTTAGATATTTTACAAATAGGTTCAATATTCTGATTTTATGAACATTACATTACGCATTAATCGGGTTTATTGAACAAAAAATGAAAGTTGATATTTTAAAGAGGTCGCATAAAAATCTATAACTTTTTGTTTTTTCATCAAATACATTAAAGTTTTATATTTGTTTAGCAAATAATTAATAAGTAGCAACATTAAATAATATTATATTTTATATTTACCTAAATCTATAATGATTTTTATAAAAAATTGTTAGACAAACATAAATTTTTTAAAACTTAATGAAACCAGTAAGAAAATCGTACGTAAGATACCACATGAAAAAAAAGACATTCATATTTATTATACTCAATTCCCTTTTTTTTAGTTTATCGGGTCAGATCGACAATGAATTTTGGTTTGTAGCTCCCGAGGCTACAATCAATCATGGTTCAAACCCTGGAGGCTACCCTATCTATTTTTATTTTACCACCATTAGTGACTCTACTGAAATATACATCGATTTTAATGCATATAAAAAGTCTCCACCTGTAATTTTAGGAACAGATACTTTTGATTTTAAATATAAATTATATAAAGTTGCTGGAGATCCTTCCCTATCGACATATAAATTTAATCCTACAGATATATCAGGATTAGCTGCAGATCCTGGGGGGACATCTATTGCACGCAACAATTTTCACGAGGCTTATATAGAAAATACATACAACCACGCTCAGGTTGTAAGCAGCTTTGCTTCCCGGAATGGCTTATCAGGAATTAGCAACAAAGGCATCTACATTAAAGTGGTACACGAACGCACAAAAAAGTTGGCAGATTCGGTAAAAATATCCTGTTACTACGAAATAGACGAAACCAATAATTCCGATATTTTTTCATTAAAAGGTAAAAATGCACTTGGAAGTGAATTTTGGTCTATTTTTCAAAAAGATTATCACAATGTATGCGCCAATACCTGGACAGTACCTGCATATTCGGCAATCGATGTGGTATTTACCGAAAACAATACTTATATAGATGTAACTGTACCTGTAAATAAAACAATATTTAATCGAAGAGGCAATTTGTTAGGTGGAAGTACATACACCCTAGGTCCGTTTCAAAAAGGAGAAACATTCTCGATGCCCCCTGCCTGGACTACAGACATTGTATCTCCAACTTCACAAATATCGGGTCCAAAAGCAGTAGATTTATATTTTGGCAGAAGCAAAAATGACCATTTGTCGGGTGTGAAAATTGTTGCCAACGATGGAACACCGTCTAAAGGTAAAAAGAAAATTGCCGTAACACTAAAAGACGACTCTATGTATTCAAGTGGAGCCTACGATATTGGTGGCGACCAGATTATTCCCATCGACCATGTGGGTAGTCAATACGTAGTTATGAGGGGTGGCTTGGCTTCTAATATTGAAAAAATATACATACAACCAACAACAAATACAAGTATTACAGTTGTATCGGGCTATGGCAATCCATTTGTTCAGACCCGATCTCGAACATACAATGTTACCACTACCGATACTGTAATATCGCATCCATTGGCATCTAGCGATTCTGTAAGTTATATTTCTTCATCAGATGGCAAAAAATTCTATGTACTACATTTGTCGGGCAAAGGGAATACAGGAAATGAAATGGGTCAAGCTATATTGCCTTCAATAAGTACATGTACTGGTTCTCCAACTGTTACAGTTACACGAACAACAGTAGCCTGCACAGCATATCTAAATGTAATGGTGTTCAAGGGAGCCGAAAGTTTTTTTGTCGTAAATGGAAATGTTCAAGATGGAAGTAGTGCCGCAAAATCAATACTTTACTCAACAAAGTTTAAACCACTTCCGGGAAACAACACTTGGTTGTATGCTCAAATTAGAGAGCCATTGGGTTTTACATCGGGAGTGCCTTATACAATCACCAACACTAAAGATGTTTTTCACTTAGGAACCTATTACGACTTTGGCTCAGGTGCCCGTTATGGCTATTTCTCGGGCTTTAATACCTTAGATTTAGAAGCTACCATTGTAGAAAACCCTGTAGGGAATGCCTTAGATATTTGTCAGGGGCAAAGTGTTGAACTTGAGGTAAAAAATGCGACAAAAATCAGATGGGAACCTACCGATTTTATCGACAATCCAAATATTGGTCGCATAAAATCGACCCCTCCTTATACGATCACTTACAAAGCAATATCTGAGGGCTATTGCAACCAAAAAGACACATCGGCTCCTAAAACAATTACTGTTAAACCGCAAACAAGTGCAAAATTTAACATCGATACTACGGCGGGTTGCTCTCCTATAAGTGTTAATGTTTCGCCTCTGTTGGCAAACCAACCCGGAGTTAATGTTACCTATACATTCAACGGGCTCAATAGTACTGTAAATAATTCTTCATTTCTAAACACTTTTTCAAATACCTCAGCGGATACTTTCAGATATACTATTAAAGCCATATCGGAGGATATAGCAGGGCATTACGCCTGTCGCGATACCTTCATTCGCGATTTACTTGTGTTTCCCAAGGTTGCCGCCGCATTTACACCCGATACCACCATTAATAGTTGCGATTCGTTGTCGGTAAGTTTTGAAAACAAATCGACCAATGCCCACAGATATTACTGGGACTTTGGCGATGGAAATTCAATATTCGACACGCTATTAACTACAGAACCTCATCATATTTACCGAAACTTTACACCAAACAACATCACATATAGAGCAAACCTAATCGCGACCTCTAAATTCCTGTGTACCGATACCGCTTACAACGATTTCACGGTATACCCTTATATCGATGCCTATTTCACTGTCGATTCGTCGGCAGGCTGCTCTGGGTTTAAGCCCAAGCTCAAAAATGCATCGTCGGGTCCTATCCCTGCTGATGGCTACGATTTTCACTTTAGCAATGTCGACAGCATACTTAAAATAAACGAAGCAACCATCGATGTATTGTTTGGTGGCAAAGCATATACCAACACGAGCGATACTACCCGCACCGACCTATTGCGAATGTATGTAAGAAATGCTAAAGGCTGTGTCGATTCTTTCAAAAGAGAAGTTACTATTTATCCTAGGGTAATTGCCAATTTTGCATCGACCTCGGTAACCGGTTGTAATCCCCTTACTGTTTCATTTACACCGGTTGCCAACAAACCACCGGTAACTTACAATTGGGACTTTGGAAATGGAAATTCCCGGCAGGACTCCACGAACCTTTTGGCAACAAACATATATAACAACTCCCTAAATATAGACCGCAATTACACTGCCAGTTTAAAAGTATCGTTCGAAGACAAATGTACCGCTGTTGCTGAAACCACCATTACCGCTTATTCGAAAGTAGATGCTAACTTCGCTTTGGACAAAACAGTATCGTGCGATAGCTTGAAACCTTTGATTACCAACAATTCGAGTTTCAACTCTATTAACGATGTTTTGGAATGGAATTTTGGTGATGGAAGTCCTGTGAGCAATAGTAAAGCTGCTACCATACCTCACAAATATACCGAAAACATTACTAAAAATACCGGAAACCTTACTAATGATACAATCCAAAGAATAATAAGCCTTAGAGTTATTAACCCTCATGCTTGTCCAGATATTCATCGCGATACCATCATCCTTTACCCCTATATTCGACCCGGATTCATTATAAACAAAACTTCAAATTGTAACCCGCTACAGGTTACATTTACCGACACCACCAACCACCCAGCCAATCAGAAGTATTTCTGGACTTTTGGCAATGGCATTAGCAGTACCAGCCAAAACCCAACAAGTATTACCTATAGCCACAATAAAGATACAAAGCAGACATATAAAGTGTTGCTAACTGTTACTTCCAAAGATAATATCTGTAGCGATACTGTTAGCAAATATATCGAAGTAGCGCCTTATCTCAAAGCCGGTTTTTCTGTGAATAAATCGTTTGGTTGTTCGCCCCTCGATATAATAGCAACCAACAGCTCTGAGGGGGGAGTAGGCATCGAATCATATAACTGGGATTTTGGCGATACTTCAACTTACCCTACTACCAGTGATCCCGGGTTGAAAACATACTCCAATACCCTCAATCAAGCCGACTCCATTACACGCATACTAAAGCTGGTTATTTCAAATACCGGGGGACTATGTAAAGACACGTTCGAACGCACCATTACCGTTTACCCCGAGGTTGTTGCCGATTTTGATTATTACAACACCGCCGATAGTTGTGTGCCACATACTGTTAGGTTTAGAAATTTATCTAACAATGCTGCCAACCGCTTCAAATGGTCGTTCGACGATGGTTCATCATCTTCGTCGGATAAAGAACCCAATTACTTGTTTAATCACCTACAATTTGCCGATAAAACCTACCAGGTAAAACTCGATGCATTCTCGAAATATGATTGTTCGGCAACTGTAACAAAACCAAATGTAGTTTATTCATACATCAAAGCCGGTTTTACATCGAGCTTATCGAGTTTATGCACCTACACTCCTGCTGCATTTAGGAATACATCGATTGGCTATGCTAGCGACCTGTCGAGCAGTATAAAAAACAGCAGTTGGTTTTTCGACTTCACTAATTTGTCCAATGATTCCTCGGTCAACAATGATTTAAATGTAAGTAAAAGCTTTACAAACACGGGCGACAATAATTCTATATATAAAGTAGTTCTAAAAGTCGAGAACAGCAGAGGATGTACCGATACATTTTCGAGACTCATAACCATACACCCCGAAGTAATTTCGAGTTTTGACCCTGTCACAGTTAATCCAGCTTGTCAACCACACGAAGTTCAATTCAATGCAACAGTCAACACCAACGTTGTAACCATCTATAACTGGGACTTTGGCGATGGAAGTACCTCGGGCGACCTCAATCCTCCCCTTCATACTTTCTCTAACTTTTCGCCGAATGATTCCACATACATGGTTAAGCTTACTGCCAGCTCGTTGCAGGGTTGCACCGATACAACAATTATACCTGTAAAAGTGTATTCTTTTGTCGATGCCGATTTCAAAGTTCCCAAAGCCAATGTTTGCCCCAGCGAATCGATCGATTTTAAAAATGCATCTAAAGGAAAAATCGTAAAAAATTACTGGTACTTTGGCGACAATGCCATCGATTCGACCGACAATTTTGCTGGTATATTACATAAATATACCAACGATGGCGATAAAGAAATTAAAGTCCCGGTAAAACTCAAAGTTCGAAACGACTATTTCTCGTGTACCGATTCGGCATTCGATACGGTAACTATTTATCCCAACGTAATTGTCGACGGCTTGTTTGCAGCAAATACACCACAAGGTTGCCAACCTCATACAACAGGGTTTAGCAATACTACCGATACCAGAGGGGCAACAAGTTGGAGCTGGGACTTTGGCGATGGAAGCACTTCGAGCGAAAAAATACCAAGTAGTCATACATTTACGAATCTAGAAAGTAGCGATAAAACATTCAATGTTACACTTACAGCCAAATCGGCAACTACCGAGTGTACAGATGTGGCTTCAATCCCAGTTACAGCCTATGCCTATATCGATGCCGATTTTAAGCTGCCTGTCGGAAGCATTTGCTCGCACGACTCGTTTCCGGTCGAAAATGTTTCGAAAGGCGGAATCGTTAATTACGATTGGAATTTTAACAATATAGACAGTCGCACAACATCGTCGTTGACCTCATTCAACTATGCCTATCGCAATTTCGACCCAATACCAAGCAACAATTTCATAAGGCTAATTGTAAACAATCACGACCCTGTTTGTACCGACACTATAATTCGCAATATACTAATTTACCCCAAAGTTACAGCTGGTATATCGGGCGATTTGGCAGGCTGCCAGCCATTTGCCACAATGCTAAGCGATGCATCGACCAATGCCTCCGATCTCAATTGGTTCTTTTTCGACCAATCGACCGATTCGCGATCGACTATTAATAGAAAATTCATGAATTTTACCGATCGCGATGCAACCTACACAAACAATTGGTTGTATACCTATTCCGATTACGCATGCGCCGATTCTATTCAGTTTTCGATATCGGTCAACCACAAACCCAAGGCTGTAATTGCATTGGACAAATATATCGATTGTCCACCATTCGATGTCGTGTTCAAAAACGAATCGAAAACCGTAAAATCGCAATTCGATTGGATTTTTGGAGAACCAACAGATAGCACAAACGAACAAACAACACCGTCGACAGATCCCATTACATTTACTTACTACAATTTCGACTTGCCAACACCTAAAACCTACAATATAGCTATGACTGCAACTACCGATAGCGGTTGCAACCATTCTACCTCGGCTCAGATATTTGTATACCCCAAAGTTACAGCGGTATTTGATAGTATAAGCCCCAATTGTAGTCCATACGACCTGTTACTGACCAACAAAACCACAAATGCCACGGATTACGAGTGGTTGTTTGGCGATGGCGCAACATCGAACCAAGTAAAACCCTCACATATTTACTACAACAACACTGAAAACATTGTCGATTATGTTGTGGAGCAAAAAGCGATTTCGGAATACGGATGCCGCGATTCGGCAAAACGAACAGTAAAAGTATATCCATCGCCAATTGCCGATTTTACAGTTGAACCAACCCTGAAATACTACCCCGAAGCCACTTTCTTACTAACCAACCTGACCAACAAGGGTAACTTTAGTTATTTGTGGGATTTTGGCGATGGCAACCAATCGACCACAGCAACACCAGAAAGTCACACCTATGCTCGATGGGCAAAAAAAGAAAACCAATACATCTATCGAATCGGGTATAAAGTATTTAACGATTTCTGTCGCGACAGTACCTTTACCGATGTAACCCTTATGCCACCAATACCTATAACCAATTTCGACTCTTCGAAAGCGGGTTGTACCCCTGTAACCGTTCATTTCACGAATCACTCGCTCTGGGGCGACGAGTATTTGTGGGAATTTGACGATGGCACCGTCTCGACCACCACCCATCCGGCACATACATTTATCAATCCGGGCGAATACAATGTAAAACTTACCGTTCGGGGCGAAGGGGGCGAGTCGTTTCAATACAAAACGGTGAAAGTATTTCCAAAACCTACGGTTAAGTTTACCGTCGAACCTCGATTGGTAATGCTTCCCGACGATAAAATAAAATGCTACAATTTGACCAACGATGGCACTCGTTATTATTGGAAGTTTGGCGACGGCAATTTCTCGAGCGAGGTTGATCCAATGCACGAGTATAAAACACTGGGCAAATACGACATTGAGCTCATTGCCTGGAGCGAATTCGATTGCAGCGACTCCATGACACTCGAGCAAGTAGTAAAAGTAGATGGTTACGGAGAAATTCAATATCCAAATGCTTTTACACCAAATACAAATGGTCCAAATGGAGGGCATTACGACCCAAAAGACATGACCAACAATGTGTTTTTTCCATATTACAAAGGCGTAGCCGAATATCACATGGAAATATACAACCGCTGGGGCGAATTATTATTTGTTTCGGACAATGTAGATATTGGCTGGGATGGGTATTTCAAAGGAAAATTGTGCAAACAAGATGTTTATGCCTATAAAACAAAGGGCAAATTCTTCAATGGCAAAGATTTTGTGAAATCGGGCGATATAACCTTGATACATAAAAATGATTAAACACGAAGAAAATTGCGTAAATTAGTTTTATATAGGTCATAAACAATTATAAATATTATTTTTGTTGAAAAAAGAAGTCAAAAAATCAAAGTGAAGAGAAAAGCCTCTATACTCATAATATTATTTGCCATTTTATTCGAACTAGTTGCACAAGACACACAATTCACGCAATTTTATTCGGTACCATTATATTTGGCACCCTCGTTTGCAGGAGCTACCAAGCAACACCGTATAGGAGGCGCATACCGCAACCAATGGAGCGGTATTCCGGGTGGTTTTGTTTCGTATTTGGTTGCCTACGATCATTTTATGAGCGGATTCAACAGCGGGTTCGGCTTTTATTATTTGCGCGATTATGCTGGTTCAGGCAAATTGGGATCTTCGAAAATTGCACTTTCATACTCATACGACATTATCGTAAACAAAGAAAAAAATTTTCACATTAGACCAGGACTTAGTTTCGAATATTTTAAATACGACCTCAATTTCAATAAATTGATTTTCTCCGATCAACTTGTAGGAGGCCCTCAATCTCAATCCCCAACAAGCATCGAAGATCGTCCACGCGACGATTTTAGAGGAAACTACGATGGCTCTGCTTCTTTATTGGTTTTCAATCCAAAATTGTGGTTTGGATTCACGGCAAACCACTTGTTTCGCCCTAACGAAAGTCTGTACAACGACAAAACATATATCCCCATAAAATACTCTTTCTTCGGAGGTTACCAAATAAGCCGCAAAAGTATTTTGCTCAAACCGGTCGACGAGTCGGTGTCGTTGGCATATATTGTACGTAAGCATGGTTTGGCTCAGCAACTCGATATTGGCTTGTATTGGTTTAAGGTACCTATAGTTTTTGGATTTTGGTACCGAGGCATTCCTATTTATTCCGAACGGGGCGATGCTGTTGCATTTCTTGTAGGCTACAAAACCCAAAAATTTAGTATCGGATATAGTTACGATTTTACCATTTCCGATTTGGCAATTACCTCCGGTGGAGCCCACGAAATATCGTTCAGCTATCATTTCCAAACTTCTCGTAAAAAGAAATATCACTCAATTCCTTGTCCAGAGTTTTAGTACAACATTCCGAACAACCACAGTGGTATGCGTTTTCCAAAACCATTTTCTATGTCGTCGACAGCCAAATAAGCATTCTCAATTTTGTTGATTTGCGATGTATCCTTGTTTTTACCTCCAACTAAGCCTATAAGCCTGTCGTTCCATTTAATTTGCCGATTTTAATACCGCACAAAATCGAACGAAGTGTTTTTTATTCTTCTATCAGACAATGCATAAACCCAATCCATAATGTTTTATGTATTTTTAATTACACATATTTAAGTATTTATTATTTTATTTACAACACGTTTTTAAATTTTTTTGTGCTTTATATTGCACATTTATCAATTAGACAATATTGTTATATACTTGTCTTTTTATATTTTATAAAATATTAGAACGATAAAAACTTAATATCGTTTAATGAGGCTGTCTTAAAAGACAAGAATTAAAATTAAACGCAAAGACACAAAGGCGCAAAGTAGTATAGATCAACATACATTTTCGTTGCGTCTTTGCGACTTAGCGTTTAAAATAAACTTTTGAGACAGCCTCATCAATTAACATAGGGCAAAGCCCTGAGTTAATACTATAAGACTTTCAGCCATAAGTAAATGACCTTTAATTAATACTGATAATTAATTTCATAAGGATTTCGTAAGTTTTGTCTATTATTTAATATTAATATTATATTTGTCCATTATTAATAAAGATTTAACCCTTACAAGCATGAATAAAACTAATATTATTGTTTCGTCTGTTTTGGCTGTTGCCATAGTTGTTTTATATATTTTGCATTTTACATCGGGAGCAAGTACGGTTACACACTCAGCCGGCAGACCCAATGGCGTATTGCCCAATGCCAATATAGTATATGTCAATGTAGACTCATTGCTTCCACAATACGATATGTATTACGAAATGAAAAATCAACTGTCTACCAAACAAAAAAGAATGGAAAGTGAATTTGCCTCAAAATCGAAAAACTATGAAAGAGGCGTACTCGATTTTCAGGATAAAGTACAGAAAGGTCTGGTTACCCGTTCGAAAGCTCAGGAAATGGAGCAACAGCTTATGGGCGAACAACAAAACCTTCTTAAACTTCGCGACCAAATGACCCAAGAACTTGCCGAAGAAGAACAAGTTATGAACCGTCAATTGATTAATGAAATAGTCGAATATTTGAAAGTTTACAACCAAGATGGTAAATTTCAATATGTTATGAGCTACTCGTTTGGAAGCAATCTTTTATTTGTTCCCGATTCATTAGATATTACCAACGATGTTTTGAAAGGTTTGAACGAAAGCTTTGACAAAAGTGAAAAAAAAGGTTTGAAAAAAAACTTTGACAAAAGTGAAAAAGAATAAATGTTTGCAAATTACTACATCGACCGATTTACCGAAAAGAGGGAGCTCATTGCAGATGCTCCCTCTTTCGATTTAAACATGTCGGTTGTAATACCGGCATTCAATGAACCCAACTTGCTTAAAACTCTGGAGTCGCTTCTCCAATGCGACATAACGCAAAAAGCTGTTGAAATAATTGTAGTGTTGAATTACTCCGTCGACACAACAGAACATTGGCAAACCTTTCATCAAAACCAATATAACGAACTCTGTGAATGGAGCAAGTTACACTCAACAACTCAGCGAAAATTTCATATTTTACTCGAAAAACTACCCGGCAAACACGCAGGCGTAGGATTGGCACGCAAAACCGGAATGGACGAAGCTGTACGACGATTTAATTTGCTCAATAAACCCACCGGAATCGTAGTTGGCTTCGATGCCGACTGTAGCTGCGATAACAATTACCTCTTAGAAATTGAATTTTTTTTTTCGGAGAAAAGAAAAATAAATGGCTGTAGTATCTATTTTGAACACCCTCTCTCGGGCAATGAATACGACAAAGAGGTATACGAAAGCATCGTTTTATATGAACTTTACTTGCGATACTACATTGCTGGGCTTCGATATGCTGGCTTACCTTATGCATACCATACCATAGGATCGAGTTTTGCGGTTAGTGCCGAAGCTTATATAAAGCAAGGCGGCATGAATAGACTTAAAGCAGGCGAAGATTTTTATTTTCTTCATAAAATAATAGCTCTGGGCAATTATTACAACTTAAATTCAACTACAGTAAGACCTTCGCCACGAAAATCGGACAGGGTTCCCTTTGGAACAGGGGCTGCTATTACCAAAATGCTCAATAGCTCAGATGTCGAATACTTGACATTTGACCCTCAAGTGTTTTCAAATGTTAAAAAGCTCACCGACAGCATCGAACGAGCCTACCATTCGACCCAAAACTTTCTCGAATGTCTCGATAATGAACTATGCCAATTTCTGAAATTGAAAGGCATTGAATCGAAGCTTGAACAAATAAGGCAAAATTGTTCGACACAAGCCAACTTTGCAAAACGCTTTCTTCAGTGGTTCGATGGTTTAATGGTATTACAATATTTCAATTCGACTTTAGAGTCGACATACAAACCAATGCCAATAAGAGAAGCAGCAATTGCAATGCTTAAAATAATTGAGAAGAAGACTGATTCACTGGATCCACTTGATCTATTGTTGAAATTTCGGGCAATTGACAAAAAGCTATTCGGTCAATAGCCTAAGTGCAAATTTCTTATCCTCTATTAGTTGCAATGTAAGCTCTTCTATTCCTGAAAACTTACGTTCGTCGCGCATTCGCGAAATAAACTGAACAGATATAGTGTGTCCATAAATATCTTTGTCGAAATTGAAGATATTGATCTCGATGCTTCGATCGTTAATATTGTTATTGACTGTTGGTCGAATACCAATATTTGCCATTCCCAAATACATCAAATTGTTTACTTTTGCCATTACTGCATAAACCCCCGAGGATGGAACTATTTTCAAAGTTTCGTCGAGTTCAATATTGGCAGTAGGAAACCCAATAGTTCGACCGAGCTCCTTACCTTTAACTACTTTACCTGTAAGCGTATAATTGTATCCAAGCATCTGGTTAACCTTGTCGACCTTGCCCTGGCTAACAGCTTCGCGTATAATCGATGAACTAATTCTTCCTTTATTTTGATTTTCGATATGAGCTTTCCCGATAGTAAACCCTAATTTGTTTGCGTAATCTACAAGGGTTTCATATTGGTCGCGATTGTGCCCTATATGATTGTCGAAACCCATCAATAGACTGTTGATACCTATTTTTTTGACTAATATCTCATTTAAAAAATCGAATGATGAAGTTTTAGAAAAATCGTGGGTAAATGGTAAGACAATGAGATGATGAATTCCTGTTTTTTTAAGCAATTCGATTTTTTCGTCGATCGAATTGAGTAGTTTTATTTCTTTTTCGGGGTAAAGAACCCGTTTCGGATGTGGCCACAAAGTTATTATAACAGCTTCGCCATTAAACTCTTTTGCTTTTTTTAGCAATTGACGAATTACATAGATATGCCCTTTATGAACACCATCGAAAAAACCAACAGTAACAACAGGATTAACGAACAAGCAGGGATTAAGATCGTTAAAATTGTGAATTTTTATCACAAAAACAATTTTTTATTGATAATATTCGTAAGTAAATACGCTTAAGGTCTGATAGTTGTAGGTTGCAAAATATGTGTCGACCGACTCGCAAACTCCTTTATCGTTATATTTAAAGGTGTTTTTTGAAAAGTCTTTATTTGAACCACTTCGATATTGTTCTTCGACCAAAACACCTGCAGCATCGTATGTGTATTTTTTTATAATATATTTTTCGCCTTTAACATTCTCTTCTACAACTTCAAAAATTTGACCTTTAGCATTGTAATTGCTAATAATTTTATTTACAACATTTTGCCCAATATATTTGGTCTCGCTTGTAATTTTATTATCGGCATTATACTCATATACTGTTCGTTTCGAAATGGTATTGTCTTTTTCTATTCTCTTTTCTTCAATTAGTTTGTTATTGTTGTTATAAACATTTTGAAGTGTGTATTGAATCTCGCCTTTCTTGTTTAAAACTTTAATATTGCTTGTGTTTCCGATGTATTCAAATACTCTTTTTTCGTCAATTGTTTTGCCGGTATAGTAAATAGACTCTACAAGCTTATTCAATTTATTGTAATTGTATACGATTCGAAAACTATCGACCCCATCGAAACCCTTTTCGTATACCCGTTTTCCTTTATTGTCGAACTTTACATTTTGTTTGTAATTGAGACTATCCTGTGCACCAATATATTTTTCATACTGAATTTTATTTCCATTATCGTCATATTTATAATTTAAAACAGAGTGAACGGAGCCGTTTCTTTTAAAATTGACTTGTTTTACAATGTTTCCTTGATTGTCAAAATGCAATTCTTTTGTTAAAACACCTTTTGCTGCGCGTTTACCCCTAACAACTTCATATTCGAAAGTTGATTGTACTTTTACATTTTTCGATACGATATAGGCTCTGTCGAGATCCTCAATAAGCTGAGCATCAACACATATACTTGATATCAAGAATAGAAAAACTAAAATAATGTTCTTCATTTTACAATTTTTATGACTTTACGAAATCAAAGTTAAAAAAAAAATCAAGAGTAGAAACTTATCTATGAAAATCAATTTCCCATTTCCGATAAGAATTTAACACGCATCAGACGAATTTCTTCCTCTGTATATTCGTCGTCGCCAAGTTCGTTCAAAGCATCTTTAACCGATTCGGATTCGGCTTCGCGGAAATAATCATATACTTCCTGTTGGCGATCGTCGTCCAATATTTCGTCGATATAATAATCGATATTGAGTTTAGTACCGCTATTGACAATGGCTTCGATTTCGGTAAGCAATTCGTTCATACTTATATTTTTTGACGAAGCTATGTCGTTTAAATCCATTTTACGGTCAATGCTCTGAATTACAAACACCTTAAGACCCGATTTGTTTACAACCGATTTGACTACCATATCTTGAGGACGAATAATTTCTTTTTCCTCAACATAAGCTTTAATAAGCTCTACAAACTCTTTACCATATTTTTGGGCTTTACCTGCTCCTACGCCTGTAATATTTTGCAATTCGTCCAAATTAATCGGATATTGAATGGCCATATCTTCCAACGAAGGATCTTGAAAAATCACAAATGGAGGAAGATTTTTTTGCTTAGCAATTTTTTTGCGAAGATCTTTTAAAATATGAATTAGTTCATCGTCCATTGTATTGGTGCGCGGAACAGCCGATGTTTGTTCGTCATCTTCTTCAACATCGTAATTACGATCTTCGGTCATCATAAGCGATTGAGGATCGTCTAAGTATTTATAACCATCGGGAGTCATTTTTAACAAACCGTAATTCTCAATTTCTTTCTGAATGAGGTTAGCTATAAGCATTTGCCGAATTACAGCATTCCAAAATTTGAAATCGTGATCGCTACCCAATCCAAACATTTCAAGTTTATGATGTTTGTACGACTTTACAGCAGCAGTGAGATTTCCCGAAAGAATATTGGCTATATGATCTGCTTTAAATTTTTCTTTAACAGCAATGATTGTTTCGAGTACCTTTAGGGCATAGTCCTGTCCTTCGAACTGCACTTTTGGGTGGTTACAATTGTCGCAGTTTTCGCAAGTATCGTGTTCGTAATTTTCGCCAAAGTAATGAAGCAGCAATTTGCGGCGACAAACAGAGGTTTCGGCATAGGAAACTGTTTCGAACAGTAGTTGTTTGCCTATCTCTTGCTCGGCAATAGGTTTGCCTTGCATAAATTTTTCGAGCTTTTGAATATCCTGATACCTATAAAAAGTTATACACTTTCCTTCGCCACCATCGCGACCTGCACGACCGGTTTCCTGATAATAGCCTTCGAGGCTCTTGGGTATATCGTAATGTACCACAAACCGCACATCGGGCTTGTCGATACCCATACCAAAAGCAATGGTAGCTACTATAACATCGCACTCTTCCATAAGAAAACGATCCTGATTGGCAGCACGTGTAGCCGCATCGAGACCGGCATGATAAGGTAATGCTCTAATTCCATTGACTTGAAAAAGCTGGGTTAGTTCCTCAACTTTCTTGCGGCTAAGGCAATATACAATACCCGATTTGCCGGCATTGCTTTTGATGTATTTTATTATTTGTTTCGAAGCTTCGATTTTGGGGCGAATCTCGTAATACAGATTTGATCTGTTAAACGACGATTTGAAGACTGTAACATCCATCATTTCGAGGTTTTTCTGTATATCGCTTTGTACTTTTGGAGTTGCTGTTGCCGTAAGTGCAATTAATGGTGCTTGACCTATTTGATTGATTATAGGTCTTATACGACGATACTCAGGTCTGAAATCGTGCCCCCACTCTGATATGCAATGAGCTTCGTCTATGGCATAAAATGAAACTTTAACCTGTTGAAGAAATAATATATTTTCTTCTTTGGTAAGCGATTCGGGTGCTACATAGAGCAATTTGGTTTTTCCCGATACAACATCTTCTTTTACCTTTGTCAGTAATGTTTTGGTCAACGACGAATTCATAAAATGAGCCACTCCATCTTCTTCACTAAAACTTCGCATCGAATCGACCTGATTTTTCATCAATGCAATAAGTGGTGAAATAACAATGGCTGTGCCTTCCAACATTAAAGCAGGTAACTGGTAGCACAACGATTTACCTCCTCCTGTTGGCATAAGCACAAAAGTATCCCTCCCTTCGAGTAAGTTATGTATTACCGCTTCCTGGTTGCCTTTAAAAGTGCTAAATCCAAAATATCTTTTTAGCGACTCAACTAAAGGAGTATTATTTTCCGGAGTTTGATTCCCCATTCAACAATTTGTATTTTAATTATTTACGAATTTACTAAATATTTTTTAAAAAAGTGTAATTTTAAAGCATTTAGAACATATAATTTATATCTAATGATGATTATCACAAAAATGTTTTAAAAAAAATACTTTTCACTATTGTCTGATTAAATTAAATATAGAATAGATTTCGACCGTAGGGAGAAATCTGTATTTTTTAACCGACAGTAGTGAAAAAAAATTACTTTTATAAGTTTAAATTTAGTGAATATTATTTAGAAATACAACAAGTCGAACTTTTTATGTCTGAAAAACAAGAGATGACTTTTCTCGATCATCTTGAAGCACTTCGGTGGCATCTCATTAGATCGGTTATTGCTATAATGGCTGGAGCTATTATTATATTTATTTTCAAAGATTTTTTTTTCAACGATATTCTACTGGCACCCAAAAATCCCGATTTTATAACAAATAAAATATTATGTCTGTTGGCCCAAAAATACGAAACACCCTCTATTTGTATCAATCAGAATAGCTTTCAGCTAATAAGCATTAGTATGTCGGGACAGTTCAATATGCACATGTTTGTTTCGTTAATTGGAGGAATTATCTTGGCTTTCCCTTATGTTTTTTGGGAACTGTGGCGTTTTATTTCGCCGGCATTGAACGATAAGGAAAGGAAGCATGCCAGCGGTGCCATTTTTTATATTTCGACAATGTTTTTTGTTGGCATTTTATTTGGATATTATATCATAACTCCATTTTCTGTAGATTTTCTCGGATCGTATAGTGTAAGCGACCAAATTTCCAATCAAATAAATATAGCTTCATATATCTCTACCCTTGTTTCTGTAACATTTGCAAGTGGGTTGGTTTTTGAATTGCCAATAATTGTTTTTTTTCTTTCGAGCATTGGAATACTTACTCCTCAGTTTATGCGAAAATATAGGCGACATAGTTTTGTCGTAATTTTGATTGTTTCGGCTATCATTACCCCTCCCGATGTTTTTAGCCAAATACTGGTAACAATGCCTCTATATTTGCTTTATGAAATAAGTATTATTATTTCGGTTTTGGTAGTACGAAAGAAAAAACTTTCATAGTTGAATAAATGCTATTGACCGTGCAAAAAAGCTCATTCACCTTTAAACTTTAGTACAAATACTTCTTCTTCACTATTTTTATTTTTTTATTAGTTTGTATTTTTATGTTTCAAACAAAAATTAAAAATATATATTTAATTACATTTGTTTTTTTAGTATTCTCGGTATGTGCAAATGCTCAACTGACCAAAATAAGAGGTACAGTAATTGATGCCGAATCAAAATTGCCACTTTCATACGTATACATAGTATTATCTAACACAACTGTTGGAACAATAACAGACGAACAAGGTATTTTTTCTATAGAAACAAAGGCAATAGCCGATTCAATAGAATGTTCCTATGTTGGATATATTTCTCAAAAACATAAAATCAATAAACATATTTATCAGGAATTGAAAATTGAACTTGTACCAGATATTATTAATATTAAAGAGGTTATAGTAAAACCGGGAAATAATCCGGCTCATGATATACTTGAGAAAGTTATTAAAAATAAAAAATTGAATGATGTTCGAAATCAAAAGTCATTTAAGTATCAGGCATACAATAAAGTTCAAATAGATTTAAATAATATTGACGATCAATTCAGAAACAGAAAAATCTTTAAACAGTTTCAGTTTATATTCAACTATTTAGACACCAATGCATTGACCGGAAAAGCGTATTTGCCGGTTCTAATTTCTGAAACTTTATCAGATATGTATTATCAGAGCGAACCTAAGAACGAAAAAGAAATAATAAAGGCTTCTAATCTATCGGGACTTAAAAACGAAAGTGTATCGCAACTTACCGGTCGCATGACCCAGTCGTTTAATATTTACGACAATTTCATGTCGTATTTCGATGGAGGCTTTATAAGTCCTATTTCAGATTTAGCATTATTGTATTATAAATATTATTTGACCGATAGCGCTTTTCGCGACAATCATTGGTGTTACCATATAACATTTAAGCCAAAAGACAAATTTAGCAGAGCATTTACTGGTAATATGTGGATTGCCGACACTGTATTTGCTGTACAATATATTCAAATGCGACTTTCGACAGAAGCAAACATTAATTTCGTCAACGAATTGGCCACCACCATTAATTTTTCAAATTTTAACAATAATGTTTGGGCAATATCTGATGAAGAGATACTACTTGATTTTAATGTAGTTGAAGATTCTAAAACACTTAAAGGTTTTTTTGGAAGAAAAAATGCTACATATTATAATTACAGTTTTAACACGCCCATCGACCATGATATTCTAAAACTAAAAGCCGACATTGTGGTCAATGACAGCGCCTTTGAACGTGACAATAATTATTGGAAAAGCAAGCGTCCCATAGAACTTTCGACAAAGGAAGAGAATATATATAAAATGGTAGATTCAATCAAAAATGTACCTTTGTATCAGACATTGGCCGATTGGATCAACTTATTTGTAAACTACTATTATGTAATTGGCAAATACGAATTTGGTCCTTATTATTCCATATTTAGTTTCAACGATTTGGAGGGCTACCGTTTTAGAGTTGGAGGCAGAACAGGCAATGCATTTAGTACCCGCCAAATGTTTGATGGATATATTGCTTATGGAACCAAGGACGAAAAAATAAAGTATGGAATTGGATACACCTATATGCTTAATAAGTCGCCTCGAAAAGTATTTGGCATAAAATACAACGACGATCTGGAACAATTGGGAAAAAGTACTACCTCCTTTAAACAAGACAATATACTATCGTCGGTTCTTCGACGAAGTCCGAACAACAAACTTACACCCTACAAACAACTTTCTACCTATTACGAACACGAATGGTATCAAGGGTTTTCAAACACATTAAATTTTTTATATAAGCAAATATACCCATCGGATTTTATACCATTTCAGAAAGTGCTAAATACTGGAGCTATAGTTAATTACAATCGCATAATATCTGCCGAAATATATCTAAAAACACATTTTGCTTGGAACGAAAAATTTATAATGGGCGATTTCGAACGTATGAGTATTGGTACTGAATTTCCCATACTCGATTTTTATGTCACCGGAGGGCTTCGTGACAATGAAAAGAGCTATTTGAAATTGAAACTGGAAATAAACCATTATTTCGAAACCAATCCCTTTGGATATTTTAAGTATACAATAGATGCCGGGAAAATTATTGGAAATCTGCCTTACCCTCTTCTTGAACTTCACAAAGGAAACGAAACATATTCGTTCGACTACAACTCGTTCAATTTAATGAATTACTATGAATTTGTGAGCGATCAGTACATAACATTCTTTGCCGAGCAACACTTTCAGGGATTTTTTCTTAACAATATACCATTATTACGAAAAATGAAATGGCGCGAAGTTGCTTCGATTCGAGGATTGTCAGGTTCGTTAAATAATAAAAACAAAAATGTTCTTTTGTTCCCTGAAAACCTCACAGAAGTAGGAAAACCTTATTGGGAAACGAGTGTAGGAGTTGAAAATATTTTTAAATTGGTCAGGGTCGATGCCATGTGGCGTTTATCGCATTTAGACAGACCCAATGTAAGCAAGTTTGGAGTAAGAGCAATGCTTCAAATTACTTTTTAGCATATTAAAAATCGACCCTGCCTATCTTATCCATAATTCCTAAAACCCTCTTTTGGTATCGATACATATATGGAGTGGGCTTCATGGGGTTTCGCTTTAGTGGGCTTGGCAAAATACTTGTTAATAATGCCGATTCTGAGCGAGAAAGCTTCAACGACTTTTTCTTGAAGTACTTTTGCGAAGCAGCTTCTACACCATATATTCCATCGCCCATTTCTATAACATTGACATACACCTCCATAATCCGTTTCTTTGACCAGATAATTTCAATAAGTGTTGTAAAATACAATTCGAATCCCTTGCGAACCCAGCTACGATTGGGCCACAAAAAAACATTTTTGGCTGTTTGTTGTGAAATAGTACTTGCTCCCCACTTGCGCTTACTGCGCTTATTGTGCTTTTGAGCTTTTTCGATTGCATCCAGATCGATTCCAAAATGATCGGTAAATTTATTATCCTCGGCCGAAACTAATGCCAACACCATATTGGGCGATACTTTTTCTATATCGACCCACTGCTTTTCAATTTTTGCCTCTCGTCCATCGATTTTCTGTTCAAAAACCCTTTTAAGCATGAGTGGCGTAAGGGGTGGATCGATAAATGTATACAACAAAACGACAAATATTGTTGATGAAAAAAAAACAATAGCTATCCACTTTATAATATTCAATGCTTTAGATAAATACCTTCTCATAGAAAAATAATAATTTATTTTCTTTTGCAAAGATATTTAAATCATTTTCTAACTTAGCAATTAAATATAATTATCTAATAATAGGGTATTTGCTTAGAACTAAAAATAAAAAAGATGGAAATAACACAACTTGTATTAGATGCTTTACAAAAAGCCGGAAAACCCTTGAAAGGTGGAGAGATTGCAACAGCTACAGGAATAGACAAAAAAGAAGTGGATAAAGCTATTGCCAAACTGAAAAAAGATGGTAAAATAGAATCGCCCAAAAATTGCTATTATCAGGTAACAAATTAGATGTGAGATTTGAGACTATTAGATATGAGACAAAAGTTATGATTTGAGACGCAATATAATTAGATTATAGACAATTTTTCTTGTGTCTTGAGTCTAATTATCTTGCGTCTCATATCAAATTGTCTTGCGTCTATTATAGCGTTTTCTTAACTTCTACTTCTTTGTAGCCTTCAATGGTGTCGCCTACCTGAATATCGTTAAACTTCACAAGATTAAGACCGCATTCGAATCCATTGAGAACTTCTTTCACATCGTCTTTGAAACGTTTGAGAGATCCTAGTTCTCCGGTGTGAACCACAATACCATCGCGAATAACACGTACTTTTGTGTTGCGAGTAATTTTTCCTTCACGAACATAGCAACCTGCCACAGTTCCGACCTTCGTAATATTGAAAGCCTCACGTACTTCGAGAGTTGCAACAATTTCTTCTTTAATTTCGGGCGACAACATACCTTCCATAGCATCTTTCAATTCTTCAATAGCATTGTAGATGATAGAGTATAGTCGGATTTCGATTTGTTCTTTTTCGGCAATCTTGCGAGCACTTACCGAAGGACGAACCTGGAAGCCCAACACAACGGCATTTGAAGCTGCTGCTAACAAAATATCGGATTCGGTAATCTGCCCTACGGCTTTGTGAATAACATTCACCTGAATTTCTTCAGTACTCAATTTAATAAGAGAGTCGGCCAATGCTTCAACCGAACCATCGACATCGCCTTTAACAATAACATTAAGTTCCTTGAAGTTTCCAATAGCAATACGACGACCAATTTCGTCGAGGGTAATATGTTTTTTGGTACGTAAGCCTTGTTCGCGTTGCAATTGTTCGCGTTTTACAGCAATTTCCTTTGCTTCCTTTTCGTCGGCCATCACGTGAAAGTCGTCACCAGCCTGAGGAGCTCCATTGAGCCCAAGTATAAGAACTGGAGTAGATGGTCCGGCAGTATCGATACGCTTGTTGCGCTCGTTGTACATTGCTTTTACACGACCTATTTGAGTACCGGCTAATAGAATATCGCCAATTTTCATAGTACCAGTTTCGACCAGAACGGTAGCCACATAGCCTCGTCCTTTGTCTAATGTCGATTCAATAACGGTTCCTTTAGCCAATCGATTGGGGTTTGCTTTCAAATCGAGCATTTCGGCTTCGAGCAATACCTTATCGAGTAAAAGTTGTATGTTTAGACCTGTTTTTGCAGATATTTCCTGACTTTGAATTTTTCCGCCCCAATCCTCGACCAATAAATTCATATTGGCAAGCTCTTCTTTAATTTTCTCGGGGTTTGCAGATGGTTTATCGATTTTATTGATAGCAAATACCAAAGGAACACCAGCGGCTTGAGCATGATTAATGGCTTCGCGTGTTTGAGGCATTATACCATCGTCTGCAGCAACAACAATAATAGCCACATCGGTTACTTTGGCACCACGAGCACGCATAGCAGTAAAAGCTTCGTGACCGGGAGTATCGAGAAATGTAATGGCACGCCCGTCTTCTAGTTCAACGTGGTATGCGCCAATATGCTGAGTAATACCTCCAGCTTCACCCGCTACAACATTTGCACTTCTAATATAATCGAGCAATTTTGTTTTCCCATGATCTACGTGACCCATTACGGTTACTATCGGTGGACGGTGAAGTAAATTTTCCTGAGCATCTATAACTTCTTCAATTGCTTCCTGAATATCGATACTTACAAATTCGACTTTAAAGTTAAACTCCTCGGCAACTATCGAAATAGTTTCGGCATCGAGGCGTTGATTGATCGATACAAACAAACCAAGACTCATACAAGTAGAAATAACCTGTGTAGCTTGTACATCCATCATACTAGCCAATTCGGCAACAGTTACAAACTCGGTAACTTTAAGTATGCTTTTGTCTAGTTCTTGTTGTTCAAGTTCATCGCTATGACGTTGACGAATTTCTTCGCGCTTTTCGCGACGATATTTTGCTGCTTTAGATTTTCCTTTTGTTGTAAGACGAGCAAGAGTGTCTTTTATTTGTTTTTGAACATCTTCTTCGTTTACTTCAGTTCTAAATACTTTCTTGACTTTTTTCTTGTCCTTTTTCTCCAATACCTTCTCTGTACGAGGTGCTCCGGGAGCAGCAGGTGTTGCTGCTTGAGGCTTAGGAGCATTTTGATCGACCGAAACTCTTTCTTTTTCTAATTTTATTCGTTTGCGTTTTTTCTTTCTGTCGCGCTCGTGCATTTCTGCGCTTGTTACTAAAACTTTACGCTCAGAAGGCAACTCAATCTTTCCTAATATGGTAGGTCCTGCAAGCTTCTCGAAGCGTGTTTTAATCATATTATCTTCAACAACTTCTACTATAGGAGCTTCAACTGTAGATTCAACAACAACTTCTTGTGCAACTACCTGAGCTGCCTCTTCGACTTTTGTTTCAGAAACTTCTTTTATTTTGTGCTGTTTACTTCTAAATTCTTTTTCACCTTGACGACGCTCTGCATCTCTTTCCTCTGCCGACTTTTTGGCTGGTCTGGTTTTGAGATTTATTTCGTCGAGATTAATCTTACCTACTACCTTCAGATTTTCTTCAATGGCATTTTTCGAACGAAAATCTTCATGAACTGGCTCCTTGTTTACGATTGGTTCTGATGGTGTAATTTTTTCGATCGGAACAATTATTTCTTCAGGAGCTTTTTCGACCTTTACTTCAATTTCTATTTTTGGTTCAACAACAACAGGTTTTACTTGTGCTTGAACTTTGGGTTTGTTTATCGTGTTAAGATCTATCTTTCCGACTACTTTAACCTCGGGTCTAAGTTCTTCGCGTTGTGACGAACGCTTAAGCTCAACAATATTAACTTCTTCGCCCTCTTCTTCTTCCTCTTCGTCATTTCCCTTTTTCTTGTCAACATCAGATAAGGTTATCGTTTCTTTCTTGTCACGGAGGTTTTTTAAATTGAGCTTTTCAGATTCCTTTTTAACAGAAACATCGGAGCTATATTCTTTTTCAATAATAGAAACAATATTATCGGCTACCTTAGTATTTGGGTTTGCTTCAATATCATAGCCTTTTTTCTTAAGAAAATCGACAATGGTACTAATACCAACGTTGAAATCTCTGGCTAATTTACTCAATCGTGCACCTTTGTTGTCTGTCATATTCTGGCACTAAGTGTTTTACAAATGTAATTAAAAGTATTAAAAAATTATTCAAACTCTGTTCTCAGAATTCTAATAACCTCACGAACAGTTTCTTCTTCAAGATCGGTACGTTTCACGAGGTCTTCGGCACCAATATCGATAACACTCTTAGCGGTGTCGCATCCAATGGCTTTAAGTTCATCGATAATCCAGCTATCGATTTCGTCCGAGAATTCGTCGAGATCGACATCTTCGTCGGCCTCTTCTGTTTCGCGGAATACATCGATCTCATAACCAGAAAGCTGGCTGGCAAGTTTAATGTTTAAACCACCTTTACCTATTGCCAAAGATACTTCTTTCGGTTTAAGAAATACTTCGGCTCGTTTTGTTTTTTCGTTAATTTTTATGGATGTAATTTTTGCTGGACTCAACGAACGCTGTATAAACAATTGTAAGTTTTGTGTATAGTTGATTACGTCGATGTTTTCGTTGCGCAACTCGCGAACAATACCATGTATACGCGAACCTTTCATACCCACGCATGCTCCAACCGGATCGACACGTTCGTCGTACGATTCAACAGCCACTTTGGCCCTTTCACCAGGAACACGAACAATTTTCTTAATCGTGATAAGTCCATCGAATATTTCGGGTACTTCGAGTTCGAACAATCGTTCGAGAAATACCGGCGATGTTCGCGAAAGAATAATAACCGGTGAGTTGTTGCGCATTTCGACTTTTACAACAACTGCTCTAATACTATCGCCTTTGCGAAAATGATCGGATGGTATTTGTTCTAATTTTGGCAATATCAATTCGTTGCCATCGTCGTCGATAACAAGAATTTCTTTTTTCCATATTTGATAAACTTCTCCTGTTATGATCTCGCCAATTCGATCTTTGTATTTGGCATAAAGATTATTCTTTTCGAGCTCCATAATACGCGAAGTAAGATTCTGCCTAATGGTCAGAATCGAACGACGACCAAAGTCGCCCAATTTAACTTCGTCCGAAACTTCTTCGCCTATTTCGTAGTCGGCATCAATTCTCTTTGCATCAGTCAAGGAGATTTGCTTGCTTGGTTCAGTCAATTCGTCGTCGGCAACCACTTCGCGGTGATGCCAGATTTCTAGGTCACCCTTGTCGATATTGATAATAATATCGAAATTTTCGTCGGACCCATAATGCTTTACCAATAAGCTGCGAAAAACATCTTCCAACACCCTCATCATTGTGGCTCTATCGATGTTTTTTAGTTCCTTAAATTCTGAGAAGGTCTCTATTAAGTTTAAATTTTCCATGACTCAATAAAAATCTGTTATTTTATTTTTAATATTGCTCTCGTTTGTTTTATATCTGTAAATAAGATTTTTTTATTCTCTTCTTTTACTTCTTTTGTTTTTACCTTCTTCTTTTTGTCGATCACAGGCATAAGTATTATTTCATTTGAATGAACCTCTAAAAGCGTTCCCTTTATTTTTTCTCCGTTTGTATAAAGAACTTCTACTTCTTTGCCAATGTTTTTGTGGTATTGTTCAATGACCAAAAAAGGCTGTGCAGCACCTGGCGAAGAAACCTCGAGTTCATAATCTTCAACCTCACGGTCGAGCTTCGACTCGAAAGCCCTGTGAATTGAAATACACTGATCGAGGGTAATACCGTTGGCGCTATCGACAAAAACGCTTATTTTGTTGGTCATACTTACCGTAGCATGAACAAGAAACAGGTCATGCCCTTCAACTATCTCACTAACAATGCTTTTTACTTTCTCTTTTGAAATCATAAACCTTAGGTAACAAAATAGGGGACTGATGTCCCCTATCGCTTTATTCTATCATTTTCGCCGCAAATGTATGAAAATATATTTAATTACCAAACTTTTAATTAAAAATCGGCTCAATTAATTTAACGGTAGTTTTTATTTTTGAATTAATGCAACAGCATATACCGATAGTCCTTCTTCTCGACCAACGAAACCCATTTTTTCGGTAGTTGTAGCTTTTATCGACATATCGTCGACTGGTATTTCGAGAATTTGAGCAAGGGTTTGTTGCATTTGAGGAATATAATCTTTGATTTTGGGCTTTTGCAAGCAAATAGTAGAATCGATATTAATTATTTTCCATCCTTTTTGATGAAGTAGATCTATAGTTTTTTTAAGAAGTATTTTGCTGTCGATGCCTTTAAATTCGGAAGAATTGTCGGGAAAATGCACTCCAATATCGCGCAAGCCCGATGCTCCAAGCAGTGCGTCGCAAACAGCATGAATGAGCACATCTCCATCGGAGTGGGCTACCATGCCTTTGGTGTGTTCAATACATATACCTCCTAATGTAAAAGTGAGGCCATCTTGCAATTGGTGCACATCGTATCCAAAGCCAACTCTTATGTTCATCGGTTATTGGGTTGTGAGTTTTTATCTTTGGTATCGCCAAAAACAAATGAAAGTGAGAATCTCATGGTATTTGCTAAAGGATTGCTTCTGCCAAGTGTTGGGACCAAGTAGGAGAAATCGAGGTTAAAAACATTGAGTTTTAGCCCTACCCCGAAAGTGAAAAATTTGCGGTTGCCCTTTGTTTGATGTTCATTGAAATAGCCGCCTCTGAATGCAAATTGATTGCGATACCAATATTCGGCACCAACCGAGTACATAATTTCGTGCAACTCTTCTTTATAACCACCGGGAGCATCGTAAAACGACTGAAACATACCCTCAGCAATTGAAATACTATTGCCATTATCGGTCATGTTTAACGAGTCGGGTGTAGGAACCAATAGTTTATTGACATCGAACAGAAACGAAACAGAATTGTAGGCATCTATTTTATGAGAGAAACTGCTCCCTAAACGCAAGTTCGTTGGAATAAAATAACTTTTATTCTTGCTTTCAGAATATGATATTTTAGCGCCAATATTTGATATATTTAAACCAAACGCCAATTCATCGTCCTGACCATCGACTTTAATGTCTGTTCGGTAATAGGCCGATAGATCAGCCGCACCGGAAGTTCCAGGACGGGTACTTTCGGAACCTATATAGGTATTTCCGGTAAGATCGGAACGTATAAAACGAAAGGTGGTTCCACCCGAAAAATTATCGGAAAACTTACGAGCATAAGCACCTTCGATGGTAAATTCGTTAGGTGTATGCTGTCCATCATATGTGCCATCTTCACGTGTAAATATTATTTCTCCCAAGTTGAAATATCGAACACCAAAAGCAAACGTTTGTTGGTTGTCGAGTCGCTTGAAATACGTTAAGTATGCAAGAGCCATGTCGTTTACAAGGTTTTTTAACCATGGCGAATATGATACTGCCAAACCCGATTGGTCTTTGATAAATGCATACTTCGATGCGTTCCAATGCAAGGAATTAATGTCGGGCGAATTTGCAGCACCTCCATCGCCCATGGCACTTCCCCTCGAATCAGGTGAAATATTCAAAAACGGAACTGTAACCTGTATTACATTATTGACATAATCATCATCTTCGACACCCACAAGAGTGCCCGAAGTTGGGGCGGCATACAATCCTCCCAACACGCACAATATACCTAATACCAGTAAAGCTTTCAACCTTATCATAAAAACAATTTATATGAAGAACGGCAAATATAAACAATTATTATTTTTAAAAATTATTTTATCATCAACTTACCCGAAGCATAGGTCGACTCCCCCGAAACCGTGCGAAGTGTAATTTTATAAATATATATACCTCTTTGTTGTTTTGTTCCATTGTCCGATGTGCCATTCCATTCAATTGGCAATGCTCTGTAGCTTACCGAATAGTTATTAACTTTAATTTGTTTCACCAAGCCACCCATTAGGTTATAAATTCGAAGATCTACTTCAACTTTCTCTTCGGCTCTATTGTGCGTAACTTCAAAAGTGGTTTTTTGCGAAAATGGATTTGGATAATTACGAACATTGGCAATATATAGTTCATTTTGAGAAATAACTTTAAAAGTAATTGTCTTGCGGCTTACATTGTTATACGAGTCGTAAGCTTTTATTTCTAAGTAATGTACTCCATTGCTCAAGCCATTGAGTCTGTATTTTATCAAACCATCAGAAAAACTATTGGTTTCAGATGTATAATAATTATTTAGAATAATTGCATTAGTTGCATCACCGTCGAGGATTGCAGTAATTTCGTGACCAATGCCCATGTCTGATATATTAATACCATTAATATCCGAAAGTTTAACAAGTAATAATGGTTGATCGTTTGTAATATCGCCCGATCTAAATGTGGTATCGTTCATAAAAATACTAATTTCGGGTCCAACCTTATCTCCGACTGCATTTGAAGCCAAACCGCCTAAAGTGAAATCGTTAAACTCGCCATTTATATCGTATTTGCCATTTTGGGCATAGTAAATCATTTTCCCTTCACCAAACATGTAATTGATATCTTTGGGCAGCAGAAACGATAACACGAAGCGCCCATTAACAACACTCGCTTTGCCTTTGTACAATACAACACTTCGGTCTTTGTAAGAAAAAGCGTACTCATATTTGTCGTTGTTTAGTGTGTTTTTTTTCAACTCTTTGTCAAATAGTGTAATGTTTATTTCTCCAATAAAAAGAGAGTCGAAATTATTATACCTATCATTAACATAGCCCGAGATTTTTATTTTTTGCAAAGCTTTTAAAGTATCAATAAAATTGACGACATGTATTCCATTGATAGAGTCGGTAACCACCCCATTTATTTGAGGCAATGCAATTTTTAGCGAAGGGTCGCCTAATAAGGTAAAATTTAATTTATTTGAATTTATGCCTATAGAGTTCTTCGACAGTCGGACAATGTCTCCTATACGGTAATACTCTCCGGAAATGGAGTCTTTGTTGAAAAAAAATTTAAATACAGACTGGTTCAGCATATTATTGTCAGACGAATACACAATTCGAGAAGTTGTAAGCATCGCGATGGCCCCGGCCGAAGGCTGAAGAATTGTTTGCTCCCCTGCAGTTGTCCTGTCGGAATAGCTAACATTTCGCCGATCGACACCCACATCGTCGTATCTCGAAAATTCGCAAGTAGCAGTAATAAATACCGGATAATTGGGTCTGTTTCGCCACGATCCGACAATTGATTTGTTAATCACATTTTCTTCTGAAAGTTGCTTTTCGTTGCCATGACCAGTATAGTTGAAAAGCAATACGCCATTGTTGATTGTACTACTTAATGTTTTTACCACATCGGGATATGTACTGCCCCCGGCCGCATTTTTTTGTGGAAATGCATCGAAAAAGATCTTTCGAACAATACTTTGAGGCTGCTTGGCAATTACATAATTGGCCAAAGAATCGGATTGCGACATGTGCAAATTTCCGTCTTCGTCGTCGGCCAAAAAACAGATATTATTTCGCCACTCTCCAAAACTACTGGCATATTCATAATACTTATCGACCATTTGTCGAGCTTCTATACTGTCTTTAATTGGAAATCGTCCGACCCCAATATCGAGCGTTGCATTTTTATCAAATACCGTATCGTTGAGCCATCCATAAAAATCGTCGGTTACATACGAATTAATATTATGAAACGATTGTGCCGACTGATAGGTAAGAATGTGTCGTTGATTGTTTGGTGAAGTATACTTATTGTCGTACGACCCATCGCCAAACAAAAGTAAATATTTTAGGCTATTCGACGATTGAGCAAATTTTCGGAACATATACGAAGCAAAATCTCGAATAGCTGATACATCGGGCATTCCCGACGAAAACTCGTTATAAACCTGATCGGTAGTTACCAATGCTACTTTCAAGCCATCTATGTTTGTTCTGAGGCTGGCCATACGTTGAGCCTGAAGAAAAATGCCTTTTTCGGAAGGAGATACTATTATTAAATCGACATTGGGCAAACCTCTTAGGTTTTGGTTGGAAACCAATGATTGATTTTTATCTAAAAAAACAGGAGTTTTTGTGTCTTTATCAGGATTAAATACAACATATTCTTTTAAGCTATCGGCTCTTGCCGTAAACGAGAGTACATTGTTCGAAAATTGTGCATTAATCCCAAAACAATTAAAACGATCGGTAACATCCCAAATCATCAAATTGCTATTAGCTTCAGCAATGGTGAACTTTGCAAAACTCCCACTTCCAACACTTTTATAATCTCTAAATTGTAGTTGAGTGCCTCTATAAAGCAATTGCTCACGAGCATTAATTTCGACATAATCGAGATATATTTCTGCACCTGGATCATTATCGCTTGATACGCCAATGGTAAAGCTAATATTATTTGAAGCAGGAACAAATTTTACATACGCATTGGCTTCGAAAGCTGCCATTCCTGAAATTGCAGACAAATTTACACTTTCCGAATTGACTACCGAAATTGTTTGATTATTGTAATTTAAAAAAACCTTATTTTTATTTACCGACCTCAACACAGTATTATAATATACCTTCGCCTCGTCGGAAGTTATACTTGGTACAATAAAATTAACAGTAACTGGCGACGCATAAGAAAACCTTTCGCCTATCCATTGAGATCCCGATTTTAACAAGTTTTTTTCGTCCAACTCATGATATTGATAGTGGTCATACGTGCGAATTTCCTTGTCGACAGCTCGACTTTCCTGATCGATAAAGTTTACTTTTTTCCCATTCCCAAAATCTGAGCTTAAAAAATAATAAGTGCTGTTAGAAAATTCGTTTGTGCGATGTTTGAAAAAAGCATTTTTGGGGTCGTATTGCCAATCGACCATTCCTTTTGCAAAAAACAAAACATAATCACCTTCACTAAATACGCCATCGGCACCTAAATTAAAATGTAGAGCAATTTCGTTCAAATCGGAATTCCTTTTTTCGCTTAAACTTTTGCCAAGCATCGAACCCCCATTTCCAAAAATTCTTAAAAATTGAGGTTGAGCAATCCCGATCTTAACAATTTGACTGTATGTTAATTTATAAACACCCTCATCGTCGATTTGAATTTTAAACCAATTGCCCGTACTTAATACAGAATTGGAGCTTTCAACAGATTTTATGCTTGCATCTGATTTTGAGGCAACAGCTTCTATGTTCAAAAAAATAACCAAACACAAAAATCCGATTAAATATTTTTTTCTTAATAACATTTTAAAATTGTTCATATTAATATTATGCCACAAATTTAATTTTTAATTACAAACGCTACTTTTACAATATTATTATTATTCAAAAATGATCTTATTGAAGAAGCTTTCGATAGTCTTATTTTTTTCAATTTATTGTTCGGCTCTTTACACACAAGACATTTCATTTGCCCAATTACAAATTAATAAATTTCAATTAAACCCTGCTTATAGCTCTATTTACAAGCAATCGTCTGTATTTATACATTATAGCAATCAAATCCCTTCAATTGCAAATGGATTTAGAACTTACAATTTCACTTACAACCAAGCCTTTGCCAAATCCAAACGAGGAATCTCGTTGGGAGTTTTGAGTGATCGATTGGCAGGAAGTATTTTCTCTACCAATAGTGTTGATTTCTGTTATTCGCAATATGTAAAAACAGGTCATTTTAGTTCCCTTTCGTTTGGTTTTCAATCGAGTTTTATTCTAAATACCATAAACAATTCCGGACAAACATTTGTTGTACAGGAAAACCTACCTTCTCAAACAATATTTGAACCAAAATTTTCGTTTGGGCTTTTATATTTGAAGAAAGATTGGATATTGGGCATAACAATAAACGATCTCTCTACTTTTATTACGTTCAATAAAAACAATTTGTCGTCGTTTAGAATCGTAACCGAAATTGAAAAAAAAATAAATCTGTTTAATATCGAACAAACAAGCTGGGAAAAAGGTACCAATATAACACCATCATTAATTGTGAAATATTATTTGAGCAACATTCAATATACGTATGGTATAAAAATCGAAAAATACAATATTTTGGCAGGAACTTGGCTCAGAAACGGTTTCCCATTTTATTACACCAATTTCATAGCCGGAATTGGGTGGCAATATTCCAATTTAATACTTTTTTATACCTACGACTTCAATGCGCACTCACTATCAATGCCTTATCCCTTAACAAACTCTCATGAAATAAGTATGCAAATTAACTTTGGACAAAAAATAAAAAAAACCAATAGGAAATCAGTGAGATGCCCTGAAATAGGGAGAAATGAAAATATTGAGAAATAAATTTTCAGTAAAACTTAAGATATTGGGAAAATTTATTTGAAAAAACTTTTTTGTAGATTGAAAAAAACCATTAGGTTTGTGTTTGAAAAAAAGAATTTTTATTATATTTGAAAATAAAAAGCCAAAAGATATGAAATTATCAAATAAAGTAATATGCGGTTTCATAGCAATAGCGCTAATAATAAGTGCTTGCAGCAAACCAAATGTAGCAAATTCAGGCGAGTCGTCATCTACAACCGGGTGGCTTTATAATACAGCCGAAAATGGAGGATATGAAGTTAAGAATGTACCCGAACAAGTTACCGGACCTGGTCTTGTGTTTGTCGAAGGAGGTACATTTACCATGGGACGTACCGAACAAGATATAGCTGCCGATTGGAACAACGTTCCTCGTCGAGTTGCTGTGTCGTCGTTTTATATGGACGAAACAGAGGTAAGGAACGTCGATTACCGCGAGTATCTTTTTTGGTTAATGCGCGTATTCAACGAATACCCTGCAGTGTATCGCAAAGCATTGCCCGACACTTTGGTATGGCGCAACAAAATGGCTTACAACGAGCCTTATGTTGAATATTATTTCCGCCATCCTGCTTATAACGAGTATCCTGTAGTAGGTGTAAGTTGGGTACAAGCAAACGACTACTGCCTATGGCGTAGCGACCGTGTAAATGAAAAAATATTGATCGATAAAGGAATTTTACAAACCGATCCAAACCAAGTAGGTGGCGAAAACTTCAACACCGATGCTTATTTGGCTGGTCAGTTTGAGGGTTTGGTTGGCAAAAACGAAATAGACGTACGTACTGGTGGCGAAAGAAAAGTACGCATGGAAGATGGATATTTACTGCCAAAGTATCGCCTCCCAACCGAAGCAGAATGGGAATATTCAGCGCTATCGTTAATTGGCAATTCATTTGACGAACGTGTTTACGAAAAACGTATATATCCATGGAACGGTCATTCGATGCGTCAAAGTGAAGTAGGAGATCGCGGTCAAATGAGAGCAAACTATGTACGTGGTCGAGGCGACTATATGGGTACTGCAGGTGCACTTAACGATGTTGCTGATATTACTGCACCTGTAAAAATGTACTGGCCCAACGATTATGGCCTCTATTGTATGGCAGGTAATGTTAACGAATGGGTTATGGATGTGTATCGCCCACTTTCGAGCGAAGATGTAAACGAAGTTCGCCCTTTCCGAGGTAATGTTTTTCAAGAAGTTGTAAGAGACGAAGAAGGCAATGTTGCAGCTAAGGACAGTTTAGGTCGAATAAAAACACAAAATGTTACTGCCGAAAATGCTGCAGGTAGAAGAAATTACACCAAAGCAGACTACAAAAACTATCAAGACGGCGACTTTGAATCAAGTACCGACTTCTCAAACACCGAAGCAGACAAAGGACCAGGATCGGGTCGTATGTATGCAAGCAAACAAGGCGATTTCTCGTCGCTTGTTTCTGACAATGTACGTGTTTACAAAGGTGGTTCATGGAAAGATCGTGCTTACTGGCTCAGCCCTGGTACACGCCGCTTCCTCGACGAAAACGGCACTCGCGACGATATTGGTTTCCGCTGTGCAATGACTCGCGTGGGAGCTCCTGTTGCAAGACAATAAAATATAAAAAAAGAGTTTTGAAAACCTCATTAGAAATAATGAGGTTTTTTTTATTTAAGAATATCGAGCAATGAATATTGAACATTTTTATCAGATCTTTCTGACACACCCAACAATATGTACCGACTCACGTAATATTGCTAAAAACTCAATTTATTTTGCATTGAAAGGCGAAAATTTCGATGGTAATAAATTTGCATTGGAAGCACTCGAAAAGGGAGCTCAATATGCTATTGTTGATGAAGACAAGCATGAGGTTAACCAACAATGTATACTCGTAAACAACGTTTTAGAATTTTTACAAAAGTTAGCAAATTATCACAGAAAACAGCTTGGAATAAAAATAATTGCTATTACAGGTAGTAATGGTAAAACTACCACCAAAGAACTAATAAAAGCTGTATTGTCGTCGAAATATAATGTAAAAGCTACTTTGGGTAATCTCAACAACCATATTGGAGTGCCTTTAACACTACTCTCGTTCGACACGTCTACACAAATTGGAATTGTTGAAATGGGTGCCAACCATATCGGCGAAATAGAAGCCCTTTGCCGCATTGCCGAACCCAATATGGGCATTATTACCAATATTGGAAAGGCACATCTCGAAGGTTTTGGCTCGTATGAAGGTGTAATTAAAGCAAAATCGGAACTTTATAACTATATTAAAGCTAGCAAAGGCTTATTATTTATCAATAAGGACAACAAACTACTTGTCGATTTAATTGGAAGTTATTCAAACACGATTGGATATGGAACATCTCCAGAACAAACAGTTTCGGGCTTTTTAGAAAAATCTGACCCATATTTAAAAATTAAAGTTACCTGTCGAAATAGTTCAAGTTATATTGAAAGTCGGATTGTAGGTTCCTATAATATTGACAATATATTGGCAGCATGCAGTATTGGATGTTATTTCGACATACAACTACCCATTATTTGCCAATCTATTTCGGACTATAAACCCGAGAACAATCGATCGCAACTTCAGAAAACAGCCCTCAATACGCTATTACTCGATTTTTACAACGCCAATCCTACCAGCATGAAGGCTGCCATTGAAAATTTTTCAACTATAGATACAAGCGGAATGCCAAAAGTATTGATATTGGCCGATATGTTCGAACTTGGAGTAAATGCAGATGAGGAACATAAAGAAATTATACGATTACTCGAAAATAACAGATTTGATATAGTATTTCTTGCTGGAACATATTTTCATAAACACAACAAAAATTTTATATCGTTCGAAACAACCGACGAATTGGTCGAACATATTAATAATAAAAATCTTACAAAAAACTTCATACTTTTAAAAGGCTCTCGAGGTATGAAACTCGAAAAATGTATACCTTATCTTTAAAATCTGAAAAACAATCTTTACATAAGTCGGTTTAGAAATCTAAATTAAACGATTAATTTTGTACGCTATATGAACAATAGTCAAGATTTTGAAATCGATACAGCAAAACGAGTAGCATTTTACACCTTAGGATGTAAACTCAATTATGCAGAAACATCGATGATAGCGAGCAAATTTGTAGAGAAAGGTTACCGAAAAGTGCCTTTCACCAATTTAGCCGAAGTATATGTAATTAATACATGCTCTGTTACACAGGTCGCCGATAAAAAATGCAGGAATATAATAAAAAAAGCTACTGGAAAAGGAGCAAAAGTGGTTGTAATCGGCTGTTATTCGCAATTGAACCCCGACGAAATAGCTGCCATAGAGGGTGTTGATCTTATATTGGGTACCAAAGAGAAATTTAAAATTCTCGACTATCTCGAACAGATAGAAAATATAAAGACGAATGAAAGTTTTTTAAAAATTCATTCATGCGATATTGAAGATGCCGTGTCGTTTGAAGCCTCCTATTCGTCGTCGGATCGGACAAGGGCGTTTCTGAAAGTGCAAGATGGTTGCGATTATATGTGTACATATTGCACCATTCCTTTGGCACGAGGCAAAAGTAGAAACGAGAGTATTGAAGAAACCCTAAAGAAAGCAAATGAAATTGCTCAAAAAGATATTAAAGAGATTGTGTTGACGGGGGTCAATATTGGCGACTTTGGTAGGTCGACCGGCGAAAATTTTATGGATCTTATTAGCGAATTGGAGAAAATAGAGGGAATAGCCCGGTATCGCATATCGTCGATAGAACCCAATCTGCTCAACGACACTATTATCGAATTTACCTTACATTCCGAAAAATTTGCTCCCCACTTCCACATACCCTTACAATCGGGCTCAAATAATATATTGGGAAACATGCGCCGTCGCTACAAACGCGAATTGTATGCCCAACGAGTCGACAAAATAAAAGAACTGATACCCCGAGCGTGTATTGGAGGCGATGTAATAGTCGGTTTTCCGGGAGAAACAAACGACGAATTTGCCGAAACATTTAATTTTTTGAACGCGTTAGACATTTCGTATTTACATGTTTTCCCCTATTCGGAAAGAAAGAATACCTTTGCAGCAACCCTTCCCGAAAAGGTGTTGCCCAAAGAAAAAGAAAGAAGAGTAGCTTTGTTGATGGAGCTTTCTGAACAAAAACGCAAAAAGTTCTATGAAAACAATATTGGTTTTTGCGATAAAGTAATATTTGAATCGAAAATATCTGACGGACTTATGACCGGTTTTACAAGTAATTATATAAAAGTTGAAGTTCCTGTCAATAAAAATTTATTTGGCAAGTTAGCAAAAGTTAGACTGTTAAAGATTGCCAATTCGGGTAACATGGTTGCAGAAATAATATAAGACATGATTGATTATAAAAATATTTGTTTGAGTGTATGTGAATTGGTTCGAGAAACGGGCAATTTCATCTTAAAAGAAAAAGAAACATTGTCAAATGAAGGCATTGAAGCAAAAAGTAGCAACAATTTTGTAACCTATATCGACAAAGCTTCGGAAGAACGATTGGTAAAAGGCTTAAAACTCCTTTTGCCCGATTCGGGCTTTATAGCAGAAGAAGGAACAGAAACATATCGGTCGGACAAATACAATTGGATCATAGACCCTATCGATGGTACAACAAACTTTATACATGGCTTCCCTCCCTTTGCAATAAGTATAGGACTTATAGAAGGCGAAACCCTTGTAATGGGAGTAATTTATGAAATTGTAAACCAAGAATGCTTTTATGCATGGAAAGATAGCAAGGCATATCTCAATGGCATAGAAATAAAAGTGTCGGGCAGAGACACAGTAGCACAATCGCTCATAGCTATTGGATTTCCTTATAATGCTCAAAATCGAATGGAAGGATTTTTCGAATCGCTCAAATACCTGTATTCCCGATCTCATGGTTTTAGGCGATTAGGTTCGGCAGCAACCGATTTGGCTTATGTGGCTTGTGGCAGATGCGAAGCTTTTTTCGAGTATAACCTAAGTCCATGGGATGTTGCAGCAGGTGCATTTATAGTTCAACAAGCAGGAGGCCGAGTAAGCGATTTCAACTTTGGCAACAATTACATCTTTGGTCGCGAAATTATTGCCACAAATGGCTATATTCACGACGAATTTTCGACAATCGTACACCAATTTCTTGCTAATAAATGATAAAAATACCCTATTATATTTTAACTCTCTTTATTTGGTGCATTTCCAAGCTTCCTCTTAGGGTACTTTTTATAATATCAGACCTTCTTTATCCTTTTGTATATTACATAGTCCGATATCGTAAAAAGGTAGTAAGAGATAATCTCAAACTGGCATTTCCCGAAAAAAGTATTGAAAAAATTGTCGAAATTGAAAAGAAGTTTTACCGACACTTTATCGATCTTATTGTTGAAACCATTAAATTAACCAGTATTACAAAAGAAGAAGTACCCAATTATATCCGAATTAAGAATCCCGAATATCTCGACGAATTGTATAACAAAAAGATATCGGCAATAGGCAGCATGGGCCACTATGGCAACTGGGAGTGGCTGTCGATGATACAGGTCTATTCGACTGGCTATCAAAATCTTTCGCTATACAAGCCATTACACAATAAAGCATTTGACCAGCACATTACAAATATGCGCACCAAACATGGAGTAATAATGGTACCCATGCACAATGCACTACGACAAATATTGAGCCTACGAAACGAAGGAATCATAACCAATTCGTGTTTTATTGCCGATCAAAGCCCTTTTGTGAAAAGCATTAATTATTGCACCCTCTTTTTCGATCAACCCTCGGCAGTATTCACAGGTATCGAAAAAATTGCTCGCCATACTAAACAAGCAGTTATGTTTCTTTCAATAAACAAGATCAGAAGAGGATTCTACGAAGTAGTGTTTTCTGAAATAGCATTAGATGCTAATGATTTTGAGGAATTTGAAATAACCGAAAAATTCACCAAACTGCTTGAGGATCAAATTAGGCGCGAACCTCAATATTGGCTTTGGACTCATAAAAGATGGAAGCATAGTCAGTTAATTATAGAAAATGCCGACAAATATCAGCTAAGCGACTCCCTTAAAGCCCAAATGAAAAAAGCTATTAAACCATGACAAAACTAGCCATTGTAATTCTCAACTGGAACGGACGTGGATATTTACAAAAGTTTTTAAATTCTGTATTAGAATACTCTAAAGGCGAAGGTATTGAAATAATTGTTGCCGACAATGCTTCGACCGACGATTCAATTGAGCTTTTGAGAAGTCAATTTGCAGCTGTTCGAATCATTGAACTTGAAAAAAACTATGGATTTGCAGGCGGCTACAATAAAGCATTACAACAAGTAGATGCCACATATTACATGCTGCTCAATAGCGATGTAGAAGTTACTCCAAACTGGCTTTCACCCTTGCTCCAGTACATGGATGCCAATTTGCAAACTGCTGCTTGCATGCCAAAAATGAAGGCATACCACAATAAAAACCTATTTGAATACGCAGGCTCGTCGGGAGGTTATTTGGATAAATATGGGTACCCATTTTGCAGAGGTCGAATATTCGACACCGTAGAACCCGACTATGGACAATACGACGAAATAAAAGAAATTTTTTGGGCTTCGGGAGCTGCTTTACTTATAAGATCGGAGTTGTATCATAAAATGGGTGGTTTAGACAATCGCTTCTTTGCTCATATGGAAGAAATTGATTTGTGTTGGCGACTTAAAAACAATGGGTTTTCGATTATTTGTATTCCTCAATCGGAGGTTTATCATGTTGGAGGTGGAGCACTTCCCCCTGAAAGTCCTCGAAAAACCTATCTCAACTATAGAAACAATCTTTTTATGTTGACCAAAAACCTTCCAGCAAACAGAATTGTAACTACCTTGTTTATAAAACTATTGCTCGATGGTATTGCAGCTGTACGTTTTTTAATGCACTTCAAAATTTCGTTCCCTCTAGCTATATTAAAAGCACATATAAGCTTCTATTTAAAAATTATACCAGTATTAGCACAACGAAAAAAGCTAGTAAAACCTTTGACACTTTCTAAACATACCGAAATATATAAAAAGAGCATCGTGTTTGAATACTTTATAAAAGGAAATAAGGAATTTAATAAGATTGATTTTAAACAGAAGTAAGCTCTTTTAAAAGATCATAAACAAATTCATTAAGGTTTTTAATAGCCAGTGGCATATTCCAAAGCGCTTTGTCGCGTATGTCAACTTTGTTTGAGATTGCTCTGATACCTAAAAACGGAGTTTTTTCGAGCATAGAAACATAAAAAACCGCGGCTCCCTCCATGGTTTCAATATCGGCATTGAATTTTTGAGTATATAATTCATTACAACCCGAAATGGCATGAGCAGTATTTACCGTAATGCCATTTACTTTGGGCAATTTGTCAATTAGAGGATATTTATTATTGTTCGAATTAATAAGCTTGCCATCCGTAAAAGGCTTTTCATTAAAATCTGCCAAATTTTTATCGAAAATTGAATGAAATCCATCCACTTCCATAATGCCAAGATCGGCAAATTGATCGGAAACAACATTTACGATGCTTCCAACGGCATAATTGTCGTTAAACGAACCGGCAATTCCAACATTGATTACCAAATCGTATTTTATGCGACTAAAAATGCGCATGGTTCTATAAATTGTAAATGGTATTCCTACTCCGGTAACTATTATATCGAGATTGGTATTCTGCGAAAGATAATATTCTTTAATAAAACTATTGAAATAAACCGGCTGATTCAATTTGTCGAGCAATGGTCTAATTTCGACCTCAGTCGCACTAACTAGGAGTATGTTGTTAAACGATTCCATTTAATAAAATAAAATTCCTACATTTGAATTCTATTTACAAATATAAAGAAACTTTGACACCATAAAACAACAATTTATAGTTATTGCTGTTTTAATTTTTTGTAAATTAATCGATATGTTCAATCATAAAAAAACTTGAAATTGTCAGGAATTATATACATAACCCGCCGCGAACGATTCAATTCGGCTCATCGAATGTATCGAAGCGAATGGAGTGACGAAAAAAATGCTGAAGTTTTTGGGAAATGTTCAAATCCGAATTGGCATGGTCACAATTATATTCTATTTGTAACAATAAAAGGTACAGTGAATCCAGAAACTGGCTATTTGGTAGATCTTTCGACCTTAGGGAAAATAATAAAAGAAAAAATTATTGATAAACTCGACCACAAAAACATCAATTTAGAAGTCGATTTTATGCAAAATAAGATAGTGTCGAGCGAAAACCTTGCAATAACGATTTGGCAAGAACTTATAGACCCAATTAGCCTTTTAGGAGCTCAGCTTTATTGCATAAAAATTGAAGAAACTGAAAATAACTTTGTTGAATACTTTGGATAAATAAAAATAACATGGAACATTACTATTACAATAGTCCCGGTCACGACGACGACGATATTGATTATTTAAGAATAGAAAGGTTTAACAAAGAGAAGACTGAAAAATTAAGCAAGCTCTACGAACAAATAATTAATGAAATAGAACCAGAACCCTCTCGCGAGGGAATGCAAAAAACCCCATTGAGAGTTGCAAAAGCGATGCAATTTCTGACGCACGGATATGATTTAGATCCTCGCAAAATTCTCGATGCTGCAACCTTTACCGAAGATTACAAGCAAATGGTATTGGTCAAAGACATTGAATTGTATTCGATGTGCGAGCACCATATTATACCCTTCTTTGGCAAAGCCCATGTTGCTTATATCCCCAATGGGAAAATTACAGGACTTAGTAAAATAGCCAGGGTTGTCGATGCATTTTCACGTCGATTACAAGTTCAGGAAAGGCTTACCATGCAAATTCGCGACTGCATTCAAGAAACTTTGAACCCTTTGGGTGTGGCCGTTGTTATAGAAGCCCACCACCTTTGCATGATGATGCGAGGCGTACAAAAACAAAACTCTGTTACTACTACTTCTGCATTTACTGGTTTATTTATGACCGAAACTAAAACACGCGAAGAGTTTATTCATTTAATAGGGGTGAAATTGCATTGAAATCGTGGACAGTGGACAGTGGAGAGTAAACGGTAGACGGTTCACGGTTCACGGTTCACGGTTCACGGTTCACGGTAGACGGTTCACGGTTCACGGTTCACGGTTCACCTTAATTCTAGAATTTCAAATTGACGATAATAAATATGTAAAAACAATATGAGTCAAGAACAAAAGCATTTTCAGACAGATGCAATACACTGGGCTGAGCATCCAAAGTTTATAGATGGGATACCTTCGGATGTGGTAACACCGATACACCTTTCGTCGACCTTTGCACGCGAAGAAGTAGACAAACCTGGCATTTCTACATATGGCAGGGTCGACAACCCGACCCGCAAGGCACTCGAAGCACGATATGCCCGTTTGGAAAACGCAAAACATGCTTTGGCATTTGGTTCGGGAGTAGCTTCCGAAGCCATGGTTATGCTAGCCCTACTTCGTCCCGGCGACAATTTAATTGGGTTCGACGATTTGTATGGTGGCACCAAACGCCTTTTGAGCAAAATAATGGCTCCATTGCAGGTAACAACTACCTTTGTAGATGCAACACGTGCCGAAGAAGTCGAAAAAGCTATTAAACCAGAAACTAAACTTATATGGCTCGAATCGCCAACCAACCCTTTGATGAAGGTCTGCGATCTCAAAGCAATTGCTGCAATTGCAAAAAAAAGAAATATAATAAGCGTTGTCGACAACACATTTCTTACCCCCTATTTTCAAAAACCCTTAGATTTGGGTATAGACATTGTCCTTCATAGTGTTACCAAATATTTGGGCGGTCATAGCGACATAATTGGCGGAGCCGTAATGCTCAACGACGAAAAGCTTTTTCAGCAAATTAAACTCTACCAAATGGCCATTGGAGCCATTCCATCGCCATTTGATTGTTACCTTTCATTGCGAGGAATAAAAACATTGGCACTAAGAATGGAACAGCACAACAAAAGTGCTCAGAAAATAGCCGAAAGGCTAGAAAAACATCCTAAAGTGTCAAAGGTTTTTTACCCAGGTTTAAAAAGTCATCCTCAATATGAACTTTCTAAAAAACAAGCAACGGGTTTTGGAGGTATGTTGTCGTTCGAAATTAATGGAGGCAGCAAAGAAGCAAAACTGTTTCTTAAAAATATTCAACTTTTTATCTTGGCCGAAAGTTTAGGTGGAGTAGAGTCGCTCATTCAGCACCCTTGGTCTATGACGCATGCAGGACTTTCTGTTGAAGAAAAAATGCAAACAGGCATAAAAGAATCTCTCATAAGAGTATCGGTAGGGGCCGAAGATATCGAAGATCTATGGAACGATATTTCTCAGGCTTTAGATTGTATATAATACCCAAAAATGTAGTAACATCTATTTGAATTTTAAAAATTTACTCTAGATAAAGCTAATTATTTAATAATATTTCAACTATTTGTTAGACAATTTGTATTAATCGCCCATATTCAAATGATCTGTAAATAGGCTATTTTTTGTTTTTTAATGATGCGAGAATTAAGCAAAAACACATCGTAAGTTACTCATAATCAAATTCGGAATTGTGAAAAAATATGCGAATAATCTGTTTTTTTTTGTTTTTTGTTTTATATTCGCATAGTTAAATAGCCACTTTAAAACTTTTAAAAATGCCTTACAGAAGACTACCTAATACCGACACCGCCCGGCTAAAGGCTTTAAAAGCAGCATATTCGAAAGCAAAAGAACTTCCTCCCTTTAAACTTGCCTTTTCCCAAGCGACTTATCAAAAGATACAGTCATTTTTACCACTCTTTGAAAAGAATATAACAGAAAGTCGCACAACCTATAACGCCCAAATTACAAAAAGTAAAGACTACCAACTTACTCTGCGAAAAGCCCGATTGTACATTTCGCATTTTATTCAAGTGCTCAACATGAGCATACAACGTGGCGAAATGCCAAGTACAGCACGTATATACTATGGAATATCGGAAAGCGATAAATGTATCCCTTCACTTACTACCGAAGAAAGTGTTTTTTCTTGGGGCGAACGACTTATAGTTGGAGAATCAGAGCGCATACGAAAAGGAGGCTCACCAGTGACAAACCCTACCATTGCAATGGTTCGTGTAAAATTCGATCAGTTTAAAGATGCTTTTCATTCGCAAAAAACACTTAAAAAAAGCAGCCAACGAAATACAATGGGGCTAGCCGATTTACGAGTTAAAGCAGATGAAATAATTGCTAAAGCATGGGACGAAATTGAAAACTCGTTTAAAGAATTAACCGAAGAAGATAAGAGAAAAAGTGCAGAAAATTATGGTGTGGTTTATGTTTTTCGCAAAAACGAACTTAATAAACTTATCATACCCCAAGCTTTGCAACCACAGATGAAATCGCTATTCCTTTAAAAATATCCTATTTCTATATATTAGATAAACTATTGCTGTAGCAGCTATCATTGATAATAAACCCCATATTTGTGTATCTGACGATGCCCCAAATGTGTCAATCGTTTTTGACATTTTTCCCTGATTATAGAAATAATAAAACATCACTGCCATAAAGTTATTGATAAAGTGAGCAATCACAGCTGTCCAAAGCGACCCACTCCAAAAAACCAGATAACCGAACACTATGCCCAATACCATTCGGGGAACAAAGCCATAAAATTGCATGTGAATGGCACTAAAAATAATTGCCGAAACAATTATAGCCCAGTGCATATTGTTGAACCAATTGTTTAGTTGCCTGAGCAAAACTCCTCTAAACAACAACTCCTCTCCAATAGCCGGGATTATTGCCATTAATAATATATTGAATAACAAATCACTAATTGAATTTGTTATTAGAAAAGCTTCAGTAACTTTTGCAGCTGTTGCCTCGGTCGATTTCATCCAGTTTTCTAATGAATTGAAGTAATCGGGCAAATCTAATCGAGCATTCAACACAGTTAATAAATTTATTGCAGGCATTACTGTAATAATAAGTAAAACAGCCAATAGTGCAATTTTAAATTTGGGCAGTAGGTTTGCATAAGTATAATGCAACAATTTTTCGTTCAATATCCAAGCAATAATAAACGACGACAATATAAACAAACCTACAGACTGAAACAATTGTAAAAACTTTAGTATTTCAACACTCTTTGTGTCCGAAAGATTTGATGAAAGTTGAGAAAGTTCAAAAAAATTGATATCGAAAATTGGAATAACAAGCAGATACGATACAAATGCAGTTCCTAAAAAACAAGCTATGCATACAAACAATGTAAGCATAACACGAGCATACGGCGAATTGGGACTAAAAAGTTCTTTCATAAAAAATGATAATGCAAGTAATTAGGCTAAAATAGGTTACGTAGAGCTTAACGCAAAATGTATGATTAAAAAATTAATTTTCAATATTACAGTTTTAAAATTTAATAAAGTAAAAAATAATCTTAAAAAATTCTAAATGGGTTTTACCGCAATTAGCATAGAACATGTTTCGAAAATTTCCTATTTAAATTATTTTCGATAAACTACTTTTGCAATAAAAAAACATTGAAAATTTCAAATATTGAATTAGGAGAAAAGCCTCTATTTCTTGCTCCCATGGAAGATGTTACCGATCCATCGTTTCGCATGGTATGCAAACAATTTGGAGCCGACATGATGTATACCGAATTTATATCGGCCGATGGACTCATAAGAAACGGCAAAAAAAGTATAGCCAAACTCGATATATTCGACTACGAAAGGCCTATAGGCATACAGATATATGGGCATCTTATAGAACCTATGCTCGAAGCGGCACGTATGGCCGAATCGGCAAATCCGGAGGTTATCGATATCAATTTTGGTTGTCCGGTACGCAAAATAGCCAACCGAGGAGCAGGCTCGGGAATGCTGGCCAATGTGCCACTTTTAATTGAAATGACTGAAGCCATAGTAAAAGCTGTGAAATTGCCAGTAACCGTGAAAACCCGAATTGGAACAGACGAAGGAAATAAAAATATTGTAGAAGTTGCTGAACGCTTGCAAGATGTCGGAATTCAAGCATTGACCATACATGGTCGTACAAAAGTTCAAATGTACAAAGGAAGTGCCGACTGGACATTGATAGGAGCCGTTAAAAACAATCCTCGCATGAAAATTCCAATCATTGGCAATGGCGACATTACATCGGCAGAAATAGCAAAAGAGAAATTCGACACTTATGGTGTCGATGGCATTATGATAGGGCGTGCAACGGTAGGTCGACCATGGATTTTTAGAGAGATTAGGCATTTTCTCGATACGGGCAAATTACTTGCCCCTCCATCGGTAGCCGAGGTTGTTGAAATATCGCGCAATCATTTAATAAAATCGATCGAACGCAAAGGCGAACGTGGCGGAATGCTCGAAATGCGCCGACACTGGGCACAATATTTCAAAGGCATACCAAACTTCAGAGAAAAACGCATTGAGTTGCTCAGAGCCGTTGAACTGAACGAAATTCAAAAAATATTGGATTTCATTAATGAAGAGTACGGCAATCACTCTTTTTCTATTTCAACATAAAACTTTATTCAACATTAATGCTTACTTTTGCATCAATATGGTTTTAAAATCAATAACATATAGTGAACATGCCATTCAACAAATGTTTAAAAGAAATATTTCTGTTCTGATCGTTGAAGAAACTATATTAACTGGTAAAGTCATAAAAGAATATCCAAATGATAAGCCTTATCCAAGCATTTTGATTTTACATTTTATTAATAATAGACCTATTCATGTTGTGCTTGCCATAAATAATGAATCAGGAATAGTAGTTACGGCCTATGAACCAGACCCAATTATTTGGGAAAATGGATTTGAAACAAAGAAATAATAAAATTTATGGAATGTGTAATTTGTAAATATGGAACAACAAGCAGTGGTTATGTGACTGTTACGCTTGAAAAGGACAATTCCATTGTTCTATTAAAAAATGTGCCAGCTCACATTTGCGATAACTGTGGTCATTATTACCTCGATTCAAATATTAGTAAATTTGTTTTAGAAAGGGCTAACGAGGCTATTAAAAATGGAGCTGAATTAGAAGTAATTAAACTTCAGGTTGCTTAATTTTTTATATATAAAACTTCCATATAAATTTACACCTCACTTTTATTATCCTTAATGGGCGATTATTTTCTTACCAAACCCGAAGTTGAACGGGCAATACTTGTAGGTATTTCAACAACCGGACTTAGCGACTTTAAGCTAAACGAATACCTCGACGAATTGGAGTTTTTGGCTGAAACTGCCGGTGCTATTACTGTGAAACGCTTTGTTCAGAAGCTCGAATACGCCAACCCTCGCACCTTTGTGGGTGCCGGAAAGCTCGAAGAAATTAGCGAGTTTGTGAAAGAAAATGAGATTGACTTGATAATCTTCGACGACGAGCTGTCGCCCGGACAGATTCGCAATATTGAGAACGAACTCAAGAATGTAAAAATTCTTGACCGCACCAATCTGATACTCGATATTTTTGCCAAGCGAGCCCAAACTGCTTATTCGCATACCCAGGTCGAATTGGCTCAGTTACAATATATGCTTCCCCGATTGGCAGGTATGTGGACACACCTTGAGCGACAAAAAGGGGGTATTGGTATGCGTGGTCCCGGAGAGCGCGAAATTGAGACCGACCGTCGTGTTATTCGTTCGCGTATTAGTTTACTTAAGGAAGACTTGAAAAAGATAGACCGACAAATGCTAACCCAACGGCAAAACCGTGGAAAACTTATTCGTGTTGCATTGGTGGGTTATACCAACGTGGGCAAATCGACCATTATGAATTTGCTGAGCAAATCGAACGTATTTGCCGAAAACAAACTGTTTGCCACGCTCGACACCACGGTACGCAAAGTTATTATTGGTAATTTACCATTTCTGCTATCCGACACCGTAGGTTTTATTCGAAAATTGCCCCATCACTTGGTAGAATCGTTCAAATCGACCTTGGACGAAGTGCGCGAAGCCGATATATTGCTTCACGTGGTAGATATTTCGCACCCCAATTTCGAAGAACAAATTGAAATTGTAAACCAAACACTTGCCGACCTGAAAACTGCCGACAAGCCAACTTATTTGATCTTTAACAAAATAGATGCATACTCGTTTGTCGAAAAAGATGCCGACGACCTTACTCCTGCTACTGCCGAAAATTGCACGCTCGATGAACTCAAACGCACATGGATGGGACGTACTAATTTAAATTGCATTTTTATTTCAGCAAAAAACAAAACCAATCTTGACGAATTTAGAGAAACGATATATGCCAAAGTGAAGGAAATACATGTAACCCGTTATCCTTACGACAATTTGTTATATTAAGTTAACGCAAATCAAAGCTATTTGAGTAACTTTTGAGTATAGATCTGATTGTCCGATATAATTCGCAATATATATATGCCTTTTTTCAAATCACTAACATCCATGCTCGAGTTACTGTCAAATTGTTTTTGTACAATTCTTTTACCCGACATATCAAATAACTCCAACATACCCTTCACTCGATCGGCTTTTATATGAACAACATCTGATACCGGGTTTGGATATAGTAATATATTATTGTCGTTAAAATGTTTTTTCACACCGGTGATGGCTCCCATCATTTTGGTAACACCAGCTGAAGTTCCCAACCAAATATTGTCTGATTGATCGATTGCCATCGACTTTATATTGTTATCAATAAGCCCAGAGGTAGTTTTGTAAGTACTCCATTTGTTTAATCCATCGAATTTCGATAAGCCATTTTCAGTTCCGAACCAATAACAGTTCCCCCTGTCTACCATAACTGTATTTACTTTTTTATTGGAAAGTCCATCGCGAGTTCCATAATTTGTCCAATTGGTACCATCAAATTTTGAAACACCATTTTCGTTTGTGCCAAACCATTTATTACCCTTTTGATCGATGGCAACCGACAATACATTATTGTCGGGCAAGCTACCCGGAGTTTTTGAATAATTACTCCATTTTTTGTCAGTACCGTTATATGCCGAAACTCCTCCACAAGCAGTGGCAAGCCAAATATTGTCTCGCGGAACCCATGGATCGTCCGATGGTTCAATGGCTATGGCATTGACCCAAGAACAAGACAAACCTCCCTCTTCTGCAAAAAAACTGGTAAAATTTGCACCATCGTATTTTTCAAATCCTTGAAGTTTTCGACCAAACCATAAGTTCCCTTGATAGTCTATAGCAATAGATAATACATCGCTTCCTTTCAAAAATTCGGTCCAGTTTGTACCATCGAATTTTGAAACTCCGTTTGCAGTCCCAAACCATTTGTTACCGTCTTTGTCAATACATATTGACTTTACATCGTTGTGCAACAAACCATCGGCAGTGGTGTAAGTTTTCCATGCAGAACCATCGAAATACGAAACACCCATAGTGGTGCCAATCCATGGGTTGTTTTGAGCATCTATAGCTATAGCTTGTATATTGTTGTCGGCAAGCCCTCCGGTGCTAATGTAGTTTTTCCATGTATTTCCATCTAACATCGAAAGTCCTTTGGAAGTACCAAACCAAATTTTATTCTGATTATCGGCAAAGGCTACATTGACGTTATTGTCTAAAAAATTTATAGCCGATTGATAGCTTGTAAACTTTGTTCCATCAAATTTGGAAACTCCTTTGTTGGTTATTATCCACTTGTTGCATTGAGCATCTATTGCAATAGAATTAATATTATTATCGACAAGAGAGTCTTTTTTAGTAGTATAAGTGGTAAAAACCGTACCATTGTACTTGACAAGTCCATTGGTGGTTCCAAACCATGCAATATTAGAACTTTCTATAGCAATTGCCTGTACTCTGTTAGTAGTAAGCTCAGTAGGCATATTTATTGTAGTCCATGTGGTATCATTGTATTTCGACACACCATTGTTGGTTGTAATCCATTTATTGTCTTGAGCATCGACAGCTATTGCAATTGGTAATTCGCCTGCCAATCCATCAGCAGATGTTATTATTTTCCAAGTGCTGCCGTCAAATTTGTTTAGCCCTTCTTCTCCGGCAATCCATTTTACATTTTTCGAATCAACAGCAATCGATTGGATATAATTATCGCTTAAGCCTTGAACTTTGGTGTAGTTGGTCCAGCTTGTGCCTTCGAATTTCGATAGCCCGTTAATTGTACCAATCCATATAACTCCGTCTTTGTCAACAGCTATTGACAATACAAAATTATCGATTAGTCCGTTTGATTTTGTATAACGTGTCCAATTGGTACCATCGAATTTCGAAACTCCTTCACGCGTACCAATCCATTTGTTGCCTTGTGCATCGGTGGCTATGCATTGAATGTAATTGTTGCTAAGTGTAGACGAAGTAGATGCTGTAGTGTAACTGGAATATGTTTGCGAGTATGCCGAACAAAATATACCTATGAGCAATATTTGAATAAAAAATAAAGTTCTCATTTTATGAATTTTAACTTTTTTACTGGTTTAAAAATAAATTATTTATAAACCAATTGAGTTAATTTAATATTACTTTTTTTAAATAAGTCAACTAGACATTTAGTTTATCTCATATAATAAAAAAAGGCGGCCTCAAAGAGACCGCCTTTATATTTACAGGATAATAGATTTATTATTTAATAACAACTTTTTTAACTTCTACGAAGTTGTCGCTATAAACTTTTACTGAATAGATACCTGATGAAAGCTTAGTAACATCGATAGCATTTACTTGGTTAGCGCTAACTTCAGATTGAGCTACAACAGCACCAGTATTGCTTATGATTTGAACTTTAGCATTTTCAGAAGCTTCAACATTCAACACTTCAGCTGCTGGGCTTGGATAAACCTTAACAGATACGATGTTGCTGTTTGAAACAGATAATAAAGCTGAACCAACTTTCAAAGTAGTAGCAATTTCACCTTGTCCATAAACACCATAGTAAGCAACTAAACCAGCTTTCAATTCTTCGCTGTTCGATTTGCTGTTCGATTTGCTGAAAGTTAACAAAATAACATTTTCGCCAGAAACACCTTCTTCAATTGCAGAGTAAGAAGCTATAGCAAATCCACCATTTTCAGAATAATTAGCATTGAAAGAAACCAAGAAATTTTCATTTGTCGATCTTACATTAACTAATTTAAGTGAGCTAATAGCATCGAAAGTAACTGAAGTGATGTTGTCAGCATCGATGCTAACAGGTACAGTAATTTCGTTACCTTTAGTTGTAGCTTTAGCAAAATCAATAACGATTTCTGCTTTTTCTTCAGACGATTTCAATAATGGATTAGAAGCAATAGTAGCATAAGTTTGGTTTACATCACCAACCATAACACCTTTATAAGTATCTGTTCCAATCAAAGGACAATCGCCATAAACAGCATATCCGAAACCAGTTACAGGAACCGATTGGAAGAAGCTAACTTGTGGAACACGGTATTTAGAGAAACCGATACCATTATTTTGTGGGAAAGTAGCCGAAATAGAATACAAAGGTTGAGCCAAAGTAGGAGTGTTAGCAAAGAACCAGTCTTTTGAAGGAGCAGTTTTTGCAACGTTCCAAGCTTGGTTAAATTCGCCTAATGTAAGTGTACTACGTTGAGCAATTTGAGAAGCATCACCTGCAGAAACAATACCATCGGTGTTTACGTCTGCTGCTATCACTTGGAATACACTTGATGGAACAACTGAAGGATTACGTACAGCTAATTGGTTTACTTCATAAGCATCTTGACCTGTGATCATGCTGTTAACTGGACTTCCATTGTCGATATCTCTGTTGATATTGATATTTGTACCATTCCACAAATTGTAAACAAAGTTTCCAGAAAGATCAGGAACAACTGTGTTAGATGGAGAAACAGGGAATAAATCACCATGTATTGTAGTAATTAAGTGATCGTTAGGATTAACAGCATCGTACTGAATAGCTTCGCCATTTGACCAATAAACCAACTTAGCAGTGAAAACGCTATCTTTGTAAGTAATAAACATACCAGAGTTAGCAAGTCTTCCTTTAGCAACATCACCGTTTACGTAGCTTTCGATTAAAGTATCGATAACGATTACTGTAGTATCGTAAGAAGCGAAATCGCGTTTAGCAAATTCAGCACAGAAGATACGATCAAGAGCAATACCATTGAAGTTTGTTGAAGCAGGAGCACTAGTCTTCAAGCTTAAAACAACGTTCAATTCGCTATTTGCAGTATCGTTGTTAACAGTTACATCAACAAGGCTAGGATCTATTGTAGCTGGATATACAGTGATATTTCCGGTAGGAATTACTTTGTTTTTGTCGTAAGTCAATACAACGTCGTAACCGTTGATACCAGAGATTGCTTTTTTAGTGATTACAGGCATACAAACCATAGGATCCAAACACTTGATAGTTGTTTCTTCGATAGCATAAGGAAGAGCATTTGGGTCATTTACTGTAATAGAGATAGAAGCAGGAATTGCGGTTACAGCTCCTTTGCTGTCTGTAGCGCTTACAGAAATAACTGCATTAGCATCTTCTGCTGTAAATGTATAATCAGCTGACCATACACCAGCTGCAAATGTAGCAGGTATAACAACACCTTCGTAGTCGAAAGCAACAGAAGTAATAGTAGCATCGCCATTTACATCAGATGCAGTAGCAGTAAATGTTACAAGAGTATTGATGTTTACGTTGAAACCATTAGCTGGTGATACAAATGAAGTAGTAGGTGCAGTATTAACAACAACTAAGAATGAAGGCAAGCTAACTAAATCACCTAAAAGGATTTCGTTATCAGTAGCACGTGCAGAAATGATATGATTACCAGCAACCATAGTATAAGAAGCTTCATAAGGTAATGTAGCATCAACACCTACAGAAACACCATCAACAAAGAATTCAACTGAAGAAACAGAAATATCGTCGGTTGCAGTTGCTGAAATAGCCAATACATCGCCAGCAATATAAGGAGCAGCAACGATAGGATCTAAAACAACTACTGGTTTAGCATTTCCTACAACTGTAATATTTACAGGAGCAGAAGTAGTTGATTGAGCAACTGGAAGTTTACTATCATAAGCAACAGCTGTTAAAGCATGTGAACCTAAACCGCTAATTGATGTAGAAATAGAATATGGGAAAGAATTGTCTGTTCCAACAGAAGCACCATCAACAAAGAATTCAACTGAAGAAATACCTTTGTCGTCAGTAGCAATAGCTTCGAAATCAAATGGAGTGCTGAAACGAACTTGTGAACCAGCTATAGGAGCAGAAACACTAACTGCAGGAGCTTCGTCGATACCACCAACTTCGCCACTCATAAAAGAAGCTAATACTTCTGATCCAATAGGGTTTTTTGAAACATATTTAGAAGAAACACCAGGTGTAGCAGTTCCTACCTGAATATTGAATTCATATTTAACCCAACCTTTAACAGTAATTTGGGCAATACAAACACGGTTTGTAGCAGTAGGACCGGTAACACCGTTAGGGTTGTACCATGAACCACCGTTTACAGAAACAAGAGTTCCTGGTACATCATGGAAAAGTGCTATTTGAGCATCCATACCAGTATTAGAAAGTGGAGGAACAGTTCCAGAAATTAAAAGACCATCGTTTGGAGTCAATGTTGATAATACACCAGCAGGGTGAGTAACAGGAACCAAACCATTGTCCTCGCTAAGCATCACTGCCCAGTTGCCAGCGGCACCTGCACCAACTGAAACCCAAGAATCGAGCATTACAACGTTTTGAGCAGCTGTAGTTTTAGAGTATGAAGGTATAAAACCACCTCTATCTAAATGGTTAAACATTTGATTTTGAGTTTCAATACGTAACTCGTGAGTAGGGTTACCATATATAGCCTGTAAAGTAGTACCGGCAGCAAGATCAACATAGAATCTCCATGTTTTAGCTCCCAATTCGATAGTTTCTCCAACTGCAGCAGCAGCATCTACATCAGCCTGAGTTACTGTATAGTATTCTTCCACGATAAGGTTTTCCATTACTTGCGAAAAGCCTGCAACAGAAATTAACGATAGGCATAAGCCAAATAAAAGTTTTTTCATTGTATTTTTTATTTAATATTTAATTTAATAGGAATATTAATTACAAGATCCATTGAAATTGCTGATCAATTCTAATAAATCGTCAATGTCTGTTTTGTTGCTATTGTTAATGTCTGTAGGACATACTACAGGGTTGCCAATTGCTGGAGTTCCCCATTTTGCATTCCAAGCAGGTACACCTGGTTTGAAAGCACCTTTGTAGTTTACTCTTTCGAAGAAACCATCGGCTGGAGCATAATAGGTAGTGCTTACTTCAGAAGCAACTGAAGGAACTGGATTAACTTTACCAGTAATATCTCCGCTAGCATTTAATTCTAAAGTATAGTCGAAACCAGTTATAGTAACTGCGGCATTGCCTTCAGTAGCAAATTTTGTAGCTTCAGATGCTGGAGAGATCAATGTTGCAACATTAACAAAAGCGTTGTTTTTAGTTACCCAAGTACCATCAGTATGGAAAGGAACTACATTGCTGTTTAAGCGAACACCTTGAGCAAAATTTGCAAAAATTGAGTTGCTTACTTCACCTTGTGTTTGAGCTTTAGCTTCGATACCCATGTTAGAAGCATTGTTGTTGCCAATAATGGTAGCATTGAAAAAGCGTGCGTTAGAATATGGAGTACGTCCTGTTACATCTTGACCGTCTAATTCGAAACCATGGTTGCCTACAGTAGGATATTGAACTGAATATATGAATTGTCCACGACCACTGTAACCTTGATCCCAGTCGAAGTTGTCGTCTTTGTTGAACATACAAATAATATGTTTAACGTCTACTGTACCCCCGAAGAATTCGATACCATCGTCTTCGTTAGCTACTATTTCAACATGGTCGATTTGTGTACCACGTCCAACAGAACCTAAAGTAAGACCGTTGATTTCGTTTGCAGCACCCAAAATAGCACCTGCATGACGAATAGATACATAACTAATAACACCCGAATTGTCGTCGTCGTTACGGTTAGCTGCAGATTCACCATAGTGGTGTCTTGCATCTGGAACCCTCAAACCTTCGATGTAAGCAATACCATCTTGACCACCGTCAGCAGCAGGAACTGTTAAACCATCGCCAGTTTTGGTGTTGTTGAAAGCTTTGCCCAAAACAATAATACCACCCCATTGTGCCGAAATGGTGTCGCTGTAGTTTCCATCAAGTTGATCGTCATAAGCTGTAAAAATAATTGGGCAGCTTTCTGTTCCTTGAGCATATATTTTACCACCACGTGAAACAACAACAGCATTTGCATTTGCAGCAGCTGAAGATTTTTTACCTTTAACAACAGTACCAGCTTGAATAGTCAAAGTCTGTCCTGGAAGAACATAAACCCTACTGTTCAAAATGTAAGTAGTGTCGCAGCTTAAAGTTATACTGCCAAGTAAGTTGCCCGATGTAGTAGTATCTCCATAAGCAACTACCTTTGTAGAAAGGTTTACTTCAGGACGACTTGCCACAGGAGGACATCCGCAATCAGAATAATTTTGAGCAACTACTCCAGTTACTCCGCATACAGCCAATAATGCAGCCGATGCTAAATGTTTAAAATTTCTCATAATAATTAAAATTTAAATAAGTTAATGAAGAATTATTTTTGTTCAAATGAACGAGAGCAAAATTGAGTTATTAATATTATGAGAATGTTATCTTAACTATAATTATGTGTTAAGTTATTGAATATCATTGTTTTTGATATTTTTATAATATCTAACTTTTTTGAATGGAGAATAGGATCTATATATAAATTTTTCAATTTATGTACATGCTAGAATGCCCATAAAATAAATTTTCAATAACAAATGAGAATAATACAAATAAAATTAACAAATGATAAAATAATTCTGAAAATTATAAAATTTGTATTCTATTGATTATATATGAATTAAACTAGTGAATAGGCATTCCAATCCTATTTACAAAATGCTGTTGAAAACTAAAATGTAGTATTGGATATAATGTTAAAATAAAAACTCAAATTTTATAGAATTTTAGAATTAACTAAAATATATTCAATATACTGTTATTCTAATATTTAATTGTTACAAACAAATAGTCAAATGGCATATATAATTAATAAATGCGTATTTAATGTAAATAAAAAATATTTATGCACATTTCAAAGATTTCATTTTTTCATATAAACTTATAATCAAAGAAACTATAAGCAAATACTCAGATTACAAAAATGTGTATAACATTCAGTTCCACAATTATTTAATCTTATCTTCTTTTTAAATTAACATACAATTAATAATAGTTAATGATATTTGCCATTCATTATTAATGCTTCAATTTCAAAAAATTATACATATTAAAATATGAATAATATTTATATGAGAACTATTATAAATATATCATTTGCACTAGTAATTACATTCTATTCTATTATAAATGTACAAAGCCAATGTCGTGAAGATTTAAACAGCGACTCAATAGTAGATGTAGACGATTTGCTGATAATTATAAGCAGTTTTAATCTTAGATGTACTACCTATCAGGTTCAGGAAAAGCTTAAAGATATCGATGGTAATGTTTATGATACAATTAAAATTGGAACTCAGGTATGGTTCAAACAAAACCTTATAGTAAAAAGATATACAGATGGAACTCCAATCCCTTTTGTTACCGATAATAATATATGGGCTAATTGCAGCCAACAAGCCTATTGTTGGTACAACAACGATTCGGTTGCAAATGTATATAAAAAGGGTGCATTGTACAACTGGTATGCTGTAAACAATAAAAAAATATGCCCAACAGGATGGAAAGTACCCGACGATAACGATTGGAACATATTAGAGAAATATCTTAGTACTATCGATACATTTCCGATTGAAAATTATTTGTTAAATCAAATACTTGAAATCAATAAAAATACACGCGATATCAACATGTTATTTCCCGGTTACAGAAATTACAAGGGTAATTTCACAGGAATAGATAATGTAGGCGTGTTTTGGACTACCACACAGGATAACTCAAAAAATGCTTGGACACGAGTAATACATTTGTCCAACCATACTATTGAAAGAAGTAGTCTTTGTAAAAAAAATGGGCACTCAGTTCGGTGTATTAAAGAGTGATATATATAAACATACATATTATTAAAAAATAAAAAATAAATAAAATATAAACAAATGAAACATCTTTTACTCTCCTATTTATGCATTGCAATATTGGCTTTTTCTGTACCCACTATGGTTTTAGGACAGTTTACTCCAACCAATGCTTTGTTAGACACCCTTAATATGGGTCTCGATACCATTATTGTAGAAAAGTATTACATCGCCGACAAAAATGACGCTGAAAACACCGATGGAGGTATACTCTCGGAAGGCTCAGTTACTTACAGAGTCTATGTCGATATGAAACCTGGTTTTAAATTAAAAGCAGTTTACGGTAACTCAGCACATCTGATGCGTATCGAAACATCTACCTCCTTTTTCAACAATGCAGATCGTGGAGGGCTATTTGCTGAAGACATAGACGACAAATATTTGACAAACAATACAAACCTTATCGACTCATGGTTGAGTATGGGTCCTGCTTCAAAGGCTTCGTTCGGGGTACTCAAAACCGACGATGAAGACGGTGGCACAACTAATAAAGATAATATATTGGCCAATACCAACGCCAATATGGGCAAAGCTTTAAATGAAGTCGATGGCAAAATGGTATTAGAAAATTTTTATCCTATAACACAAACAGGAATTGACCAAGCAAAAAATTTCTTTGAGAGTGAAAACAGCAGCGAAAAAGTATTTAGTTCGAATAATGGGTCATGGTATGTACCAACCGGCGTAAAGGGCATTACAAAAGACAATTATGTGCTTATCGGGCAGTTTACCACCGATGGTAGTTTTTCGTTCGAGTTAAATATACAAATGGCAATAGACAGTGCTATATTTTTAAAGTATAAACTGCCTACATTACAACTACAATTTGTTGCAAAATATGCAAATGACGAGGAGAAAAAAAATTATATTGTAGGGACATCTAATCCTCGTTTTCTTTTCGAAAGAAAATGTCTTATATACGAACCTGATGGAATTCAGGTGTCTATAATCAGCCCTATTGATGGCTCACAACTAACAACCGACCTGCCGACAGAAATTTTGGCAGATGTTTCTGACAGCAATGGCAATATTGTAAAGGTCGAATTTTTTGAAAATGATTTAAAAATAGGTGAAGTTACTGAAACACCATACAAGCTCAACTGGATTGCCAAAAATGCAACTTTAAAGGTTAAAGCTACGGACAATTTGGGTAATACAAAAATTTCTGATTCTGTAGTAATCGATATACCTACTAATATTAAAAAAGAAAGTTTGATTTTTGATATATCGCCTAACCCTGTTAGTAGTAATCTTACTATTTCATTAAACGGATCGGTTCATTCAGAATATAGCATTTTCGACATTACCGGTCAAAAAGTACTCGAGGGTGCTTTAACTGAAAATAGCAGCAAGCATATAATTGAAGTAAATTGCTTAAGGACAGGCTTATATGTATTAAAGCTCAATATGGGTGCTAATACCAAAACCTGCAAGTTTGTAAAACAGTAAAAAAATACTTGAAATAACCCGGTTTAAAAAGTCTTCAAACCCGCATAGTAAATAGTAAAAATATATAATAATTGTAATTATGAGCTTAACTAACAATTTTAAGACATTAAGATATAAAGCATTGGGCTTGTTTTATCGAAAATATTCAACTCAAATTATTGCCACCTTGTCAATGTTTTATTGGTGCACCAATTTAGGTGCACAAACCCAAGGTTTAGAAAATGTAATAGTAGAACGTTATTATGTAGCCAATGCCGATGATGCCAATCCTGCCAACTCCGACTATCCGGTTGAAGAAGGTTCGGTAACCTATCGTGTTTATGTCGATATGCTTCCGGGCTATAAATTTCTAGCAGTTTATGGGAATAGTAATCATGTATTGAAAATAGAAGGTGAAAACGATTTTTTTAATAATGCTGATAGAGGATCTCTCATTCCGGGTTATACCATCACCAATGCCAAAGACAATACCGTTATGCTCGATTCATGGTTAACAACAGGTGCCGGTTGTTCGGGTTATTTTGCTGTTCCCAAAACAGAAGACAATGGAGTTTCAAATGTAATTAACAGAGACAACATTCTTCAGAATGCTAGCTTTACAAACCTCGACGGAAGCGCAGCCATACCCCTAACCACACAGGACGGTTTGTATGCCGGATCTCTGATAGCGCCTTCATTTACAGGCTTAGATGATCAGATTGGTGTATTTAACGATGGCTCAACCAATGGTAAGTTGTTTTCGTCAAATGGAGGCTCTTGGTATAACCCAAATGGTGTATCAGGTCCATTTACATCAAATATTCTTTGTATAGGCCAATTTACGGTAAAAGGTACATTTAAATTTGAATTAAATATACAAATAAGCAAAAGCGTAGGACAATCTGAATACTATGTTGCCAAAAACCCGGTTGGATCCGAAATACAACTCAGCTCGCTTTCGTACCCCAAGCAAATTCCACCCACAGTAAGTTTTACCTCACCTGCTGCAAATACATCTTATTCTGAAGGCGATGTTATTAATTTTGTCGCGAATGCATCAGATACCGACGATGGGATTGCCAGTGTAGTGTTTTATAAAGGTAACGATTCTATAGGTTTCGACAATACTGCTCCATATCAACTAAGCTATACTATAAACAGAAACAATACTCTTAATGACTTTACAGTTAAAGCCATCGACAACAGAGGCGCCTACACTAAATCGTCGGCACTTTCATTAAATATAAACTATATTCCTTATGTTAGCAAAAGTTCATCGCTGACAGGAGTTGGAAACGAAAGCCAAACAGTTGCTTTTTCTGCATATACATCGGACCCAAATGGAACGAATACCATATCTAAGGTCGAATTTTTTATAGACAATGTTAAAATTGGCGATGACAACTCGACTCCTTACAACCTCAATTGGACAGCTCAAACCGGTGTTCATAAATGGTTTTGCAAGGCTATCGACAATGGCGGTTTAAGTTACAATTCAGACACATCGGAAATTTCAATTAATGCCTTGCCCGATATTAGCCTTACTTCGCCAATAAATTCATTAATAATTGAAGGATCTGCAGTAACTATTACAGCCACTGTCTCCGATTTCGATATTACATCGTTAGGAAGTATTGCCTCGGTAATGTTTTATGCCGACAATACACTTATAGGAACCGACATATCGAGCCCATACGAGTTATTGTGGACAGCAGTTAAAGGAGTCGATTATTTAAAAGTAGTTGCTACCGACAACCGCGGAGCCAAAGATTCATCTGTTTTTGATATTTTAGTTACAGGCTCTCCCGAAGTTAGCATCCAATCGCCTTCAAGCAATGCCGTATTACTTAATGGAAGTAAGCTGAGTATTAATGCTGAAGCTACCGACGATGGAACGATTGCTAAAGTTTCATTTTATGCCGGAAATACACATTTGGGCGACGATACCAACGAACCATACAGCATTGATTGGAATGCAGTAACAGGCATTACATATATTAAAGTAATAGCATACGATACCGATGATGCCACCGATACCGCAATTGTAAATATTACTGTAAATACAGCCCCTATTGTAAGTATTACATCGCCAGTTAACGGATTTAACTATAAAATCGGCAGTATATTACCTATTAAAGCTACAGCTACCGATGCCGATGGTGCCGGAAGTATTACCAAAGTGGCTTTTTATAAGAAATACACCCTTCTGAACGAAGACATGAGCGCTCCATTCGAGTTTAACTGGACGGCAGAAGCCAATATCGACAGCCTCAGAGCAATAGTGTTCGACGAACATGGCGCTACAGACACGGCATGGGTTTCGATAAATGCCAGACCTGTAATTAACATGGTATTACCTTCAAAAGACACTGTAATTACTTTGGGCGAAGCAATAAAAATTAAAACATTGGCAACCGATGTTGGAGGCAACATTGACACTGTTGTATTTTATGCCGACTCGGACATTATCAATAGGTCATTAAGTGCGCCTTTCGAATGCAACTGGACTGCCACTAGTGGTAAATCAATGTTGAAAGCAATTGCTTATGACAACAAAGGCGCTACCGATACTACAACAATAAAAATAAAAGTAAATGCCCCTCCTGTAGTCACTATTACTAAACCTACAAACAATCAACAATTTGTAAATGGAAACAATATAATCATTCAAGCAAATGCATCGGACGATAGCGGTATATCGCTTGTTGAGTTTTTTGTTAATAACACGAAGGTGTCGGACGATGTAACAAATCCATACGAAGGAAGTTGGATTGCACAGACTGGAACAGCCGAAATTATTGCAAAAGCTACAGACAACGATGGTAAAATAGTAACATCTTCGGTAGTTAACATAAAAGTAAATGATCCTTCGAATCCACTTCCTTGGGTAACTATAACATCACCCGATACTCTTGATGTTATTACCAGAAACAGCCCAGTTACAATACAAGCAACTGCATTCGACACTTTACCGGGCAATGTTTCAAAAGTAGTTTTTTACTGGAACAACGACTCTATTGGCCAAGATACAGACGACCCGTATTCAATTAGTTATATACCATTAGAAGCTGGCAATGTTAATATTTCAGCCATTGTTCACGACAACGAAAAAGCTAAAAGCAACTCTAATAAAGTCGCAGTTGTAGTTAATAGCCTTCCGGAAGTATCGCTCCAAAAACCAATTGGAGGTACAACATACAATACTGGCGATAGTATTCTATTATCGGCTTTTGTAACAGAACCCGATGCTACAGGCTCAATTACCTCAGTTGCCTTCTATGCAAACAATAACCTTATTGCAACCGATACCCAATCGCCATACGAAGTGAAATGGAAATCGATTACTGGTAATATTGCCTTAAAAGCTATTGCTACAGATAACTTATCGGGCAAAGACACTTCAGATGTAGTAACTGTAAATGTAATTAACAACGAACCTCCAGTTGTAAGTATCGATTTCAATCAGAAATTCATTTACACTGGCGATACTCTTACATTTACTGCACAAGCAACCGACAATGCTCCAGGTATGGTCGCAAAGGTTGAGTTTTATATCAATGACATTAAAAAGCTCGAAGATGCAATTTCGCCATACTTTTTTAATTGGATTAGCGAAAGCAGTGCCCCCAACGATAGTAGCAAGTTGATTGCCATAGTTTATGACAACAATGGAGCCTCTCATTCCGACACTGTGACATTTAAGGTAGCACCAAACACACCTCCTACTGTTGTTTTAACCAGCCCTAACAATAGCGCAGAATACCAGGCAAATGAATTAATATTTATCACTGCTAGTGCTTCAGACAATGAAGGTTTTATTAAAAAAGTGGAAATATACCGTAACGACACTCTTGTTGAAACCAAAACAGCTGAACCTTACGCAACTGCATGGAATTCAATACCGGGGACTCATGCATTTAAAGCAAAAGCCTACGACAATAGAAATACAAGCACCGAATCTGCCTCGGTCTCGATATTTGTCAACCCAGTTCCAAACATTAGTATTACCAGTCCGGTTCGTATGTCGAAACACGTAGAAGGCGATTCGGTAAGTATAACAGCAACAGCAACCGATAACGGATCGATCAAAAAAGTCGACTTCTTTGCCAATAACCAATTATTTGCAACAGATAGCATTACACCATATAGTGTAAAATGGAAGGCCGAATTGGGTCAAACACTTATAAAAGCTACTGCAACCGACAATAAAAATGCAATTAATTCAGATACACTCAGTATTAAAGTTATTGAAAACAACAAACCAACAATAAATTTTGTCGATCCTGTTAGCGAAGCTCTTGAAGGAGATGAAATAAATATAATAGTCAATTCATACGACAGCGAAGGTATTGCTAGTTTAGCTCTCTATGTAAACAATGTAAAAATATCGGAAGTAAACAAATCGAACAACACATTTAGTTGGAATACTACAGGCTATTCGGGCGAAGTAACTATCAAAGCTCTAGCAATCGACATGCTTGGGATTGTTGGTGATAAGATTATTACTATCAATGTAATGACAAAAAATTTTCCGACAATTGTGCTTACAAAACCATTGAACAATACCATTGCATTACTGGGTGATTCTATCGAAATGTATGCTGAAGCTTCAGATACAGATGGCTCAATTGAAAAAGTATTTTTCTTTGTCAACGATTCTCTAGTTATAAGCGACCAATCAACACCTTATAGTTTCAAATGGAAAGCAACACAAGGCTCAAAACGCATTTATGCAGTGGCTTATGACAATCATAACCTGAATGACACATCAGAAATTTCAATTGTTAATGTTTATTTTAACTCCGAACCTACGATTTCGATTACTAGCCCAATTGCCAATTCGTGGATCAACGAAAATGAATTGGTTAAAATAACTGCCAGTGCATTCGATTCAATACCTGGTACGATAGAAAAGGTTACCTTTTATGTAGGCAATACCAAACTGGGCGACGATACCATAGCACCATTCGAATATGATTGGACTCCGACAAGTGGTAAAAAACAATTAAAGGCTGTGGCAACCGACAATACCGGTTTAACAACAACTTCGGCAATTATTGCTGTAAATGTCAATGCAGCGCCTATAGTTAGTATTAGTCAACCAAAAACTTCGTCGCAATTAACAGCCGGGCAGATAGTTAACTTTTCGGTAACGGCTGTGGACGATGCAAGTATTTCGAAAGTTGAGTTTTATGTAAACAATGCAATTGTAGGAGTAGACTCTATTGCCCCTTATTCGATTGAATGGATACCTAATACAGCTTCGGCTGAATTATTTGCTATAGCCTACGACAATAGAAATTTCTCAGCCAAATCTTCTGTAGTAACTATATCAAACATTATTACTGATGTATTTGTGTATAAAGTAAGTTCAGAAAAACTATTGCTATATCCTGTTCCGGTGCAAGAGATATTAAATATTGTATTGCCTAAACAGTTAAATGAAACTTATAGCATTAGCATTGTAGAGGCTCAATCGGGTAAAACAGTTATGAACTTCCCTATGGGTATTAATAGCATAAAAAACAATGCCACCCTAAATGTAGGGGAACTTACACCAGGTTACTACCTACTCAGAATCAAATCGAGATCTGGTATTTGGAATGGTCAATTTATAAAAAAATAACACGAAAAAAGTAGGCTTTAATACATCATTAAAGCCTGCCTTTTTATATTGTATTACAAATTTTGCTATGAAACAGTTTTACTTTTTATTGCTTTTTTTTATCTTTTTTTCTTCTACAGTATTCTCCCAAACTTTTTTAAGAGGGAAATTGACCGACGAATTTGGCGAACCCATTATAGGTGCTACGGTCTCTTTAGGGAATTATGCTGGGGGTGCTGGTTATTCCGATTTTAATGGAAGCTTTTCTGTGAAAGCTAAAGACAATAATCCCATAATTGTTTCTGTCAGTTTTATCGGTTATCAGACAATTAGCGATACCATTACAGACAGTAATACGAAGGTAATAGTAAAAAACTATGTAATGAGCGAAGCAGTAACTGCAATAGAAGAAGCTGTGATTGTAGCTAAAGCCGTAAAGAGTAAAGATATATACATGCAAATGGTCAAAAGCAAAAAAGCGCAATCGATCGATTATATATCGGCCGAAACCATCAAGAAAACCGGCGATAGCCGTGTCGACGAAGCCATTAAGCGTGTACCTGGAGTTTCGACTGTGGGTAGTTTTATTACCGTACGAGGTATGGGCGACCGATATATTAAAACATCTGTAAACGATATGCGTATACCGACCCTCGACCCATTTACCAACAACATTAAACTCGATATTTTCCCTACCAGCCTGATCGACAACATTGTAATAGCCAAAACAGCCAGCCCCGATTTACCAGCCGACTGGGCAGGAGCATACATTATGGTCGAAACCAAAGACTATCCCGAACAGCTTACCATAAGTGCCACCAGCACATTTGGGTACAACAACCAAACCACTTTCAACAATGTTATATCGTCGGAACGAAGCCCAACCGACTGGCTCGGTTACGACAACGGGTACCGCAATACCTATCATTATAAAGATATACCTGATGCATTAAACAATTACAAATACTATAACGATGGTGCAAGTGACTTTGAATATAGAGCTTATAAGGCATTGCTCAGCGAACAACAGTTTAACAATCTAATCAATATGGGATTGAATATAAATAATTCATCTAAATACTTAAAACTGGTGTATATCGACCTAGGTTTGCTGCACCCGGCCGAGTTGAATGATCAAGTTGCACTAAACAATGCAACCACCCGATTCAATAACGAATACAAACCTGCTGCTTTACAGGCAATTAATGCCAATGCAAATAAGAACCGCGAGCGGTTTAACGACAATTGGAAGTTGAAAAAGAGAACCGCCCCAGTTAACTTTAGCCAGGAGTTTGTACTGGGAAACCAAACCACCTTGTTGGGCAAACCTCTTGGTTTTATAGTGGGGTTAAGATATTCGACCTCCGTACATTCTGACCCCGTTGGGAGTAAAACCAATTTAAGTGGAGCACTTTCAGCGGGTGATATACCAGAAATAATAGCTTATAAAAACAACCAAACCACACAGGAAACAAATGGTTGGAACGGGCTAGTAAATGTGGCATATAAAATCAATAACAACCACAGCATGGCATTAATTTTTATGCCCAATTTTATCGGCATCAACAAAAACGTATACGACACCATTTTTTATTTGAATGGTGACAATGCCAATGAGAGAGGATATTCGATACAACAAAATTACGAAGAACGCAAGCAGCTGGTTTATCAGTTTAAATCGGCTCACTATTTACCTGCTGTTAAACTCAAAACCGAACTTAGTGCATCGTATACTTTAGGAGTGATGGGAGCACCCGATAGAAAAGCAGTAGATCAGAAATTTTCGATGAATATTAATGGTAAAGATACCTCGTATTCTAAATACCTTGTTGGCGGAGAAACAGATAACCGGTCGTTTGAATATCTGACGGATAATATTTTCGATTCAAAATTAAGTTTTGAATTTCCCATTTGGCAACTACACGGCAAACCAAGAACACTAAAGTTCGGGGCAGGTCGCCAACAATCGGACCGCAAGGACGACCGTTATGCATATGGGGGGGCGGATGTAGGTTTTGATTTTTTAAATGATCAAGAACTTAATGCTAACCAATACGACAGCAAATGGAAAAATAATTCGGCTTATGGAATGACCGACTATACCGTATTCAAGTGGTTGAGGGTAAGCGGCGGGTTGCGGGTTGAAGAAAATTTAATTACGGGCGATATGAGGGGGTTCGATACCATTCCGGCTTATTCCGGTAAAAGACCTCATCATACTGAATTTTCTAAACCCTTGTTAGCCTCTCCACTTGAGTCGTATAATCTTTTCTTCCTACCAAGTGTCAGCATAATATTGCAACTTAACAAAAATGAATCGATCCCCCTTAACTTCAGGACTAATTATAGTAAAACCATAAGTTACCCTGGTATGAGAGAACGCATGCCTTTTTACAGTTACGATTTTGAACTGGAAGGCTATACGTTGGGTGATCCAAGTTTAAAAAATGTACAAATATACAATTACGATTTTCGTTTGGAAAAGTTTTTTGCCTCGGGCGAGTTTGTTTCGTTGAGCGCGTTTTATAAAAGTATATTTAATGGCATCTATGTAGCGGGACAAGTATCAGGCACAACTAAATATATCAGGTGGTATAATTATGATACTCGTATTGGAGTATTGGGGCTAGAATTCGAAGGTAAAAAAAATCTGGTAAGGGGTATAGACATCATACTCAACTATACACTGGTAGATTCGAGAAACACCCAAACCGATGCATTTTTCAAGTCCGAACACTATAAAACCATTTCTCTTTTTAAGAGCAACGAATTGTTTGGACAGGCCTCTTATGTTTTTAACGGCATACTCAGTTATACCTCAAAAAAGTTTGGCTTGTCGGCTTCGGCAGCATATAATATTCAAGGGAAAAGAATTGCATATTTTAGCGATACATATACAAAGGTATATGAAATGCCCCGACATTTAGTCGATTTAAAAATATCTAAAACTGTAGGGCATTATTTCAGTACCAGCCTAAAGATACGCAACTTGCTCGATCAACCCATACGGAATACCTACAATACACTAGATTTTAAGCACGATTACAAACGGATCAACTTTGGCAGGGAATTTAGCTTAGGGATATCGTATAATTTATAAATTAAATACCCCCCTCCCTTAAAGGGATGTTAAATAATCCCCTTTAGGGGATTTAGGGGTAAAAATTGGATATTAAATAGTACAACTTAGATAATTAAAATAACATGAATAAAAATCAACGATTTTTGGCTTTCAACGAAACAAATTTCAGGCAACGAATAGACAGTTCTTCAAGTTTGTCGGTGCTGGCACGAGCAAAAGCTTTATTGTTATTGTTCTTCATTTTGGCAATAGTCCCATACACAAGTGGACAATATGCTCCAGATTTGATAGAACAGGTAATAGTCGAAACCTATTACGTTTCGGACAAAAACGATACTGTTAGTTCAGAAGATGGCGACCGTTTACCTTTGGGCGCCATTACCTATCGGATATATATTGACTTGGTCGACAGTGCCAGTCTATTGTCGGTTTATGGCGACAGCAACCATGCACTTAAATTTTCGGCAACGGCTCCATTTTTCAACCACAGCTCCCGTGCAGTTTCATTTGGGAAAGATGTTAAAGCCACTGCTCTCGACGAGAATTGCGCTGCTCTCGACTCGTGGATTACCATGGGCTGGGCTTCAAACAAGCATTTTGGAGTGTTGAAAACCGACGATCGCGACAGCTCCATTGTTGGCGGCAAAAACAACGATATGGGCATACTTGCTGCCGAAGAAGCCAAAGCCGGCATACCTCTTACAAGAGCCGACGGGCTAACAATTGCACCTACTAAAAATTCATTTAGCCATCAAAATATTATAAGTTTAAATGGCAAAGATTCTAGCATTTTTGGAAGTATCGTGCCATCAAACAGATTTATCAGTAACAAAGCGGGTTTAATAAGTTCTACGGGGATAGCAGACACCATCAATGTCAACAAAATATTGGTTGCACAGCTCACCACCAACGGCGATTCGCTAGCGTTTCAATTAAATATTAAAGTCAAATATAATGGCAAAACCTACCAATACGTGGGCGACAACGATACCTTGGTCGAATATGAAGTTGCGGGATCGGGAAGTTTGAAATATTTCGAAAAATATTCGAAATGGTTGTCGTACCCCTTCGAATGTGGGTGCCAATCGCCATACTTTTTAGAATACGACAAAAATGCTTTTTGCGGCGATAGTGCTAGGTATTGCTTAACACCCATTGTACTGGGTTGTACCGATTCGTCGGCATGCAACTACGATTCTACAGCCAACAAAGACAACGGCCTTTGCTGCAAAACCAATAAATGCTTTCCCAATATAAAAGTAGTATGCCCCGGACAATGGTACGGATGTACCGACCCTACGGCCAAAAATTATAACCCGTCAGCAACCATCGACGACAGCAGCTGCCTGTATTGTTTGGGTTGTAAAAACAAAGAATATTACGAGTATACTCCAAACGACTGTTACGACGATGGCTACCAGTGTAAGGTTCATGCGGTAAAAGGCTGTATGGATCTATCGGCATGTAACTACAACCCCGTAGCCAATATTCCCGATAATACTACTTGTAAATATGATTGCAAGCAAAAGTCGAGTAAAACAGACCATGAAGACCCAATCCTCAAAATATACCCTTCGCCTGCAACAAACGTTATGAACATCGAATACTTTGCTAATTCAGACCAAAGCATTCAATGCCAAATAACAGACATCTGTGGTTTGGTGAAACAATCAATATCATGGAATGCAAAAAGTAAAAACATCAACTTAAAAACAATAAATATTGCCGGATTAAAAAATGGCTTATACATTGTACAATTGACTATTGATGGACATAAGCACGCAAAAATGCTTGTAAAAAACTAATGAATTATTATCGAAAGAAACATTATAAAAAAGAAAAAATATGTTGCGCAATTTATTCATTCTAATATTTACAAGCCTTTTCTTAATGCTTGGATGCGAAAAGGAACCCTATAATTATAGAGAATTGGTTATAGAAGCTGAATATCCCAAAACAGTGAGCCTCTCAGATACCATCAACGGCAAAAAAGATACCCTAAAATTTAATATTTTTACTGAAAAGCGTAAAGGATTAATAAATGTGTCTCTTTTTCATGAAGAAAATTTACTTTCCTTAATTGATTATAAAGAAGGGGTATTCCAAACAAACATTAATTACCTGTTCCGACCAAATAAAACCGGGCGCTACAATATGAATCTGAGAATCATAAATCGATATTCTTTTAATGAAAAATTTAATGATACAACCGATTATAATTTCAAAATAGAAGTAATCGAGTAAGGCTATATCTGCTTTATTTGCCGTAAATAATACTTAAATTTTTACCAAAATAAATCATAAGAAAAAAATATGCCCGAGTTGATATCAGGTGTTTTGTTAATGCCTCCTGTAGAAGCCTTTCTCGAGTCTTTAGAAATATGCACTCGGCGTAAGATATTAATTAGCCTAAAAAAAACAGCTCAGAATTATTGGGGCAATTGGTTTCACCTCCTCAACGATACCGACGAACTGTATGAGCTTGTATGCGAACATGAGGGAAAATATTACCGTTTGTTCGGTTTTTTTGTAAATACCACTATGGATCGAATACTTGTAGTTGTTTGGTATGGCAATGTAAAAGGCCTCAAAAAGGCAGCCCTGTCGGAAGTAGAACGTGCCGAGGAAAAGAAACACCGTTTGCTCAAAGAAAGTGTACTCAACGATAATGCGTTCCTAATAGAGAAAATGAGTAAAAGCCTGAGTCAGATCGAAGATCAAATGATAGGACTTAGTGAAACTCCCGAACGTAAACAGTACGAATTTGAACTAATGGTCGACATTCTGGCTTGTCGACTCAAAAAATATCGCTTGGACAATGTAATGACCCACGACGAACTTAGCTTACTGCTGGGTATTAAAAAAAATCAGCTACTGAAACTCGAAAAGGGAGATACCACTATTACATTCAGCACCCTGATGAAAGTCATGAAAAGCTTACCAGACAGCTCAATCAATGAAACACAAGATGTCATTTTCAAAGAGACATAGATAACTTAGCATCACATTTTTTCAATTGTGACTTGATTTATTTGAAAGTAAACTAATGTAGGAGGAAATAATAATTAATTAATTATCTCTACAATTCCCTTATAACTCCCTTTAATAGCAACCTGCTCAGGGGATTTGTTTGTTCCTCTTTGGAAAAATTCAAATGCAATTTCAAATATGCCATCCTTTTCTTGAATATTCACCTTGCCAGTATTGGCCTGATAACTAATGCCATTCCCATTCGTGCCACTATTGAAATAACCTGCCTGATTAAATGTCGATGTAAGATCATTTGCGCTTGAATCTTTTTCTAAATAATAAATATATTCACCTGTATAGGAGCTAGAACCAGCAGCTTTATATAACCAATAATATACTTTTACAGCATTGTCGTCATAAACAAACGAATCTGCACCATTTACATTTTTAAAAGTATGTACCCCATTGCTAAATAATACCAATCTAAAATTGTTGCCTGAAGGAATAAGTTGAACTTTTTCAATTTGAATTTTGCTTTTATCGATTTCGAAAAAATTCGTGTTTTTTTTATCTCCGCAAGAATAGAATGCTGTAACTAAAACAAAATATAAAACGCTGTATTTAAGATAATCCATAGTTGTAAATATTAAATATTTATTAAAAAAATTTTAAATGAAATTAGATATTCACAAATAGATTTTGGTAAATCCAGTATTGTATTTATGTTAAATTAATATTAATAAAAGCTATATAAACAACCCCATCGCATTCCAGCCCTGAGCAACTAAGTTGGTATCTTTACCAGTGTTAAGCACCAATTAACTTCCGGCAAGAGCTTCAGTAATATATCCAATAATGGCAAATTCACTTTTGGGCGAAACACGGTAGTTGAGTGTAGCCAAAATTTGGTTGTTTAGAAAAAATTTATGTAATTTGAGTTTTTAGAGATTTCCTTATAAAAGTTCATTGGAAATATATTTATCCAACGACTCACAAACAATGGTTTTAACAGATTCCCAGTTTTTTTCATTTAGATTAACAGGGTCTGGCTGGTTGTCGCACTTTTCGGGTTGGCTTAGTCTGGTAATTACGTTTTTTAAATCATCATTCCAAATATATCTTTCTTTGTATAAGTTTAACATTTGGTTGATTGTATATTTTTGTAATAATTCAGCTATGTCCCAAAAATCTTTTTTTTCGCTTCGAGTTGATACTGCTTGCAGTTTCATTGCCGCAATATCATCGGTATGAGCAAAACGTATTCCATTTTCAAGAACGACATTTCTAATAAATGGCTCATCGCTGCAAAAATCGACTTTTAAATAATTTTTACTTTCAATGACTGGAATATACATGGCAGCGCCAAAACCAATATCATTAATTTGGGCTTTGGGAAAATGCTTTTTAATAACTGGGAATAATGTTTCGAAGGATTTATATTCAGAGCAAAATAGATCTATATCAACACTTTTACGATGCCCCAAAAAAAGAGACAATGCTGTGCCTCCAGCAAGTCGATATTCCTTAAAATCGTCAATAAGCATCAATTCAATTAAGGTTTTTTGAAGGAGGGGCGATACTGTTTCAAAGTATAACATGTAAAATGCGTTTTGGGAATTTTAAAAATTATAGATGCCAATTGCAGGGCAGTTTCCGACATATTCTCAGCCTCAATTAAAGATTGCTTAACATCATTCATACCATAAAAACGAATGATACTCAAAATATCGTCCCAACGCCCATAGTTAAATATTTTATTGATTATATAATCCTTGTGGTTTATATAATCGAGCTTATTGGTGTCGATATCCCAAAAAGCAGTTTGCGATATGTTTGGTAATCTGACCATTCGACACAAATATACAAAATATATGCTTAAAAATTAACAAAAACATAGGTCTTAGCGCATAGCGTTCCAGCCTTGGGCAACTAAGTCTGTATCTTTACCGGTATTTAGTATCAATTTACTTCCAGCATGTGCTTCAGTTATATGTCCAATAACAGTAAATTCCTTGCGTGTCGATACCTTTTCGAAATCGGCAATTGGCACTGTGAAAAGCAACTCATAGTCTTCACCCCCACTCAAGGCAGCCGTTAAGGGCACTATATTCATTTCGTCGGCAACGGTAGTTGTCTCGGCATCGATCGGTATTTTTTCCTGATAAACGGCACAACCCACTTCCGATTGCTTGCAAATATGCAAGAGTTCCGACGATAAACCATCCGAAATATCGATCATTGATGTGGGTTTCACGCCCAATTCTTTTAGCAGTTCAACAATATCTTTTCGAGCCTCGGGTTTCAACTGGCGTTCGAGCACATAGGAGTATCCGTCGAGCTTGGGTTGTGCACCTTTCGTTTCCTGAAAAACCTTTTTTTCGCGTTCGAGTACTTGCAAGCCTATATATGCAGCTCCAAGATTGCCCGACACGCAAATGAGATCATTTACTTTAGCGCCTCTCCGGTATACAATATTTTCCTTGGCAGCCTCTCCCAAAGCCGTTACACTAATACACAAACCGGTCAACGACGAAGTTGTATCACCGCCAACAAGATCTACATTATATTTGTTACAAGCCATGTAAATACCCTCATAAAAATCGTGCAATTGCTCCACCGAAAACCTTGCCGACACCGCAATTGATACTGTAATTTGCCGCGGAGTGGCATTCATAGCATATACATCCGACAAGTTAACTACTACAGCCTTGTAGCCCAAGTGTCGAAGCGGAGTATACATTAAATCGAAGTGTATCCCTTCGACCAACAGATCGGTTGTAACAACGGTATGTTGGTCGTGTTTAACAACTGCAGCATCGTCACCAATGCTTTTGATGGTTGAGTTTTGATTTATTTTGGCATTTTGAGTAAGATATTCGATAAGACCAAACTCGCCCAATGCATTTAAAGGTGTATTAGATTGTGCTTCTGATTGCATATATTTCAAATTTTGAATTGCAAAGAAAACGAAAGCAAACGACAATTACCCATAAAAAAAGCGCCTCCTTTGGGGAAGCGCTTTTTAAGATATAATATTCAAATACTAGCGAGTAAATAACAATTCGCGGTATTTTGGCAAAGGCCATTTTTCGTTGTCAACCACAAGTTCGAGTTTGTCGACATGGTAACGAATCGATTCCAAATAAGGGAATACTTTTTCGCAATAAGCCAACGATTTTTTGTGTGCATCTTCGATTTCATTTGCTTTTTTACGAGCTTCTATCATTTCGGCAACTTTCGATTTGATGGTTGAAATGTGACCACCAATTTCTTTGATAAGTTCGATACGAGCAGCCGAAAGTTCTTTGAATTCTTTTTCAGAGAAAATTTCTTTCAAAGCTTTAACATTCTGAACCAACGATGTTTGGTAATCTACAGCAACAGGTACAACGTGATTCATTACTAAATCGCCCAATACGCGTGATTCGATCTGAACTTTTTTAATGTATAGTTCGTGACGTACTTCAACACGAGCTTCAAGTTCTTTATGTGTTAACACTTTAGTATCTTCAAAAAGTTTCTTAGCTTTTGGAGTATTCCACAAATCGATCAATTTAGGAACCATGCCTTCAACATTCAAGCCACGTTTTTTAGCTTCAACTTGCCATTCTTGGCTATAACCATTACCATTGAAACGAACTGGTTTCGATTCGATAATGTATTTGCGAATGATTTGAAGTAATGCTTCGTCTTTCTTAACACCTTTTTTGATAAGAGCATCAACATCTTTTTTGAAGATAGTTAATTGCTGAGCCATTGCTGCATTCAAAGCAGTCATAGCCGAAGCACAGTTTGCCGATGAACCTACTGCACGGAATTCGAAACGGTTACCAGTAAACGCGAATGGCGATGTACGGTTACGGTCTGTAGTATCTAAAAGAATTTCTGGAATACGACCAATATCAAGTTTCAATTCTGTTTTTTCGTCGGAGCTCATTTTCTTTTCAGAAACCTTAGATTCTATTTCGTCGAGCATTTTGGTTATTTGTGCACCTACGAATACCGAAACAATTGAAGGAGGAGCTTCGTTTGCACCTAAACGGTGAGCATTTCCAGCCGATGCGATAGATCCTTTAAGAATATCGTCGTTGTTGTGAACTGCTTTCAGTACGTTTGCAACAAAAGTGATGAATTGGAAGTTTGCTTTTGGGTTTTTTCCAGGAGAAAGTAAGTTAACACCTGTATCGGTACCGATTGACCAGTTGTTGTGCTTACCCGAACCGTTGATACCTTTGAAAGGTTTTTCGTGCAATAACACTATGAAATTGTGTTTCAAAGCCACACGTTTCATAATGTGCATCAACAATAAGTTGTGGTCGTTTGCCAAGTTTGCTTCTTCGTATACCGGAGCAAGCTCAAATTGGTTAGGAGCCACCTCGTTGTGACGAGTTTTGGCAGGAATACCCAATTTCCAGCATTCGATTTCGAGATCTTGCATATATGCGATAACGCGTGCAGGAACCGATCCGAAGTATTGGTCTTCCAACTGTTGGTTTTTAGACGAATCGTGACCCAACAATGTGCGTTCGGTTAAGATAAGGTCGGGACGAGCATCGTGCAATGCTTTGTCGATCAAGAAATATTCTTGTTCCCAACCAAGGTACGAAAATACTTTTTGTACGTCTTTATCGAAATAGTGACAAACTTCGGTAGCAGCTTTGTCGAGAGCGTGAAGAGCTTTCAACAAAGGAGCTTTGTTGTCGAGCATTTCGCCTGTGTACGACAAGAAAATAGTAGGAATACACAAAGTTTTGTCTAAGATAAAAGCTGGAGACGATGGATCCCATGCAGTATAACCACGAGCTTCGAAAGTTGAACGAATACCACCACTTGGAAATGAAGATGCATCGGGTTCTTGTTGAACAAGTAGTTTTCCTGAAAAATTTTCAACTACACCTGCGTTTCCGTCTGGTTCGGCAAATGCATCGTGTTTTTCGGCAGTGCCTTCAGTTAAAGGATGAAACCAGTGCGTACAGTGAGTAGCGCCCATTTCCAATGCCCACGACTTCATACCAGCTGCAACTTGGTCGGCCATTTTGCGGTCGATACGAGTACCTTTGTCAATAGCCGATACGACAGCCTGATATGCTTCTTTCGAAAGATATTTGTGCATTTTGGGCAGATCGAATACACTCTCGCCAAAATACTCTGAAATTTTCGCATGTGGGAATTCCACTGCAACCGGTTTTCTTTCAAGAACCGTGTTTAATGCTTGAAATCTTAATGTTGCCATATTTATTATTAATTTAAAATTTAAATGTTTTTTATTTCTGATTGCAAAAATACATTTTTTTCGAATTCAACCCCTATATTTTATATTTTTTTACACGAAATAATCACTTTTTTAACAATCAACTCTCCTTTTTAGGGTATAAAATTTCAAAACATGTCTTTTATACCAAACACAACCATTTCGTGTTGTTTGCAATTGCCTGTTTTCACAATTCGACAAACAATCGACACAAAAAGCGCCATTTATTGTTGTTTTTGTAAATTAAAAGCCCAATATAAAATTAAATTGTAAGCAGTCTGGAAGATTTGATTGAAATAAAAAAGAAGAAAGAGAAAATTGAAATCCTATTTATAAATAAAATTACATAATATAATCCAAATAATGATCGCGGTTCATTACAATTATTTCAGAATTTATATGTTGCTCGATAGGCTAAGCGACTCCCTAATATAGGGGATTTTAAAAAATTTCAAAATTCTTTTCAAAATAAAATACCAAATTATTCTTCAAAAAAAAATTAATTTTGAATAAAATAAAATATTATGCGTAATTCTGCTATCATTCCAAACACACAACCTGTTACATTTAATATTTTGCAACCAGTAGCCGGTAAGTTATACAAAAGTTCTAAAGCCAAAAGAGACAAAGCAAATATATTGGTACCTAAATTGAGCGATTAAAATATAAGTGGAGGCTTTTTGTTCGGCTCGTTTAATTAAAAAGTCATTTTGTTAGACAAGAAGATGCGAATTGATCTCAATAGTTCTTTTTTGGGGGCCAATATTGTTGTCATAACTGGTTTTTTGTGCT